>JBMOMZ010000056.1:0-82606 GCA_049324755.1 Pseudomonadota bacterium
CAGTATATGATCATGAACTTGATGCGTTGTCGATCCACCAACGCAACACACAATTACTTGATCGTCGAAAAGCGATCCTGAATCAATAGCTTAGCTAAACCTGTTTTTTGAGATGGCTTCTAGTTAGTCCCGTGTTAGGTTGCAAAGCGTTCAAAACGTGAAGCGAGAAATTCGCACAGCGTGCGAGCAAAAGCGGTCACGAAAATGGGAGTCAGCCGAATTTTCGGCTGAAAACATTTATGTTACCGTGAGCTCACGGTGTTCGCGCACAAGCGAGCTTGATGCGGAAACGCCGGTTGCTCACGGCAATGCTCTCACCCAAAAATCTCGGGACTTGTACCCATTGCCGCGCCGATACGGCGGACTGATGTAAGCAACGGAGCGATAAGACGTGCATAGCGCCACGGGACTAACTAGTCATCAGACCGGACGTCGAAACGCTGCGCGTTTCGATTCCCTTCGCTGGCGCTCCGGCGCCGGTCAATTCAATTGTTAGGCATGAGAATCTGGGCGTGTCCGTAGATGGCAAAGAAGAAAAAGCTAAGCAATCCATTCTCCACCGGCGGTGGCGGCGTTCATTTTGAAGCACATGTCCAAGCGTCATTTGTCGCGCTGATGCTTACCGGTGGTCACGCCCCCTGTCTTCCCTGCTGGCCCATTGCGGAAATCAAACTTCAGGGCAAGATTGACGGCTTTGATACAGACGACCTCGTTGTTGTCGTAGAAAACGTAAACAGCAAGGAGCGTCGGAAACTTCTCGGGCAGATCAAGCATTCCATTGCCATCACGCAGGGCAGCACCCTGTTTGGGGAGGTGATGCAAGCCGCCTGGAATGATTTCAAGAATCCCAAGGTGTTCGCCAAGGGTAAGGATGTTATTGCACTGATCACAGGACCGCTCAGCGTGACCGATGCACACAATGTGCAATGGTTGCTGAACCAGGCGAGGCACACCAAGAACGTTGATGAGTTCTTCAGAAACGTCCAGCAGGCGAATTTCAGCCCACCCAAGAGTACCGAAAAACTGGAGGCCATTCAGCACCACCTAAAGGCAGCAAACGGCGGAAACGATGTATCAAGGGATGAACTCTATGACTTCCTGAATCACTTCCATCTGCTCGGTTACGATCTTGGTAACGAGTTTGGTGTTGTCCTGTCTCTGTTGCATTCCCACATTTCCCAATTCCAGCAGCAATATCCGCAGTGGGTCTGGTCACGGGTTGTCGATATTGTACAAACATGGAATCAGGATGCCGGTACGATCACGCCCGGCAAGCTCCCGGACGACCTTCTGGATGCCTTTAAACAAAGGGCCGTGGCGGAGATGCCCGAGGAGTTCAAGGCAGCACAGGAGAAACCTAAAACCGATTGGACCCAGCATCCGGACGCCACCTATCTGGCTTTGGCGATTTTGATCGGCTCTTGGCAAGACAAAAGTCAATGCGACCTTGAGGCGATAACCCAACTGCTCGGAATCAGTTATGACGAATGGCTAAAGAAGGCGCGGGAAATATTGCACTGCCCTGACAGCCCGTTGTCTCTCAAAAACGGCATCTGGAAAGTTGTTAATCGAGCCGAGCTTTGGAGCCTGCTGGGATCGCGCATCCTTGATCAGAACCTTGATACGTTTAGGACGCTTGCTGTTTCCGTACTGAAGGAACCAGACCCCGCTTTTGAACTGCCCGCCGAAGAGCGATACGCGGCAAGCATTCACGGCAAGGTTCTGAAATGTTCACACGTGTTGCGAAAAGGCATTGCCGAGGGCTTGGCCATTCTGGGCAGCCAGACGGAGTCGTGCGCTAACTGCTCGCAAGGGAAAGCTGAAGCAACCACCGTATTGGTGATGCGCGAACTTCTGACCGATGCCGACTGGGTTTTGTGGGGCAGCCTGAACGATCTGCTGCCCACCCTGGCCGAAGCCGCCCCGGGTGAATTTCTTGATGTGGTCGAGAAGGCGATGCGTCTGACGCCATGTCCTTTT
Source organism: Pseudomonadota bacterium (assembly GCA_049324755.1). Lineage (GTDB taxonomy): Bacteria > Pseudomonadota > Gammaproteobacteria > Enterobacterales > Permianibacteraceae > Permianibacter. The sequence continues at coordinate 1,981 of JBMOMZ010000056.1, forward strand.
GATGAGCTATTTTCCCAGGAAGGCAACGGCATCACCGGCGGCAATTATTTAACCGGCCTGCTCTGGGCGCTGGAAGGGCTGGCTTGGGATGAACAATATCTGGTTCGAGTCTGTGTTGCGCTTGCTGAACTTGCCAGCCATGATCCCGGCGGCCAGTGGGTCAACCGTCCATCCAATTCGCTTGCGACCATTTTGTTGCCTTGGCTGCCGCAAACGCTGGCATCTGTTGACAAGCGCAAGGTGGCGGTGCGAACGATCCTTAATGAATGGCCGGATATTGCCTGGAATCTGATCATTCAGCTTCTTCCCGGCCAGCATCAGACCTCTTCCGGATCGCACAAACCAAGCTGGCGCAAGACCATCCCCGATGATTGGGAAAAAGGCGTGACGCATCAGGAATACTGGCAGCAGGCATCTTTCTACGCGGAACTTGCGGTGGCTGCGGCTGGTCAAGATACCGGGCGGCTTTCCACATTGATCGATCATTTTGACAACCTGCCTAAACCCGCTTTTGATCAACTTCTCCATGCTCTTGCCTCCCAGCCCATTTCAGAGCTACCCGAAGAGCAACGACTTTCGATTTGGGACCATCTCACGAGATTCACAAACAAACACCGCCGTTTTGCCGATGCGAAATGGGCATTGCCCGACGAACTGATCACCCGTATTGAACACGTTGCCGGGCAACTCGCCCCCGCCAACCCGTTCAATCTATATCAGCACCTTTTCACAGACCGTGACTTTGATCTCTACGAAGAGAATGGCGATTGGGAAGAGCAGCGAAAGAAACTCGACACCCGACGCGAAACGGCCATTTCGGAAATCTTTCAGCAAGATGGTGCCGAGGGTGTTATCCGATTTGCCGATTCTGTTTCTTCACCCGGTCAGGTAGGGCATGCGCTTGGCGTTATTGCCGATGATGTGTTTGAACGTACTCTTTTGCCGCATTTTCTGGATTCAGCGGACAACAAGCGTAAGGCGCTCGTGAGCGATTATATCTGGAGGCGTTACCATCTCAAAGGCTGGAAGTGGTGCGACGACCTCGATAAATCTGATTGGACGACCGAGCAAGTAGGTCAATTCTTGGCTTGTTTGCCGTTTACCAAGGAAACATGGGATCGGGCCTCTGAATGGCTTCAGGCGCACGAAAGTGAATACTGGACGCGCACCGGTGCAAATGCTTATCAGGCCGATGGTGATCTTACCATTGCGATTGAGAAACTGATTGAGCATGGCAGGCCACACGCGGCAATCAACTGCCTGGACAGGATGCGCCATGCCAAGCAACCCATCGATAGTAACCAATGTGTCCGAGCGTTGCTTGCAGCGCTTTCCTCCAGTGAGCCCAGCTACGCCATGGACGGGTATCACATCGTCGAACTGATCAAGTTTCTTCAGGTAGAGCCTGGGGTGAATCAGGATGATCTCTTTAGGGTCGAGTGGGCATATGTTCCCTTGCTCGATCGTCATAGAGGTGCCGCGCCCCAACTCCTTGAAAGCAGACTGGCCAATGATCCCGAGTTCTTTTGCGAGGTTATTCGACTGATCTACCGGTCGAAGAAAGAAGATCAATCGTCGAGAGAATCCACCGAGGAATCAAAGGCAATCGCAACAAATGCCTGGCGGCTACTGCATGAGTGGAAGACACCGCCGGGAACACAAAAAGATGGAAAGTTTAGCGAAGAGCGCTTTGCTGAATGGCTCCAAAGGGTAAAGGAAACCTGTACGGAATCCGGCCACCTGGAAGTTGCACTTGTCAATATTGGCGAAGTATTGATTCACGCCCCGCCCGATCCAGACGGCTTATGGATACACCGCGCTGTCGCTGCCGCAATGAATGACCGCGAAGCCGATGACATGCGAGACGGTTTCAGGACGGGGACATACAACTCACGCGGTGTTCATTGGGTTGACCCAACCGGGAAACCGGAGCGAGAACTGGCTGAACAGTTTCGAAGCAAAGCCGAGGAAGTAGAGAACGCCGGATTTCAGCGATTTGCTGTTACCTTGAGAGGTTTGGCGGACAGCTACGACCGTGATGCTGAACGAATAACTAACGATCACAAAGACCCGGAAGGTGAGTAATCTCAAATGCCTAACAACCGCATCAACGCGGACTGGCAATTTCGCTGCGCTTCATTGCCAGCCGGTTATGCGGAACGTTAGTCCACGTAGGTCCGAATCGCATAGCGCTTCGGACGCATGTGGCGTTCATGCTGGTGAAGCTGCGGCGAGCATTCGTCGCTAAGCGTTCCGCAACACCTCACTCACACGAGGAGCAACACGATGGCCAATTCCATACGTACCTGCCTCTGGTTCCGCGATGGTCGCGGTCGTGAGGCCGCCGCTTTTTACTGCACGCTGATTCCGGGCAGCCGGGTCGAGGCGGTTTACGACATTTCCGGCGACGGTGCGTCCTGGCTGATCGACTTTACGCTGGGCGGGGTGCCATATCAGATACTCGATGCCGGGCCAATGTTTACTCTGTCCGAGGCCGTGTCGATTTCGGTCGAGACGGACGATCAGGCAGAGACCGACCGGCTGTGGGCCGCGCTTACCGCCAACGGCGGCGAGGAAAGCCATTGCGGCTGGCTCAAGGACCGCTACGGCGTGTCGTGGCAGGTATTCCCGCGGCGGCTGACCGAATTGACCTTGAAGGCCGACAAGGAGGTGGCTACCAAGGCAATCGCGGCGATGATGAAGCAAAGGAAGATCGACATTGCCGAGATTGAAGCGGCGGTTCGTTCCTAAAAAGGTACCGCTGAAGTATTCACTCAAGCCGATGCCGCGGTGCGGGTCGGTCGAAATGCATCACCCTCATCCAACCTTCTCCCCTCAAGGGAGAAGGCTTGCAGGTCATCTCCGTCCACCGAGATTGTGCAGAAAAAAATCAATGTCCGGATTTCGGCGGTAGCCGGGGATCACCTCGGTAAAATGACGGCCAATGGCTTTCCTGATTAGGTGGTTATCTCGGCTGGACTCACCCTCATCCAACCTTCTCCCCTCAAGGGAGAAGGCTTAAAAGTCCTCTCCTTTGAGGGGAGAGGATTTAGGTGAGGGTGAAGCCCATCGAGCGACAGTCATATTTCTGGCCGACTGAGACTGTTACCTAATCAGGATGATTTTTGCCGTTGCTAAGGAAGCTCTGATTAAGTCTGAATTCAAAATGCACTTGTCACCCCGGCGAAAGCCGGGGTCCACTTTAACCGGTGAAAATGGATACCGGCTTTCGCCGGTATGACAGCCTCTTGAGTTGATCAGAGTTTCCCTCATAGATCCCTGCTTCCACCCCGTTGAAACCATGATGCTGAATGCCGCCGATTACCCGCTGTACTACCAGGCCCTGTTGGCGAAGGATGCCGAGTACGACGGGCTGTTCTATGTTGGCGTCAAAACCACCGGGGTGTTTTGCCGGCCGACTTGCCCGGCGCGTAAGCCAAAGTTCGAGAACTGTGAGTTCTATCCGGATGCGCAGTCGGCGTTGCTGGCGTCGTACCGGCCGTGCCTGCGTTGCCAGCCGCTGTCGCATCCGAATCAGGCCTCGCCGCTGGTGCAGCAACTGGTTGCCGCAGTCGAGGCGAATCCGGAGAAGCGCTGGACCGATGCCGATTTCGATGCGCTGTCGGTGGATGCGGCGACGGCGCGGCGGCAGTTTCAGAAGCGCTTTGGCATGAGCTTTGTCGAATACGCGCGTGCCCGCCGGATGGGGCTGGCGATGAAGCAGATCCGCGACGGCAACAGCGTGATCGATGCCCAGCTGGCGGCCGGCTATGACTCCGGCAGTGGCTTTCGCGATGCCTTTTCCCGCATCATGGGCGGGGCGCCGGTGCAGGCGAAAGCACGCGGCAAAGCAGGGCGGACAAACGCCGATGAACGCGGCAATCAAGGCTCGCTGTTTGCCAGCGAAAGCCCGTTGGCAATACCGCTGGCAACACCGCTCAAGGCGAGCTGGCTCGATACCCGACTCGGGCCGATGCTGGCGGTGGTCGATGATGCGGCGCTGCATCTATTGGAGTTTGTCGACCGGCGCGGTTTGGAGCGCGAGATCGAACGGCTGCGGGCACGGCGCAAGCAGGCCATCGTGCCGGGTGAAACGGCAATTACCGCGCAGATTGCCGCGGAGTTGGCGCAGTATTTTGCCGGCGAGCGCGTGAGGTTTGAAACGCCGCTGGCCTTGCTTGGCTCGCCATTTCAGCAAACGGTGTGGGCGGCGCTGCAGGCGATACCGGTTGGCGAAACCCGTTCGTATTCCGATGTCGCGCAAGCGCTGGGCAACCCAACTGCGGTGCGCGCGGTCGCGCAGGCCAATGGCGCCAATCAGCTGGCGCTTGTCATTCCCTGTCACCGGGTGATCGAAGCCAATGGTGAGCTCGGCGGTTACGGCGGCGGCCTCAGCCGCAAGCAGTGGTTGCTGGCGCATGAGCGGCAATTGGCTGCAATTCGATAGCGGCGCCGCAGCAACACATCAAGCGCAAGCGTGCACGCGACGCGCAAAATGCATCCTGCGTCGGTTGTTCAGTGGTTGGTCTTGAAACCGGACCACGCCAATTTTGTGGCTGATCCGTTAGCGGCTTCTGCCTCGCAGGTTGTTGTCCCTCTACGCCCTCAGGGCGAATGGTCTGGGCATACGTCTCCCTGCTGTCACTAAGATACTGATTGTTGCTAAGCAGCATGAATCAACAGGTTCATGTTGCAGCGTAGCAAAATCAGCATTGGTCAGCGCCGAAGCCGAAGCGCTTGCACACTGGCAGATGCGTGCTAAAAATCTGATCGGTCATCGGAGCACCGAGCACCGATCAGTCTCTGATCAGCGCATGGCTTGCGGAGGAACCGGTGACTGCCTTGCGCCTGAGAACAAGACGGGCATGGCTTCTGCCATGACCTGCCGACGAGCCAAGTATTCCGTCCGCCATCTACCGGTGTCGCCATGCACCGGCGTGGATCCTGCCGTTCAGAAGCAAGGCCCTTTTCGTTTCGATTCATCGAGGAGGGCTTTACATGCGTGTTCTGTTTGCAGTGTTGTCTGCTGTCTGGTTAGCCGCGCTGGCATCGCCAGCGAGCGCCGCCACCGGTGTCGCGTTTGTTCACGGCACCGGCGACCACCGTAGCGATGCCTGGGATTACTGGGGCGGCGATTTCATCAACTCGGTGCGGCAGGGATTGCCGGATCAAAGCAAGTATGTGGTCGTCAATTGCGACTTCAGCCAGTACATGTGGACCTCGGGTGCCGCCGGTTGTCTGGCCGGCCAGTTGACCACGTTCATCAGCAATCACGGCATTACCGACATGGTGGTCATCACCCACTCGAACGGTGGCAATGTGATGCGCTGGATTTTGTCGAACCCGACCTGGGACAGCCGTTACCCGAACATCATCAACAAAATCCGCTGGGTCAACGCGCTGGCGCCGTCGAGTCTCGGCACGCCGCTGGCTGATGCGGTGATGAATGGCAATGTGTTCGAGCAATCGCTCGGTTGGTTGCTCGGCTACAAATCCGATGCCGTGCGTCAGCAGCAGGTGTCATGGATGGCAACTTACAACGCCAACAACCTGTACGGCACCACGGGTCGGCCGGCGCTGCCGAAAGGCTTCTGGAACGTGGTCGGCACCGATGTCGATTCCGCCATCTGGGACAGTGACAGCTACTGCGGCGGTTACACCTTGAATGTCGGCCTGGAAACCACCCAGAACTGGCTCGACAGCTGCTCCGATGGTTTCCTCAATTGTTCCTCACAACGTGGTGCCGGCACGCTCTGGTTCAACGACAAAAGTCGCACCAACGGCAGCGAGCCGCTCAGCCACAACCAAAGCCGGAAAAAATGCTTTGGTCTGGATGTGATTCTGCGTAACGACCTGTGAGGAACCGACCATGAAAACCACTTTCATCCTGCCGCTCGTTGCGCTCGCGCTGGCGGCCATTGCCGGTTCGGCTCAGGCCGAGACCTTGCGTCTGCAAGCCAGCAAGGCAGGCGATCTGCAAGCCGCGTCGCTGCGCCCGGCCGTTACGGCGCCGTGGCAGAACGACAGCCGCGATCGGGTCGCGGTGAGTTATGCGCTCGACATGGACGCGCCACTGGCGCTGAATGCGAAACCGGAACCGATCGAAAGCCGCGAATACTGGCGCAAAGTCTCCGGTGCCGAACTGAATCGCGGCGTCGATTTGCCAACGACTGCACCGGGCGCGATGCTGCGGGTCAGTGCCCAGTCGGCGTTCGGTCAGGCACAGAAAAACGCCGTGCTGATCGAACCGGAAGGCCTGTTGCTGCGCAGCCCGCAGGGCCGTGAACAGTCGCTGTCGGCATCGGCCAATTCGCTGTATCAGGCCGCCAAGGATGAGCCGGCAGCGTTGCCGGTGCTGCGCGGCGGTGTGGCGGCGAAACTGGATGCCGATCTCGGTGCTGGCATATTCCAGCTGAAAGCCAAAACGGCGGTCGCGGCCGACACCGAATACCTGATTCAGGTGTTCGAACCGGACAGCCCGTATCGGCTGCAATCCAAGCATCGTGCCCACAATCTGTTGGCCGGCAATGCCCTGCATGTTGACGGCGTGCTGCTGCGCGACGGTGCTGCCATCGCGGCCAAAACGGCGACCGCCGCATTGCTGACGCCGGATGGCCGGCGTTTGCCGCTCGACGTGCGGCGCGGCAAGAACGGCGGCTGGCAAATCGCGCAGGCGCTGGATTTGCCGAGCGGTGATGTGCCCGGTCTGTGGGAAGTGGAATGGACCATGAAAGCCGAGCACAACGGCATGGCGATCGAGCGGCAAGTGCGCAGTGCGTTTGCGTTTGCCGCAGCGAGTGCGCGGCTGGAGCGGTCGCTGCAGTTCAGCAAAACCGCCAATGAGCTGCGTCTGAGTGTGCCGGTCACGGTGGCAAGCCCGGGTCGTTACGAAGTGCGGGCCGTGGTCAGCGGCAAAGACGCCGCCGGCATGGTGCGTCCGATCGCATTCGCTGCCACGGCCGAATGGATCGACTCCGGCCAGAAAGCGGTGACGCTGCAACTCGACAAACAGCTGCTGCATGATGCCGGTGTCACCGGCCCGCTCTATATCCAGGAGCTGCAGCTGACGGACCAATCGCGGCTGGCCATTCTGCACAAGCAGGCGCAGGCGCTGACCTTGTCGGAAAAGCAGTGGCGCGGCGTCAGCCGGCAATTTGACCGCAGCGATCTGCGTTGACGCAATCGACAAGACGTCCGACAGAAAAAACGCGGCGCTTTGGCGCCGCGTTTTTTCAGGTTTCGCTGATCGCGTCCTGCTGTGCGACTGTCGGCGCTGATGTCTGTTAGTTAAGGACGCTCTGATTAAGGAAACCCTGATCAAGTCAGGAGGCTGTCATACCGGCGAAAGCCGGTATCCATTTTTACCGGCAAAAGTGGACCCCGGCTTTCGCCGGGGTGACAAGTTCATTTTGATTTCAGACTTAATCAGAGCATCCTTAAGTGATCAGCACTGCCTGCTGGCGCCGCGTTTTATTTGTCAGGCCGTGACCAGATCCAGGCACCGACCAGAATCGCAACCACCGACGGCAGCCAGGCCCATTCCACCGGCAAGCGAAGCCAGCCGATCAAGGCGCTGGTGCCGAGCATGACCCCGGCCGCCCATTTGCCGCCGCGCGGAATCGCCTGCCGATCCCGCCAGGCGATGATGTAGTGGCCAAATTTCGGATGCTCGACCAGCCAGCGTTCCCATTTCGGTTCGGCTTTGGCGAAGCAGTAGGCCGCGACGATGACCCACGGTGTGGTCGGCAGGATCGGCAGCACAATGCCGACCAGGCCGAGCAGCAGCGCGACAATGCCGAGGGTCATCAAGCTGTATTTTTTGACGCGGGAAATCATCCGGGGCGCTTTGCATCGTGCGGCGACAGGGACGGCGATCATACGGGCTTGCGCGGATCGGCGCGAGCGGGCCGACGCCAGCATCAGCGCATCGGGCGAGATGCGCTGGCTAGCTTGGAAAGGGCTGATTATGTCTGGAAGCGGAAATGCTGTCGTCCCGGCGAACGCCGGGCTCTATTTTTACTGAAGAAAATGGATACCGGCTTTCGCCGGTATGACGGGGTCATGACGGGTTCAGGCTTTCCATAGGTGGCTGGCCCGGCCGGGTCATGGTCAGCAGCAGCTGGCTGTCGCGCGCCGCGAACAAGGCGTGCGGTACCCCACCGGCCAGATACAGCAGCATGCCGTCGGTGAGTGTGATCGTGTCCTGATCGAGCTGCACGCTGACGTCACCGCGCAGGCATTGCAAGGTCAGTTCGCCGGCAATCTGGTGGCGGGCGATGTGGCGGCCGGCGGTCAAACCGAGTATTGCCACCTCAAACGAGGTGCTGCGGATCAGCGTGTGCGTTTGTGGTGACTGATCCGGCGCCGCAGCAACCAGCGTGAGGCATTGCCCGGATTGCAGGCGCCTAGTTGCCATGATTTAGACCGCCATGATTCAGAGCGCCATGATTCGGAACGCCACGGCTCAGCTCGCCAGCGCCGGTTCGGCTGCAGCGAGTGCATCGGCGATGACGGCCATGGCGTTCGCGTCGAGTCGCTGTTCGAGCTGCGGGAACAATTCCCGCTCTTCAAACTGGACATGGGCACGCAGCAGCGCACCGGTCTGCTGCCAGCGTGCCAGCGACGCGGAGTCATCTGCTGGTATGTCACTCTGCCGGATCGCGGCGAATTGTTCGCGCAGGGCGTGATGCTCGGCGAGCAGACGGGTGACGGCGTCGGTCAGGCCGGCCGCGCGCATGCGCGGCAGCAGGATCTGCTCTTCGGCGCGGAAATGGCCGAGCAAGGCCGGCAGCCAGGTGGCCAGCGTTCGCTGCGCCACGGCGGCACTTGCCGTGTCATTGGCCATCAGCAGCCGGCGCGCCAGGGTCAGCGCCGGGCTGTGTCCGCGTGACAAGCGGTGCAGAGCCGGGTGACGCAGCATGACGGCAGCGCGTTGTCGGATCAGGGCGTTGTCGGATCAGGCCGCGGTGCGCAGGAAATCGATCACGATCTGACCGGCTTCGCGCTGCTGGTACTGAATGTTGATGGCATCACCGTAACGCGCATTCAACTGCGCCAGCAGCGGCAAGGGATCGTGATCATTGACAAAGCGCATCACTTCGCCGCTCTGCAGGCTGTCAAACGCGCCGAAAATCGCGGCATGTCGAAACCGGCGGGCGATGCCGCGGGCATCAAAAACGTGGATGTTCTGACCGAGGATGGGCAGGCTGCAATCGTGCATGACGGGCTCCAAAAGAAAGGCCAAAGACCGAAACCATGGCCACAGTGTAAGCCGCCTTTCATTAAGATGCAAAATAAATGAATCTTAAAGGTTCGGGCGAGCGTTTATCCCTGGTCAGGCTAAGGGCATTTACCAAGGGCTTGAAAAGCGCCGGCGCGAGGCCCACCTAAAACTTCTTGTCGCCATCGTTGGGGCCGGCATGGTCACCCTACTTGTCATTGTTGCGCTGGGCATTGCGCTCAGCATCTGGATGTTCAGCACACCGTACCGGAAACACCGTCGCCGCCAGCGGCTGCGGGCACAGCCGTTTCCCGAGGCCTGGCGTCAGATCCTGAAACGGCGCATGCCGTATTTTCGGCAAATGCCGGCCGATCTGCAGCTGCAACTGAAAAAGCACATTCAGGTGTTTCTGGCCGAGAAAGTGTTTGTCGGCTGCGACGGTTTGCAGGTGACGGACGAGATGCGCGTCACCATCGCAGCGCAGGCCTGCCTGCTGCTGCTGAACCGGAAAACCGATTACTACCCGCAGCTGAGCCAGATCCTGATTTATCCGTCGGCGTTCCTTGTCGACAAGAAACAGCACGACGGTGTCGGCCTCGTGACCGAACAGCGTCAGGTGTTGTCCGGCGAATCCTGGCAACAGGGCCAGGTGATCCTTTCCTGGCAGGACACGGTGGCCGGTGCCGAGGTGCATGACGACGGTCGCAACGTGGTCATCCACGAATTCGCCCATCAACTGGACCAGGAAAACGGCCCGGCCAATGGCGCGCCGATTCTGGCGCGCAGTGAGCATTACCAAAGCTGGGCGGCCACGCTGCAACGCGAATTCAACCAGCTGCAGCTGCTCACCGCGCGCGGTTTTCGCAGCCTGCTCGATCCGTATGGCGCAACCAATCCGGCCGAGTTCTTTGCCGTGGTGTCAGAGGTCTTTTTCGAACAGCCGCAGGCGCTGGCAGAGCAGCATCCGGCGCTGTATGCCGAGTTCAGCCGCTACTACCGGCTGGACCCGCTGAGCTGGCAGTAGGTTTTTCCAGCGCGACGCGTTGGCAGCTGGCGAGTCAGCGCGATTCCCGATGCGTCGACAGATGACGCGGCATTTTCCACTGTTTGTAAATGGCCAGCGTGCGGAAGCCAAACGTGATCAGCACGCAGCCGACGCCGAGCAGGGACGGGTCGATGTGCGCTTTCAATAACACGTACAGGCTGCAGCCAAGCAGAATCGGCGTCGCATAGATTTCCGGCGACATCAGCAAATTGGTGCGGGCCGCCAGCACATCACGGGCGATGCCGCCACCAATGCTGGTCCAGACGCCGAGCATGACGGCGAGCGCAGCACCATGACCGAGCCCGAGTACTTTTTCGGCGGCGAGCACACCAAACAGCGCGGCGCCAAAGCCGTCGAGATACAGCAAGAGTTGTCGATTGCGGTGCAGCGGCCGCGAGACGAAAAACGTCAGCAGCGCCGCCGCGCCGGCGACCCAGACATAATTGAAATCACGGAGCCAGAACACCGGCACATCGAGCAACAGATCGCGCACGGTACCGCCACCGAGTGCGGTGACCACGCCGAGCACCAGCGCGCCAAACACGTCGACCCCTTGCCTACGGATCGCCAGCACGCCGGTGATGGCAAACACGGCGGTGCCGAGCATGCCGAGCAGATACAGCATCATGTTGCAGTTCCTGAAGCGAAAGTGTCTGGCGCGTGAGAGGCGGTTGTTTGCGATCAGACCGAACACCGTCCGCCGGCAACGCCGCGACGCGATCATCCCGCTTGTTGCATTCAAAGTAAATGACTGTGCTGGTGACAACAGGCTAGCGGATGGCCGACGGGACGAACTGATTCCGGCTCAACCGGATTGGCTCGGCTTGGTCGTTCGCTTGCGGCGGCTGTTCGGCTCCAGCAGATGCGCGCCGGGGCCGCGTTCCGACAATTCATCCCATGGATTGCGCAGCGGACAATCACGCAAGGAAACACAGCCGCAGCCGATGCAGCTGCTCATCTGATCGCGCAACAAGGTCAGGCGAGCGATGCGGTCATCCAGATCAGCACGCCATCGTGCCGACAGTTTCTGCCAGTCGCTGGCGGTCGGTGTCCGTTGTTCCGGCAGTGCAGCAAATGCCTGCTGGATCTCGGCCAGCGGAATACCCAAACGCTGGCCCACTTTGATGATGGCAATCCGGCGCAGCACGTCACGGCTGTAGCGGCGCTGATTGCCGGCATTGCGCTGGCTCTGGATCAGGCCCTTGCTTTCGTAGAAGTGCACCGCCGACACGGCGACGCCGCTGCGCTCGGCCACTTCGCCGACCGACAGGGCGCGATCGGCCGTTGCGGCTGTGAGTTTTACCATGCGATTGCTGCCTGCCCGGCCTTGACCTCAATATAACTTGAGGTTTTACACTGGCCCGCAACTGGAGGCAAGCGGCGCCTGTTGCTGGCGCGCTGCCCGGTGGCTACGAAGGAGATTGCAATGATGACGACAACAGGCGGGGCGGCGGCCAGCGCTTCATTGGCCGACAGCATTCCGGCATTGTGGCCGCAATTGCTGGCGCGCCGCGGGCCGATCGCTCTAGCGGTGCAATGGCCAGACCTGACCGAGCCGGCCGAGCTGTTCATCGGTGATGAGTTTCGCCAGAACAATCAGATCCTGCTGGATGTGGTGCTACGCACACCAAGCGGCGTCGCGGTGCTGGTGTTCGACAAAGACAGTGCATCGCTGCAAGCCTGCGAATGGGAGCATGACCCGGCGAGCGTAAGGGTCGCGATTCCGCAGCCATAAATGCGCAAGCGCCGTGGCTCTGCCGGCTGCAAGCGCTGGCTCAGGCCACCGAGCCGGCGGCATGCGCGGACGACCAGGCCCACTGAAAGTTGTAGCCGCCGAGCCAGCCGGTGACGTCGACCACTTCGCCAATGAAGAACAGCCCCGGCACCGCATTGGCCATCATGGTTTTCGAGGAAAGATCGCGGGTGTCGACGCCACCGAGCGTTACTTCCGCTTTCTTGTAGCCAACCGTGCCGGCCGGGCGCACGGTCCAATGGTGCAACTCTTCAGCCAACTTCTGCAGGGTCTTGCTGCCGAGCTGTTTCATCGGTTTGTGAACGTCGCGCTGTTCGCACCAGAGCTGGGCCAATCGCTTTGGCAGCCAATCCGCCAAGGCATTGCCGAGCAGCTGCTCGCTTTGCGCGCGTTCCTGAAAGCGCGAAACGAGATCGTCATGCGGCGCCAGATCGATGGTCAGCGTCTGGCCTGGTTTCCAGTACGAGGAAATCTGCAGAATGGCCGGCCCGCTGACACCGCGGTGGGTGATCAGAATCGCTTCGCGAAACGTGGTTTTGCCGCAGCTGACATCGGCATCAAATGCCACCCCGGACAGATCGGCAAACGGCTGCCATTCGGCGCCGGGGAAGGTCAGTGGCACCAGCGTCGGGCTGGTGTCGATCACATTGAGGCCGAACTGCCGGGCAATGTCGTAGCCAAAGCCGGTGGCGCCGATCTGCGGTATCGACAAGCCGCCGGTCGCGATGATCAGCGATTCGCAATCGTAGTGGCCACGGCTGGTGCTCAGGCGAAAGCGTTCGGCCGGTTTTTCTATCTGGTTGACCGTGGTGCCGGTGGCCCACTCGACCTGACCGTCACGGCATTCGTCAATCAACAGGTCGATGATCTGCTGGGCGCTGTCATTGCAGAACAGCTGGCCCAGGGTTTTCTCGTGAAAGCCGATGCCATGCTTGCGCACCAGCTTGATGAAGTCCTGGGCGGTGTACCGGGCCAGTGCCGAACGGCAGAAATGCGGATTTTGCGACAGGTAATTGGCCGGGCCGGCGTTCACGTTGGTGAAATTGCAGCGACCGCCACCGGAGATGCGGATTTTCTCGCCAATCTTGTTGCTGTGGTCGAGCAGCAACACCCGCCGGCCACGCTGGCCGGCCGTGAAGGCGGCGAACATGCCGGCCGCACCGGCACCGAGCACGATGACATCAAACGAAGCGGAAGAGCGCATGGCGACGGCAGGGGGGCAGTGCAGAGCAACGATGGCCGGCAGGGTAATACAAACGCCGGCGGGGCGATACCGTTTCCGGGGCCGCGCTGGCACGGAGCCGCGCTTCCACGGGACTGCAATTAGCGGCACACTGATCCGGGCGGCGCTGGGCAGCGCCAGCGCCCACACCTGGCTGACGAGCGCGCATCAATGAATCCGATCCTGTTCGCGATTCCCGTTTTCATGGCAACCATTGTGCTTGAGGCCTGGTTGGCGTGGCGTCGTGGTCGCCCGGTCTACAATGTTGCCGATGCCATCACCAGCCTGCATTTTGGTGTGCTCAGCCAAGTCAGTGCCGCGTTCACCCGGTTGCTCAGCGTCGGTATCTACGCGTGGCTGTATCAGTCCTGGCACTGGCTGTCATTGCCGGCGGACAGTGTCTGGGTCTGGTTGGCGGCGCTGCTGCTGTACGATTTTCTGTATTACTGGGTGCACCGGTTCGGCCATGAAGTGAATGTGATGTGGGCCGCGCATCAGGTGCATCACTCGTCCGAGTATTTCAACCTCAGTACTGCGCTGCGCCAGAGCGCGACGACGGTGTTCTGGAGCTGGCCGTTCTATCTGCCGATGGCCTTGCTCGGTGTTCCACCGGAAGTGTTCGTCGGCGTCGCCTTGATCGATCTGCTGTATCAATACTGGGTGCACACCGAACTGGTCGGCAAGCTGGGCTGGTTTGATCGGGTCTTTGTCTCGCCGTCCAATCATCGCGTCCACCACGGCCAGAACGATTACTGCATCGACAAGAATTACGGTGGCATCCTGATAGTTTGGGACCGGTTGTTCGGCTCCTTTGTCGAAGAGCGCGATCGCGAGCCGGTGATTTACGGCATTCGCAAACCGCTGGCGAGTTTCAATCCGGTGTGGGGCAACTGCAATGTCTACGCGGAATTGCTGCGAAACTGGCGCCGCGCGACGACCTGGCGGGAGCGACTGGCTGTGCTGTTCGGACCGCCCGGCGGTGGCGCGGCGCTGACGCCACTGGATCCGGGGCAGTGCCGGCGCTTTGATCCGCAGCCAACCGTCGCCGTCCGGGTGTACGCGCTGGTCAACTATGCCTTGCTGGTGCTGTATGTCTGCCATTTTCTGTTGGTGGTCGCGCAGCTGTCATGGCCGGAACCGCTGCTGTACGGCGCGTTCATTGTGCTCGCAGCGCTGACACAGGGCTGGTTGCTGGAGCGCCACCGCTGGGCCGTTCGTGCCGAGCAGTTGCGCTGGAGTGTGACGCTGTTGCTGCTGTGGTGGCCGCCGGCCTGGTTCGGCACCGTCTTGCCGCTTGGCGTCAAACTGGTGCTGACCGTTGTCGCACTGGCGGCACTGGCGATGCTGGTGACACCGATCGAACTGATGCGATCGCAACAACCGCGGCAATCGCCAGCCAAACCACAAACCGATGCGACAGCAAATCCAGCGAAGTGCGGGCCAGAACAGCATGAGTCGGAACAGCGTGAGCCAGAACAGCGTGCAGCAAAACCGCGAGCCTGAAGCGGAAACCGTGGTGTATTGCCCGACGCCGGAGGAAACCCGGCAGTATCTGCAGGCGTTTCGCGCTGCCGCGCCGGAATTTCGGTTTACCGATCACGCCGGTTGCACGGTGCCGGCGGCGGTGAAGCAAATGGTTTGCTGGGGCGTGCCACCGGGCTTTTTTGCCGGGTACCCGGCCGTGCAGACGGTGTTTGCACTCGGTGCTGGCGTCGACAAATTGGTGGCGCGGCCGGATCTGCCGGCCGCGGTGCAGATTTGTCGCCTGCTGGATGCCGGCATGGCAGCGCAGATGCTGGACTATGTGCTCTACGGCGTCCTCGCGGTGCAATACCATTTTGCCGATTACGCCCGGCAGCAAGCGCTGGCGCGCTGGCAGCAGCGGCGCAGCCGTGCAGCGACGGAATTGCGCTGCACGGTGCTTGGTGCGGGGGCCATTGGCGGCTATGTCGCGCGCGGTTTGGCGGCACGCGGCCATGCGGTGACGGTGTGGTCGCGACAGCCGAAAGCCATGCCGGGTATCGCCAATGTCTGCGGCTGGGATGCGCTGCCGCGCGTGTTCGCCGACACGGACATTTTGATCGCGCTGTTGCCGTCCACCGCAGAAACCCGTGGCCTGTTGAATGCCGAGCGGCTGGCGTGGTTGCCGGCCGGGGCAAGCCTCATCAACGCCGGTCGCGGCGATCTGATTGACGATGCCGCACTGTTGGCTGCACTGGATCGAGGCCAGCTCAGTCATGCCCAGCTGGATGTGTTTCAGGTCGAGCCGCTGCCACCGGCGCATCCGTTCTGGCAGCATCCGCGCATCAACCTGACGCCGCATGTTGCGGCCCAAACGCTGTTGCCCGAGGCGGTGGCGCAAATCGTTGCCAATCTGCGGGCGCTTGCCGCCGGCCAAACGCCTTCCGGTCTGGTCGATCGGCGCCGCCAGTACTGACGCGCAGCGGGGATGGTGGCGTGCCGGTCCTGACAACGGTTTCTGCCGGCGCCTTGTTATCCGCCAGACAGTGCTTCAGCAAGCCGCAATCCTCCCGCACATTCCCGTCATTGCCACGCGCGGCACGTGCGTCACCGACAGAAACAGGTGCTGCGGACATAATGCCAGTCAGTCAAGCGTTCGCGTTGTTCCCCCCTCCTTGACAAGGAGAGGCTGGGGGTGGTTCAGCGCAGCACGCACTGAACCACACTATTTGATTGAGAACGTTCCGGGAGACCGAACCTCGCCGTGCGTTGAGGCTTCCACTTCAATTGCATCTGCAGATCAACCACCCCTAACCCCATCCAGCCACGCGACACAGCGCGTGGCGCTACGCGGGCGCAAAGTGCACTGGCACTTTGCTTGTCTCCCGCTGCGCCCTTGACAAGGAGGGGTCAGGAAATCCTTTTATCCGCATCCCTGTTTGTTTCACTGATCAGTTTCAGGTCACGGCCAAACTATTTTCTTTTTGCTTACGTCATTCCTGTCTGAACTTGCTGGCGCACCGATGTCGGCAAGGAAGCGCCGGCCGCGTTTGGCCGGCACTCACCGTTGGCACCATGTGCCCCATGGCAGGGAGTGAAGCATGAACCGTTTCCGTCAGCAATTTCTTACCAACAGAACCCTGCTTGTGTCATTACGCCGGTTCGTGCTCGGCATCGGCGTTTGCTCGGTGGTATTGGCGGGTGATAGCCGGTCTGATGGCGCGCAAGACGCCGCGGCGTCTGATGCGCGCGCATCGAGTCTGCATATCCAGATGAGCGTCAATCATCGGCCAGCGGTCAGCTATGCCTTGATCCGCGAGCACGAAACTGCGGTGTTTGTCGGCGCCAGTCGCGAACTGCGCCGGGTGCATCGTCTGCAGAAACAACACGCTGGCGCGTTCTTGTGGCTACGGCAAGGGGATGGCGAATACCTGCTCGAGGATGCTAGCGCCGTGGCCGAACTGTTGCAGCGCTGGCAAACCTTGAACGCGCCGGAGCAGCAGATGGCTGCGCTGGAGCAGCAGCTGCAGCCGTACACCGATCAGCTGGAAGCGCACGCCGATGAACTGGAAGAGGCGACCGAGCAGTGGGCGGGCAGCATCGACCACCAGCAGATCGAACAGCTGCACGAAAAGATGCAGGCGTAGCACGAACAAATCGAGCCAATCAGCGAGCAGATGGCAGCGCTCGGTCAGCAGATTGAGGCGCTGGCGGATGATGCACACCAGTTCACCCTGCAGCGCATTGATGCGGCTGTGCAGGGTGGCAAGGTCAAGCCGGTTCCGGCCAGCTGAGCGGCGCGGGTTGCTCCGTATTGATGCACCCTGGTGTGATGTGGGTTGACGCGGCGTCAGCCGGCGTCACGGTTTGACCTGTGGACTTTCGTTGGCGTTGATGTGATCGACAAATGACGCCCGCTGGTTGCCGACATGGTCGGTCGGCCGGGTTTTCTTCGGCTTTTTCTGATCGCGGCGATTGTGGTGCTGCTCTTTGTGGGCCATGGCTGAACTCCGGAACAAGGGGGACGATCAGCATAAAGGCCGGCGCTGCCAGCGCCGTTTTTTATAGCCAATTGGTCATAGCCGCGTGCTGTAACTGCCCGGTTGTTTGTACGGTCACGGCCCGGCGGCCTGCATCAGCAGCCGACGGTAAAACCGCAGCATGAGCTCCAGATCGGCGAGCGAGAGTCGCTCGTTGCTGCCATGAAAGCGCGACAGATCGTCCGGTTTGGCCCGGATGGGCGAGAACCGGAAAATCTGGTCGCTGATGGCACTGAAATGGCGCGAGTCGCTGGCGCCAAGCATCAGCCCCGGCGCGACCAGCAGCTCCGGCTGCAGTTCGCGCAGGCTGCGGGCGATCAGCTGATAGCCGCTGCTGTCGGTTGGTGAAACCGGCGACGGTTCGCTGCCATGTGGCAGGGCCGTCAGGGTGTACGCCTGCGCGTCCAGCCAGGCGTTGGCCTGCTGCCTGATGTATTCGAGCACGTCGTCATGGCGGGTGCCCGGCAGCAGCCGGAAATTGACGATGGCGTTGGCTTCGCCGGGCAGGACATTGTCTTTGTTGCCAGCATGGATGACCGTGAATGCCGCGGTGGTACGCAGCATCGCGTTGGTGCCGGGCGCCCGCGCCAACTGCGCTTTCACCAGCGGCCCGAATAGCCACAGATTGGTCAGCGCCAAGCGGCTCAGGCCGCGCATCTCCGGTCCCAGTGTTTCGAACATTTGCCTGGCAACGCCATCGATGCGGGCCGGAAACGGCTGCTGCATCAAGCCGTGCAACACGTTCAGTAACTGCTCGATCGCGCCGGAGCCGTCGGTCGGTGGCATCGACGAGTGCCCAGGTGTGGCGCGCAGCTGGAGATTCACCGACAGGTAACCTTTTTCCGCCACGCCGATCAGCGCGGCCGGTGCATTCAGGCCGGCAATCATGCCGTCGGTGATCAGCAGGCCTTCAT
Source organism: Pseudomonadota bacterium (assembly GCA_049324755.1). Taxonomy (GTDB): domain Bacteria; phylum Pseudomonadota; class Gammaproteobacteria; order Enterobacterales; family Permianibacteraceae; genus Permianibacter. Next base: position 20,136 of record JBMOMZ010000056.1, read on the forward strand.
CAAGGACAAATTCCGCGCGCACGCCGCGCTGTTGCAGTAGCGTGGCAATTGCCTTGGCACCGCGATCGCCACCGACTTCTTCGTCGGCACCATAAACCAGATACACCGTCCGCTTCGGCGCAAAACCGGTGGCAAGCAACGCTTCAACCGCTTCCATCTGGGCAATCAGATTGCCTTTGTCATCCCAGGCACCGCGGCCCCAGACAAACCCATCACGGACGATGCCTTCGAATGGCGGCACCTGCCATTGCGATTCCGTACCCGGCGCGACAGGCACGACGTCCATATGCGCCATCAGCACGATGGCCGGCGCGTCGGCATCCTGCCCGGGCCAGCGATACAGCAGCGAATAATCGCCGATGATTTCCCGCTGCAGGTGCCGGTGCAGCAGCGGGTAATCCTGCTCCAGCTGGGCATGCAGCGCGAGAAATTGCTCGCCATTCTGCGCCGGATCGGTCGGGCTGCTGATGGTGGTTTTGCCAATGGCTGCCGCCAAACGTTCCGCGGCCTGCTGCAGCTGTGCCGGTGAACTCAACGCGGCGCCATCAATTGCCGGCACCTGCACTTGCCGCGACGGAGTCAACGCGGTGTTGATGCCGGCGATCAGCAGCAGTGCCAGCACCAGCGCGAGCATCAGCAACAACACGCGCAGCAGCAGGTGGCCGTAGCGGCGTGCTGGCGTGACCGTGACGCTAGTCATCGTGGTGCTGGTCATCTTGGCGGCTCCGACCGTCAGGCATCCGGCCCGGTGTATTCACCGAGCCGCAGCCATTTGGTGGCGATCCATTTTTCGCCGGCGGCCACCGGACTGCCGCCGTGCAGGCTCAGTTTGTCCAGGTCGCCGGCGGGGTTGGCGTAGGAAAAGAAAATCGCGTTGCCTTTGCGCGGCAGTACATCGAGGCCGATCTCGGGGAATACCGTTGAGCCGCCAGCTTCGACATCGTTCAAGTACATCACCAGGGTGGCGAAGCGCTGGCCGCCCATTTGCAGGATGCGCTCGTTGCCCGGCTCGTTCGGGTCAAAGTAATCGAAATGCGGTTTGTATTCGGCGCCCGGCGCGTAATTCAATACCTGAATGGGTTCGCCGTGACTGACCGGAATGCTGAGCAGACTGCTGATGCGCGTTTCGATGCGGCGCAGCAAGTCGTTTTCGCCGCGCCGGAACGAGGCGCCGTAGCTGGTGCGGGCTTCGTGGCGGTCGTAGCTGCCGCTGGCGGCGTTGACCACGGTCGATGGCTTCAACCGGTCACGCGACAGCGCGATCAAGGCATCGCATTCGGCATCCGACAGCAGATTGCCGAACAGAACGACGCGCGGTGCGTTCAGGGTGAACAGGATATGTACGTCGCGGTCGGTCGTACGCTGGGTCGCCGAGACCTTGGCAACGACGGCGCTGCTGTGCGGACGAATGGTCTGACCGCTGGCGATGACCGTGGCGTAATGTTCCTGCACGGCCTCCGCGATATCGGCGGCATGGCCGGCACTCACCAGAGACTGGACGATGGCATCAAGCGGATGACCATACTGTACGGTTTCCCGAATCCACTGCTGCAGTTCGGGCGGTAGTTGTTCGAATCGCATAGGGCGCCCCTCCTGCCGCAGACGATAACGGCGACTGCACAGTGGAGCAACCGCAACTTTGTAATCGCGGCGCTACAAACGGCAGCGGGTGTCGCCGTGCAGCGGTGGGGCATGGCCGCGGCCTTCGCTTGCGCGCGGTCGCCGCTGCGATGCGTCACAGCGGCAGACCGACACTAAAAGGCCATTCAGGGGCTGGCCGTTTTGCCGAGTTTCTTGTGTTGTTCGTTGAGCAGCATCAGGGCGGCCGAGCCGTAGTGTTTATGGTATTCCGCGACCATTTCGCCTTTGATGATGACAGGATCGGTGGCCACATGCTTCTGCGCTGCTTCGATGGTGTCGACCGCCAGAATGAACAGGCCACGCCAACCATCGACGCCATCCAGCGGGCCGGCATAGGCCAGCACGCCGGCGTCAGCGAGCCGGGTCATGTTGGCGAAATGGCCTTTGAACATCTCGTCCCGTTCCGGACCTTTCGGTACCGGGGTCGGGCCGGATTTCAGCACCACCAGCACATAGGCTCGCATGCCCTGATCATTGCCACCGGCTTTTTGCGCCAGCACCGGGTCGTAGAGCGGATTGCTGATGACGGTGTCATCGGCGCTGCTGACTACGCCGCCGCCAGCGATGGCCAGACTGCACAGCAGCATGCGGCAGCAGCGGGCTGCGCGCGTGGTCCAGGTCATGCGATTCATGGTGTGAGATCCCCGATGCAAAAGGGCGCGGCAAGCGCGCGGTTTCGAACGGGAGTGTAGGCGAGTCGTGCCGCGATGCAATGGCGGCAGTGAAAAAGATCGGCGCCGGCAAGGCGCCGGTGACCGGGCGCTGCCGGCCACCGGTGAGTGCGGATCAGGAATTGGTCGACAGCATGTGCGAGGTTTTTTCCAGTTCGTGTTCCTGGTTGTCGACAAATTTGAAGCTGTTCCAGCCAATCCGAATGACATCGTTGTGGCGCAGGCGCTGCCGCTTGTTCAGCTTCAGGTTGTTGACGAAGGTGCCGTTGGTGCTGCCGAGATCGGTCAGGTAATACTCGCTGAACTGCGGGAAATGCTCATTCGGCATACCTTCGATCCGGGCGTGATGACCGCTGACGGCCGAATCCTCGATCTGCACGCCATTGTCTGGGTGCCGGCCGATCGTCAGCGTGCCGTGCCTGAGTTCGAATTTGTTGGCGACAACGTCGTCAACCAGTTGGGTCAGGGTGGCCATGGTGTTTTCTCCTGCCTCGTTGGTGACCAAACGGCTGCGGCAGCTTATTGTGCCTGTCGCAGGGCGCTGGCCAGTTCAGCAGCGTCGCGGTAGCGATCGCCAGGTTCTTTTTGCAGCGTCTTGTTGATGATACGGCGCACTGCAGCCGACAAACCGGGGCACAGATCACGAATATTGGCCGGCTTGCTTTGCAGGATGTGGCGGCTCAGTTCGGCAATGTTGTCGCCTTTGAACGGCAGCTCGCCGCTGAGCAGTTGGTACAGCGTGACGCCGAGGCTGAAAATATCGCTGCCGCGGTCCACTTTCTTGCCGACAATCTGCTCCGGCGACATGTACAGCGGGCTGCCGAGGATTTCGCCGGTCTGGGTGCTGTGCTCGCCGACGATGCGGGCGATGCCGAAATCGGTCACCGTGACTTTGCGCTGGCTGCGGTCATACAGAATATTGCTCGGCTTGATGTCGCGGTGCACGATGCCCTCTTTGTGGGCGTAATGCAGGGCATCGGCCACTTCGGCGCAGATGGTCAACACTTCACTGGCCGGCAGCAGCGACTTCTTGCCGGTGAAATCGCTGAGCGGTTGGCCTTCGACATAATCCATCGCGATGTAGGCCAGATCGTGATCCTCTCCGACATCATGCACGCTGACGATGTTCGGGTGCCGCAAGCGACCGGCCGCTTCGGCTTCCCGGAAGAAGCGCATCTTGACCGCGGCGAGCTCGTCGCCTTCGTAGCGTGAGTAATCCAGCGTCTTGATGGCGACGCGGCGGCCAATTTTCGGATCAAAGCCGAGATAGGCCACGCCCATGGCGCCACGGCCGAGCTCGCTCTCCACTTGATAGCGGCCAAACTGCGGCGCGCTGTGGCTGTCGGTGATGACCACCGTTTTGCTCAGGCTCGGGATCAGCGTGGTTTTTGCCAGTGCCTGTGGTTGCTCCAGCAGCTTCAGCCGTTTGCTGACGTCGCGGAAGCGGCGCTTGCGCTGCAGCAGCTGCCGGTAAACCGCAGCGGCTTCGGTTGGCCGGCGCTTGCGTTCGTGCTGGCCGCCGATTTCATACAGCAGCTCAAGCACGTCGTTGTTCGATGGGCAGCGCGCCAGTGCCGCCACGGCTTGCTCCAGCTGGCTCTGCTGCAGCAAATGGCGCGCCCACGGCACGGCGATCGCAAGATGCTGTTGCTGCAGCTCCTCGAACGGTTGCTGCTGGCGTCGCCACAAACTCACCAGCAGTGTGCACAGCAGCAGGTATTGCATGGCGACGCCAAGCGGCAGCCATTGGCCACGGGTGATCTGCAGCCCCAACTGGCTGGCCAGCAACGTCATCACCAGGATCAGGCTGAGCAACAGCCGGACGCCGCTGCTCAGTCGCGGCATCAGCCAGATCGCATGGGCGAGCAGGATCAGCACCAGTGCTTGCAGCAGCAGTTCGCTCCACCACGGCGCATAGGCGCTGTGACCGGCGCGCAGGCTCTGCACGCTGTCGATGATCGCATCGAGCATCGGTTCGTCGGTGATGCCAATTAGCAGCAGCGACGGTGTGGCCGGTTGCCGCAGGAACGCCGCCAGTGTGTATTCGCTGACGCCCGGCGCCGGCTTGTGCTGGCGGTGGTAGACGGGATAAAAGCTGCCATCGCTGTTGAGCCGGTAGCGGCGTTCGTTGGCCAATTGAATGAGCTGGTGTGGCGGCTGCCACTGGAAGCCCTGGCGGCCCTGGTTGGCGTCGAGCAGGGCGAGCAGCAGACCGGGGTAGATGGCATCGGCATGTCGCCAAAGCAGGGTCTGCGCCATGGCGTCGGGTCCCGCCGCCAGCGGCCACAGCCGGAATGCGCCGTCGCCGGCGGCCACGGCCAGCGTCGGATGTGGCGCCAGTTCGGCGCTGCCGAGCCGCTGCAACAGCGAGCTGTCTTGGCCGTTTGCGGCGGTGTTGTCCGGCGCGCTGGCGATGCGCGCCGCGGTGCTCAAATACGGCGGCAGCTGCTCGCTGGCGAGATAGACCTGCGGCGACGCCAGCCACTGCCCAAAGCGTTGCTGCAATTGTTGACGTGCTTGCCAGGCCTGATGTGCTGGCGATTGCACCGCGCTCGCTTGCAGCAATTGTTCGGCGCTGCTCGGCTGCTGACGCGGCAATTCCGGGAGCAGCAGCGCAACCGGACCGGTCCGTGCCATCAAGGTGTATTGCAGCGCGGCAGTCTGGGGATGATTCAGCGGATCGCGCAGCAGCAGCTGCATTTCGCTGCGGCTCAGTCGCAACACCTCAAGCGGTGCGGGCGTGGTGCTGGCGCTGCTCAGTGCCGCGCCAACCCGGAACAACTGCTGGTCAAGCCAACCGAGCCACGCCGGCCGCAAGCTGCTGAACAACAAGCCGATGGCGGCGAGCAGGATCAGCAGCCGCCAATCTGCTGGCAAGCGCACGCGGCGCAGGCCGCGCAGCAGCAGCGCAACAGACGCTTGAAGGGGCCGCCACAGCAGCAGGGCAAATGCGCGCATCCGGTCGGATCAATCAGCGGTGTAATACACGCCGGGGATCCAGCTCTTCTTGATCTTCAGGGTGTGTTGCAGGCTGTTCGGCAGCTGCTCGACCAGGCGCACGGTATGGGTGCCGATCACCACCGCCTGCTCCGGTTCCAGTGCACTCAGCACAGTTTTCTTGCCGTCGATGCGGATGCCGTTGGTGCTGTTGAGATCGCGGATCTGGTAGCCATATGGCATTTTTTCGATCACCGCGTGGTGGCCGCTGACCGTCGGATCGTCGATCACCAGATCATTGTCGGCATGGCGGCCGATGGTCAGCTGCTCGCCGAGTTCGTAATGGCACAGCGTCGCGCCGTTGAATTGATGCTGGATGTACGGCATATCGCAATCGCCTCCGGAGTTGCCAGGGTGCTCACCGTGTTGTCGCGGTGACGGCAGACCTGTCCGTGCAGGGCCGGTGAGAGCGTCTGGTTGCGCGTGGCCGTTGCAACGGACCGTCGTGACCGGCAGACGTGAACCGACGGTAACACAGCAACTGGGGCAAATTTGTGACCCGGCGCACTGTTGCGGCAGCGCCGCAACAGTGTCGCAACAGTCCCGAGCCCGTCAATCCGTATCAGATAGCGGATGCAGGCCAGTGCAAGCTGACGCAGGTGCCACCCGTTGCGACATCGGCGATGCGCAGCGTGATGCCGTAGTGCTCGCACAGCCGCGACACCAAGGACAGGCCAATGCCGAAGCCGCTGCTCTGTTCACCTTTGCACAGTGGTTCGCCGAGGCGCGCTTTGACGTCCGCGTCAATGCCACGGCCGCTGTCCTGAATCTGCAACGTGTTGTCCTGATAGTGGATGACGATTTCACCCTGTGCGGTGTATTGAAAGGCGTTGCGGATCAGATTGTCGATGATGATGGCCAGCACCGTCGCGTGGCCGCGCACGCGCACGGTGCTGGCGACGGTGACGGAAACGGTCACGGTTTTGTCGCGCAGCAGCGCGGCGTGTTGCACCACGCTGGCTTCAATCAGCGGCAATAACGCAACAGGCTCGGTAGCGGGCGCTGGCGCCTCGCGTGCCAGCGACAGCAGCAGTTTGACGATTTGCTCCATCTGTATGCTGGCGGCGTGAATGCGCTGGCTCAGCACCTGCGCCGACGCCGGCAGCGGCTGTGCCTGCAACAATTCCGCCGCCGACTGAATCACCGCAATCGGCGTGCGCAGCTCGTGGCTGGCATCGCGGGTGAAATGCTGTTCGCGTTGCAGAAACTGGTTCAGCCGCTGCAGCGTCTGCTCAAGGTGACGGGCGAGCAGGCCGATTTCATTGTTCGGGTAGGCGGCGGCAAAAGGCTGTGCCAGGTTGCCCGGGCCGGTTTCGGCAACGTGCCGGGCGAGTGCGGTCAGCGGCGCGGTCGCGCGCCACGCCAGCCAATAGCCGGTCAATCCGATCAGCAGCAGCAACACGGCGGCGGTCGTGGCCAACAACCAGAGCATGTCGGCGAGCACCGGCCGCACCACCAGATACTGACTGACCTCGGCCACCAGCCACAGCGGGCGGTCGCGGCCGGCAACGGTCAAGCGGCGCAGGTGATAATGCCGGCCGTCGCTGCCGGCAAATTCGTGCCGTGTTTCGCTGGCGTGCAGCTGTTCGCGCAGATCCGCCGGCAAGTCGTCGATCGTGTGATAAATCCGGACCAGCTCGCGTTTCGGTGCTGCCGTGTTACCGGTGCTGGCAAGTGAAGCGAGCTGATGTTGGCTTTCGTCTTCCAGCATGCGGTCGAAGAAACTGTCTTCCACCGCATAGGCAAAAACCACCGCCAGAAAACCGAACAGCAGCACGGTCAATAAAGCAAAGCTGGCGAAGGCGAGCACCAGGCGGTGGCGCAAACTGTGGAAATGCGGCGTCATGCGTTGCTGTCCAGTCGGTAGCCGACCCCGTGCACGGTGATCAGCATGGGCGCGGCGTAGCCCTTGTCCAGCTGCTGCCGCAGCAGATACAGGTGCGAACGGAGCGCATCGGAGTCGGGGGCATCGTCGCCCCAGATCCGTTCAATGAGTTCGGAGCGGGTCACCACCCGCGGATGCGCTTCGGCGAGCGTCAGCAGGATCTGGTAACCGATTTGCTGCAGCTTCAACGGCTTGTCATGGCGCGCGACCGTTTGTTGCTGGCGATCGATGCACAAGCTGCCAATCTGCAGCTGCCGCGGTTGCTGCAGCCGATGGCGCTGCGACAGCGCCAGGCAGCGGGCATGCAGCTCTTCGAGCGCGAACGGTTTGGTCAGGTAATCGTCGGCGCCGTGTCCGAAACCGTGCAGCTTGTCTTGCAGCGTGTCGCGCGCCGTCAGCATCAGGATCGGCAAATGGCGGTCGGCTTGCGCGCGCAGATCGGCACAGACTTCAAGGCCGCTTCGCTTCGGCAGCATCCAATCGAGAATGATCACGTCATAGAACTGGCTGAGCGCCAGGTGCCGGCCGAGCAGGCCATCGCCGGCGAAATCCACGGCATGGCCCTGCAGGCTCAGGTAGTCGCCGATGTTGGCGGCGAGCGCGGCGTTGTCTTCGACCAGCAACAGCTTCATCGATTCGATCCAGGGCCGGAACACGCGGCATGGGCCGTGTGTTCCGGTACGGTGGGGCTCAGAGTTTGGCCAGCAATTGCTTGGCTGCTTCCAGTTCCGGTTCTTTTGCCAGCAACTGGGTCAGCACCTGCCGTGCCTGCGCGGTTTGTTGCAAGTCCTGATGACCTTGCGCCAGTGCCAGCAGCAGCTCACGATGGTACCAATGCTGGCTGGCGATCGTCATGATGTCGAGCGCCTGCTGTTTGCTGGCAGTCGTCTCGGCGCTTTTCAGCCGGTAGTAGCCGTACATGGCAATCAGCGGCAGATCGTAGTCGGCGCTGGCGCGGGCAAGCTCGGTCCGCGCCCAGGCGTGCTCGCCTGCGAGCAGTCTTGCCAGCAGCGCAATGCTGCGCTCATCCGGATACGGCGTGCGTGCTTGCGGCGTTTTGCCGAGGGCGCGCACCACCGCTTCGGCGGCGGCCGTGGTCGAATATGGGTTCTGGCCAGTGATCAGGCGGCCATCAACCACCACTTTGTTCAGCATGATCTCGGCCTGTTCGAACCGGGCGCCGTTGCTGACCAGTTTGTCTTCCAGCTGAAACGGAAAGTGTTCGCGCCATTTTTTGCCAAACAACCGTTCTTCGGCATTGCTGAAGCCGGTAACGGCTTTGCCGCGTACCAGTGGCGTGCCGTCAGCGAGCCGCAGATCGGCAAACGCCGCCGGACCGTGGCAAACGCCGGCCACTACGCCATTGTGCAGCCAGAGTTGGCGCAGCAATTGGTGCAGCGGCGCGTGGCTCGGCAGATCAAACATCGCGCCTTTGCCACCGACGACGAACACGGCGCGATAGTCTTTTGCCGACAGCGTGCCGATGGCGCGGCTGTTGGCCAGTTTCGTTTTCGCCGCGTCATCGGCAAGGAACGCCCGGTTGTAGGGTTTGTCGGGATCGTAGTCATCGGCTTCCACCGTGCCGCCCTGCGGGCTGGCGATGTCCACCGACAGGCCGTTGTCACGGAAGATGAGATAGGCCTGCGCCAGCTCGTCAAACTCGTAACCCGGCCGGGTTTCGCCGCCGTTCTGGCCATGTCCGCTGATCACCATCAGGACATCGCTGGCCGCGCTTGCCGCCAGCGGCAGCATGGTCGCTACCTGCATGACCGCAGCCATTACCACCATCAGTCTGTTGCGCATCGCTGGTTCTCCTTGCGTGGTCGAAAGCCGCGCCAGTGTCGGACTGTGCTTGTGAAGAAACCGTCAAACGCCGCGTTGACGAAAACTTCACGCGCTCTGCCTGACACTTGTCACCCCTGATTCGAGGTTGGAGTGACGGTGATGGTGGCGAGATGGGCCGTGCGCACGAAGCGGCGTGTGCTGACAGGGATGAGTGGTCTGCTGCTGGTGGCGGCAGCGGCCGGGATCTGGCGGGCGTTTTTTGCGATGCCGCCAACGCCGCTGAGCGAAGCCGCATTTGTGCAAGCGTATGCCTATCCGGCCACGTCCGGGCCGGTTGAGGCGTCACCGCGTGATCCGGCGCCGCTGACGCTGGTGCCGGACGGGCCGCTAAAAGCGCGGTTTCAGTATCGCGGTTTCGACGGCGACCGCGTGCACGGCTTCATCGAATGGCCGGCCGATCCGACTACACCTCCGCCCCAAGGCTTTCCGCTGCTGCTCGGCATTTCTGCGATGGGCCACAGCGCGCAGCGCTGGTGGCACGCCGAGTACAAAGGCCGGCCGACCATCACCGAAACCCATCAGATCCGGGCGCTGGCGATCGCGGCTGGCTATGCCGTGGTCAGCATCGACAACCGCTACACCGACAGCCGCAAGGATCCGGCGCACGAGATCGACGACATCATGTGGGAGCTGCATGTCTACGGTGACAAAAGCCGGTATCAAAAGATGGTGCACGGCACCGTCATGGATTTGCGCCAGCTGCTCGACAAACTGGCGCTGCAACCGGAACTCGATCTCCGCCGGCTCACCGTTGCCGGTTACAGCATGGGCGCGCAAGTGGGGTTGCTGCTCACCGGTGTTGATCAGCGCGTTCAACGGCTGATCGCGATGGTGCCGCCGCATCTTGATGACCGCACCGCCGTGGTCGCGGCCAAAAATGCCGCGCCCTTGATCCGGCAGGCCAGTGTGCTGCTGCTGACCGCCGATGACGATCCGTACGCCAGCCCGGAACAAAATGCCGCGCTGTTCGCCGCCATTGCAAGTGCTGACAAACGCCATCTGCGCCATGACAGCGGTCATGTGTTGCCGGCCAATTATCTCGATGCCCTGCGACCGCTGTTTTCGCGTTGACAGCGTGCCAGCCGCGATTCAAGCCTCGTTGAATGCGGCGTAACGCGCCACCAGAAAATCGACCAGCGCCCGCACCGACGGCAACAGGCAACGCCGCGACGGTGTCTTGCGCGGCCTCGGCCTCGATCCGCATGGCGCGGCAATGCTGGCAGCAGATCTGGCCGACATCGGTCACCGATGCTTCCGGCACCTTCAACGAGCTGACCCGCGACGCGGCCTGGCAACGCCTGCATGCCGCCGGTGCCCAGCGGATGACCTGGTTCGGCGTGGCCTGCGAACTGCACCGCGATTGGCGTAACGATGTCGAGGGGCTTGGCGCGTTGTTCGCCAACCACATCCCGGACTATCGCAACCTCATCACCAGCTACACCACGCTGACCCGCGGCCAGTAACCGCGACAGGCCCCCATCCGGTTGCACCGCGACCGGATGGGGTCGCTTGAATCCCGGCCGGGGCTAACGGAAAATGGCGGCCGCTTTTTTTACCCCGAGATGGATCATGACTGACACCGCTTCGCGCCCGGCACTGCCCGACCGCCTTTCCGTTCGTCCCCGCAGCCCGTACCACAACGCGGCCGTGCTGGAGCACGATATCGGCATCCGCTTCAACGGCAAGGAGCGCACCGATGTCGAGGAATACTGCATCAGCGAAGGTTGGGTAAAGGTGCCGGCCGGCAAGGCGCTGGATCGCTACGGCATGCCGCTGCTGGTCACGCTCAAAGGCACGGTCGAGGCGTTCTATCTCTGAACCGGGCAACAAAAAAGGTGACGCAGGCGTCGCCTTTTTTGTTGCCGTGTTGCGGCAGGCATGAGGGGGCCGGGCGATGTCAGCGCGAACGATCACCGTCGTGCCCTACGACCCGCGCTGGCCGGCGCTGTTTGCACAGGAGCGGGCGGCGCTGGTGCACGCGCTGGCAGACGTCGCGCTCGACATCTTTCATATCGGCAGCACCGCCGTGCCGGGCCTTGCCGCCAAACCGATCATCGACATTCTCGTTGCCGCGCCTTCACTGGCGGCGGTAGATGATCGGCAAACCGAACTGGCGGCACTCGGTTATCTCGCCAAAGGCGAAAACGGCATCGCCGGTCGCCGTTATTTTCAGAAAGGCGGCGCTCAACGCAGCCACCACCTGCATGTTTATCAACACGGTGATCCGCAGCTGCACCGGCATCTGGTGTTTCGCGACTACCTGCGGGCGCATCCGGCGCTGGCAAGCGAATATGCCGGGCTCAAGCAAATGCTGGCGCGCAGCTGCAACAACGACAGCCGCTGCTACCAGAACGGCAAAGCCGGTTTCCTGCAGGCGCATCAGGCGCGTGCGCTGGCGGAGTATCCGGAAGGTTCTGCCTGATCGCGGGTTGAGGTCACTGCAGCAGCGCGTTGGCCGGCGCAGACAAGAACCCACCGGCAAATGAAAGTCGCGGCTTGCGCCACGCCGAGCAGGCACGCCTGGTCGCGCTTATCGACCTAGCGAGCCGTCCAACACAGGCGAAATCCGGCGCAAACATCCCGGCGTTGCGGCGAAAAGAAATTGCGAAAATCGGCGCGACAAAGACCGCTGTGCAGCAAGGGGGAATGGCCGCGCAGTTCGCGCGTATGACCGAAACTGGTCGTCGAGTATTCCGTGTAAGGGCCGGGCACAAATCCCGGATAGGGTTGGAATTCATCGGCCGTCCACTCCCACATGGGCAATACCTGCATTTGCGGGTAGGCCAGTTGCCACTCTGCCGCGCTGGGCAAGCGCAGTCTGGCCTGAGCGGGCCGTGCGCCAGTGTCGGGCATGCTGGTGGCGTACGCGCAGTAGGCTTCTGCTTCGTAGGCGTTGAGGTAGCGCATGGGCCGATCGGCAGCAGGGGCGCGCAGGGTATCCAATTCGGCAATGCGCCATTCGCTGCCCGCCTGTTGCCAGTAGCGTGGGTGCACGGCCTGCTTCTGTTGGCGCCAATGCCAACCGACATCGGTCCACCAGCGGCGTTGCTGATAGCCGCCGTCCGCAACAAACCCCGCAAACTGTGCCTCACTGACCGGCGACCGGCCAATCGCAAACGCCGGCAGCGCCACCGCGTGTTCGCCAAATTCGTTGTCAAAGCCAAATACCGAACCGCCGGTACGGCCGAGTGTCACCTCGCCAGCCGGGATAGGCAGCCATTCGGAGGGGTCGAGCGCAGCCATTGTTACGGTACGAAACGGCTGTCGCAGGCGCTGGGCGCGACGCAGGAAATTCTCTTCGTGCATCGCTTCATGGTGGATGGCCAGTTCGGCGAAATACGCTGGGCAAAGGCCTGTGGTTACGGCGGCGGTCACGGCCGCTGCAACATAAGCATCATATTCCTGCGCGACGGACCGGCGGGGGTAGTCGGTATGCCAGCGTTGATCATGAGCCAGCACCGCGGAATTGAACCGGCTGTCGGCATCTGCCAGCCAGGAGGCGGTTGTCGCCGCACCAGGTTGATGCCGCAAGCACCAGTACTCGGCAAACCAGTTGATGTGAAGCCACTCCCAGAGCGGTGGGTTCAGCGCCGGATGCACTTGTCCTATCCAGTCTTCATCGCCACGCAGCTGCTGCAAATAGCTGCGGGTATGCTCACGCTGCCGCATGAAAGCCGCCGCCAGTTCAGACCCCGACATGCTTGATGAAGGCAATTCAGCACTCATTGGCGACACTCAATTTGTTGGCCGAGCTGATGCTGCTGCAATGGCAAGCAACACAGACATTTTGTCTGGCAGGAGGTGACCGCTTGCAGTACGGCGTGCCGGCCGGCATCAGACCAGCGCAAGGCGTGATCAGGCCGTCGGCATTTTCCTGATTTCTGCTTGCAATGTGCTGGTGTGCCATCCACTCTGGTCAGCGTCGCCATGAAGCGACTGCCGTGTTCATAACCGTCTGGTGTGTGCCGGCGGCCTTGCCGGCCGACAAGCCTGCAAGCCTGCAAGCCTGCAAGACGGCAAGACGGCAAGTGTGAGCTCACTCGGCGGGAGGCGCCGTGACAGCCAATGTTCAGCTATTTCAGTTGTCGGACCAACGCAGCGATCGTGAGAACGACGACATCATCATGCGGCTGGCCCGGCAACCCCGGCAACTGCCGTTTCATCTGTTCTACGATGATGCCGGCAGTGCGCTGTTCCAGCAAATCACCGAGACGCCAGAATACTATCTGACGCGTACCGAGCAACAGATTCTGCAGCGGTACAAGCAGGACATTCTGCACGCCTGTGGCAACCACCGGGTGTGGATTGAGCCGGGTGCCGGCAGCTGCGAGAAAGCCGCCATGCTGCTGTCTGAGCCTCATATGGCGGCGTATGTTGCGCTCGATATCGCCGCGGCGCCCCTGCAACAGGCGGCAATCGCGTTGCATGCCAGCCACCCCACCATTCCAGTGCACCTGCTGGTCGGTGATTTCCGCAACGTGATCCCGCAAGTGCAAAGCCTGCTGCCGGGCGGCGCGCGCACCATTTTTTATCCCGGCTCTTCGATCGGCAATTTTGCGCCGGATGAGGCGACCGACTGGCTGCACAAGCTGGCGATGCTGGCGGGTGCCGATGGCAACCTGCTTGTCGGATTCGATGTGCCGAAAGCCGAACCCATTCTCCATGCGGCTTACAACGATGCGGCCGGCATCACGGCCGCATTTCATCTCAACATGTTGCACCATTTGCGACGGCGCGGCTTTCAGCTGGAGCCTGACGATTTTGCCCATGCTGCCCACTACAACGAAAGCGCCCACCGTATCGAAATGCACCTGCGAGTGCGGCGTGCGACCACTGTGCGTTGGCGCGATGTAACGGTCAATCTGGCGGCTGACGAGACCATCTTGACCGAGTACTCCTACAAGTACCCGCTGCCGCTATTCAGCGCCATGGCAGCGCGCGCTGGTTGGCAGTACCGCTGCCACTGGCAGGACGACAAGGCCTGGTTCGTCGTCGCACTGTTTGACCGAAGCCTATAGGCCAAAATGGAAACGCTCATCAGCACCAAGTTGGGCGCGCTGAACGGGCGGTTGCGAGCATGGGTCGACCATCGTGCCAACACGGCGTGAGCCCGAAAGCAGGTCAAATGCTGTCGTCGTCCTCATTCAAGGCTTCACGCGCAGCGGCGTGATCGTCTGCCAGATCCGCTGATGTATTGTCGGCGCGGGTGATGGTCGGTGTCAGCGACAGTGTCAGCGGCTTGTCATCGCGCAGCACGGTAATCGGGTAAGGCGTGCCGGCGCGACTCAGGGCTACATGCATGGCCAGATCGGCGAAACCATGAATCGGGTTATCGCCGTAGCGGGTCACCACATCGCCCGTCTTCAAGCCAGCCTGTTCGGCCGGCGAGCCCGGTAAAACCGATTCAATTACAACGCGCAGATATTGTGCCTGCGGCGGTTCGAGCTCATTCGGATACCATTCCTCGAATGCCTTAAGGCCTGCTTGCGGGCGAGAAACCGAGCCGGATGTTTTCAGCTCCGTCAGCGCCGGTTGAATCAAATCGGCCGGCACGGCCAGCGAGATCCCGCTGAAGCTGCCGCTACTGGTGTAGATGGCGCTGAATACGCCCACCACGCGACCGTTCGCGTCCAGCAGCGGACTGCCGGCATGACCGCGTTCAATCAGCACACTGGTCTGCACATACGGCACCCAGGATTGATCCGGCAGCCGTCGCTGCGTGGCGCTGACCACGCCAGTGGTCAACGTGGCGCCGAGACTGAACGGGTAGCCAATGCTGGCAACCGGAACGCCCATGCGCAGATTCTTGTCGCTCTGCCATTGCAGAAACGGCAAGTTGCTGACGCCATCGATTTTCAGCAAGGCGATGTCGAGCAGTTCGTCGCGGCCGAGCAATCGGGCCGGGTGCCGGGTGCCGTTTTGCAAGGTGACGAATATGCGATTGGCATTCGCAAAGACCGACGCAGCCGCCAGCACATGACCGTCCGCGCCAATGATGAAGCCCGAACCGGTGGCGTTATGTGGCCGAGTCTGCCCAACAAAGCGATCGAAAAACGGTGAGCCGAGTTTGCGCGTTGGCTTCTCGCCAGCCACGTCCACCTGAACGATTGCCGGCAAGGCCTGCTCGGCAACGTTCGACCAGTCGGAAGTTACCTCCGCAGGCGTCGCCGCTTCGGCGGCGTGAAGCCACACGGCCACGATCAAGCACTGGATTACGGTAAACCGTCCGTTCTGCATACCAAGCGCACTCAAGGGTTGAGGCTCCATGCCAAAAAGTGAGTCATGGTGGCAAAACTGGCGGTGGCAGGAAAGCACTTTGAACGTGTAACGCTTCCGCTGTCACTGAACACTCCGGCGCGGACAGGCCATTACTGTATGCCCGGTAGCGGGATCGCACAGGCCGGTGCTAGTGACG
The DNA here is from genome assembly GCA_049324755.1 of Pseudomonadota bacterium. Classification (GTDB taxonomy): domain Bacteria; phylum Pseudomonadota; class Gammaproteobacteria; order Enterobacterales; family Permianibacteraceae; genus Permianibacter. Next base: position 35,590 of record JBMOMZ010000056.1, read on the forward strand.
GCGCCGGCAACACAGGAGCGTCCTGCCGGCGGTCGGGAGACGGGTTTGTCACCGCCGCTCAATGAATGCCATCTGCTTCATCAAGACTGATGCCGATGCGGCGCAACCGCTGCGCGCTGCGGGCGCAGCCGGTCCGGTGCCAGCGCTGGTACAACGCCATGACGTCGCTGGCGTCGTGCGCCGATTCGCGGGTGCAGGCCTCGGCCAGCAGTTCGAGAAACTCGGCAAAGCGCGTCGCCAGCTCGGCAAACATCGAGCGATGGCTGTCGGCGTGTTCGGCCAGGTAGTCGTAGGCGCCGCCGCCCATGCCGACGAAATACGCCTGACGCAGGCCGCGCCGGGCGTAACGCTCCGGAAACAGCGCGCCGACGAACAATGCCTGATCGCCAAGCTGGCGCAGGATGAGGCAGCGCTCCTGGCCGGGGCCGGCCTCGTGCGCATCCTTGTAGAGCAGCGCCAGCGGCCGCAGCTGCTGACGACCGTCTTCGTAGCTGAACAGGTGGTTGCTGTCGCCCAACCGGGCCAGCAGGGAGGCGATGTACCACAGGGTGTCGTGCTGCGGTGGTGGCGCCAGCGCTTCCGCGCAGGCGTCGAGCCGGGTCCGGAAATAGTCGGCCAGTTTGCCCTCGAACAACTGCTTCGTGTGTGCCGCCACGCCACACCTCCCGCCAGCAAAACCCCTACCGGAAAAAGATAACGCGCCGGCGGCACGATGCAAGCCGCCGGCGCGCCCGGCCGGTCGCCGCGGTACCGGACATCGGGCCAGTCGGCCCTCTTGAAACCGGCCGAGCCGTCCCTACTTTGCCGCCCGGAGGCCGGCCGGCAGCGGTACGGTCTCCGGCATTTCCAGCGTTTTTTTATGTGTGAATGAATTCATTTGGGAGGAATTCTCAATGCATATCAAACCGCTCCATGACCGTGTGGTCATTCGTCGCCTGGCGGCGGAAACCACCACCAAAGGCGGTATCGTCATTCCCGATCAGGCAACCGAAAAATCCAGCCAGGGTGAGGTGATCGCCGTTGGCGAAGGGCTGCGCCTCGACAATGGCCAGCGCCAGCCGCTGTCGGTGCAAGTCGGTGACCGGGTGCTGTTTGCCCAGTACGCCGGCACCGAAGTGAAACTGGACGGCACGACTTATCTCGTCATCAAGGAAACCGACATTCTGGCCGTTGTTGACACGGCCGCAGTGCAGGAGAAAGCCGCATGAGTGCAAAAGTGATTTCGTTCTCCCAGGATGCGCGTGAACGCATGCTCCGTGGCGTCAACATTCTCGCCGATGCGGTCAAGGTGACCATGGGTCCGAAAGGCCGCAACGTCATTCTCGACAAGAGTTTTGGCGCGCCGCGGGTGACCAAGGATGGGGTATCGGTGGCCAAGGAGATCGAGCTGAAAGACAAGTTCGAAAACATGGGCGCCCAGATGGTCAAGGAAGTGGCGTCGAAAACCGCCGATCTCGCCGGTGACGGCACCACCACCGCCACCGTGCTGGCCCGTGCCATTGTCCAGGAAGGCCACAAGGCGGTGGCTTCCGGCATGAACCCGATGGATCTCAAGCGCGGTATCGATCTGGCGGTCACCGCTGCCGTGGCCGAATTGCAGAAGTTGTCCAAACCCTGCACCGACAACAAGGCCATCGGCCAGGTGGCCACGGTATCGGCCAACTGGAATACCGACATCGGCGACATCCTCGCAAAGGCCATGGCCAAAGTCGGCCGCGACGGTGTCATCACGGTGGAAGAAGGCAAGTCGCTGGTCAATGAACTGGATATTGTTGAAGGCATGCAGTTCGACCGCGGCTACCTGTCGCCGTACTTCATCACCAACCGCGAGAAAATGCAGGTCGAGCTCGACAACCCCTATGTCCTGCTCTGCGACAAGAAGATCAGCAATATCCGCGAGCTGCTGCCGGTGCTGGAAGCCGTCGCCAAGGCCGGCCGGCCGCTGGTGCTGATCGCGGAGGACATCGAAGGCGAGGCGCTGGCGACACTGGTGGTCAACAACCTGCGCGGCATTCTGAAAGCCGTAGCGGTGAAGGCGCCGGGCTTTGGCGATCGGCGCAAGGCCATGCTGCAGGACATCGCCATCCTGACCGGTGGCCAGGTCATTGCCGAAGAAGTGGGCCTGAGCCTGGAAAAAGCCGAACTGGCGCAGCTCGGCAGCGCCAAGCGGGTGATCATCAACAAGGACAACACCACCATCGTCGACGGTGCCGGCAAGAAAGCCGACATCGAGGCGCGGGTCAAGCTCATCCGTAAGGAGATCGAGGAAACCAGTTCCGACTACGATCGCGAGAAGCTGCAGGAACGCATCGCCAAACTGTCGGGCGGTGTGGCCGTGATCAAGGTCGGCGCCGCCACCGAAGTGGAGATGAAAGAGAAAAAAGATCTGGTCGACGACGCCCTGCATGCCACCCGCGCTGCCGTGGAGGAGGGCATCATTCCCGGTGGCGGTATCGCGCTGGTGCGTGCCGCCGACGCGGTGCGCAAGGCCGAACCGAAAGCCGTCAACGAGGACCAGAAGGCCGGCATCCGCATTGCGCTGCGCGCGATGGAGGAGCCGTTCCGCCAGATTGTCGCCAATGCCGGTGCCGAACCGAGTGTGATCCTCGACAAGGTGCGCCAGCACAGCAGCATCAACCACGGCTACAACGCCCAGACCGAAAGCTACGGCGACATGCTCGAGATGGGCATCATCGACCCGACCAAGGTTGCCCGCACAGCGCTGCAAAACGCCGCCTCCGTCGCCGGGCTGATGCTGACCACCGAAGCCATGGTCACCGACGCGCCGGAGGACAAGAAACCGGCCGCTGCTGCGCCGGATTACCAGTTCGACTGAGTGGCGCTGCCATTGCAATACCGGGGCCGCAAGGCCCCGTTTTTTTTGCCGCTTGAGACATGGGTTCAATGCAGCTTGACGCGAAAAAACTGCCGGCTTTTGCCGGTTGCCGGGGCAATTGCAAGAGACCGTGGGGCGATGTCACTGGCGGCTGATGGGCGTGTCATCGGGCGGCGCGCCGTTTTCATCGCGCTTTCGGATGACTTCCTTCTTGCGGTTCTGAACGACTTCAATCGTGCGTTCGGCGTAAGGATCCGGCAACAGCATCTGGAGGAAGGCGCCGATCACAAAGGCCGTCGCCCGGCGACGCCTGGCCGCGGCTACCAACCAGACGAACCCGGCGCACAAGCCGAATACGAGCAGCCACGGCAACAGTGTTCCCAGCCAGTCCTGCAGCATGGCTGCGCGTTCCTTGTGATGCTGATCAGGGACAGGAGATGATGGTGGCTACCGCGAATTCAAGTGTGCTGAGCACGAAGCGATTGACGTGTCGCCGGCGACTTCGTTCTTGGCTCAGCTTGCGCAGGGCGGAACACCCATAGGGTTTTCCGCCGAATGTGGCACTGCTGAAATGCGATGAGTGCATTAATGGGCAAATGCGGCGGAAACACTGTGCGGTGTCGCCCTGCCCCGGGGAGATTAGTCGCCGTACGCGCGGTATCGATCAAAGCCGCTCGATGGGCGATGCCGCCGGGCCGCGCGGCTGGTCACTTGCGGTGACCTCGGTGCGGCGTGCCGGGGGCGGTGCCGACACCGGCGCGGTCGCCTGCGTTATCACTGTGGCCGCGGCAGGCGGTGCGAGACGGCGATACTCCAGCAGCAAGTGCCCGAGATTGACCAGCAGACCCGCACACCAGATAAAGAAAAAAATCTGCAGCGAGCGATCGGTCAGATCCTGTTGCAGCATGATGGCCACACCACCGCCAGCGATGATCAGCGTACCGGCCGCCGCCAGCAGTACCTGCCCCCGGGTTTTGTACTCGAGGGCGCGTCGGCGTGAGTCGAACCAGGATTCTTCTGTCGTTGCCGGCGGCGGTGCTTGCGTGGCGGCCGCTTCGGCGGCGCGCAGCTTGCGATCGGCGATCAGAATGTCGAGGATCCGGGTCCGCTCCGGAAACCGCTCGACGTCAATGCTGCGCCGGGCGCGCTCCAGTTGCTCAAGGCTGTAACGGGTGTAATCCGGTTCCTTGCTCGGCATCGTGTTGTGGTTCGTCATGCTTTTTCATCTCACTCGCTTTGCGACGGCCTGGTGCGTGCCTGCGCCACGCAACCGGTTCGCGGACCGTAACTGAACTTGGCGCCATCCTGCGGTGCTTGATAGGGGCAGCTGGCGTCGATGCCCAGCAGGCTGTTCACCACCCGATTTACCAAATCGTCCGCGGCTGCCAGCACCTCCCGTTTTACCGGTGCCCATTCTTGCTCGGTGATGTTTTTCCAGCTGGCCGGTTTGGCAAAACTGTTGATGGGGAACATCAGGTTGGGGGTGGTGGTCGGCGAGTAGGCACTGAGTGTGGCTGCCGGCTCAAGGGAGTAAATATCGAACTGGGCACCGAGCACGGCTTTGTAGGCATAACCGAACATTTCGGATTTGGTGAAAAGGCCGGTGCCAATGCCATTCAGCGACGTGCAGTAACCCATCGGTGTGCAGAACGATGTCGCGCCGGCGGCAAACGGGTGAATCAGCACGACGAAATCAAGCGCATGTTGCTGACGCAGCCTCGCCAGCAACGCGCGTTTGCCATCGGCAACCGTGAACTGGTTTTCTTGCAGCGTGACCAAGCCCCGCAAGTCCTCCAGGCGATACCCCTCGGCTTTCAGATCGAACAGCTGGAACCTGGTGGTTGCAGCAAACCGGCTGGCCAGCGCCTTGTTGACGTAGTCAGTCAACGCCCACGAGATGTGCGGGTAGGGACGGTTGTAATCGCCGGCCATGCCGCCGGAGGCATGGCTGTGCATCGGGCTGTCGTTCAACTGCACCCAATAACCAACTCGACCGACGCCGTTCCGGCCGGCGGCAGGGCGCTCGGGCAGGCTGGTACAGGCGGAAAGCAACAGAAGGCAGGCAATCAGTACGGCGCGAAATGGCATCTTGGGCATCTTCCTTGGTGGCAGGCGGGGCATTTTAGCGAGCTTGGCCGGTACCGTCTGCAGCCGCGCTCATGCCGTTGCCTATCACGCTTGCCGCTAGCGCGGGCCCGAATGTGACGACATGGCGGTCACAGCGCACGTGCCGGTTGCACCCAGGTTGTCGAAAAGTGGACGGCTTACGGCAGCGTAGGGTCTGTGGCGCGCTGCCATGACGCGAACCCGCTCACGGACCAGCGCGTCATGAACGGCATTTGCGCACGTGCCCGGTTCCTTGTTCAGTGGCCTCTGCCTGAGCGCCGCGATGCGGGCGTCTGACGGGTGGCTGCATCTGCTGTTGCATCACGCGTCACGGAGCTGCGCTCGCCTTCTCCTCCGGCAGCGCCAGCGGCCGGACATGGGTCAGCAGGCTGACCAAGGTTTTGCCGGGTTCTTCCCAAGGCACCATATGGGCGGAGCGCTCAAACCAGATGGCCTTTTTGTACGGCGCGTTGACCCTCTCCAGCCAGGCGGCAGTGGGCTCCGATGGCGTGGTGTAGTCGTGCCGGCCCATGAACATCAAGACCGGGATCGGGAAGCGCTCCACGGCTTTGAAATCGACTTGCAGAAATTCATCCAACACCCGCCCCAGCGTGAAGACATTGCCGCGGTTGATGGCGCAGACATCCAGCATGCTGTAGTCGGGCGACAGCAGCGGCGCCTTGTAGTAGTAGCTGGAGTTGTCGCGGAACGCGCTGAGGCCGCCGTAATGCTGTGCCCATTTGCGTGCGGTGATGATGCGCTCGCGGGTGATGGGGTCATCGCCGGGGTAGGGCGCGATGCGCATCATCTCGTCGACAGCGGCCTGATTGCCATGCGCCTTGGCTTGGGCAAGTCCGTAATCGAAACTGATCCGCTCGTTGTCGCGGACGTTGATGACCTGGCCAATACCGACATAGGCATGGAACAGCTCCGGCCGTTTCAATGCCGCACTGAAACCGATGATGGTGCCCCAGCTATGCCCCAGCAGAATCAGCTTGTCTTTGCCGTAGCGCTGGCGCAGATGCTCGGCCACCTCAATGGCATCGTCGACATAACGGCTGATGCGGATGCTGTCGCTGATGGCGGCCGGATCGGTTTCATTGAAGCTCTTGCCGGCACCGCGCTGATCCCAATGCACCACCGTGAAGTATTCCTCCAGCGGCCGCTGGAACTGCCACAGGCTGGGCATTGCCGGTGAGGCCGGGCCGCCGTGCACAAACAGGATCATCGGGTTGGCCTTGTCCTGGCCACGCACGCTCAGCCATTGCTCAATGCCACCGATGCGGGTTTTGTAGCTGTCCTGAACGCCATTCGGTGCCACGATGCGGCCCAAATCCGCAACGACCTCCCGCGCTTTCAGATAGGGGCTGATATCTTTGCAGTCGCTGCTGTTGGCAATTGTTTCGCTGGTTGTGTTGCTGTTGGCGCTGGCTGCGATGGCCAAGGTCAACGACAGCAGTGTGGCGATTGCCTGCGTTCTCATGTGTGTAACTCCACCGCAAAAATTGGTCAGTGCCTGCAACGTAAACGGTTTTGTACACACGGATAAAGCCAGGAAATGTAACAGTGCATTGACGGTGGTGGCGCGTGTTGGTGCCGATGCCTGCGATAACGGTGCCGGAAAAATCACCGTCAAATTGAAGCCGGCTTGCACGCCGAACCGTCACACAAGATGTCGGCGGTGTTTGTTATGGCGTTCGTACTGGCAGTGCTGTGGTTAGGTGAGTGTGCGCGAATATTCTCCGGTATGTGCAAGGTGCGAATGCGCGCAAGCATGCTTCATACGGCATGAATATTTCATGCGTACGCCTACGCTTCACCAAAGGTGTCTGTTCGGGCAGTAACCACGCTATCTGGGCTCGTTGCTGAAGGGTTTCAGCGCTGCCTCCAGGTTGATCTGCAAAAACTGGAAGACGACTTTAATGCGTGTGGTTTCGCGCAGGTCGGGGTGTGTTAACAGCCAAAGGTTGACGGCGCATTCCGGCACCCTCTCGCCGATGCGAACCAGCCCAGGGGTGTTGTCTCCGAGAATGGCGGGCAGCAAGGCCAAGCCGAGGCTGTTGATGCAGGTTTGCCGGATGTTGCCAAAGCTGTTGGTGCGGTAACCCACGTCGGCAAGTGGTTTGATGTTCTCTAACCAACGTAAGGTTCGGTGGCCGCTAAAGGATTCATCCAGTGCTATCCATTCGTGTTGTGCCAAGGTTCGCGCACCGGCTTCCTTGATGTAGCGCGTTCCGCCATACACAGAGAAATTCAATGGCGCAAGGCATTTGCCGATCAGGTGCTCTGGCGGCTGCTGCGTTGGTCGAATGGCGATATCGGCATCGCGTTTGGAGAGATTCACCGCCCGGTTTTCCACCTCGACTGACAGCGTGATCTGCGGATACTGCTGACGGCATCGCGCCAAGATTGGTGGCAACAACGCCTGCGCAACGCTATCGGTCGTCGAAATGCGAACCATGCCCTTTGGTCTCAGATCCTGGCCGGCAACTTTGAGCAGCGCTTGTGTAGCCAAATCGTGCAGCTGGGCCCCGGTTTTGGCCAGCTCCTCACCGGCGGCGGTTGCATGGTAACGGCCGCCGCTGCGCTCGAAGACGCGCACTCCCAAGCGGCCCTCCAGCTGGCCTAGGCGGCGAAATACCGTAGCGTGATTCACGCCGAGTCGTTCAGCGGCGCCGGACAAGGAACCGGTTTCGGCGATCAGGGCGACCAAGCGGAGGTCGTTGAGGTCTTCGGCCTTTTGCATAATTGCAAGCCTGGCTGCCATTTTTCGGTAATTGTATTGCAAAAATGACAAGACTAGCCTGAGACCCTGAACAACTTCTCGGAGACTCTCATGAACCGATTATTCCTTCTAGGCGGGCTCAGCCTGGGCTTGGTCCTGGCTGCGCAGGCTGGTGAACCGATTTGGGATGGCAACCGCGTGGAATTGACCCGTGAAAAGCTGGCCGAAGGTGTGTACGCCTTTTACGCCAAGGATGCGCCCCAGCTCAATGCCAGCGGTGGTGCGGCCGCCACCAGTGGCGGGCTGATCGTTGGCAGCAAAGGCGCGCTGCTCATCGACACCATGCTCAATGAGCGCCTGTACAACCAAGCGCGGTCACTCAACCCGCAGGCAGGGGACACACCGCTGCTGTATGCCGTCAACACCAGCGCGCATGGCGATCACTCCTTTGGCAACATGTACCTGCCCGCGACAACCAAGATCGTGCAGCACAGCCATACCCAGCGCTACATCGCCGCGCACTTGGCAGACGACAAAGCGTTCATGATGCAGTACTTTGGCACGGGTCGAGGCATTGAGTCCATCCAAGCGCGCCCGGCCGATATTCTTCTGCCAGAAGGCGGTAGGCTGCAGTTGGATCTTGGGGGCAAAACCGTCGATATCATCGACTTCGGTTTCGCCCAAACGGGCGGCGATCTGTGGGTGTGGGAGCCACAAAGCAAAGTGCTGTGGAGCGGCAACCCGATCATTGCCAGCAAGCCCGCGTTGCCGTGGTTGCTCGATGGGCATTTGCTGGCGACACTGGACACACTGAAACGCGTCTATGCGTTTTTGCCGGACGATGCGCGCATTGTGCCCGGTCATGGCGTGCCGTTACGCAAGCCGGATCTGCTTTGGCATATCGACTACCTGACCGCCGTCCGTGATCAGGTGCGGCAGGCAGTTGAGCAGGGTCTGAGTTTGGAACAAACCGTCAAGGCGGTGACGTTGCCGGAGTTCCGTGGTTACGCATTGTTTGATTGGGTGCATCCGGGGCTGAATGTGCCGGCGGCGTACAAAGATCTCAGCAGCGCGTCGTCTCGCAATGTCAAATAGGACAGCACCTCGACCCGCTGAGGTTGCTGTGAAGCCTGCCATCTTCAGGTGGCGCCAGTAACGGTGTTCGCGTTAGGGAGTCTCTGATTAAGTCTGAAATGAAAATGCACTTGTCACCCCGGCGAAAGCCGGGGTCCACTTGAACCGGTGAAAATAGATACCGGCTTTCGCCGGCATGACAGTCTCAAAACTTGATCAGAGTTTCCTTAGCGAACGCTTCATGCTGCTTTGAGCGGCTCACCTTGATAACCCCCCGGCTTTGCCGGGGGTTTACTCCGCTGTATGCGCAGTCGCACACCTCGGGCAACATGAGTTTGCCGCATTTTGTCAGGCAAAATGCGCTCAATTCCACCACAAGCCAAGTGCCAACCAATTGAAGCAGGCAAAGTAAATGCTCAGGGTGAGCGCACCAGCGGCGCCAGCGGCACAGCGCCATTTGGCTAGCGTTGAGCCTGGTTGCGACCAGGCGCGAGCGATGGCGATTACCCCGGCCACCGCCGCCAGCGGCAGCAAAATCGTGCCGACAAACAGCAGCATTGGACCGCGGCCAACGGTGGCTGCCGTAGCGAGACTGTCGATCATCGAAAGACCTGCGATGATGCAAGCAAACGCGACCAGGGCAAGGGCGTTCCATCGCCGCGGCCACGGATTGGCCAACGCCCGACGGTGGCCGAATGGTGCAGTCAGCAGCGCGAGCAGACCAAGGACAATGGCGATGATCGGGGCAAACACGCTGAAGGCGCTCACCCGTTCGAGGTAGATGCCGTCGGCTTCAAAGGCGGTGACATTACCATCGGCATCGCGCAACATAACGGAGTCGGCACGCTTGCGCTGCGAGTCGCGCCAGAGGTCATTGCCCACGTAATGAAACTGTTGTGGCTCACCGGTCAGCGGCTCCAGTTGAAGGGCATTGTCGCGCCAGTTCAGATGACTGGCACCAACCAGATAATCCGCGCCGCGCATCAGATGATTACGGGTGTTGCTCATGCGATACCAACCATTTACTTGAGCTGCGTCGGCGTCGCCTAATGGGACCGCTGCCGTCGGCGCTATGGTCGTTTGTGGGCGCTGCATCTGAAGATAGCCGGACAGCGCGCGCCCGAACTTGACCACGGTATTGTCACTGTTGTGAATTTCCGCAAAACCCATGCCCAATTCGGGGCTGAAGAAGACATTCGCAGCAAAACCATCGATCACGCCGTTGTGGCCGATCATCGGTAGTCCTTTGAACTGTTGCTGATACAAACCCAGTCCATAGCCCCACTGCAAACCGGCTTGTGCTGCCTGGGTGGTGTGTACGCGGCGCATGTCGCGCAACAATTGCGTGCTGATCACACCGGGTCGGCTCGCGCCTTCGGTCAATAAAAAGCGGCCGAGCACAGCCAGATCGCCTGCGGTAGACCAAATCGAGCTGGCCGCACGGTGCCAGAAAAACGGTACACCGACAGGTCGTTGCTCATCACCGCGGTACCCGCTGGCATGCGCGTGCTTGGTGGCGTCAGCGGCAGTGACCTCCGTTTCATTCAGTTGCAAAGGTGCCAGTACCTGCTCCTGCACCAGGCTTTCCCAATCCTTGTCGTAAACTTTTTCCGCCAATGCCGCAAGTACGGTGTAACCGCTGTTGCTGTAGGACCATTGGGTGCCTGGCTGCCAACGCACGCGTAGCGACTTGGCATCATGCTGCGCCACCCGAAAATGACTGTCGCGTGTTTCCGCGGCGCGATAGATGCTGCCGAGCTGCATGTCGTCAATGCCGGCGGTATGTTCCAGCAGGTGAATGATGCGTACTGGTGCGCTCTGCTCGTAGGGATTCACCAGCGGCAAGTCGGGAAGGATGTCTTTGACGGGGGTGTCGAGCCGGAATTTGCCGGCCTCAACGGCGCGCAGTATCAGCAACGCGGTAAACACTTTGGTGACCGAGCCAATCCGCATCCGGGTGTGCGGGGTCAGCGGCTGTTTGCTCGTGGCATCCGCTTCGCCCATCGCATCAAGCAGCTGTACACCGTCGGCCGTGAAAACCGCATAACTCACGCCCGGCACCTTGTTTTCTTCAAGCAGCGTGGCAAATCGCGCGCGCAGCGCCGCATGGTCCGGCGGGCTATCCGCCGGGTCATCCACTGATGCCGCAGCGGCAAATGCCTGTCCGGTTGTTACCGCCAGCAATGTGACCAGCAGCCAGGTCAACAATTTTTGAGAAGCCATTTATCCACCTTTCCCAATGTGTTCTCCACTTCAGTAGTGGAGTCAGGCAATGAGACGGAGCGAGGATGCGACCGGTTTTGCCGTGATCGCAATGAAATTCAGACGGGGCAGCCGGTAGATGCTGCAGGTCGGTGGCGAAGCGGCTTTGGTCTTGGTGTACGCGACGTCGTTGATGGCGAGGTACAGCTGGTCTTCATGCTGCTCGGCGTTGCCGCGGAACTCGGTACCGCGGTCGCTCAGGATACGTAGTGCCGGCACCTCGAGTTCAGCGAAGCATGGCAGCACCTTGTCATTCAGTAGATTCGTCGTGGTGATCGGTGTCTTGGTGATGTGCAGCGTGACGAAGCCATTCTGCAATGGCTGGCGACATAGGTCTGCTGATGAATCCGGCCGACGCGCTGCGTCGTGCCGACATGGAACGCCACCTGCGAACCGGGGCAATCCGGGGGCGCCGTCTCGACTTCACCGCATGCCGCATCATCGTCACTCGTGCGTTCGCGCACCACGACGTGCGCTTCGGTCAGCACGACACCGATGCCAGCAACATGCTTTTCCAGTGCGCTCAGTCGCTGCGTGAAATTGGCGAGAGCTGCACGTAGCCAGATGCGGCAAACGGCGGAGAGGCTGACCAACACGCCGCGTTGGTGCAGTTCGTTGCTGACCCGTACCTGGGCGTACGCCGGCTGTCCGACGGCGTGGTCGCGGACGGTATGCTCAATGGCATCATCAACCCGATGCTCCCGGTTGGGACGGCGCCGGTCCTTGTGCAGCAGCGCATCGATGCCACCTTGCTCCTGCGCTTCCTGATAACGATAGAAGGTATCGCGCGACACGCCCATGGCGCGACAGGTTTGCGAGACGTTGCCCAGCTCCTTTGCCGGATCCAGCAGCTCAAGCTTGTGTTTGATGACGGCCTGATTTGCACCATTCCTTGCGGGTTACTCCTTGTTCGGTTCATGCCACTTCGCAATTCCATCAAACCGGGTAACCCAGCTCTTCCCAAGAACCGTGTCAGAACAAGTCAGAACCAATACAGCTTCCCTTCTCGGCGTGTCGAACTCCGAGGAGCCTCAAGTGGTTCGCAACCAATCAAGGGCCCCCCGTTTCTGCCATTCTGCGTGCATGGCTTGACGATAGTACCAAGCCTCGTCCTTGCCGCCGTACTGCACGGTTCCCGGTGTCAGCTTGGGTTGCTTGGGACTTTTGGCCAGCAGCATTTTGCAAACTTCGGGGAATTTTTGCTTGGCCTGTTGTGCTAGCCGCAGTGCGGCAGCCCTGTCGCCACTGGCATATCGTGCCAGCACTTCATTGAAAGTCATGTGCGCGCGATCGCCTGTGTAGCGGGCGTGCAGCGCGTTCGCTTTATCCAGCAGATCGTGGCGCAAATAGTAGCTAGAGAGCTCATCACGGAAGCCATGATTGTCGTTCGGATTCAATGCCAGCATGAGCTCCAGTGTCGTGAAATACTCCTGTTCCTGGTTGGCATGAAAATGCATCACCGCCTTCTGCGCTAACAGACGCAGCGCTGGGCGGTTACCGTGGACACCCCACGGCACCGTCTGCGTTGCCGGTTTGCTGACCAATAGCAGTTGCCAGAGGGCATGGGCATGTTGCAGCACCGGTTCCAGTAAAGACTTCTGCATGGCTTGCGGTGTTACCGGTAGTGCCATCAACAGCAAAATGATGTCATCGAGAATGTCAAAGCTCTGCCACGCCAACGGATGCTTGGTCAGCCAGCCGGGCCATTTGTCCAGCTCGGCCAAACCCTCATGATCCATCACCTGCATGTGCGTCAGGGAGGGCTTCTCCTGCGGGAAGATTGCCGCCCATTTTGCCTCGATCTTGCGTAAGGCTGAATCGGGTGTGAGCGCCGCCATCACATCGTCGCCATTGAGCTGGTAATGCAGCTCAGGTGGCGGAAGTTGGGCAATGGTCTTCGCCCAGTCAGCCAGCTCGGGAAGTTGTCGGGTCGCCATGTCGTAGTGCAGGGCTGCCGGATCGGTGCTGAGCGCCTCCAATGCTTCAATCAGACGGGAGTGATCGTACTTCTTGTCGCGTTTCAGGCGTTGTATCCAGTACAGCGCTCGCTCACGAGCCAGCTCCGTCTTGCCTTCGCTCTGCAGAATCAACACTTCCAGATGTGACAAGTGCGGGTCATCTGGCGTGGTCCGCATGGCCAGTTGAAACGCCTGCCATGCCGCTGCGAAATCCCCTTTGTCACTGAGCTGGGTCACTTGATGCTGTAACGCTTCGGAGCGCAGCTGACGGTTAGGCGCGGTCAATACGCGGGCCTGCAGCTGCTGCTTCTTGCGCGGCTTGTTCAGTTCATCGTAAGCCGCGCAGAGCGCGCCATACATCCAGGCATGCTTGTCATGCAGCTGGTCAAGCTTGCCAAACGCCGGCTCCAGCAACTTGACAACGCAGTCAGGTGATTCTTGCAACCAATCATCCACCGTCATCTGCAACTGCTCTGCAGGCAGGCGCAAGACCGGAACTTCGGCGAGCGCCTTTTTGGGCAGCGCCGACAAGACATAGGGCAGCAAGGGCATGGTTTGCCATTGCCTGTGCAAGCCGCGCTCGATCTCCATGCAGCAATGCTTGTATTTCTGCCCCGAGCCGCACACGCAGGGGGTATTGCGCTCGGGCTCCGGTAATGGCGCCGGCAGAAAGCCGTTTTGTGGCAACGGCATCTGGTTCCAGAATTGACGCGCCATCAGCCGCAAGCCCCGTTCCTGCTCATCGGAGGGAATGGTTGCCGGGATCATCGACGGTGCCACATGTTGAATCAGTAGTGGCGCGCTGGAACAGAACTCTTCCGCATCGACGCCGCGAACAACAAGATTCGCAAAGGCTGTCATCAGTGCTTCCATTTGCTCGGCTTCGTCGTCCGAAAAAGAGGCGGCGTCGAGATTCATCTGGCAATACTCTTTGGTTGTCGGTTTGTTGCGGCCCGCCGGGGCGGGTACGCGACGAGTGTAGGGCGCATTCAATCGAGCTACAACCACTCGTCAGCGCGTCCGGCACATTGCGCCTTGCGAGGCTGGCTGCGTTTCCCTATTTTGCCTTGTGCGAACTCGTCTTGAATGTAGGGATTGTCCCTTGCGAACGGCTGGTGCGTCATTCGACAGGATTGCGTAGGGCGGAACGCCCGTAGGGCTTCGTGCCGAATGTAGCATTGCTTAAATGCAATCAGCGTATTGCGGGCAAACATGCGGCGGAAACGCGGGGCGGTTCCGCCATACCCCGAGGAGGTTAGCCGACGCGCGCGGTATCCCGAGGAGATTGGCCGACGTATGTTCGGTGCACCGAGCCGTTAATCCGCCGTACGCGCGGTCGGCGGGAAGCGGTGTCGACGCACCGCCGGCTCGTGCTGGTGACTGTGTTGCCTGCCGCCCGGTCAGGGCCGCGGATACACCGACCGCATGGTGTCGAGCGCGGCGCGTCGGGCGGGGCCGTCCGGCAAATAGGTCTCGACGCGGTATTGGCAGTGCAGCGAACCTTTGCTGTAGAGGCCATGGGTGATATGGCGCGGCAATTTCAGCTCGGCGGCGGAACGGTCCGGAGCCGGGCGCAGCGGCAGGCTGATGTAGCTGAACAAGCCATCCGCGTGGGGCTGATGGCTGACGACTGGTTGGTGCAGACTGGCCGGATCAGCTTCACTGGTCAGTGCGCTTGCCCGCAACGTGGCCTCGGCTTTCTGCTGATCGAGCGGTTCTTGTTCCAGCCGGCACAGACCATACATGCGACCCGGATCGCCACCGGTGGCAAACAGTTGCAGGTTGGCGTGGGTCTTGCCTGACTGGGTGTGATCGAGGACCCACGGCGTCAGACTCGCCAGATGAAATTTTGCGCTGCCGATCAAGAAATCGCCCGGTCGTTTTTCCGGATCGTAGCCGAACCGGACCGAGTTGCTTTCCTGCAGACGTTCGCGCAGGCAGTCTTGCCGAATCGCGCGCTTGATTTCAGTCGGTGCCGTGCTCGATTCCCGGTAGGCCCAGTCAATCGCAGCGCGCTCGCCGTCATCAAGACCATCGCGGCCGTAGCGCTCGAGCACATGTTGCTGTGGCTGCTTGGCATCGCGGGCGACTGCTGCCAGATAACCAAGTTGCGACCACTGCTCACATTCCTGTCGCGCCGATTGTTGCTCGGCCACGCTGGTGGTCGGTGCCGGGGCGGTGATGGCAGCGTTACCGCTGTCGCACGGATGATCCTGAAAAACCAGTTGTCCGGCTTCGTTCTGGCAGCGGTGTACTTCGGCACCGAAACTCGCTGTCGAAACAAAAAGCAGCAGCAATGACTGCATGGCTGGCGAAAATGTACTGCGGATGATCCGTGACATCGGTTGCCGCTCCTGGCTGGCGTCGGTTACTGGAACGGGGAGGGTTTGTTGGTCAGCAGCAGCTCGACCATGGTGCTGGCTTCGCGCGCGGCCGTGTCGGTGCCGCCTGCACCCGAATGTACGGCAACGCACAGACGTTGCGGCGTGATGGCAACGCTGACCCGTGGCGGTTGGCTCCGGCGCAGCAGGTAGTTATCCGTCGCGCCGGTGGCGGGTGGTGGCAGGTTGGCGGCGAACAGCAATCGTTTGCTGTCGGCGTCGCGAATTTCCTGCTCACCGAAGTTACCGGGGTGCGGGTTGGCGGCATGCCGTGGTTGGCTAGCGCCGGCCTGTATCGCTTCTGCCCACGTCGCCAGCAGTTGGTGGCCGAGACCGTCCAGACGCATGCCGCTGTCGTGCGCCCGGCAACCGACGCGCAGATGGGTCGCGTCGAAGTCGGCATAAGCGAGATCGATCTGGAAGTCCGGTCGGTCGCGGATGCCGACCAGTCGCCAGCTGCTCGGCCATTTCCAGATCTGTTGCCAGCCGTGCAGCTGGATGGTGGCCGCGTTCTTGCTGAGATGCCAGGGTTGCGGCGGTGGCAATGCAGCGCGGGTGTCGCAGACCAACTGACTGAATGCGGCCAGCTCTTCGGTCGGCACCGAGCGACCAAACTGAAATGCGCGAAAGGCCTGTTGCAGACTGTCCGGGTCTATCGTTCCGTTGAGGCGTTGCCGTAGCACGCGTTCCGACTCACCGTTCTGAAAACCCAGGCCAATGTTTCGGACAGCGTCGGCTACCTGGGCACAGCGCGCCTGCGCGCCGCTGTCCGTACTTGAGTCGGGCAAAACGGTTGTCGGCGTTTCGGTCGGCGGCGCAGTCAACACCAGATCGCTTTTCCCGCATGGCTGTTGTTGAAATACTGGCTGGCCGTCCGGTCCGGGACAACGAAAGATGTCGGCGCCATGGGCCAACGGCATTGCCAGCATGGTCAGCGCCGCGACCGGCAGCAGGCGTTTGCAATCGACGGTGATCATGTAATGCACAGAGCCTTGGTGCGGCTTCGAACGGTGCGACATGATACGCCATCCGCTGCGCTGACAGGACGCTTGCCGGCAGCGTCACGACCATGTTATTCGGAGGTCGGTTGGCTGAACGCACCCGCTGCGTTGCCGTGTGTCTTGTCTGTGACCTGTGTGCCAGCCAGCGTCTTCCGATATCGGCTACGCATGCTGACCGCTGCTATCCGAGTGGGTCATTTTGCCCGCTTCACGTACAGCAGCTCAACGTCCGGTACGAGAACGGAGTGCAGGGGAATCATGGTTTCCGCACCGCGTATGGAAAATGCAGGGGATGGCGGAATACAGAACTTGAATTTGCCAATTGCCTTCATCAGCTTCAAGGCCGCAACAAATCCGGGAGTGGTTGTTCCAGCCGGAAAGTCAGACAGCCCGCCATGTTCATATGAGTTGTCAATCGGCTCGCCGTTAAACAATGCCTGACGGTAATGAACGACAACGGCGCCCTGATCTGACGACGGTGCCGCAATGCCCTGCGTCTTTTGGTTGTAACACAATCTACCGCCGTACGCGCGGTAGGAGAAAGACCTCGTAGGTACGATTACGCTTCGCTAATCGCACCTGCGCGGTGCTATGGGTGAATCCACGCAGAATAAAACGGTTTTCATAGGATGGGTAGAGGCGCGTGGCGCCGAATCCCATCAATCAACCCTGCGGCAAAAACGATGGGTTTCGTTGCACTCTGCCCATCCTACGGGTCCTACGGTGCCTGAGATTGTATATCCGTGCGCAAAAACACCATGACTTTTTCCCATGCCGCCTTCTGCGCCGCCCGGTTCCCGGCTTCACTGCCGCCAAACGCGATCACGATGCCGATTGGGTGTTTGGCTTCTGTCACAGCCGGACCGGCACCGGGGCTGATCAAGTGGCCGGCGCCGGGATACACAACATGTTCCGATCGGTAGGGATGTCCGGCATCACGCAGGCGTTTCATCACCCTGTCCGCCATGATGGATGACGGCCATACCTGATCGTCTTCGCCTGACAGTAACAGTACGGCGCCATGAATTTTCTCGACTGGAATGCTCGCTTTGTTCACGAGTTCCGTTTGATTCAGGTCGTTCAGAAAATCCGGTGTGCCGCGATAAGGTGTAATGGAATAATCCGGCGTCTTGGCTGGCGGCACAAATGGCAGGGCTTTTCCGTTCAACGTCCACGCCGCGGTGATGTTGTTCGGGTGACTGCCCACCGGCCCCACAAAACGGCGCTGGGCGCAAACGCCACAACACGATTGATCGCAGCATTGTGGCTAGCCAACAACAAGGCCAGCTCCGCTCCGCGCGATGTACCGACAACAGTCAGTTCGTTGGTGGCGAGGTGCGGTTGTTGTTGCAGCCAGTCGATCGCGGAGTCGAAATACTCCAACGGAATATTGGCCAGGGAACTCGGCAAACCGTCCATGCCGAAATACGCAACCGCCATCGCGGCCCAACCCCGTTCGGCAAAGCGATACGCCAATTGCTCAGCCGATTGAATGCCGCCCTCCGAGCCGCCAACCACCAACACCGTCGCGTGCTTCTCTTCGCCTTTGGGTCGTAAATAGGTGGCAACCAGACCGTTATCCCGAACCCGCTGCCACACTACCTTATGCGTTGGCTCATCCGCGCCCTGGCAAGCCGTAACCTGCAACAAGAAGAAGGCGAAAAGAAGCCGGCAGAAGCGACGGGAAAACGAGCTGCGCCTCATTTCGCAATGGTCAGGCATATGGCGATAGGACATGGCCGCTCCTTGCGTCCCGTTTGTATCTACGCGGGCTTTGTTCAGCAGCTCTCGTTGCTTTTGAAGGCCTTCACCAGTTTGCCGGGTTCAGCGTAGCGGCTCAGATAAACCGTAGGAAAAAATCCGCCAGCGTTCTTCAGGAAGACTATATCCAGCTTGCCGTCGCCATCCAGATCGCCGGAAAAATCGAAGCGAATCGTTGTGGGCAAGTTGGCCTTAGCCTCCTCGCACGTACGGTACGGCATGCCGGGATCGTTGGTATTCAAGCTGGTGCTGATGGTCTGCTCGATGCCATTGGCGATAAGCACGGTGTTCATGTCGGCGAAAAATCGCCGATCATCCCACCCTGTGCCTTCATGGCAACGTTTGTCGAAGCGCAGCTGATAGGTGTTTCCGTTAAATATAAAAGGAGCTTCGTCACCCGGTATCTGAATGTTGGTGAGCTCACCCGGCGTAATGCCTGGCAGTTGCGCGGCGCCGAACAACATACCGACAACCGGAAACCAGTGAAAACCGTCTCTTTGGCCACCGCGACCGCCAAGATCCAGATAAATGTCCGAGTACCATTCATCCCTTGGTGCGCCGGTGAAGTATTGGAACGTGTCCACCTGACGCCAGGCCGGAGGACCAAACAAATCCAGAAACAGGAAGTCTCCATGCATCTGATGCCGGCACGGGTTTTGGCTACACCAGGCTCCGGCATCTTGAATCTTCTCGTTCAATGCCTCGATGGCATGAACCGTGTCGGGCAATGTCCAAACCAATTCTTGCGCCTTCTCATCCGCCAGCGTGCTTGCTGCCAGCAATGCCGCGACTGCCCATCGTCCTTGCATAATGTCCTCCATCTATTTCTCGCGGTAAGTGTTGAGCGGCAGCGCCCCATTAACTGAAAAACGGTGCAATGAATTGCACCCTACGCTTGCTGGAACCATAGCTTCAAGGTGGAAGCGATACACGGCGAACGTTGTAGTACGCGTGCTGAAGCCAAAGCGCACGTATTCGAATACATTGACGTGTATTACAATCGCAAACGGCGTCACTCAAAACTTGGCTACCTGAGCCCGGTTGAGTTTGAAGCCAAACGAGTCGCTTAGTCAGCTGTCCGGGAAATCGGGGCAAGATCAGGATGGTTGGCGCACCAGCGCTTTTCACTTTCAATCGTGGCATCTAGCGCTTCGATGGCGTGAACCGCGTCCGGAAAACTCCACGCCATCGGCTCTTCCGGTTCGGTTTCCTGAGCGACAGCGCTGGTGGCAATGGCCATCGCCAGCAGTAGCCTTCCTTGCATGTTGCCTCCAAAAAGTTTGTGCGATATGTGGTCACGTCAAAAAAAGAATCCTCGTGTGTGCGAGTCCGCTCCAGCGGCTTCGCACGAATAAGGACCACATGCGTACGATTACGCTTTGCTAATCGTATCTACGCGAGCTCCGCCAAAGCAACGGTAAAGAAGTAAGTGCCGCCGGGAATGTAATGTCGGCGATAGGCAGTCATCCGTGATCATCAAAATGGCTCGATAGGCAGGGTAGATTAAATCGATTTACGTAGGATGGGTAGAGGTGCGCAGCGCCGAAACCCATCGTTCAGTTGGTGGGGCGGGGGAGATGATGGGTTTCGGTACGATGTGCCTCTACCCATCCCACGCGGGTTAGTTGCTATAAGGGGCGGGAATGAGAATGTCTGTGATAACTTGAGAAGTGTCGAGGTTCGGGTAAATTTCTCTGAATTTTTTTTCGTCTCGTGACCATTGGTCCGTAACAGTCAAGTTCAAGTCGCTGCATCCGACCCATTTGAGTTCACCGATGTATTTTGAGATTCCCTCATTCATTTCAATAACTTTTCCAAGCACCGGCTTCTCATAGTAACCGGAGCTGGACCGAAGCCAGAGGCTATAAGTGCCAGGGTCCAGCGGGTAAGCAAATACGTTGGCTTTCACCGCGTCAAAGTCGCTTTTCAGATAGGGGTTATTGATGAGCATTTCCCCTTCCTTGAGGAAGGCTTGTCCTATAAGGGGTGAATATTTGTATGCCGTGCTGTTCTGCATGTTAATCAGATCGACCCACTGCAGGCCGAAGCTGCACTCGCTTCCAGACGCCATCGATAGTAGCAAGACCGGTTTGCCGCTTTGGATGGTGGATTGTTCAATCGGGCTCCGTTTCGGGGCCATCGAACAGCCGCTAACTCCCAAGGCGACGAGGGTTAAACAGAGCGCTACTTTCATGGTGAATTTCCTCTAGTTAACTGCGGTACGAAAAGTCCGGTTCATGGTAGGTGCTGTGGGGCGGATCACGATCCGCCATTTCTGCATCATCTGACAAAACGGTGCGTCATGGCGCACCCTGCGAGTTCTACGCCGAGCCGCTATTCCGCCGTACGCGCGGTGTTGCGAGGCCATGGCTACGCGTGCTAATCGCACCTATGCGGGCTGAGCCATTAATCCGCCGTACGCGCGGTACGCCGAGCCATTAATCCGCCGTACGCGTGGTGAAAGAATGATGAGTGTCCTATACATAATCGTTCCGGTGTCAGTGCATCTGGGTACGAATACGCGTCAGTGGCTTCGTACGGATGGAGGTTGTATGCGTACGATTACGCTTCGCTTATCGTACCTACGCGGGCTAAATTTCAAACACCAGCTCATTGGGTAGCACATAGCGCCACACAGACGGGTCAAATTTGATCTGGAATCGTCTTGTGGTGGGCATACCTTCGATGACTCCGGATTCCTGTATCGACAAATCATAGTAATCTGCGGTTTGGCTGGATGAGTCGAACTGGAAACTGTACCCAAGGTCCAGACATCGTAAGCCCTGTTTGTTTTCCGAGTCTCCGCGTTGTGCCAGTATCTCCTTTCGGAACTCGTTATCGCAGTATCCTGCGCCTTCGTTGCTTACCCCCGTCGTGATTGTGATGAGCTCGAGCAGTTTATTGTCCCGAGCGGCAATGACGGTGTCCCAGGCTGCGATTTGCCCCATGCCGGTGTAGCTGCTGCCTACAACAAATGCATGATCGAGTGGGCCAATTTGATGCAGTTCAACAGGGCCAGCAAAGCCGTAGCTACCAGCAGCGAATTCCTGAAGCTTGGCCTGTACTTCGCTGTTTGCGGTGAGAATATACAGATCGATCAAGCCAGCATCGACATGTGTGCCGGATTGACCGTCAAACGGATTACCACATACTGCGACGAAGCGAGCTTGTGCCCCATGCATCAAACCGGGCTTGTCGAGACAGACCGTGAATATACGTTGTAGCGCTTCAGGATCGAGAGGCCCGCTCTGTAACCAACCGGATTTCTCTTGAACAAATTTTCCGTAGAAAGGTTGAAGCGCCTTCTGTAACGCGATATCTGCGAGACATGCCGGCGACATGACAAAAAGCACGGATGCAAGAAGGGATGACCTCATTGGTTTTGGCTTCAGTTCGTTGTCTTGAATCATTCAGGAGGACGCAGTACAGGGGCGTTTCGCTCTGGGTTCCGGGGCCCATCAACATCTCACAAATCCCCGGGTCATGCTCCTGCACGACCCAGGCTACGCGTGCTATGAATCCTTCGAGTCAATATCAAAGCGGTAGTGACCACTGTCTATCTTTTTCTGAGCGATCTTGAAATGACAGTCTGGGATAGCTGGGCATGCTGCGCGAGCCTCGTCCAGTCTGGTCATGAGCTGAGTAAAGTCCTTCTCTAATTGTTCTGAAGGGCCCGCTGAACCGATCAATGATGCTTGTCGAAAGCGGTCACGAAGCGATTCAAAGCGATGAGCGCTATCGGCCATAGATTTGATGCTTTCATCTAAATTCAATGATTTGAAGATTGCAGGGAAAAGGCCTGCTAGCATCGCTGCAATGGCTGTAATCCAGTCAAAGTCGGGTTGCTTCAATAGGATCTTTGCGCTCGCAACAGTGCCGAAAACTATCGGTGCAATCACAAAAATCACTCTGTAAACGCGGACTGATTTTTGCCATGAGTACAAGGCGGCAGTTGTGTAGCGGCACGACTCATGCTGTCGTTTGCATTCTGCAATTATTTCTTTTATACGTTGTTCCATCATAGCCACTTTGGAATGTCGGTACCAAAAATCTTCTGCCACTCATCGCCGGCAGCTGTCATGTTGTTAACTGATTCGAATTGACAGGCTTTTGCTGAGCGGTCATAAGCGCTTTGCGCTTTTGATTTCCAGCGGTCGCTGAGCCAAATTACTTCTAGTGTTCCAGGAACAATGATGAAAGAAGCTGCTGGGGTAAGCAACCACGAGAAAAAATCTCGGCACATCCAATCATGAAAAAAATAGCCTTTGTCACTAAACTGCCATTGATCCAAAAATCTGATGGCGAGAAGTTCAAGATGAAATGATTTTATCGGAACCGTACACCAGTACTGCCAACATTTAAGCATGCGAATCAATCGTCGCACATTTTGGTTATGACGGAGGTCTGCTGCCTGAAGCAAGCCAACCTCGTGAAGAGGTTTGGTTATGATGTATTTACCGCCATTCTTGGTGTCACAAATGGCATAGGATCGCTCGGTGGGGTCGTACAGAAATGCGGGAACGATTTCGACGTTATAGCTCGTGAATCCCGCAAGGACCACAGGTCCATCGCCCTTTATGTCGCTAGCTTGGTATGTCCCAAGCAGTTTGGCTTTGACTTCTTGCAGTAAGGCAGACTGTTTGTTGATATTTGGTCCGTATGCTTCGAATCGCTTGTAAACATTAATCGGCAGTTGAAAATATAAGTCCACATCTCGCGGCGGACGAATTTGTGTGTCCTTAGCCCAAGAGCCAATGAGGAACGCGTTTGCTGTGTCTGAGTTGATCCCCCAGTAGGCAGAGTTCAAACAAGAGACAACGCCTTTAAATTTTCTAATTCCATCAGTTAATTGACTTTCGGTTAGCTTCAGATTGCTCTGAAACACCTTAAATCGTTCGGTAACGTAAATCCATTTCGCTCCGCTTTGATTAGCGTTCGCGGCTCCGAGAGAGGCAAGTCGCGAGAGAGCATTTTGGTCGGTCCCGAAGAATCCATGACTAAACAAGCTGCTATTTACGGGTTCGACATTGCGGCCTAAAAGTGTTCTTGCCAGATTATTGCCTTGTTGCGGCCTGCTGTTAGCCGCAACAAGGCTTGCAGCTATGTTGCGCAGTACATCAGGAGGTAGGTGACTCATGGAGAGAGTTCCTTCTTCCTAGCACTTTATCAGTCCCAGCTCAACGCCCCACCCGTCTGATACTCGATCACCCGAGTCTCGAAGAAGTTTTTCTCCTTCTTCAAATCCATGATTTCGCTCATCCACGGGAACGGGTTGGTCGCGCCCGGGTATTGTTCCGGCAGGCCCAGCTGGGCGAAGCGGCGGTTGGCGATGAAGTGGAGGTAGTCTTCCATCATCGCGGCGTTCATGCCGAGTACGCCGCGCGGCATGGTGTCGCGGGCGTATTGCACTTCCAGCTCGGTGCCTTCGAGGATCATCTGGATGACTTCTTTCTGGAAGTCAGCGGTCCAGAGGTGCGGGTTTTCGAATTTGATCTGGTTGATCACGTCGATGCCGAAGTTCAGGTGCATCGATTCGTCGCGCAGGATGTATTGGAACTGTTCGGACACGCCGGTCATCTTGTTGCGGCGGCCCATGGCCAGGATCTGGGTGAAGCCGCAGTAGAAGAACATGCCTTCCATGACGCAGTAGAACGCGATCAGGTTGCGCAGCAGGCGCTGGTCGGCTTCCGGGGTGCCGGTGTGGAATTCCGGATCACCTAGGCTTTGGGTGTACTTGAGCGCCCAGGCGGCTTTCTTGGCCACGGTCGGCACTTCGCGGTACATGTTGAAGACTTCGCCTTCGTCCATGCCGAGCGATTCCACGCAGTATTGATAAGCGTGGGTGTGAATCGCTTCTTCAAACGATTGCCGCAGCAGGTACTGGCGGCATTCCGGGTTGGTGATGTGGCGGTACACGGCCAGCACCAGGTTGTTGGCGACCAGCGAGTCGGCCGTGGAGAAGAAGCCGAGGCTGCGCATGACGATCAGACGCTCGTCTTCGGTCAGGCCGTCCGGGCTGCGCCACAGGGCCACGTCTTTGGCCATGTTGATTTCTTGCGGCATCCAGTGGTTGGCGCAGGCATCGAGATACTTTTGCCAGGCCCAGTCGTACTTGAACGGCACCAGCTGGTTGACGTCGGCGCGGCAGTTGATCATGCGCTTTTCATCAACGGAAACGCGGGCAGCGCCCATTTCCAGCTCGGCCCAGCCGGCGGAAGCGTCCATGGTGCTGATGGCGGCAATGGCGGCGTTGACGGCATTGCCAGCGACCGGTTTCGGCGCGGCCGGGGCAACGGTATCGGTTTTGTAGGCCGGCTTGGTCTCGGCCTCTTTGGCTTCCGGCATCATCGGCGGCATTTTTGCTGCAGGCGCAGCGGGGGTGTCGTTAGCGTCTTCCCAGCTAAACATGTTGGCAGCCTCTTTATCCTTGGGGTTAGACATTTTGTCGTTCACTGAAATCGCTGTTCGCTAATCGGTTGATGCGTACATCAAATATAAAAACGGGTACTGCTTTGCCTTTGCAACGGTGCTGCGTCTTTTTGTTTTGAGTTGAGGGTGACGCTCGTGTAGCGAGTTCCCCCTCACCCTAACCCTCTCCCTCCAGGGGAGAGGGGATTTCCGAATCAGCCCGCGATTGGTTTTTGTGTTCGCGGTTTTGGTGCGGGTTCGGGTTTTGCTTTTCTCTTGTCGGCGGGGAAAGCCACACCCCACCTAGCCTCCCCTCGTGAGAGGGGAGGGATCTTTCATTTATCCACGCCGCTCGCCAGAGCGGCGTGGATAAATTGCGTACTGCTACTTCTCGTCTGCTACTCGATCACTCGGGTTTCGAAGAAGTTTTTTCTTCTGACCCTGTGACTTCATTCGTGTACCGGTGCGTGCTGAGGGTTACCCCTCACCCTGACCCCGCTCCGCGCCCCAGCCACTCGCCAGCTCGTGGCGCTGCGGGGGAGCGAAGCGGTGCTTCGCTAATTCCCCCCTCGCCCCACAAGGGGGGAGGGGATCTACGGGATTACTGGCAGGCTTCGCAGTCCGGGTTGTCGATGCTGCAGAGCTTCGGTGCCGGTTCGTCGGCGGCCATCAGCGGTGCCGGTGCGGCGACAACAGCGGAGACCGCGTTGAGGGCGCCGTCGCTGACGGTCGACTTTTCGGTGCTGGTGGCGCCGAGCGAGCGCAGGTAGTAGGTGGTTTTGAGGCCACGGTACCAGGCCATGCGATAGGTCATGTCCAGCTTTTTGCCGCTCGGCTGGTTGATGTAGAGGTTCAGGCTCTGGGCCTGATCCAGCCACTTCTGCCGGCGCGAGCCGGCTTCGACCAGCCACTTGCAATCGACTTCGAACGCGGTAGCGAACAGCGCTTTCAGATCGGCCGGGATGCGGTCGATCTTCTGCACCGAACCGTCGTAGTACTTCAGGTCATTGACCATGACGTTGTCCCACAGATCGCGCTTCTTCAGTTCTTCGACCAGGAAGAAGTTGATCATGGTGAACTCGCCCGACAGGTTCGATTTCACGTACAGGTTCTGGTAAGTCGGCTCGATCGACTGCGATACGCCGGTGATGTTGGCGATGGTCGCGGTCGGGGCGATGGCCATGACGTTGGAGTTGCGCATGCCTTGCGACTGCACTTTGCTGCGCAGGGCGGCCCAGTCCATGGTCTGGCTCATGTCGACGCTGACGTAATCCTTGCCGCGGTTTTCGGCAATGAACTTGACCGAGTCGATCGGCAGTATGCCTTTGCTCCACAGCGAGCCTTCGTAGGTCTGGTAGCTGCCGCGTTCTTTGGCCAGATCGCTCGACGCCGAGATGGCGTAGTAGCTGATGGCTTCCATCGAACGGTCGGCAAACTCGACCGCGGCTTCGGACGCGTACGGCGTTTTCAGCAGGTACAGCGCATCCTGGAAGCCCATCAGACCGAGGCCGATCGGGCGGTGCTTCATGTTCGAGTTTTGCGCTTGCGGCACCGGGTAGAAGTTGATGTCGATGACGTTGTCGAGCATCCGCACCGCGGTCTTGACCGTCTTCTCCAGCTTCACCAGATCCAGCTTGCCGTCAACGATGTGGTTGACCAGGTTGACCGAACCGAGGTTACAGACAGCGATCTCGTCCTGATTGGTGTTCAGGGTGATCTCGGTGCACAGGTTCGAGCTGTGCACGACGCCGACGTGCTGCTGCGGCGAGCGCAGGTTGCAGACATCCTTGAAGGTGATCCACGGATGGCCGGTTTCGAACAGCATGGACAGCATCTTGCGCCACAGGTCTTTGGCCTGGACGGTCTTGTGCACCTTGATCTTGCCTTCTTTGGCCAGGCGCTCGTAATGCTCGTAGCGCTCCTGGAATTTCAGGCCGTAGAGATCGTGCAGATCCGGCACGTCGTTCGGCGAGAACAGCGTCCACTCTTTGTCGTCGGTGACCCGCTTCATGAACAGATCCGGCACCCAGTTGGCGGTGTTCATGTCGTGGGTACGGCGGCGATCATCACCGGTGTTCTTGCGCAGTTCCAGAAACTCTTCGATGTCGATGTGCCAGGTTTCGAGGTAGGCACAGACCGCGCCTTTGCGCTTGCCGCCCTGGTTCACCGCGACGGCGGTGTCGTTGGCGACTTTCATGAACGGCACCACGCCCTGGCTCTTGCCGTTGGTGCCCTTGATGTGGGCGCCGAGGCCGCGCACCGGGGTCCAGTCGTTACCGAGGCCGCCAGCAAATTTGGACAGCAGCGCGTTGTCGCGGATGGCACCGAAAATGCCGCCCAGATCATCCGGCACGGTGGTCAGGTAGCACGACGACAGCTGCGAGTGCAGCGTGCCCGAGTTGAACAGCGTCGGCGTCGACGACATGTAGTCGTTGCTCGACAGCAGGTTGTAGAACTCGATGGCGCGTTCGTTCTTCTGCGGTTCGCGGATGGCAAGGCCCATCGCGACACGCATGAAGAACACCTGCGGCAGTTCGAAGCGGATGTTGTTGTGGTGAATGAAGTAACGGTCGTACAGCGTCTGAATGCCGAGGTAATCAAACTGCAGGTCGCGTTCGGCCTTGAGGGTGGCGCCGAGCTTGGCCAGATCAAAGCTGGCCAGTTCCGGCGACACCAGCTCGAGCTCGATGCCGCGCTTGATGAACGCGCTCAGCGCTTGCGGGTACAGCGCGTTCATGTCGTGCTGCTGGGCGTTTTCGGCAATGCCGAGGTAGCTCAGCGCTTCGGCGCGGACCACGTCCATCAACAGGCGGGCGGTGACGTAGGCATAGGCCGGGTCACGCTCGATGAGCGGCCGGGCCGACATGATCAGCGCTTGCGAGACATCGGCTTCGGCGACGCCGTCATACAGGTTGCGGACGGCATCCTTGATGATGGCGTTCGGATCGACGTCTTTCAGCCCCTCGCAGGCTTCCTGAACCAGCGTTTGCACGCGGGCCATGTCCAGCGGCTTGAGTGCGCCGGTTTTGTCCTTGATGCGGATATTGGTGGCGACGCCAGCCGCTTCGCGCGCGGCCTGCTCTTTGGCGGCGCGTTCTTCGGCGCGCTTTTCCCGGTAAAGCACGTAGGCGCGGGCGACTTTCTGCTCGCCGCTGCGCATCAGCGCCAGTTCGACCTGATCCTGAATGTCTTCAATATGGACGGTGCCGCCGCCCGGGTGGCGACGCTGCAGCACGGCCCAGATCTGCTGGGCGAGTTCGCGCACGGTTTCGTGCACGCGGCTGGAGCCGGCGGCTTGGCCGCCTTCAACGGCCAGGAAGGCTTTGGTGACGGCGACTTCAATCTTGCTCAAATCAAACGACACCACTTTGCCGTTGCGCTTGATCACGCGCAGCTGGCCCGGAGCGGTTGCGGCCAAATCGGATTGGTTTTGTGGGTGATTTTGGCTCGGGTTCATCGTGGCACTAGTGCTGATGCTTGTGTGCTGTTCCATGGCTCCTCCACTGATGGCCAGTATTTTTGGGTTTATCGCCAGCGTCCGCGGGTTCGGACGGAGGTCCAATACCTTCCGGCGTACGGCAAACTGCGTGACCGCAAAACGGCAATCCATCGTCAACGCGGGCGGGTGGCGAAGTGCTCACTCCGGCGTTGCGCCGGGACGGCTGCCGACCTTGCGAAGACGTGAAACCGGGGGCTTGACGAACGGCCTCGTTTTTGCTGCTCAGCACAATCGTTGGTGGCCCGCCGGGATCGGAGCCCCCATATATTGGGGTCCGAAGGGGTGTTGACACTGTAGGACCTTTTTTCCGGCACAGCAAGTAGAGCAAGGTGCTAAAACCTGTTGGGAAAGCTGTGGAAAACGTATCGACCCAGGACTTGTGAACCAGTTAGAGCCTGTTGGCCGATTTGCCGCAAATGTGCCGGGGTTTTCAGTTGCCTGATCCTGCGCCATACGCCGCTTTTCTGACCGCAGCGGCCGTGCAGCTCGCGGCCGAATTGCTGCCGTTTTTCGGCGGCTTCGGCGAGCCTCAGCTATGCTGCAAAGAACCTGTCCGTTGCTGCTGTCCAGGATGAGCAAGCACCTCGAACTCCTATTGGTAGAAGACTCGGTCGACGATGCCGATCTGTTGATGCTGGCGCTGCGCCGCGGTGGCTTCAGCCCGGTGGTCACCCGCGTGGATCGCGCCGAGGATTTCCGCAAAGCGCTGGCCGAGCGGCCCTGGCAACTCATCATCTCCGACGTCAATGTGCCGGGCTTTGGCGCCGAGCGGGCGCTCGCCATCCTGACCGAGACCGGACTGCGGATACCGTTCATTGTCGTGTCCGGTCACCTGAAGACCGAAGACGCCGTGCTGATGATGCGGGCCGGCGCCGAAGATTTTATCCAGAAGGACGATATCGCCCGCCTGGTGCCAGCGGTGGAGCGGGCGCTGCGCGATGCCGAGCTGGAGCGGGCGCGGGCGGCAGCCACCGAAGAGGCCGCGCGCTATGGCCGGGTGCTCGATGAGGCGGCGGCCGAAATCTACTGGGTCGATGCCCAGAGCCTGGCGGTGGAGCACCTGAACCAGGGCGCCAGCCGCAACAGCGGCTACGACACCGACACCCTTTGCAATCAACCGTTCGCGCTGCTGCTGCAATGGTCGGAAGAACAGCTGCGCAGCCGCTTGCAGCCCGTCTATGAAGACGGTGACCAGGCGCTCAGTTTTGAAGCCTCGCTGTACCGTGCCGACGGCAGCAGTTACCCGGCCGATCTGCGCGTGCAGTTGCTGTCCGGCTACCTGGTTGTGCTGGCGATCGATCTGACCGAGAAAAAAGCCACCGCCGAACAGCTGCGCAAATTGTCGCAGGCGGTGGAGCAGAGCCCGAGTGGAGTGGTGATTGTCGATCAGCGCGGCGTGATCGAATACGTCAACCGCAGCTTTGTCGACATGAACGGCTTCGAGTCGGGTGAAGTGCTCGGTCACGACCTGTGCGATCTCATCACCCAGCAGTCACCGAGCCAGCGCACCCAGCAGCTGCGTGAAGCCATGCAGCACGGGGTCAGCTGGCGCGGGGAGCTGCATACCCGGCGCAAGGACGGCAACGCGATCTGGGAGTATGTGTCACTGTCGCCGATTCAAACCGAAGAGTTGCTGCCGATGACGGCAGTGCGGGAACGGCCGGCGCATTTTCTGGTGATGCTCGAAGACATCACGGTCCGCAAGGAGTACGAACAGAAGCTGATGCGGCAGGCGAGTTTTGACGAACTCACCAAGCTGCCAAACCGCTTGCTCGCCTTTGATCGGCTGAGCGTGGCGCTGGCCGATGCCCGCCGCAACAACAGCCGGGTGGCGCTGTTCTTCATCGACCTCGACAACTTCAAGAACGTCAACGATACGCTCGGCCATTTCGCCGGCGACGCCCTGCTCATCGAAACCGCCGGTCGTCTGCAAAGCTGCCTGCGCGAAACCACTACGTTGGCGCGGTTTGGCGGCGATGAATTCATTCTGGTGATGCCGGATCTGGACACGCCGAACAGTGCCCGGGTGCTGGCCCAGCGCATCCTGAAAGTGCTGCAGCACCCGTTCCATATTCATGGCCGGGAACTGTTCATCTCGGCCAGCATCGGCATCACCATCTGCCCGGATGATGGCGACACCACGCAAATCCTGCTGCAAAACGCCGACGCGGCGATGTACCGCAGCAAGGAGCTCGGCAAGAACGCGTTCAGCTTTTTTACCCCCGAGATGAACCGGCTGGCGGCGCAGCGGCTGACGCTGGAAACCCAGCTGCGCCGCGCGCTACCACAGAACGAATTCCATCTGGTTTATCAGCCGGTGATCTCGGCGCGCACCTTGCGGGTGGTGGCGGTCGAGGTGCTGCTGCGCTGGCAGAATGGCGAGCTGGGTCTGGTCGCGCCCGATCAATTCATTCCGATTGCCGAGGAAACCGGCCAGATCGTGCCGATCGGTGAATGGGTGCTGCGCGAATCCTGCCGGATAGTGGCGCAGTGGCAGCAGCAGCTCGGCATTCCGCTGCGCTTGGCGGTGAACGTTTCGGCGCGGCAGTTCAGCGGCCAGGGCATGGTCGGCGTGGTGCGCGATGTGTTGGTGGATTCCGGGTTGCCGGCCGAATCGCTGGAGCTTGAGATCACCGAGCGGCTGGTGCTGCATGAGACCGCCAACAACTCCAGCCAGCTGCACCAGATCTGCGAAATGGGTGTGCGCCTGTCGGTCGATGATTTCGGCACCGGTTATTCGGCGCTGAGCTACCTGAAGCGTTTTCCGTTCGATGTGCTCAAGATCGACCGCGCTTTCGTCCGCGATGTGACCCGCGATCGCGACAACGCGGCCTTGGCCAAGGCGATCATCGCGATGGCGCACGGCCTGGACATGAAAGTGATTGCCGAAGGCGTCGAGACATTGGAGCAGCGCGACTTTTTGCTGGAGCACGGCTGCGACATGATGCAGGGCTATTTCTTCAGCCGGCCGCTACCGGGCGATCAGCTGCTGGCCATGCTGCAGGAGATTGAACGGCGCAGTGCCAGTGGGGAGTGAGCGTGGCGCCGGATGCCGTCGGGACGAACAAAAAACGCAGCCAGTGGCGTAATGCCGTTAAGTTAAGGAAACTCTGATCAAGTCAGGAGGCTGTCATACCGGCGAAAGCCGGTATCCATTCTCACCGGTTAAAGTGGACCCCGGCTTTCGCCGGGGTGACAAGTGCATTTTGATTTCAGACTTGGTCAGAGTTTTCTTAAGCAAACAAAGAGGCGGAGCAGCGGTTTACTTGATCTCCCTCCTTGGCAAAGAGGGGGGCTAACAACGCGACCCCGTAACTGACGGGCATTTCAGCCTCTGACGGCGTTTTTGCCCACGGCGGTGTCAGCGCGGCGGGGTGTTCAGCAGCATCCAGTACAGGCCGAGCTGGCCAATCGCTTCGGTGAACTGGTTGAAGTCGACCGGCTTGGTGATGAAGCTGTTGACGCCGAGCTGGTAGGAGCGGACCACGTCGCGCTCTTCGGCGGAGGAAGTCAGAACCACGACCGGGATCTTGGCGGTGCGCGGATCGGCTTTGAGTTTTTGCAGCACATCCAGCCCGTCGACCTTGGGCAGTTTCAGGTCCAGCAGCACCAGTCGTGGCTGTTCGTGAATGGCGCGGCCGGCATGCTCACCGGTGCAGAAAATGAAATCGAGCGCCTCGGCGCCGTCGCGCGCCACCTCGATATGGTTGGCGAGGTTTTTCTTGCGCAGGGCGCGCAAGGTCAGCTCGAGATCATTCGGATCGTCTTCAACCAGCAGGATTTCCACTTCCATTGCCATCGCGCCGCACTCCATCATGCGTCAAGAGTAGATGGCCACAGCGTACCCTTTCAACTGTCAGCGGTGGATTTGGTGAAAATCACGGACAACAAAAAGGGGCCATTGCGGCCCCTGTTCGATACGGCAGCGGCTCGGACCGGGATCAGCCGAAGTTCTTGGCGGCAAAATTCCAGTTGACCAGTGCCCAGAACGCCTCGACGTATTTGGCGCGGGCATTGCGGTAGTCGATGTAGTAGGCGTGCTCCCAGACGTCACAGGTCAGCAGCGGGGTGTGGCCGTCCAGCATCGGGTTGCCGGCGGCGCCGGTGTTGACGATGTCGACCGAGCCATCGGCCTTCTTGGCCAGCCAGGTCCAGCCGGAACCGAAGTTGCCCAGCGCCGAGGCGGTGAACTTCTCCTTGAACGCGGCGAACGAACCGAAGGCCTTGTTGATGGCCTCGGCCAGCTTGCCGGTCGGCTCGCCGCCGGCGTTCGGCGCCAGCGAGTGCCAGTAGAAGGTGTGGTTCCAGATCTGGGCGGCGTTGTTGTAGATGCCACCTTGCGAGGTCTTGACGATCTCTTCGAGCGACTTGCCTTCAAAGGCGGTGCCCGGCACCAGCTTGTTCAGGTTGTCGACATAGGTCTGGTGATGCTTGCCGTAATGGAAGTTCAGGGTCTCTTCCGAGATGTGCGGGGCCAGCGCGGTGCGGGCATAGGGCAGGGGCGGCAGTTCAAACGCCATGGCAGACTCTCCTCGTCATGAACAAAGCAGCAATTCCCGGCGAAAAATGTGGGTTTGTTTCAGCGGGGCGCCACAAAAAAGGGCGCCATCATAAGGGAAGCGTCCAGAGCCGACAAATGACCCCTGTGCAAACCGTCATGTGACAGCGCTAGAATCAACCCGCTTAACGGCTGTACCACAATCGCACAACGATCGAGCAGCACGAGCCAATACCAATAACCGGAGGGCAACATGGATTACTTGTTTTCACAGGCGGGGGCGGAGCAACTGCTGCGCTGGCTTCACTTCTTCTTTGGCGTGGTCTGGATAGGCACGCTGTATTACTTCAATTTCATACAGGGTGAGTTTTTCAAGGAGGCGGAAGCGGCCACCAAGAGCAATATGATCCAGAAGCAGCTGCCGCGGGCGCTCGACTGGTTCCGCTACGGCGCGTTGTGGACCTTTGTTTCCGGCGCGCTGATTCTGGCCATTCGCGGCGCCAACATCACCGACACGCTGTTCGTCGGCGTGCTGCTCGGCACGCTGATGTTCCTGAATGTCTGGCTGATCATCTGGCCGAACCAGAAGATTGTTATCGCCTCGACCAGCCAGGTTGCGCAGGGCGGTGCGGCCTTGCCGGAAGCGGCAGCAGCCGGGCCGAAAGCCTTGCTGGCGTCGCGGACCAACGTCATGTTCTCGCTGGCGATGCTGTTCTTCATGGGCGCCGGCGCCCACCTGCCGTTCGGCATGTTTGATCTGACCGCCATCGACCTGTGGATCGCCGTCGCGCTGATCGCCGCGCTCGAGGTCAATGCCCTGAAAGGCAAACTCGGGCCGCTGACCACGGTCAAGGGCGTCATTCATTGCGGGGTCGCGCTGACGCTGGTGCTGCTGGCGGTGCTGGCGTTCATCTGAGCCCACGCCAGGTGGCCAGGTTTGACGGGAAGGGCTGCTGCGGCAGCCCTTTTCGTGGCTTGGGACCGGACCGGGTCAGTCAGGTACAATAGCAGTCAGTTTTGACCAGAGAGGCCGGGTTGCCGTGGATACCATCGAGAAAATCAAACAGCAGATCGCTGACAACACCATCGTGCTGTACATGAAAGGTTCGCCGAAGCTGCCGATGTGCGGGTTCTCGGCCCGCACCGCCGAAGCGGTGCTGCAATGCGGCCAGCCGTTTGCCTACGTTGACGTGATCGCCAACCCGGACATCCGCGCCGAGCTGCCGAAATACGCCAACTGGCCGACCTTCCCGCAGCTGTGGGTCAACGGCGAGCTGATCGGCGGTTGCGACATCGTCACCGAAATGTTCGCCAAGGGCGAGCTGCAGCCGCTGCTGAAAGAAGCGACCGAAAAAGCGAAAGCGGCGAAAGGCGGAGCCTGATTGGCTGGCTTGTGCTGAACAAAAAGGGCGGAAGATTCCGCCCTTTTTGTTTGCAATGTTTTGCGGGAGCGGCTTTCGCCGCGATGGTGTTTAGTGTGGTACCGCCTTTTGCTCGAACCGCTTTCGCGGCTAAAGCATGTCCTCGGGCCTGACCCGGGGGCTGCTCCCACAACGGAGTCAACTGCCCGACACACCACCTGCAGCCGATTGCAGGTAATTCTGCAGGCCCATGTCCTTGATCAGGCTTTGCTGCGTTTCCAGCCAGTCGATGTGTTCTTCTTCGCTGTGCAGGATGTCTTTGAGCAGATCGCGGCTGACGAAGTCATGCACGCTTTCGCAGTGGGTGATGGCTTCTTTCAGCACCGGCAGCGCTTTCATTTCCAGCTTCAGATCGCACTTGATGCATTCCTCGACGTTCTCGCCAATCAGCAGCTTGCCGAGATCCTGCAGGTTCGGCAGCCCTTCCAGAAACAGGATGCGTTCAACCAGTTTGTCAGCGTGCTTCATCTCGTCGATCGACTCGTGATACTCGTGATCGGCGAGAGCCTTGAAGCCCCAGTTCTTGTACATGCGGGCATGCAGGAAATACTGATTGATGGCGATGAGCTCGTTGTAGAGCACTTTGTTGAGGTACTGGATGACTTTGGCGTCGCCTTTCATGGCCATGGCTCCGGGAACAATCGTCCCGCTCGGACAGGAGTAGCCAAAGTCTAGACCCGCTGATCGGCAAGAACAACGGAAACCGCGACCCAAGTGATTGATAGGTAATGAGAATCTGTCTAGTTTCGCTGCGCGTTAACCGATGACCGCAGCAGCGACAAGAAGCTCAGGCCGCCTTGACGTGGTCCGGCAGCTCGTCGAGGCAGTATTTGAGCAGTTCGCGGGCGTCGCAGCCGCATTTGCCGCATTGGGTGGCGACGCCGAGTTCGCGGGCCAGATCGCGCATGGTGCAGGCGCCATCTTCGACGGCTTGCTGGATCTGTTGGTCGGTGACGGCTTTGCAGAGGCAAACGTACACGGCGGCGGACCTGTTGTCGGGGCGGGGAGCCGGTTGCATTCAGTAGTCGCTATTGTATGAAAATGAGAATGACTGTCAAATGCTTGTGATTGTCATAAACTGATGCGAGCGTACCTTGTTTCATGGGCCGGGTTCGTATGCCGACCCGTTCCGTGCAACGCCAAGCGGTGCGGCGGTGCAAAAAATGTCCCAGCAATGCGCTTGGAAATGGCCGGGATCGGCCCCATATAATGACCGCCCTTTTCGGCGAGCTGGCCGGCGCTGCCGGTCGCCGCGGTCTTAAGTGTTTCATCCCTCAATAAACAGGAGAGCAACATGGGTGTACTCGTGGGTCGTCCGGCTCCGGACTTCACCGCTGCTGCCGTGCTCGGCAATGGCGAAATCGTTGACAGCTTCAACTTCAAGAAGGCCGTCGAAGGCAAATACGCCGTCGTGTTCTTCTATCCGCTCGACTTCACTTTCGTCTGCCCGTCCGAGCTGATCGCCTTCGATCACCGCCTGAACGAGTTCAAGAGCCGCGGTGTCGAAGTCATCGGCGTGTCGATCGACAGCCAGTTCAGCCACCATGCCTGGCGCAACACGCCGGTCGACAAGGGCGGTATCGGCCCGGTCGGCTACCCGCTGATTGCTGACGTCAAGCACGACATCTGCCGTGCCTACGACGTCGAGCATCCGGACGCCGGTGTTGCGTTCCGTGGCTCGTTCCTGATCGACAAGAAAGGTGTCGTTCGCCACCAGGTCGTCAATGACCTGCCGCTCGGCCGCAACATCGACGAAATGCTGCGCATGATCGATGCACTGCAGTTCACCGAACAGCACGGCGAAGTCTGCCCGGCCGGTTGGAGCAAGGGCAAGAAAGGCATGACTGCCTCGCCGGAAGGTGTGGCCAAGTATCTGGCTGAAGAAGGCAAATCGCTGTAATTGCCTGTTTGGCAAAGAAAAAGCCGCCTTCGGGCGGCTTTTTCTTTGGCCACCGTGGCAGGGAAACGCCCCGATGGGCCGGCCTGGCAACGGGGGCGCCAGTCCTGGCCGCGTTATCACCGGCTGGGGGAGCCGGGCTGCGCAACT
The DNA here is from genome assembly GCA_049324755.1 of Pseudomonadota bacterium. Lineage (GTDB taxonomy): Bacteria > Pseudomonadota > Gammaproteobacteria > Enterobacterales > Permianibacteraceae > Permianibacter. The sequence goes on from JBMOMZ010000056.1 coordinate 71,567, forward strand.
AACCGCGTTGTGTTGACTGCAATCAAATATGCAAACGATAACGCTTCGCATCCCGATGCGCGTTTTGTTAAGATGCCGGCCGTTTTCAGTTCCCCTGGATTTGGACGACCCTCACCATGAAAGCTGCGTTTACCCCTAATGCCTTGAGTTCGGCCCTGTTGCTGGCGCTGGCTCAGACTGCTGGCGCCAACACCGTTGATACCGCCGGTCCGGAAAACACCGATGACCGTGATCCGGTGCCGACCATTGAAGTGATCGGCAGCAGCGAGCAAAAAGCCCGCATCGGCGGCGCCGCCACCGCGATCAGCGCAGAGCAGATCCAGGAAGCGCGCGCGTTCAACGTCAACGAAGTGCTGCGCCTGGTACCGGGTCTGTTCCCGCGCGAAGAAGAAGGTTTCGGTCTGCGGCCGAACATCGGCATCCGCGGTCTGAACCCGACCCGCTCGACCAAGGTGCTGCTGCTGGAAGACGGCCTGCCGCTGTCGTACAGCCCCTATGGTGACAACTCCAGCTATTACCACCCGGCCATCGAGCGCTTCAGCGGTCTCGAAGTGCTGAAAGGCTCGGCCCAGATCGGTTTTGGTCCGCACACCGTCGGTGGCGTGGTGAACTATCTGACCCCGAATCCGCCGACCGAACTGGCTGGCAAACTGCGCTTGGCCGCCGGCACGGACGGTTACCAGCAGCAATACGGCGAAATCGGCAACCGCTTTGGTGACGCCGGTTACGAAACCGGCGTGTTGTTCCAGCTGGTGCGCAAGCAGGCCGAAGGCGCCCGCGACAACATGGAATTCGACGTGCTCGATTACAACCTGAAGCTGGTGCAGCAGCTCGGTACCGATCACGCACTGACGTTCAAAGCCTCGCGCTACGACGAAGATTCCGACGTGCCGTATTCGGGTCTGACGCTGGCCGAGTACGAAGCCGACCCGCGCTACAACCCGTTCGTCAACGACAATTTCCAGACCGAGCGTGAAGGCCTGTCGCTGGTACACAGCTGGCAGCTCGCGGCCAACGCCGAACTGGATACCGCGATCTACAAAACCGAATTTCACCGCGACTGGTGGCGGCAATCGAGCAATTCCGGCCAGCGCCCGAACGACAGCTCGGATCCGCTGTGCGGTGGCATGGCCAACCTGAACACGACTTGCGGCAACGAAGGCCGCCTGCGCGACTATTACGTGTTCGGCGTGGAGCCGCGGCTGAAGCTGAGCCACGCCTTCGGTGAACTGCGCGCCGGTCTGCGCTACCAGGAAGAGCAGCAGGATCGGCTGCAGATCAATTCCGACAGCCCGAACGGCCGGACGCCGGGCAGCAGCGTCAACGGCGGCCTGCGCGAAGATAACGAGCGCGACACCGAAGCGGTGGCCTGGTTTGTCGAAAACACCTTTGTCATCGGTGACTGGACCGTGACCCCGGGCGTGCGCCGCGAAGACATCGATTATGACCGGACCAACAACCTGAACGGCGCCAGTGGCAGCACGTCGGTCACGGAAACGCTGGCGGGTCTTGGTACCACCTGGCAGTTCGGCAAAAACACCGTGCTGTTTGCCGGTGTGCACGAAGGCTTCAGCCCGCCGCGGGTTGAAGACATCATCAGCAACACCAATGGCGCCAGCGTCGAACTCGATGCCGAGAAAAGCCTGAATACCGAGCTCGGTATCCGGCACGGCAACGGCGACGGTTGGAAAGCGGAAGCGGCGCTGTTCCGCCTTGATTTCGACAATCAGATTGTCCCGGCCAGCGTTGCCGGTGGGGTCGGTGCCACGCTGACCTCGGCCGGTGAAACGCTGCATCAGGGCGCCGAGCTGTTGCTCGCCTACGATCACGATGTCTCGTTCCAGCGCGGCAACGTCAACCCGTTCCTGCGTCTTGCCTGGACCTGGGTCAACGACGCCGAGTTCCGCGGCACCCGCACCTCGTCGGTCACCGCCGGTGTCGATGTCAGCGGCAACCGTTTGCCGTATGCGCCGGAACACACGCTGTCGCTGATCGGTGGTGTCGAAACCGGCAACGGATTCCACACCCAGCTGGAGCTGGTGTTTGTCGACGAAATGTACACCGACGATCTGAACACCGAAGCGGTCACCGCCAACGGTCAGCGTGGTTTGATCGATGACTACACGATCTACAACCTGAGCGTGAACTACACGCTGCCGAACAGCGACTGGACGCTGTTCCTGACCGGCAAGAACCTGACCGATGAGCTATACGTGGTCGACATGAGCCGTGGTCTGATCCCGGGCATGCCGCGCACCTGGCAAGCCGGAGTCGAGTGGCAGTTCTGAGTCACGCTTCTGTCAGCAAAAAAGGCCACATTGCGGCCTTTTTTGCTGACTGGCATTCCTGCAGTGAATTGTCGTGCCGGATTCATGCCGCTCTCAGTGTTCCGGGATCTGCCATTTCTTGCGCAGCGCCGCCAGCAACGGCTGATTCTCCAACAGGAAGCGATCAAACTCGGCAATCACGGCCGCGTGCTGCAGACTCGACAAATGGTAATGCGAGCGGGTGTGTGGCAAGGACGGATCGAAGACCAGCGCGCCTGGCTGGTGCATGCGGCTGCTGAGATAACGCTCGGCAACGACCACATTGAAGTAACTGCCGTCGATGCGCTGGTACAGGCTGGCCTGAATCAAGGCTTCGAGCGTGCCGATTTCGAGCAGCCGCATCTTGCCGGCGGCAATCGCATCCAGATAATCGAATGCGGTGAAGCCCTGAACGGTGCCCAGTGTGTGCAACCGGTCGCTGCCCGCACCTTTGCGCGCCGGCAGCACCAGCACACCATCAATGAACGGCATCACTGGCGCGCTGTAATGGACGGTTTTGCCGGCTTTGTCCTTGCTGGCCCAGCCGGGATTGTCCGGAAACTTGAAATCCAGATTGCCGGCGAGAAATTCGACATAGAGCCGCTTGATCGGAAGCGCCCGGTACTCGAGCTGGTGGCCGCTGTTCCGGCTGAAGGCGTCGAGCACATCGCGCGCCATGCCACCATACTGGCCGTCGTGATGATCGTAATAAGGCAGGTAGCGCAGTTCCTCGACGCCCACAACAAAGCGATCGGCATGAACCGGAGCGCACAACAACAGTAGTACGGCGAGCCACTTGTGCATGGGTAACCAGCGGGGAAAACTGGCATGGAGCGTGACTTCAGGTATAGCTGACCATGCTGTTTCTGCCAGTGCGGCGGTTGTCGCCGGTGGTAACTCTTACGTTCGTTCTGTGTCTGCGTTCCGCAGCAACAAAAAACGCCACGTCTTGGCGTGGCGTTTTTTGTCGGGTTGCGCGCGAACAGTGGTCAGTGCCGCAATTCGTATTGTGGCCGTGGTGCCGGATCGCGGTACAGCGGGTCCATCTTGGGTACCAGTTTTTGCAGTGTCTCCTGCCGTTTGCCGGGCGCCGGATGGGTGCTGAGCCAGTCGAATTCGCCGGCGCCGCTGACCTGCGCCATTTTCTGCCACAGCGTGACGGCAGCGCGGGGATCGTAACCGGCCATGGCAGCGAGCTTGATCCCGATCTCGTCGGACTCCGTCTCGGCAGTACGGCTGTTGGGCAATTGCACGGCGACCGCGGCAGCCATCGCACCGGCAGAAACGGCCAGCGGGTTGTCGCGTTGGGCAACGCCGAGCAGCGCGATGCCGGTGCTGGTGGCCATGGCCACCGACATTTTCTCGGCGGTGTGATTGGACAGCGCGTGCGCGATCTCGTGGCCCATGACCTGGGCGATCTCGTCGTCACTGGCGTTGAGTTTCTTGATGAGACCGGTGTAGATCGCCATGCGACCGCCGGCCATGCAGAACGCGTTGACGGTCTCGTCATCGGCGATGACTTTGACGCTCCATTCCCAATCGGCAGTTTCCGGCCGGAACTTGATCGCTTGCGCGACCAGCTTGCCGGTGATGGCCTCGACCCGGCGAACCACCGCTTTGTCCTGGCTCAGCTTGCCGTTCTGATCGAGCTGCGACATTTCGGCGACATACGCCTCTTTCGAATCGCGAATCGCCTGCTCTTCCGAAACCAGCATCAACTGCCGGCGGCCGGTCACCGGGTTGACCGCACAGGCAGTGGTCAGCAGGGCAAGCAGCAACAGCAACATCAGGCGCATAGCGTTGTCTCCATCGAGGGCCACTGCCGTGCTACGCAGGCAGGGCCATGTCCGTTTACAGGCATTTTTCGTTCACAACCGATTTGCGGTTACGACCAGTTGCGGTACAGCCACTGACTCAGTTTCACCAGCGCCAGCGCGACCGGATGATAAATGATGATCAGAAAAATCATCGCGCTTTCACCGGCGCCTTTGGCCTGCAGCAGCGAGGTGAACAGCGTCACGATTGCCGCGGCGGCCGCCAGGTAAAGCACCGAGGTCAGCAGCGACAGCAGGGCATACGTCCAACCACTGTCACTGAACCAGCTGGCGAGGGCATTGACCAGAATGAACAGCGCATAACCGAGGCTGGCAATGAGCCACAGACTGTCCTGCTGTTTCGGCCGCAGCAGGATGAACAGCAACACCGTCAGCGCCAGTAGCGCGCCCGCTTGATACCACGGTTGATGCAGGGTCGGCAGCAGTGCATCGGGCATCGCGTTTACTCGCTCAGCTCGGCGCCGGCGTCCGCGTCGATGTCGACTGCCCCGACGGCTGGCCAGCCGCCCAATTCCTGCCAGCGATTGACGATGCGGCAGAACAGTTCGGCGGTTTTTTCGGCGTCGTAGGCGGCCGAGTGTGCTTCGTTGCCATCAAAATCAATGCCGGCATGGGCGCAGGCTTTGGCCAGCACCGTTTGCCCGTAGGCGAGGCCGGCCAGCGTCGCGGTATCGAAACTGGTAAACGGGTGAAACGGGCTGCGTTTGATGCCGGTGCGTTCAATGGCGGCATTCAGAAACGCCAGATCGAACCAGGCGTTGTGGCCGACCAGCACGGTGCGGTGGCAGCCATGCTGTTTCTGCGCGTGCCGCACTTTCTGGAAAATTTCGTGCAGTGCGTCTTTCTCGCTCACGGCAAACCGGAACGGATGGGTCGGATCGATGCCGGTAAACGCCAGCGCAGCTGCTTCGATGTTGGCACCGGCGAACGGTTCGACGTGACAATGCACGCTGGCCCCCGGCCTCACACTGCCGTTGTCGTCGATTTCAATCAGCGTGGCGGCGATTTCCAGCAGGGCATCGGTCCTGGCGTTGAAGCCGCCGGTTTCGACATCGACAATGACCGGATAAAAACCGCGAAAACGTCTGGCCAGCAAACTCGTGCCGTGGGCAGTTCCTGTTTCGGTCACGCGTCAGCCCACCGCTTTGTAGCGCAGCGTTTCGCCCGCGCGCAGTGGTACCACTTCGTCACCACCGAACGCGTAACGGGCTGGCACCGTCCAGTTCTGTTCGTGCAGATGGATGTAGTCGGTCGGTCGCGCCACGCCGTAAAAATCCGGCCCATTGAGGCTCGCGAACGCTTCCAGCTGTTCGAGTTTGCCGACGCTGGCAAAGGCCTCGGCATAAAGCTCGATGGCGGCGTGGGCGGTGTAGCAACCGGCGCAACCGCAGCTCGCTTCCTTGGTGTGCACCGCGTGTGGCGCGCTGTCGGTGCCGAGGAAGAAACGCTTGTTGCCGCTGGTGGCCGCGGTCAGCAAGGCCGCGCGGTGATGTTCGCGTTTCAGCACCGGCAGGCAGTAGTAGTGCGGCCGGATACCGCCCTGGAAAATCGCGTTGCGGTTGTAGAGCAGGTGATGTGCGGTAATGGTGGCGGCGATGTTGTGCTCGCTGTCACGCACGAACTCGGCGGCGTCTTTGGTGGTGATGTGTTCGAACACCACTTTCAGGCCCGGGAAGCGCTTCAGCGTCGGGATCAGGGTGCGATCAATGAACACTTTCTCGCGATCGAACACATCGACGGTGTGCTCGGTTTCCTCGCCATGCACGCACAGCGGCACGCCGTGTTTTTCCATTTCGGCGAGCACACCGTAGACATGCTCGATGCCGGTGACACCGGCATCGGAGTTGGTGGTTGCGCCGGCCGGGTAAAGTTTGTAGGCGAGCGTGAAACCGGAGGCTTTGACCTTGGCCACCTCGTTCTTGTCGCTGTTGTTGGTCAGGTACAGCGTCATCAGCGGTTCGAAGTTCGAGCCGGCCGGGCGCGCAGCCAGTATGCGTTCGCGATAGGCCGCGGCGTGTGCGAGCGTGACCACCGGTGGTTTCAGGTTCGGCATGATCAGGGCGCGGCCGAACTGGGCGGCGGTGTGGCCGACCGTGCTGGTCAATTTGTCGCCATCGCGCAGATGCAGATGCCAATCGTCAGGGCGGAGCAGTCGCAAACTCATAGTCGGGAACCGGAAGCTGGGAAGAGGGGGGCGAAACGGGCGCCAATTATACCTGCCGCCGCTGCGGAGCTTGGCATTATCGACGGCACGGGCGGCAAATTCTTGCCGCTTTGCGCGGACCGCACTGCTGCTCAAGAAAGCGCGGCCGGCGCCGATAGATCCGGACAGAGAACGTTTTCCGGACCCACGGCAGGAACCATCATGCAGTCGTCTTTGCGTTGGCCGCTGAGGCTTGCGAGCGCCCTCGTCGCCTTGATGGTCGCGCTGGCGCCGGCGCGCGCCGAATTGCTGCGCTACGAAGCCGACATCGAGCAATCGGGTTGGAAGACCTCGCGGTCACCGCTGTACTGCGCGCTCAGCCACGACATTCCCGGCTTTGGCCGCGCCCGCTTCTATGCCCACAACGGTCAGCGCAATCTCGGTTTTGAGTTGCAGAGCGAATGGTCATTGCCGCTGCAGGCGGGCCCTGTGACGATGCGGTCGCTGCCCCCGGCCTGGGCCACCGGTGAGCCGGCCGCCGAGCTGGGCATTGCGCCCTACACCAGCGGCGCCAAGCTGGTGCAACTGAAGCAGCAGGCGGCGTGGCGCTTGCTCGACGAGCTTGGGCGCGGCCGCTTTCCCACCTTCTTCACCGACCGTTATGGCGATGGCCGGCAACCGGTCGCGATCGGGGTGTCGGCGGTGCGCTTTCAGGAAGCCTATGGCCGCTTCCAGGACTGCGTGGCAGCGCTGCTGCCGTACACCTTTGCCGACATTGCCCAATCGACGCTGTATTTCGAATTTGACCGGGTCGAATTCACCCCGCAGACCCTGGCGCGGCTCAACCAGATCAGCAATTACCTGAAAGCGGACAAGAACATCGAACTGATGGTGATCGAAGGCCACACCGACAGCCTCGGCGGTCGGTGGTTCAATCAGCAACTGGGCAAGAAGCGGGCGGAAGCCGTGCGCGATTACCTGTTGAAAACCGGCATCGACGGCAAGCGGGTGCAAACCGTCAGTTATGGCGAACGCAAACCGGTGGCCGACAACAAGACGGAGCGCGGCAGGGAGAAAAACCGTCGGGTCCAGGTGACGATCAGTCGTTGATGATGCAAGTGCTTGATCTCTGGTGTCGGAAATTTGGCAGTTGTGAAGGCGGGTGCCGTGCACGGTATGCTGGCGGCCCTTTCCACTCTGGCCCCAACTGACTGATGCGACTGCTGCATACCATGCTCCGCGTGGGCGATCTGGACCGCTCACTGCATTTCTATACGGACATTCTTGGCATGAAGCTGTTACGCCGGCGCGACTATCCGGAAGGAAAGTTCACGTTGGCTTTTGTCGGCTACGGCGATGAGAGCGACAGCTCCGTCATCGAGCTGACCCATAACTGGGGTGTCGACAGGTACGAACTTGGCAGCGCCTTTGGCCACATTGCCATCGGTGTCGACGATGTCTATGCCGCTGTCGAGCGCATCCGTACCGCCGGCGGCAAGATCGTCCGTGAGCCGGGTCCGATGAAGGGCGGCAGTACGGTGCTGGCCTTCGTCGAAGACCCGGACGGTTATCGCATCGAGTTGTTGCCGGCACAGCGGCGCAGCGATTGAGCGACAACTGGCAATTTCGTACCGCTGAACTAGGCTTCACTCAGCCGTTGCCATTCCATACATCATGACGCCGTGACGTTGTCGGCGGCAGGGCGCTACTGGCCGTGCCGCAAGGTCTCGCAGAGGTTTAGGCATGAACTTGACTGTTACCCAACGCATCAGTGCCGGCTTTGCTGTCACCTGCGCTTTCCTGTTGATCATTGCGGTGGTCAGCGTCGGCAGCCTGACCACCATTCAGGGCGATTTGCGTTCGGTCGCGGACCGCGCCGCGCCGATGGTGATCAAGGGCGGCGAGCTGAACGTCAATCTGCTCGAAACCTCGCGCGCGCTCGGCAAGCATTTCAACGGCCGCAGCACGGAAGAATTGCAGGCAGCCCGCACGCAATTTGCCGAAGCCGAGGCGCAGTACCAGCAAAGCCGGGCCGATCTTGAAGCGCTGGTCGAAGACGAAAACGCGATTCAGCAGGCACTGCTGCTGGTTGATGAAAAAGCCAAGCAGTACCTGACCGCGGCGCCGCGCATGTTCGCTGCCCACGAAGCCGAAATTGCGGCAATGCTGAAAGTGACCAAACAGCGCACCAACTTCGAAGAAACCGGTGACGATCTGGACGGGGAACTCGCCGAGCTGGCCGACACCGGTCGCGGCGCCCTGCGCGCCGTCGCCAGCCGTACCAGCCGCCTGATTCGCGAGGGCACGGTCGGTGCCGTCGATGCCTTGGCCATTCGCCAGGTGGCGCGTCTCGCGCCAGTGTTGCGGGATCTCGATTCGATTGCCGCGTCGATCGACGATCGGATCAAAGAGCTGGAAGATGCCGGCGCCGACAGTGATCTGCTCGACAGTATCCGCGACTACCGCGGCATGCTGAGCGGCGCCAACAGCCTGGTCGCGACCTATCAGAAACAACTGGAAGAAGCCGCTGCGGCAAAGGCGGCGTTTGACGAGGCCGAAGCCTATCTGGTCGAAGCGCGCGCGGCCTTGCGCGAACAAGGCGCGGCGGTCGAGACGTTCAAGAACGACGCCAAGACCAGCGCGGACAATGCCGTGTCCTTCAGCCGGTTGGTGGTGCTGGCGGTATCGGTGGTCGCCTTGGTGTTGGCGACGCTGATCGCACTGTGGGTCACCCAGAGCATTCGCAAGCCCTTGGCCAACACCATGCAGGTGATCGAACGGGTCGCCGACGGTGACATGACGGTGCAGGTGCAGGTGGACAGCCAGGACGAGTTCGGTCGCCTGGCCGAGGCCGTCAACCGGCTGACCCGGCAGCTCCGGTCGATGCTGCAGCAGATCGCCAGCACGGCACAGTCGCTGGCCTCGGCGGCGGATCAGACCGCGCGCATTTCCGAAAGCACACACGAGGCGATCCGGCAGCAGCGCGAGCAAACCGAACACGTCGTCGTCGCGATGACCGAAATGACGGCCACCGTGCAGGATGTTGCCCGCAGCGCCAACAGCACCTTGTCGCAAGTGCACAACGCCGAGAAAGAAACCAGTTCGGGTCACGATGTGGTCCGGCACAGCATCGCCTCGATCAACCGGCTGGCGGGCGAGGTGCAAACCTCGGTGGAAGTCATCAACCGGGTCGATGCCTTCAGCGCCCAAATCGGCACCGTGCTGGATGTCATTCGCGGCATCGCCGAGCAGACCAATCTGCTGGCGTTGAACGCCGCCATCGAAGCGGCGCGTGCCGGTGAACAGGGCCGCGGTTTTGCGGTGGTCGCGGACGAGGTGCGGACGCTGGCGTCGCGGACCCAGCAATCGACGGCCGAAATTCAGCAAACCATCGAGCGGTTGCAAAGCGGTGCGCGTGAGGCGGTGCAGACCATGGCCCGCAGCCAGAAGGAAGCGGAAGCCTCGGTGACCGAAACCGCGCGCGCTGGCGAGTCGCTGGAGCGCATCACCCAGGCCATGGCCGTGATCAACGACATGAGCACCCAGATCGCCAGTGCCGCCGAAGAGCAAACGGCGGTCACCCACGAGATGCATCAGAACATGACGCTGATTTCGTCGGTGTCGGAGCAAACGGCGAGTGGCGCCGAACAGAACCGTGCTGCCGCCCGCGAGCTGGCGCGTCTGGCCGAAGCGCTGCAGCAGATGGTGAAACAATTCCGGGTGTGAGTGGTGAGTGGGGCGGCAGCGCGTTGCTGACGACACTTTCCTGCAATGGCGTGCGCTTGCAAGCACACGGCGTCAGGCTTGGCCTGACGCCGTTTTTTTTTCCGTGCGTTGCCGGCTTCCCGTATGCTGGCAGTTGGACTGGTGACGGCGGTGGCAATGACAATAGCGATAAAGACCGCTGCAGAAAGAGCGACACAGACAGCACAGCCAACTGCTGCATCTCAGCTGGTGATGCAGCAAATGATGAGAAAAGGCGCGATGATGAAGACGATTGCATATGCCCTGTTGGCGACGCTGCTGCCGCTGGCCATGACCGGCACAGCAGTCTCCGCCGACGAGGCAGCCGATGGGTTTTTTGCGGCGTTGCGGGCGCAGTGTGGCGCGCGCTATGTCGGCGCCAGCGGTTTTCCGCTGGACCCGAGCCATGATTTTGCCGGCAAGGTTCTGATCGCTGAAATCAGGAGTTGCCAGCCGGATGAAATCCGGATTCCGTTTGCGGTTGGCGAGGACCGATCGCGCACCTGGATACTGCGGCGTGAAGCCGATGGCCTGTCATGGAAGCACGATCATCGTCATGCCGACGGCAGTCCGGATGCGGTCACGATGTATGGTGGCATGGCAACCGCCGGCGGCACCGCGTTGCAGCAGGCGTTTGCTGCCGATGCCTACACCGCGGCGCTGTTGCCGGCGGCGGCCACCAATGTCTGGACGGTGACGCTGGCCGCTGACGGCAGCACGCTCACCTATCACCTCGCACGCCACGGTCAGCCGCGTTATGAAGCGGTGTTGCATCGGCAGCCGGCGCAGCCCTGAGCGCGCGGCGCGGCATGCACCGAGCCAACTGAACGCACCGCATGAACGGGTGATGAAGCGCTGATCCGCTGCGTCGGGCCCTAATCAACAAACCTGATTAGTGTCGATCCACATCACAAGCGCAGAAAATGCGCCTGAAGGCAGCGGAAACTGGCGAAAACGGCAAACTCGAAGGTGCCACCATGGCCATCAATGCCATCCAGTTTCAGAAAGGAAT
>JBMOMZ010000057.1:0-81783 GCA_049324755.1 Pseudomonadota bacterium
ACTTGCGAACCTGCGTGTGATAGACTCGTAGCGTCATCGGTCTTGCTTCTCTGTTTTGGTTTGTCTTCGCAAAACTAACCATACGTGAAGCAAGATCGGTGATCCAGAACTATGCTCTCCTATTTAGCAATGTCCGGTGCAGTCGCTCAACGAAGCCGTTGCTTTGCGGTCGCCGGACCTTGGTGGTGCGGTGCTCGATGTTTTCGAGTTGCAGAAACAGTTCGTACGGGTGGTTGTCGGGCCGGCCACAGAACTCGCGACCGTTGTCGCTGAGCACCGTTTCGATGCGAGCCTGGTGTTGCTCGAAGAAGGGCAACACATCGGTGTTCAGCACGTGCACTGCCGTCACCGGCAGCTTGCTGGTGTAGAGTCGGCCGAAGGCGTAGCGGCTGTAGCAATCGATGACCGATTGCAGGTAGATCTTGCCGACGCCTTTGAGCGTACCGACGAAGAAGGTATCGACGGCTACCAGCTCGCCACTGTGTTTGACTTCGATATGGCGCTCGCGGAACTCGGGGCTGAACCGCTCCAGCAGTTTCACTTGCTGCTCATTCAGTTCGAGCTTTTGCTGACGCACAGTGCGTTCCAGCCGCAACAAGCGTTCGTGACGGGTGAGCAGGCTATGCCGGCTCCACACCCCGCGCACGCCACCGGAGCTGACGGTTACGCCGCGCAGCATCAGCTCCTGCGCCACGCGCATCGGGCCGTGGGTCGGGTACTGCAGGCTGTGCGCCAGAATGGCCTGCTCAATCTCGTCACTGACCCGGTTCGGATGCGGGCCGCGACTGCCGGGCAATCGGTCGAGCAGTCCTTGGGCGCCGAAGGTCTGGTAATTGCGGCGGATCTCGTAAAACTGCTGGCGGGAATAGCCCATTACCCTGCAAGCCTTACTGACGTTTTGCAGGTCGTTGGCCAGCTCCAACAAACTGAGCTTGCGACGTGCTACTTTCTGTTCGGTGGTCATAGCGTTCCTCCTGGTTACAGATGAGCTTCGACACTCGGTCTATAGCCCACCAGGGACGCTATGGCCACCTTGCTTTTGGCAGCCAACTGTCAGGTGAATACGATCTCAATACAAGCAGGCGAATGTCAGGACTCTCACGACAATCAGCTCTGAAGCAGGCGAATGTCAAATGTAAGGCCTGACCCCAAGGACTCTCAGGCCTGACCCCAAGCAAGGACTCTCAGGCCTGACCCCAAGGACTCTCAAGGACTCTTGGCCAAACAAACAAGCTGACTATGACGCAAGGAAGCTGATGCCGGCGTAACGCCCCAAACATTCAGCCGTACAAAACTCTCACCACCAGATTGCGAAGGCAGAAACGATTAATGACAACACGGTAAAACCAGTATCGGCGCACTCCGCAGCGCGCGTTGGCGTGTGCGCAAGCACAACGCCGACAACCTATATGGAACCCGATACGCGCACATCATTATGGCCAGAGCAGCCGCTGCTCACCCAACAGGCCGGATAGATACGTGCAACTTTTATCACCGCCATTTGTCAGTTCGGCCTTGCAATGCGGGAGGAGTCCATAGATACGAGCTCTAATTTAGTCGATGCCGCCCATCAAAATTCTCCGAAGCTCTTTATTGGTACGTGATGCGACCCATAGCAAAGGACATAACGCAATTAACAGAAAACCCTCTTTGCCCCCGCCCCCTGGCAGCCAACCTGCTGTAAACATTACCGTCCAGATGACGGCTACTTCAACGATAAGCATAAGTCGGAGTTTTCTATATTCTCTCAATGCTCGGACGATTACTCCATCAAAAACAAAAAACGCACCAACAGGTAACCCAACGAGTAGAAACAGCCAGTACTTTTGTAACGCCAAAAGCACACCCGCAAGCAATATCCCACCATGAACTCCTTGAGAGACAGCATAATATTTGACGCTGTCGTTAAGCGCGCCGCGTTGCATCAATTTTCTCCCGAACTAGTCATGCTGGGGTGACTGGTCCAATATTTGTACCAATCAACAACTGTTTTGATATTTGTTGCCACAAAACCTATTGTCTGTTCAGGCAAATATTTGGGGATTCGTGTGGCAGCTAAGTTCATCGAAAGTTCCAAAACATTCTCATCGGTAGGGTCAATCGCAGTCTTTGTTGCGTCTACTACAAGACCAGCCGTACCATATTTACCAGCTTTGGTAAGGTTTGAAGCAATTAGCCCTGCATCACCAATTCGATATGCTCTCCATGCCGAAACTAATGCCCCTGCTTCCCCCAAGGTTACAGCAGTGGCCGCCATTTCCAGAATGGTGAGAACAGCCTCTTTCGGTGGCGGCGCTTTTGTGTTTTGTAAGCTAACAGCTCCGCTTTCTACGGCAGCAACTCCATAGTTCGACCTCAACTCCAGTAACCGCGCATTAGTATCAACATCGGAACGTCTTAGCTGCTGATGCCAGGCAGTGGATAATGCAGACCCCGCTCTCGTGCTTAGCACCACAGGTTTTCCTGGACTTTCGAACACATCCAGCTGGATGTATTCCTTCGCGCCAAGTCGCTGATATTTGTCACGATAGCCAGTGAGCAACCAATCAGCAGACTCTATCCCTTCGAGTTCACGTAGCTCCGAATCCGCGTAGCGGCTTCGGAGGAATGTTCTGTTGGGTTTCGCTTCGCTCTACCCAACCTACCATTTCAACACCATCACATCGGGAATCAGCGCAGCTGTTGCTGCACGGACCGGCGATTCGCTTCGAGCTGGGCAAACGCCGCCGGCGGGAACTGGCGCCAGAGCGGGTGATGTTCCGGCAGGAAGTAGTCATCAGCCGGGGAGGGCAGTGCGCCGGCTTGCAGCAAGGTCAGCCAGTCGCGGCTGACCGCTTCGTGCTCACCGACCAGCAAACGCAGTTGCAATTGCATCCGTGCCGGCAGCGCGGTTCGGGTCAGAAATTCCTGCATGGCCGGTTGCAGTTGTTTCCGCTGTGATTCTGGCGCCAGCCACAACCAGCTGATCAACGTGCGCAGCTGGCTCATCTGCAGCGGTGGTGTGATCGCGGTCTGGTAATCCGGATATTCGCGTTCGAACTGCTGGCGTGCCGCGTCGGCGCCGGTGAGTTCGGCTTGTTGCAGCAGGGCCACTTGCCGGTAGAACGGATTGTGCGCGGATTGCGCCGCGCGTTGCTGCAGCGTTTGCAGGGCTTTATGCGGTTCGCCGTTGGCGCGCTGCCAGACGGCGCGGGTCAGTTGCACATACGGATGCTGCGGTGCGACGGCTTCGGCTTGTTTGAGCGCGGCATCGGCGTTCGGTAGATCGCGCAGCGCCAGATACACCATGGCGAGATTGGTCTGCACGCCGAGGCCGCGTTCGGTGTTGCTGGCGGCGCTGCGGTCGGGAAAGCGCTTGGCCCATTGAATGAACGCAACGGCCCGCTCGATGGTCAGTGGCCGCATTTCAATTTCATCGACCGGCCGATCGGCGTAATCCGGTTCGCGCAGCAGCGCTTCTTCAAACGCCGCTTGCGCGCCGGCAAAGTCGCCGGTGTTCATCAGCAGATGGCTTTGGCTGCGCTTGACGATGGCAGAGAGCGGGTCCAGCTCGGCCGCGCGTTGCATGCGTTCGGCCGCCGCCGTGAAGTCGCCGCGCCGTTGCCGGATCTGACCGCTCCAGAGCCAGGCCATCGCGTTGTTCGGTTCGCGCGTCAGCGCCCGATCCAGAAAGGTGTCGGCGGCATCGAGTTCGTTCTGGGTCAGTTTCAGCAAGCCGAAGCTGGCCAGCGCGGCGCCGAGTTCCGGCTCGCGTTGCAGAGCTTCGCGCAGCAGCGGCTCGCACTGCGCCAGCACTTTGCTGAGCGGCCAGTCGCCATACAAATGCTGGAAGTGAAAGACATCGCAGAGGCCGACATAAGCGAGCGCGAGTTGCGGATCTTTTTCAATCGCGGCACGGAAATGGGTGGCGGCCTCCGCGAGCGCGGCCGGCTTGCGCTGCTGCCAGAGCCAGCGGCCTTGCAGGTAATCGTCCCAGCCGGGGGAATCCGGTTTGGCGCCGGGATCGGTGCCGGCGGCGACAGCGGGAATTTGCGGTGCCGGTTCGGTTGATACCGCAGGTGGCGGCGGCGATTGCAGTGCCCACCAGAGTGCGCCGGCAGCGATGGCGAGCGCTGGCAGCGGCCATAGCCAACGCATCGCCAGTTTCGGTGAGGTTTTTTCCAGGGTTGTCGGTGAAACAACGGGCGCCTGTTCGGCAGGCGCTGCCGATGGTTCCGCCACCACCGGCACCGGCTCCTGCAGCACAGGCTCCTGCAACACGGGCTTTTGCAATAACACATAACCCTTGCCCGACACCCGGCCGACATAACGATACGGCTTGCCGCTGTCACCGAGCGCTTTGCGCAGCTGGGCGATGGCCTGGTAGACCGAGGCGTCGCTGACCGCGATGCCGGGCCAGACCTCGGCCAGCAGCTGCTCATCGCTGACTGGCCCGCCGCTGGTCTGGTGACTCTGCCGCAACAGCAGCTCCAGCACTGCCATGACCCGCGGCTCCAGCGTTCGCTCGCCGGCCTCACTGTCCGTCAGCGGGCGCAGGCTGTTGCGGGCAGGCTCGATCAGCCAGTCGCCGAGTTGCCAGCGGGCGGTGGTGGCGGGGGAAGGGGCGGAGCTCAAGGCGAGGCACTCACTATTGCACAGGTCCATTTGGTGCCGGTAAGTGTTTGATTCTACCGCCTTTAGAAATTCTTCAAGAAAGGCTTTTGTGGTCTTCAGGCGGTTTTGTCCGGGCCCGGCAAGACTGCGCGGGTGTTTTCCGCGACCCCCCGTCGACGCGTCTGTCGATGAAGCGTCGCCAACCCCAAGAGGCCCGTCATGCACCACCTTACCCGCCGCGTTCAGCGCGCCCTCAACCGCTCCTTGCTGGCTGTCAGTCTTGGCCTTGCCGGTGTGGTCGCCAACACGGCCAGCGCCAACGACCTGTTGATTGAAAACGTCACCGTGGTTTCGCCCGAGCGCGCGGCGCCAGTCGCGGGCCAATGGGTGCATATCCGTGATGGCCGTATCGCCGCCGTTGCCGACCAACCGATCAGCGTGCCGGCCGATACGCCGCGCCTGAATGGCGAAGGCCGCTACCTGACCCCCGGCCTGATGGATAGCCACGTGCACCTGAGCCTGCCGGCCGGGCTGCCGTTTGGCGTCAAGTCGCCGGGGCTGGACCAGCTGGCTGCCGACTACCACCGGCAACAACCGCGCAGCTACCTCTACCACGGCGTGACCCAGGTGCTCGATCCGGCCGGATTTGCTGACGGCATTGCCGCCTACAACGCCCAGCCGCTGAAACCGGATTTGTTCCGCTGTGGCGCCGCTTCGGTGCTGAACGGCTATCCGCGCTTTGTCATCGGCGACAAGGTGCACAGCATCATTCCGGAATTCATTCACGAACCGGAAAATCCGGACCCGATCCCGGTCGGTGTCGACCCGGCCCAGCACACGCCGGAAGCGGTGGTCGAGCGCATTGCGGCCAGCGGTGCCCGCTGCGTGAAAATTTTCATCGAAGACGGTTTTGGCGACGCCCACCACATGCCGCTGCTGAAACCGAAAACCATGGCGCGCGTGCGCGCCGCTGCGCACAAAGCTGGCCTACTCGTGGTTGGCCATGCCAATGCCTTCGACATGCAGCAAATCGCCGTCGACGCGCAAGTCGATGTGATCGCCCACGGCCTGTGGAACTGGAGCCAGCATCACGGCGAGCCGGGCATGCCGGCCGATATCGATGCGCTGCTGAACCGCGTCAAGGCGCAAGGCATCGGCTACCAGCCGACGCTGCGGGTCATGGGCGGCATCCGCGAACTGTTCTATCCGGACACGCTGAGTGATCCGCAGCTGGACAAAGTGGTGCCGACTTCACTGCTGGCGTTCTACCGCAGCGACGACGGCAAATTCTTCGAGCGGGAACTGCGCAGTGAATTTTTCGGCAATGATGATGCCCGTATCCGCGCCGTGCAGAAAACGGTTTACGAGCAAGGTGCCCGCGTCACCAAAGCATTGCACGACAAAGGCCACCCGTTGCTGCTCGCCAGCGACACGCCGTCGGCGCCGGTCTACAGCAACCAGCCGGGCCTGAACACCTATCAAGAACTGCGTGCGATGGCCGAGGCCGGTGTCTCGCTCGATGCCGTGCTGCGCGCCGGCACCATCAACAATGCCAAGCAATTTGGCCTGCAGAAAGACTACGGCACGATCGAAGTCGGCAAGCACGCCAACCTGCTGCTGCTCGACGCCAATCCGCTGCAACACGTCGAGGCCTGGAACGCCATCAATACCGTGGTGTTTCATGGTGAAGCCATCGCCCGTGATACGCTGGCGGCCGACTTCAAGCCGGTTGCGGTCAGCGACATTCGCATCGCGCCGAGTACAGATCGCGCCGGTTTCACCGCCCGGCTCTGGTACCCGACCACGGATACGAAACTGCAAACGTTCGGCGCCTCGCGCATCCGTGCCGGCTATCAAGCCGTTGCCAATGGCACTTACGCGGCGGCGGCCAGCGACAAGGCGCAACCTGCCAAGGCTTCACATACCAAGGCGCCGCTCATTGTCCTGAGCCATGGTTCGGGTGGCAGCGCCGATGCCATGGCCTGGATTGGGCAGCATCTGGCCAGGCAAGGTGCCATTGTCGTCGCGATCAATCATCCGGCCAGCACCGGCGGCAACGCTGAGCGCGCCAGCATTCTCGAACTCTGGCAACAACCGCGCGATGTCAGCCAGTTGCTCGACCAACTGCTCGATGGCAAACAGCAACCGGAATGGGCGGCGCGCATCGATGCCACCCGCATCAGCCATATCGGTTTCTCGCTCGGCGGCAGCACGGCACTGATGCTGGCTGGCGCGCAGTTCGAACTGCAGCAGTTCGGCCGCTTTTGTGAGCAGCAGCAGACCACTACGCAGACGATGGACGGCGCTTGTCGCGCCTTCAGTCACTACCTGAAGCAGTTTGACGCCGCGCACTACCAGCGCAGTAACGGCAATTACCGGGATGGCCGCCTCAAAGCGGTGATCTCGATCGCTCCTGGCTTTACCGAAACGCTGACTGCCGCTGGGCTGAAAAAACTGACCACGCCGGTGCTGCTGCTCGCCGCCGCCAACGATCAGCAACTGCCGCCGGCCACACATATCGCACCGGTACGGCACCTGCTACCGAAAAGCGTGAGCTACGCTGAAGTCGCCGACGCCCAACATTTCAGTTTGCTGCCGTTGTGCAAGCCCGGCGCGGTGGCGCTGCTCGCCGAAAGCAAGGAAGAGTTCGTCTGTCAGGAGGTCGGGGCAAAAAGCCGTGCCAAAATCCACGCCGAGGCGTTGGCAAGCATCGATACCTTTCTAAAGCAACAGCATATTCTGTAAACACGCCGCCACTACCTGACCGTAATGGCAAGAACAACGCCAAACGAAAAGGCAAGCTATTCTCGGATGCTGGCATTCTCAGCCCCTCTCCCCTCGTGGGAGAGGGGTTGGGGAGAGGGGGCGCATGCCGATCAACGACACCCGGCGCAGCCGCTCACCGCGCCGACAACAAACGGAGCTCACCTCATGGAGCTACTAATCGGTGCCGCGCTGGCACTTGCCGTCGGCATTTTCGCCACAATGTCGGGTTTTGACAAAGACCGGGCCTTCTATCCAACGGTCACCATTGTCGTCGCGTCATACTATGTCCTGTATGCCGTCATGGCGCAGCCACACGCCGAGCTGCTGCTGGAATTGGCGGCAGCGGCGGTGTTCATCATTTTTGCTGTCGCCGGTTTCCGCCAATCGCTCTGGTTCGCTGTCATTGCTTTGGTGGCGCACGGTGTGTTTGATATCGTTCGCGCTCCGGCGATGGTCAATATCATCGACAATCCGGGCGTACCCAGCTGGTGGCCACCGTTCTGTCTCAGCTATGACGTGGTGGCGGCGATCTACCTGGCATGGCTACTCAAAACCGGGCGTGTACGCGCGGGGAGATGAAGCCGCGTCAGGGAAGTTCTGATGCAGTCAGGGAACGGGAAAAGTCTGTCGTCCCGGCGAAAGCCGGGACCCATTTTCAACCAGATAAAATGGCTACCGGTTCTCGCCGGTATGACCCAGCTCTCGTTTGATCAGGCTTTTTTGGCGTGAAACACCAACAAGGTCTGCCACCGAATGCTTCGATGCATGTGCAGCCACGCGAACCCGGAATGAAACACGCAGCAGGAACGCTGCGCGGCTCCACACTATCGGCTGCAAGTTGGTGGCGGGATGGCAGCGGCCCGACCGGCCAGTACAAGTTGATCAGTCGGCTGGCTGTTGCTCGGCAAACGTCTTGAACTGCTGCATGTATTTGAACGACTGTTTCTTGAACGCGCCGGGCATCAGCCAGATCAGCAGTTTCAGAAGACCACTGCCGCGGAACTCGTTGTCGGCAATCCAGCGGGTATGGCCGTTGTCGAGCTCGACAAAGCGGTTTTCGATGCCATTCCACATGCCCTTGGTTTCGTAGCTGCCGGAAAAGACATCGGGCAAGCGGCGTTCGATGATGGTTTCGATCAGCTCCACTTCGCGTTTGCCCATCTGGTAACGCAGCCGTGATTTGGCACCGACCTGGCCGGGTTCGCCGCTCAGGTGTTCAAAACTGAGCAGTTCCGGTTGCCAGCGCTTCAGGTTGGCCGGATCGTCAAACAAGGCAATCACCCGTTCGCGCGGCAGATCGATATCGATTTCCAGTCGGCATTTCATGGCGGGCTCCCGTTCTCGTTCGGCCGTGAAATATTAGCATTCAGGTGCGTGTGCCCAATCTGTGTAGAGCCGCATCCGAGCGATGGCTGAGCTGAAATGAAGGCAGCACTTGTAGCCGTAACGGTTGTCGCGGAATGCCGACAGTGCACATTCGACGGAAACCCCACGGCGGTTCCGTCGAATGTTGTTCCTGCTGATGCCGTCGGTGAAGCACAAGCATGCAGGAATGCTGCTTGCGCTTCACTCGTGCCAAAGGAGAATCCTGCGGCTCTGTCGTGTTCAAAAGAGATTATTGCCCATATCGGTGCCGCCATCCACCTGCTCATCGCCGCCGTTGTTGCCGGTGATAACATTGCCACCGTAACCGGCGCTGGGGTTAGTGCCGGCATCGATGCCGTAGCTGGCGTTGTCGGTGATGGCGTTATTGAAGATCAACAGACCGCCGAGTTCGACGCCGGAGGAAACCGCGATGCCGGCGCCGTAGCGTTGGTGCGTGACCGGGTCGACATGGCCGTTGAACGTGATGACGTTTTCAATGAACGCACCACGGCTCAAACCGATGTGCTGACCGAGAATGCCATGGCCGTAGTTGTCGCCGATTGAACAATTGACCACCAGCGAGCCGCGGCCCAGAGTGGCGCCGTTGCCGGCGTTGGCGATCAGGCGGACATGTTCGAGTCGTGCATTCGACGCGATATCGACGCCGTCGGATGCCATGTAGCGAATGGTACCGTTGCGGATATCGGCACCATCGAAACCGCCCAAAGTCAGCACACCTTTGCCGGTACCGCCTTTGCCGTCACAGGGCCGTGGTTCCAAACCGGGACCGCACGGCCCGACGATGGCAAAGCCGTTAAGATCGAGTGAAATGGTCGAGTTGTTGCTGATCTCAATTGCGTTGAGATTGCGATTGGACGGCAGTGTCAACTGGCTTGATAACCGATAACTGCCAGATCGTGTGATGCTGATCGGAAAGCCGGGCGCATCGCCTGGCGTGATGTTGCCGGTCAAGGCGCGCGCCTGATCGATCAACACCACGCCATCCACTGCCCAGGCTTCCATCGACATGCCGCACCAGCTGATCCAGCTCATGGCGACTGCGCCAACGATCCGTAGTTGCTTGTTCATCATCCGTTCTCCCATTGCACATTTGTGAGGGCAAAGCCTCTCCCTTGCGTTGCCAGCGTTTGGCACTGGCAACAGCCTGCTCAACCCGCGCAAAGCGCGCGCAGCAGTTTGATCCGGCGCGGTACGACCGCGTCGCGCAAGCAGAACGAGCGAAACAAGTGGGGCGCTTGAGAACGGCAGGAACATCCGCGCGAACCGTGCATTCGGCACACCGTCGCGCGACACCTCAACTATGGCAAGTCATCCCTCTCATCCACCTGGCGGCTGATCGGGGCAACATGAACGGCAATGACAGTCTTTCACTTCATTGACGAGTCCTTTCGCGGGAGAGCCAGCAAACGCTAGCTGAACCAGGCTATGCAGCGTTTGACGGTGGTCAATTCCCGGTCCACTGCAGGCCGGCGTGCGGACAGCCGGTCAGTTCAAGACATGATGGCGCGTTTCTTGTTTGTCATCGCGCCTGGCCACCGTCAGTCCGGTTGCTGGTGCAAGCGACGACGTATGCGCCGGCTGCCAAGCAGTACCGCAATCAGCACCGCCGGCATGGCAAGGCCGGTCGCGAGCTCTACCGGCACCGCAATGCCGACCGATTTCACCGCTTTCAGCGCGTAGCCAATCAGACTGGTGATGTAATAAGTCAGCACGGCCACCGACAAGCCTTCGACCGTTTGCTGCAAGCGCAGCTGCAGTTCGGCGCGCCGATTCATTGAACTCAGCAGTTGCTGGTTCTGTTCTTCACGGGTGATTTCGACCCGGGTGCGCAGCAGCGCGGTGGCGCGTTGCAAGCGGGCATTCAGCCGTTCCTGGCGCTGACTGACGGTTTCGCAGGTGTCGAGCGCTGGCAGCAGCCGGCGCTGCAAAAACTCCGAAAACGGCTGGATACCTTCCAGCCGCTGTTCGCGCAATTCCTCGATGCGGCGGGCAACGAGCGCGTGATAGGCACGCGCTGCCGAGAACCGGTACTGGCTGTCGCCGATCAGCGCTTCGGCTTGCGCCGACAGTGCCGACAATTGCTGCAGGGTTTGTCGGTCGTCACCGTTTTCCAGCAGCTGCTCGGTGATGGCATTGAGCTGGTGACGGATCGTGTCGATCTGCTGCATCTGCTGTTTGGCAATCGGCAGCGCGAGCAATGCCAGCATGCGATAGGTTTCGATCTCGAACAGGCGCTGCACCATGCGGCCGGTCTGGCCAGCGTGCATCGAACGGTTGAGCAGCACCATGCGACTGGCGCCACCGGGCACCAGCGGTTCCGGATACAGCCGCAGATCGGTCAATGCCAGCGCTTTGCCGAGCGCGAGCTCGGCGCCGACCCATTCCTCCTCCTGAAACCAGCTGTGCCGGTGCGCGAGTGCGGTGGCATTGTCGCCGGCTTCATCGATGACCAGCAGTTGGCTCGCCATCAGCAACTCGCCCGGTAGCGCATGCCACCAGGCGCGCGGGAACTGTTGCCACAGCCGATCATCGAAGCCAACGGCGTGCTCGGGTTTGAGCAGCGTGTAACGGACAAACTCGGTATGCAGCGCCCAGCGCAAGGTGAGCTCGCCGACACAGGCGACGTGGTGGCCGCAGTCGCTGGCGGGCGCGCGGCATTGCCAGTGTTGCAGCAGCGCGGCCAGTGCCTGTCGCTGCGCATCGAGCTGGCCGTGGTGCAAAAGCGCAAAGCTGATCACCCGCGCCGGCGTTGTCACCGGCAAATTGGGCCGGGCATGCACTTCGTCGTTCAGCATCCGGCGTTGACTGTGCATGGCTACCATCGGCGGTGTGCTCCCGTTGGTTGTGGAGGAAGGACAGCCCATCTTGACCTGCAAAGACGGTGCCGTGGATAACGGCCCGGCATATCGCCAGCCGCTGTGGTTTGTCGCCTGCGACCGCGGCGTTTTCGTTGCCCATGCGCACCAGCGCGACGCAGCCGGGACGAGCGCCTGCACCGCGCCGGCGCGCCGGGCCGGCATGCTATGCTGGCGCGCATTGTGACGGTGGCAGTGGTGGCAGACGTTGGCGCGCGGTAACCGCTGGTGGGGAGTCGGCTTGGTGCTGCTGGCGTTCAGCGCAGACGCCGCCGACACGGTGCGCTTTTTTGCGCCGGAGCCGCTGCAAACGCTGCTCAACGATCACGCCGAACTGGCGTTGCCGGCCAGTGCCGATTACGCCGCCCGCGCCACTGTGCTGCAGCGCGCACGCGAACTGGTCACCAGCCTGTCAGCGACCGAAGGTTATTTTCAGCCGGAACTCAGCTGGGAAAACGACGACACCATCCGGGTCACGCCGGGCCCGATCACACGCATCAGCAGTGTCGATATCGTGTTCATCGGCGCGCTCGCGCCGGAACGGCAGCAGCGTCTGCGCGAGCGCTGGTTGCTGCCGGTGGGGGCGCCGTTCCGGCAGCAGGATTGGGACAAGGCCAAGCAGGAATTGCTGCGCGATCTCGACGAGGACGCCTATCCGGCCGCCCAACTGCAACACAGTGAAGCCCGGGTCGATCCCGGCACCCGGCACGTGCAGCTGCAGGTGCAGGTCACGCTCGGTCCTTTGCACCGCTACGGACCGCTCACCATCACCGGTTTGTCGCGTTATTCCGACGATCTGGTGCGGCGCTACAGCGGCGCGCTGCAACCCGGTCAAGTTTATCGTCGCAGCGATTTGCTGGCGGTCCAGCAGGCACTGCAGGCAACACCGTATTTTGACTCGGTGCAGCTCATCGTCGACCCCGTCGCGACACCGGCCACGCCAGAGCAAACCGAAGTGAGCGCGCCGGTCCAGCTGCACGTGCAGGAGCGTTCACCACACAATGTCTCCTTTGGTATTGGTGCCAGCTCCAACACCGGTGAGCGCATTCTGGGTTACTACGGCTTTCCCGATCTGTTCGGCCAGGCCTGGGATTTCGGCACCGGTTTTCGTCTGGAGCGGGAACGGCAGCAGTACTTCACCGATTTGTTTTTTCCGCGCAGTGAAAGTGGCTATCAGGACGGTATGGCACTGCTTTACGAGCACGCCGAATTCGAAAACCTGACGGTCGATCGCCGCGCGCTGCGGCTGGAACGGGTCGACCCCGGCCTTGCCTTTGAAACCCGCTACAGCCTGACGCTCGAACGCTCGGACGAACAGGCCGCCGAACAGGACGACGTCCGCTACCAGGCGCTGGTGCCGGGTCTGCAATGGATCTGGCGGCGCGTCGATGACATCCGCAAGCCGCGCGCCGGCACCGTGCTGTCAATCGATCTGGCGGCGGCGGCCGAGGAGCTGGCGTCCGATGCCAGCTTTGGTTACGTGCTGGTGCATGGCGAATCCTTTCATTCGTTGACGCCGCAGTGGGTGCTCGGCCTGCGCGCCGATCTCGGCGCAACTTTCACCTTCAACAGCGATGCCGTGCCGCAGAGTTACCTGTTCCGTACCGGTGGCTCGCAGACGGTGCGTGGTTATGATTACCTCAGCATCGGTCGTGAACTGGACGGTGCCATCGTCGGTGCCAAGCGTCTGGTCGTTGCCAGCGCCGAGCTGACCTACTGGTTCAATGACGATTGGGGCGCGGCGCTGTTTGTCGATGCCGGTGATGCCCGCGATTCAATGGCGGATCTGTCACCACTGCTCGGCTATGGTCTCGGTGCCCGCTGGCAGACGCCAGCCGGACCGCTGGCGTTTGATTTAGCCCGCGGCGAACGCGATTCCGATATCCGGTTCCATTTCATGATTGCGGTGCCGTTCTGATGCAAACCCGACGCTGGCGCTACTGGCTGTTGCTGCCCTTGCTGGTGCTGGTACTGGCAGGTACCGGCACCCTTGCCTGGTTGCTGCACAGCGAACGTGGTGCCGCGCTGGGGCTGGCGTGGCTGCAATCGCAGCTCGGGGATCGGCTGGTGCTGACCGGTGTGCACGGCACGTTGGCCGGGCCGCTACGAATCGAGCGGCTGCAATGGCACGCGGACGGCAGTCACCTGCAACTGAATCAAATCGAACTGGATTGGTCGCTGGCCGCGTTGTGGCGCAAGCACCTGCACATCCGGCGCCTGCAGATCGCTACCGTCGCACTGGCGAGCGACGCCGATACCACGCCGTCGACGGCACCGACCGCATTGATCTTGCCGCTGTCGTTGCAACTCGATGCGCTGCAGGTGCTGCGGATCCAGCGCCATCAGGCGATCGATTTCTCCGATGCCGGCCGCCTGCTGCTGGAGCAGCTGCGCGGCACCGCCAGCAGCGATGGCGTGCAGCATCAGCTGGCATTGAGCGCTCGCCACGGTGACCACGATGGCGACGTGCAAGCCGCGTTGAACGGCCACTCGCCTTTTGCCTTGCAACTGACGGCAGCCGCGCGGCTGGCAAGCACGGCAGGACTGGCGCAACTTGCTGTCCAGATGAACGGCTCGCTGCTGGCGATGCGCACGGACGCACAGCTGCGCAACGGTGACCAAGAAGCACAGCTGCACGCCGTCATCACGCCGTGGCAAACGCAACCGATCGAACAATGGCAGCTGCAACTGACCCGGCTGAATCTGGCCGACTTTATCGCCGGTGCACCGGTCACCGCGCTGACCGGCGAGCTGCGCGGGGCGGTTGATGCCGCGTTCACCGGCAGCGGTGAGTTGCAGCTGCACAACGAACAGCCCGGGCCGTGGGATCTGCAGCGGCTGCCAATCCGCACGTTGACGACGCCGTTCACCTTGACGGCCGAGGCGCTGCAGGCCGAGCCCTTGCAGCTGCAGATTGCCGATGGCGGCAGCGCCGCCGGCGCGCTGCGCTGGCAGTGGCAGCCGCAGGCGCAACTCGATCTGAACCTGCGCCTGCAGGATCTCGATCCGTCACGCCTGCACAGCCGGGTGCAAGCGACCCGGCTTGCCGGCGAGCTGACTGCGCTGATGACACCGGATCGCCAGACCGTGCAGGCGAACGTGTCCAACCGCGATCTGCGGCTGGACGCCGCTATCGAGCTGAGCGCGCAGCAATTGACAATCAAGCGCGCCAACCTGCGCGGCAAGGCCGGTCAGCTGGATCTGAAAGGTGAGCTTTCGCTGACCGACAGCCAGCGTTTCGTCGTGCAGGCCAATGCGCGCGCGCTGCATTTGCATCGGCTGCTGCAGCTGCCGGAGACGGTGCTGAACAGCAAGCTGAACGCAGCGGGAGCGCTGGCGCCCGCACTGCAGGCACGAGTGAATTATGCGTTGCATGACAGCCGCTTTGCTGGTCAGGCCTTGACTGGCGAAGGCGAGCTCAACTGGTTGCCGCCTGAACGCATTGCCGCTGCGGCCGAACTGCGACTCGGTGGCAATCAACTGACCGTGAATGGCGTGTTTGGCGCAGCTGATGATGTGCTGGAACTCGACTTCAAGGGCCGTGATCTGCAGCTGCCTTTCCTGCAGGGCAGCGCGGCGCTGTCGGCGCGCGTACACGGCGGCTGGCAACAGCCGGCCGGGCGGATGAACCTGCACGTGCCGCAGCTGCGCAGTGGCGATTGGCTGATCACGGCGTTGCACGGCGAAGCCCAGTTCAGCAGCGCGCCCGAGGCACCGATCGACATCGCGTTGCGTTTGACCGAACTGAATCATGCCGGGGAAAAACTGATCGCCGACAGCGAGCTGTTGGTGCAGGGCAGTGGCGGCCGCCATCAGCTGACGTTGACCACCGAACAGGCCGGCGAGCAGGCGCGTCTGCAGTTGCAGGGCGGCTGGCAACGTGCCGCTGCGCGCTGGCAGGGCGAGCTGACGGCGTTGTCATGGCCGGGCACCTGGCCGCTGGAACTGAGCGCACCGGCGCCGTTGCAGTGGGATTGGCAGCAGCAACAGTTCGGCCCCGCGACCTTTGCCGCCGGCAGCGGGCAGTTGCAGCTGGAAACGCTGGAACACCGGCGTGGACGCTGGCAAAGCCGCGGCCGTTTGCGGGACTGGCCGATCCAGCCGTGGTTGCCGGAATCGATGCAGCACAGCGATCTGCAGCTTGATGGTGAATGGAATGTGCAAGCGACGCCGGAACTGACCGGCAACATTCAACTGTTCCGTCAGCGTGGCGATTTGCGTTGGCGCAATGGCAGCGAGATCGCGCTTGGTTTGCAGCAGCTGCAAGCGCTGCTGTATCGCGACCAGAACAACTTTGTCCTGACCGCGGTGGCGAGCGGCGACCGGCTCGGCAGTGTGCAGGCGGCGCTGACCTATCCAACTGTCGCGCTGCAGGCGCTCGACACCAGTGCCCCGATCGGCGGCGTGTTGCTGGCGGAGTTGCCGGACATTGCCTGGCTCGGGCCGTTGCTGTCACCGAGCTTTGTTACCGCCGGGCGCGTGCAGGCCGATGTCAATGTCGGTGGCACCGCCAGTTTGCCGATGTTGTCCGGCACCGTGGTCGGTGACGCGCTGCAGTTTGCGTCGCTCGGCACCGGTCTGCAGCTCCTTGATGGTCGCATGCGTATCCAGTTGCAACAGCAGCAGGCGGTGTTGCAGCAACTGCAATTCCGCGACGGCAGCACCCAGGCGCCGCCGCGATCGGAACTGGCGCGCATTACGCCCGGTGGCCTCACCGGCAGCGGCCAATGGGACTGGTTCAGCCAGCGTGCCGATGTGCAATTGCAGCTGGAGCGGCTTGGCGTGTTGCAGTTGCCGAATCAGTGGATGCGTTTGTCCGGCACCGCGCAAGCGCATTACAGCAATCGCGCCGCCAGCATCACCGGCAGCTTGCGCGCCGACGGTGGCGCACTGGCGCTGGCCGATAGCGGCCGGCCAGCGCTGTCGGACGATGTGGTGATCGTCGGTCAGACACCGCGCGAGCGCTCTGCGCCGATCAGTGTCGCGCTTGATGCCGATCTCGGTGACCGGTTCTATTTCTCCGGCTCCGGGCTTGATGCCCGCCTGATTGGCAGACTGCGGTTCAGCGCCGTACCCGGCAATCCGCTGCGTGCCAACGGTACCATCGAAACCGTCGACGGCATGTTCGATGCGTATGGCCAGCGGCTGGCGATCGAGCGCGGCCGGCTCAATTTTGCCGGGCTCATCGACAACCCCGGTCTCGATGTGCTGGCGATGCGGCGCAATCAACCAGTGCCGGCGGGTGTTGCGGTCACCGGCACGGTATTGCAGCCGCGGGTGCAACTGGTGTCGGAACCGGAGTTGCCGGAAGCGGAAAAACTGTCGTGGCTGGTGCTAGGCAAGGGGCTCAGTGACGTCGGCCCCGGCGATCCCGGTTTGCTGATGACGGCGGGGCTGGCGCTGCTCGGTGACAGCGGCGGCGGCACGCTGGCGCGCATCCAGCAGCAACTCGGCATCACGGTCGGTTTGCGCACCGGCAATC
This sequence comes from Pseudomonadota bacterium, assembly GCA_049324755.1. GTDB lineage: Bacteria > Pseudomonadota > Gammaproteobacteria > Enterobacterales > Permianibacteraceae > Permianibacter. The sequence goes on from JBMOMZ010000057.1 coordinate 17,083, forward strand.
TCGGCGGTGGTCGCATGGGTTCGCGCAGTCGACTGCTCGATTACAGCAACACCGGCAGTGCCACCAGCGCCGCCGAGATCGCCAGTATTGCCAAGACGTTCGCCAGCAAGTTCACCATCGGCTTCGAGCAGGTGCTCGGTACCGGCGAGAGCGTGATGCTGATTTCATGGGCGCTGTCGCGCAGCCTGAGTCTGGAAGCGCGCTCCGGCACCGACAACGCGCTCGATCTGTTTTATTCGCTGCGTTTTGGCCGTTAGTGTTTCGGTCGTTAGCAGGTCGGCACCGGCAGCGCCGTGCCCGCAGCCTCAAGGCCTTGCAACACCGCGACCACGGCCGGCGCGTCGGCCGCGCGATCCAGACCGAGCCGGAAATGCACCTTGCCTTGCTGATCGCGCGAGGAATGCAGCGATTGCAGATTGATGCCGGCGTCAGCGAATGCCGCCAGCAGCAAACCGAGCTGTCCCGGTTCATCGCGCGGCAGATGCAACACCACCACGTTCGGTTCATCGAGATCGGCGAGCAGATAGGCGAGCTGATCAAAGCGTTGGTGACCCTGCTGCAACGCAGAGGTGCCCAATTGCGCGCGTGGTTGCTCGAGCCATTGCTGGCGCCACTGAGCGCGGGAATCGTCGCTACCGCTGCTCACTTGCTGCGCCATCTGCTGCAAGGCGTCGGCCAGCTGGTTCAGCACCGCTGGCAGATACGGATTCAGAAACTGGATGTCTTCATAAATGGCCGGATTGCTGGTCAGGATGCGCGCCAGCACCGTCATGTCGAGCGCGAATGACGGCGAGCGATACGGCCACAGCGCCGCCAGCGTCGCCAAGCTAGCGGGCTGCTGTGCAATCACCGCGCCCTGCGCCAGATGGCCGGCGTGCACCAGACCCTGGACGAGCGCCATCACCTGATCGTGCTGCCCCGGCGAGCAGTGCACGGTTTGCGCATCAAAAGCCTGCAGCAGGTGCTGGAACCACGGCCGCCACTGCCGCAGCCTGGCTTCGCACACCACCAGCACCCGGTCGCGCAAGGTGCGCGTCTTCGGTGCGGCGCACATCGGATGCAGGCCGACCACATCGGCGTCGCTCTGCAGCATCGCGGCAACGGCTGGCGCCTTCAGCGAGGTGACGTCGAGCCACAGCTGTTTGCTGCTGTGCGCACCGGCGGCCGCCACATAGTCGGCAATGATCGCCGGCGTCTGCCGAATCGGGGCACTGAACACCAGCACATCGGCTTGCGCCAGCAATTCCGCGGCTGACGGCGATGCCGGCAAGGCCGGATCGCTGCCGATCACGCGACAAGCCATGACCTCGGCAAAAAAGCCGCTCAGCCAGCGGCCGTAGGCACCGGCACTGCCGATGATGGCGACAACAGGTGGCATTGGCGACACTCCGCCGGCAGCGATGCCGGTTCACCGCTGCGTTGTAAGCGAGCAGCGGCCGGAATGGAAATGGCGACTGGCTGTAACGGGCTGGCAGCGGCCGGCGCGGCTGCTAAGATGCGGGCCGGATTGCCCGCGCGGCGCGGGCTCAGCCACAACCAAGGATGTGTCATGAAACGATGGATTACGGCCGCCACCAGCGCGGCGCTGCTGCTGACCGGCGCGGTTCATGCCGACGGCCAGCACAAGCATCACTTCGCCAAAGATGTCGAAGCCTTCCACCGCGTGCTGTCACCGCTCTGGCACGCCCCGGCCAGCCCCGAGCGCAGCGCCAACACCTGCAAGGCCGCACCGGAGCTGATCAAACTCGCCGGCGCCATTCGCAGCGCCGATGCCAGCGCGCTCAAAGCCAAGGCCGAGTTGTTGCAAAAACAATGCGCCAATGCACCGACAAACATCGAGACCGAATTCAGCGCGCTGCATGATGCATTTCATGCGCTGATCGGTGAGTGAAGAAAATGAACTGAGGCCGCCCATCGGCTGCCTCAGTTCTTACTTACTGCAAACCAATTGCCGCGCCGCCAGCCCGGCGCGGATCCGCCGCGCCCTGATGCCAGCCGTTTTCAAACAGGATCGATTCGGTGGTGCCGAGCGGCGAGCCGATGCGGATCTCGTGGCCTTTGGCTTTCAGTGCGTCGATGGTGTCTTGCGAGAAGCCGAATTCCAGCCGGACCCGATCCGGTTGCCATTGGTGGTGGAAGCGCGGCACGGCGGTCGCGGCGGCAACATTGAGGCCGTGATCGACCACGTTCATCACCATCTGCAAGACCGTGGTGATGATGGTGCTGCCACCCGGCGAGCCGGTCACCAGCAGAATCTGTCCGTCCTTGAAGACAAACGTCGGCGTCATCGACGACAGCGGCCGTTTGCGCGGCGCCACGGCGTTGGCTTCTTCGCCAAGCAGACCGTAGGCATTGGCGACGCCAGGCTTGGCCGAGAAATCATCCATCTCGTTGTTGAGCAGGATGCCGGTGCCTTTGGCGGTGATGCCAGTGCCGTAGCTCCAGTTCAGCGTATAGGTGTTGGCAACGGCATTGCCCCACTGATCGGTGACGCTGTAGTGGGTGGTTTGCGGGCTTTCGTAACCGCTCAAATCGCCCGGTGCCACCTGCGCCGACGGGGTCGCCTTGTTCAGATCGATTCTGGCGCGAATGGTTTCGGCGTAACGCTTGTCGGTCAGCTGCGCAACCGGCACCGTGTAAAAATCCGGATCGCCGAGGTAACGCGAGCGATCGGCATAGGCGCGGCGTTCGGCTTCGATCATCACGTGCATGGTTTTGCTGCTGTTCAGGCCCCATTCCTTGATGGGATAGCCTTCGAGCACGTTCAGGATCTGGATCAGGTGGATGCCGCCGGATGATGGTGGCGGCATCGACACCACTTCATAACCGCGATAGGCACCGCGCACCGGCGTGCGCTCGGCGACCCGATAGGCTTTCAGATCCGCCAGCGTCATGATGCCGCCATTGGCCTGAATGTCGGCGATCAGGCGTTGGCCCACGTCGCCGCCATAGAACGCCTGCGGGCCCTTCTTGGCGATTTGCTCCAGCGACCAGGCCAGATCCTTCTGCACCAGCCGGTCACCGAACTGGTAATCGCTGCCGTCCGGTTTCAGGAAAATGCGGGCCGATTCCTTGTTGCGCAGAAAACGGCCGCGGGCGCGGACAAACGATTCTTCATGGGCCGGTTTCAGGACGAAGCCGTCGCGCGCCAGTTTGATCGCCGGCGCGATCACGTCCTTCCATTTCAGCGTGCCGTATTTTTCCAGCGCATGGGCCAGGCCAGCGACCGTGCCGGGCACGCCAACGCCTTTGTAACCGTAACCGAGTTCGTCGTGATCGACGCTGCCATCGGCTTTCAGGTACATGTCGCGGTGTGCGGCGGCCGGCGCCAGCTCGCGGTAATCAATGGCGATGGTTTGGTCGGCCTTGGCGAGATGCACCAGCATGAAACCGCCGCCGCCGATGTTGCCGGCTTCCGGCAACACCACCGCCAGCGCAAAGCCCACCGCGACGGCGGCATCGACCGCGTTGCCGCCGCGGGCGAGGATGTCGGCGCCGACCAGTGATGCCAGCTCTTCCTCGCTGACCACCATGCCGCGCTTGCCAAGCTCCGGCGAAAACACATTGGCGAGCTCGAAGCGCGCCTGCGGCGCCGTCTCGGCAGCGCCGGTTTGCGGGCTCGTAAGGGGCAGGACCAGGTACAGCGCCACGGCAGCGGCGCGCAGGACGGCAAAGCGTAGCGACATCGACGGATCATCCGGCAAGGGGATAGGCGGGAACCTTACCTGTGGCCAGGCGCTGCTGGCAAATGCGGGGGTTTGTGGCGTGTGCTGAGGCCTGCGCTGTGGCAGGATCGCGGCCGGTGCGAACAGCAAAGGCGGGGGCGAGATGGCGAGGTGGTTGGCGGGTGTGGTGCGTGCGCTGCTGCTGCTGGGGCCGGCACTGGCCGCTGCCGATATCTATCGTTGCACCGGCACCGACGGCAGCGTCCGTTTTTCGGACCAACCCTGCGACAGCAACAGCAAGGCGGTGACCCGGGCGCCGGCCGTACTTGAGGGTGATGCTCGCTGCGAACGGGCGGGTCAAATCGCCTATGACACCGCACAGAAATACAGTCGCGGCATCGGCAAAGTCAAAATCCTGGCCGAGCTTGGCAGTGAGGCCAACGATCCGCTTTACAAACGCGCGGTCGATATTGGCTACCAGTATGGTTTGGGCGCCGAGAATTTGCGCAAACAGGCGCTGCGCGAATGCCGCAATGAATTGCTGCGCACGGCGCCGGCCACGGTCAGTGCACCGGACAACGCCCGCGACTTCACCATCAACGGCCAGCGCTATCGGCTCACCCGGCTGTCGCCGTGGCAGGAAATGGATAGCAACATCCGCACCGATGACGTCTCGCTCACCTTTCAGTCACCACAACCGGAATGGGCCAAGCTGACGCTGTATTGCACCGCGGTCGAAAGCACCAGCGCCAGTCATGTTGCCAGCTGGTCCGAGAACGCCGCGCGCAATCGCACGCGCAGCAAGGTGCCGCCGGAACGGGAAGAATGGCAGACCGCGGCCGGAACCGTTTGGGTCGCTCGCGCCGAGCGGCCGCTCACCGAAAAGATCGGGTCGTCCGGTTACCGCTATGTCAGCGCTTACGGTCTGTTCGGCAAGGGCATGCGCTGCGATATCGTGCTGGAATCGCAATACCGCGGCGGCGATGCGACCCGCAATGCCGACAGCATGGTGCGCACGTTAAGGCCAATCTGAGGTCGCAGGTTCCCACAGCTTGCGCTGCTTTTGCTAGCGGCGCTCCTGCCGCGCGCCGGTGCTTTTCGCTCAGGCATCTGCGGTCGGCAGCGGGCTGCGGCGGGCGTCGCGAAACTGCGCCTGCAGGCGGTCGGCAGTCATCGGTTTGGCGAACAGATAACCCTGGGCGGCGCGGCAGCCGTGTTTCAGCAGAAAACCGGCCTGGCTTTCGTCTTCGACACCTTCGGCAATGACGTCGAGACCAAGGCTGCCGGCGAGTGCGATCACCGCCCGGACGATCGCTTCGTCGTGGTGATCGCCCGGTACATCGGCGACAAACGAGCGGTCGATCTTGAGCTGGTGAATCGGCAAGCGGCGCAAATAGCCGAGCGAGGAAAAACCGGTACCGAAATCATCGATGGCGAGCCGCACACCGAGCGCGCGCAAGGCGTTCAGCCATTGTTGGGCGTGCTCGGCCTGCATCAGCGTCGATTCAGTCAGTTCCAGCTCCAGCCGTTCCGGTGCCAGCGCCAACTGCTGCAACACTTCGCGCACGACGGTTGGCAGGTTACCGCGCTCCAGCTGCTGCACCGCGACATTGACCGACATCCGCGCCAAGGTGAAGCCATCGGCCTGCCAGGCCAGCAGTTGCCGGCACGCAGTTTCCAGCACCCAGCGACCGATCGGTTCGATCAAACCGGTGTCTTCGGCGATGGGAATAAACCGCGCCGGCGAGATCAGGCCGTGCACCGGATGCTGCCAGCGCAGCAGCGCTTCCACACCGAGCAGTTCGCCGCTCAGCAAATCGACTTGCGGCTGGTATTCGAGCACAAACTGTTGCTGCGCCAGCGCCACGCGCAGCGCCTGCTCCAGCTGCATCCGTTCGCGCACGGCGGCGGTCAGGGCCGGCAAATAGAACTGGCAGTTGTTGCGGCCGGCACCCTTGGCGCGGTACATCGCGGTGTCGGCATGCTGCAGCAGTTCCTGATAATTGTTGCCATCGTCGGGATACCGGCTGATGCCAATCGAGCAGGTGACGATCAGCTGCATGCCGCCGATTTCGAACGGCGCCGCCAGCGCTTCCAGAAACCGGTTGGCAATCATCTGGATCTGGTTTTCGTGCTCGGTATCTTCGAGCAGCACGACAAACTCGTCGCCGCCGAGCCGGGCCAGCGTGTCTTCCGCGCGTACCAGCTGGTGCATGCGTTGCGCCGCGGCGATCAGCAATTGGTCGCCGACGCCGTGGCCGAGCGTGTCATTGATGGTCTTGAACCGATCGAGATCGATGAACAGTAGCGCCCGTTTGCGCTGCTCCCGCTCGGCGCGCTGCAGGCTGTGTTCCAGTCGGGCCAGCAGCAGCATGCGGTTCGGCAGACCGGTCAGGGTATCGTGATGGGCGAGGTGATCGAGTTTGGCCTGCTGCGCCTTGATGTGGCTGATGTCGGCGCAGATGCTGATGAAATGGCGCGTGCGGCCATGCTCGTCAACGATTCGGTTGATGGTCAGCCATTCCGGATACTCGCTGCCATCCTTGCGCCGCTTCCAGACTTCGCCCTGCCACACCCGATCCTGTTCCAGCGCCTGCAGCTGCGCGGCATAAAACGCCGGCTCGTGCCGATCCGAGCGCATGAATTCCGGACCGCGGCCGATCACTTCCTCGGGCCGGTAGCCGGTCGTGGCGGTGTAGGCGCGATTGACCGCGACGATACGGGTATTGTGATCGTAAATGATGATGGCGTCGTTGCTGTGTTCGAACACGCTGGCATAGAGCAGCGTCTGCTGCTGCATGGCCTTGATGTGCGAAATGTCGGCGAACGAGGTCACGGCGGCGTAGGTTTCGCCGCTGTGTGGCGCTTTCAGTGGCTCCGAGTTGACCAGCAGCCAGCGGATCGGCCGATCCGCTGCCGCGCGCAGCCCGATGACGCGCTGATGCAGCGGCATGCCGGTGCGCAGCACAATCGAATCGGAATATTCTTCCGGCGGAATGAGCTGTTCGTTTTCGTCGACCACATGCCAGCGCGGGTCGCTGGTGGGCTGCTGCTGCAGCTCGTCCCAGCCGAGCCCGAGAATGGCGCTGGCGGCCGGATTGCAGCGCAGGATACGGCCGGTTTTCGCCACCATCAGCACGCCTTCGGTTAGCACCTGCAGAATCGCTTCGGCTTCCCGTTGCAGCTGTTCGTTGCGCGCGCGTTCGGTGATGTCGCGGGCCATGCCGAGAATGGCGTAGACGCTGCCGTGTTCATCGCGCAGCGGCACTTTCCAGGTATCGAACATACGATAACTGCCGTCAGGCAGATCGATACGGCGATCGCACTGCAGGGTTTCGCCGGCGAGCACCCGCTGATCTTCGTCACGGGACCCGCGCTCACCGGTAGCCGGGTCGCCGAAAATGACGCGAGCGGGATAAAACTCGGCATCGACATGGCCGATCATGTCAACCGGCGTGCGGCCGAGTCCGGCCGCCATGGCGTCGTTGACCAGCAGAAAACGGAACTTGCGGTCTTTGACGAAGATCCAGTCCGGGCTGCTGTTGACCAGGGCCTGCAGCAGATCACGATGCTGTTGCAACTCGGTATTGTTGCGTTGCTGCGCCGTGACATCGCGGATGATCGACACCAGCAGCGTGCGGTCGTCCTGGTGCAGCGGGCTCGACAGCACTTCCACCGTGCGGATCTCGCCGCTCGCCAGCCGGTGCGGAAACAGGAAGGTGTTGCGCTGTTCGGCGCGGGCGCGCTGCATTTCGGCGTTGATTTGTGCCGGCGACAGGGTATTGATGTCGGCGATGTTGAGTTGCCGCAACTGCTCAAGGGCGTAACCGTAGAAGCGTGCGGCGGCCGGGTTGGCATCGACAATTCGGCCGGTCGCCGGATCGATCAGCAACAGCACGGCGTGGTGCTGGTGAAAAAACGCATCAAACACGGTCAGGAACCGGCCGGCAGGGGTAGTGGCCAAGTGTAGCGGTGCCGGCAGGCTTTTACCGAATTGACTGGTTACGCACAGGTGCGTCGTGTCGGTGGTCACAGCGCCGCGCCATCCGGACAACAAAACGGGCGCCAGCTGGCGCCCGTTCTGTGACCGCGCTTGAGCCGACGGCGCAGTTTTACTGACTGACCGCGCGGCGGGCGTTGACGAAGCCGCGGCCGTAGTACGGATCGTGACCGTTCTTGCCCTCGTCGTCGGCGCTCTGCGCGAGCTTGGTCTTGAGCTGGGCGCCGTCCGCGTCGGGGTAACGCTGCTTGATCAGCGCGGCCACGCCGGCGGCGGCCGGCGCTGCCATCGACGTGCCGGCGGCCCAGGAATAACCGGCGCGCGAAGTCGACAGCACCAGGTCGAACACCCAGCACGGCCGGACGATGCCGCTGACATTGCAGTTTTCGTTGCCGGGGTAGGCGAAATCGCCACCGGGACCGGCGACGTGAATCATCGACTGGCCGTAGTTGGTGTAGCTGCTCGGCCGGCGGCTGTTGTTGTTGCCGAGTGCCCAGCCCATCGGGCCGGTCGCGGAAATGGCGATGCTGTTGCCGGACATCGCCGGCACCGTGATCAGGTTGCCGCTGTGATCGAGATCGTAGCCGTCATTGCCGGCGGCGCTGATCACCAGCGCACCGTGCCGGCTGGCGTAGTTGACGGCGCGGTTCAGCGCCGACACCAGTTCGGCGGCGTCGCGATCGCCACGGTTGAAATCGGCGCCGAGGCTCAGGTTCAAGATGTCGGCGTTGCCTTCGTCGGCCGCGTAGAGCAGGCCTTCGATGACCCAGGAAAACGCGCCGCTGCCGGCATGCAGCACTTTGACGCCGATGATGGTCGCTTCCGGCGCAATGCCGACCACGCCGGTGTTGTTGTCGCGCGCCGCGACAATGCCGGCGACATGGGTGCCATGCCAGAACGTGCCGGTATCGGTGTTGAAGGCCTGGCCCGGCACGAATGAGCGTGACGCGGCGACATCGACATTGGCGGCCAAATCCGGATGGGCATTGAACAGGCCGCCGTCGAGCACCGCGACGCGCACGCCTTTGCCGGTGTAACCGAGTTGCCAGGCGGCAGGCGCTTCGACCGAAGCCGGTGCCCATTGCAGCGCGTAGAGCGGATTGGTGAACGGATTGCCGGCCGTTTGTTGTTCCAGTTCGGCGTCGGACAGTGCGACTTCGGTCGGTTGCTGCCATTGCACGACGCGATCCGGTGCGGCGCCGCTGATGCCGGGCTGCTTGCGGATGGCATCGAGAAAATCGGCGCGCTCGCTGCTGACCACGGCGATGCCAGCGCCGGCGTGGGCGAAGCGCACCGAGCCACCGGCTGCTTCGACGGCAGCCTGGCGGCTGGCGTCCCATTGCGCGGCGGTGACGACGTAATCGGCCGCTTGCGTGGCGCTGGCGATGCTGAGGGCGAGCAGGGTCATTCCCAGGCGTTTGTTCATGGATACAGCTCCTTGCTTAGCGTTGCCCGCCTCGACGTGGGCGGTCAGCAGCCGATTGCAAGTTCTGCTCCCTTTGTATCGTTCTGTATAAGAGTTGACCACCCCACGAAAGTGAATGCTCACATCAATTGCTGTGTGTAAAGCAAACCGACAACTGATGCAGGTGCTGGCGGCAGCGTCATGACAACCGGGCGCCTGGCGTGTTAACAATTAGGTACGTTTGTCTATATTAAGCCGATTGTCATGCGCTCTGTACCGCCGATTCTGGGCCAGGCCTTTCTCCGCCTGGGCTTTGCCGCCTCCGCGCTGGCCATTGCCTATGGCGCGCATGGCGCGTCCGGGCCGTGGCCGCTGTTCGCGAGCCTGAGCCTGCTGGCCGTACTCGAAGGCTGGCGCCGCTGGCCGTTGCTACTGATCGTGCTGGTGCCGGCGGCGCTGGCGTTTGGCTTTGGCCTGGTGCCCGGTTTTCAGCGCCTGGCAATCGGCGACTACAGCCTCAACACCGGCAAGGCGCTGCTCGGGCTATTGCTGATGCTGTACCTGCCTTGGCGGTTCGCCTGGCCCTGGCGTGATCGCCAGTTTGTGCTCGGTGCGTTCGGGATACCGCTGGTGACGTTGCTGCTGGCGTTTGCCTTGGGCTATTTGCGCTGGCAACCATTGGCCGTGGTGGCGTTGCTCAGTTTTGCGTTCAGCAATCTGTTTTCCACCATCGCCGAAGAAGCCTTCTTCCGCGGTTTGGTGCAGGCGCCGCTGCAACCGCGCTTGCCACGCTGGCTCTGTCTGCTGTTGGTATCCGTGCTGTTCGGCGCAGTGCATCTGGCAGGGGGCTGGTGGTTCGCCGGCTTTGCCACACTCGCCGGTCTGGGTTATGCACTCAGCTATGAGCGCAGCCAAAGTATCTGGGCGGCCGTGCTGGTGCACCTGGGTCTGAATGTCGTGCGCGTCGCCATCGGCGGCTGAGCGCGCAATGACGGCATAACTTTTTCACCGTTTGCACGGGCAAGAAAAGGCTTCCGAGAGGCGCGGTCGGCAGCACCGCGAACAGCCATGTCGCTGTGCCGGCATGACCGGCATCGGGACGATGCGTTGTCGGCGCTGCAACCGTCCTCGCTTGCAGCGCCCACGCCGGAACGGCCAGACGGTCACGTTCAAGGCGGAACCAGATAACCACGCCAGTGGTTACGACATGCCGCACCGTCGCGCGGCCTGACACCTGCCGGAAGCCGTGAAACCCGCGCGCGATCCGCTCAGTGGTAAAGCGAATACAGATCGCGCTCTTCGCGCTCGATACGGGCCAGCAGCGCCGCAGCCACTTCACTGGATTCCTGCTCGAACTGGCGCATCGCCGCCAGATGCATTTCGGTATCCATATACTTGTTGCAGAAGCTGACCACCGCGCGGCTGATCGCGTTCATCTCGCGCCGGAAATCACGCATCAATTCGATATTGGTTTCGTCGCCGGACAACGACTGCTCCAGGTAGACATAGAACTTGACGTTTTCCTTGATGATGTGGCCCTGGAACTCGGTCTTGAACGCTGCCAGCTGCGAGCGAAAACCGCGGACATCGCCTTGCCGCAACAGTGGCATCAGACTGGTGAAATGGGTGACCAGATTGACATGGTCCTGCATCAGCTCACCGACCAGCCGTGGATCGTGTTGAATCGATCCGGCGGCGTTGGCGCCCGGTACGGATTTAACCGTCGGTGCAGGACTGCTGGCCCGCTCCGGCACCGTCGCCGGGGAATCACCGAACAACTTGAAGATCGACGCCACGATACACCTCCATTCGTCACGCTCAGCTTGGCGCTCCCGGTCAGGCAGCGCACCATTGCAGCCAGCCATTGCTGTCCGCAGAACAGGGTGTAACACCGAAATCGCTTACTCGCCAGTCAACAATTTTTCCGGCGCAACTACCCAAACTGCTGGTTTCGATACCGACTGATACATCTGCGAACCAACGGCTATAAACGGCGCGGCTGGTTGTGCTGGCTGATAAGAAAAAAGCATCAAACTGTCATATTCCGCGAAACCGACCCGTTTCATCTGAATGTGACGATTCGTAGCGTTTTGTGATCTTGAGACCTGCATCACAACTCCAATTACCGCCAGCGTCTTTGCTGAAGGCTCGCTTGGTCAGGCGGTTTGCCGGGCTGATTTTCCGGTGATCGAAAACCGGCGACATCACGTATCGCAATGTCTCAATGCAAGGCCCTGAAGCATGGGTTCGTCATCGCATGGTGGCGGGACGATGTGACTTGCGGTTTCGTTTCGTCTGCGGAGGATGTGCCATGGTGCGATTGTGCTCGGTATCGGTTTTGTTGTTGTCGCTCGCGATTCCCGCATCGGTGTTTGCTGATGTCACCAGCGCGGCGGCGAGCGCGCCCAGCAGCAGCTGCCCGGCCAGTATTGGTAATCGCAGTGTGCTGCTCGATTCGCTGCATTCGCTGGGTAATCGGTTGACGATGGGCCGGTTGTGTGCGGTGCCGGAAACGGTGCTGCACCAACTCAAACAACAGACGCTCAATGGCTATGCCGGTTGCCTGCTGACCTATCAGGTCAAAGCCACCGAAATTCAGGATGCGCTGGAAACGGCGCGACCACTTGCGCATGCGGCCTGGAAGCAGGCCAAGGACAAACAGCAACTGTGCGAAGCGGTGCGGCTGGCAACCAACTGATGGCCGTCACGCGGTCAGCGGCCAGCAGTGATGCGGTAATGCGGGTCAGCCGGGCAATGGCGGCAAGCCGTGCTTGCTGCGCGCCTTGCGGCAATGATCATCGCCGGGTTGCACGTCCCGACAAGGCTCGGGCCGTGCTTCATACACGGCACAACTGACGTGTCGGCCCACCTCACCCTGCAGGGCGTGGCAGCGTGGCTGTGATGCCCAGGTGCCGCGCATGCACGCCAGCCAGGGATTGACCGGTTCGATCAGTTCAACCGGCAGCCGACGCTGGTCCGCTTCGGCCCAGTAAAAGGAAACCCGAAAGGTTGCGCAGCAGGCGCCGCAAGACAGGCAGGGAGAGACGTTGTCCGACACGATGTCGATGCAAAAAAGAATGGCCCACATGGCGCCGCGCGAATCATATCCGAGCCAATTGTCGCCGGCCAGACGCTGCCTCCCGACCATCGCCGCTGACCCGTCGTACAGCGCCATCGTCGTTGAACGCCGGTGCCTCAAGGCGGGTCAAGGTGTTTGCCATCGTCTGCGTCATCGGCTGGAAATGGCTGGTTCACGAACGCGGGCAAGCCCCTCCGGTAGCGACCGTTTTCGAGTCGCTGAAAGAGCGACTGTGCCTGGGCCCTTGCCGTCGCAGAAATGCCGTCGCCGGCGAGCTGCGCCAGCAGTGTTGGTGCGAGCGGATCGCCGCGCTGCTGTGCAACCAGCAGCCACGCGATCGCGGCGTCCTGACGGTCGGTTCCGCCATCGGCCAGGCTGTGCCATGTCGCCAAACGGAGCAGCGCCAGCGTCGAGCCATGAATCGCGCTTTGTTCCAGCCAATGCGGCGCATCGCTCTGGCCGCGGGTGGCGGCGACGGTGGCATAGGCATCGATTGCCGCATGCGCGCCAGCGATCGCGTTGGCGTGCAACAAGCGCAAATCTTCGGCAGTGTGCGCACCGGTTTCCATCGCGTTGTTGTAGCCGTGTTCGCGCAGCCAGCGGTGCTGCGTGTCTGACAATGGTCCGAGTATTGCGGCCAAGCCGGGCATGTCGGTGTCACTGGGCGATGCGATTGCGCTGCCGTCTGCGCGCACTGATGCAGGGGTGGCGAGCGGCGCGGCGTCAACCGGATGATCGGCGACACGGTTGCGCGTTGGCGCTGTTGTGCCAGCGCTTGGCGTGGGTGGATTGCGCGCTACAAAACCATCAGCCGAATAAACTTCGACCGAACGAACATTCACCGCAATCATCACGATTGCGGCACAAGCCATCCCGGCGAGAACCGTCACCGCAAACCCGTGTGCCGGCACCCGAATGCGGTGCCGGCGTTTGTTGCGTTCCGCGTGAAGCGCGCGTTGCATTCAAGGATTCTTCAGCAGATAGCCTTGATTGCTCGCGATGATGTTCTGCAGCGTGGCGCCGCCCGGGTAGAACTCGGGCGTCATGGTGTTGCCGAGCAGATCCGTGGCCCAGCCGCCGGCAAACTGCTGCAGGTAGGCGCTGTTATATGCTTGCGGCGTGCCGCAGAGCAGACGGCCAAAGAAATCGCTGCTGCTGCCTTCGGCGTCGGTATGGGCGCTGCGCGAGGTCAGTTTGAAACCGACAAATGCAGTGCCGGTCAGTGCTTTCAGCAGCGGCTCGGCATTGTTGCTGCTGTTGCAGCTACCGGCATTGGCCAGAATGGCGTAGACCGCGCGATTGCTGTTGACGATCTGCTGCATCGCGGCCGCCATCCGGTTGTTGGCGTCGACCGGATCGAACAGGATCACGCCACGAAAACCGGCGACACCGCGGCTGGCGAGTTCGGCGCCGACCAGCGTCACATGCAAGCCACCGGCCGAGTGGCCGGCCAGGACAAAGTATTCCGGCAGGGCACGGCCATTGGGCGGCGTCAGGCTGCGATTGGCGAACGCCGTTGCCACCTGTGGCGCCAGATTCACGGCGCCGCCGGTCATGCTGGCGTTGATGCTGAGCACCATCAGGCCTTTTGCCATCAGGCTGTTGCCGAGCGCCCGCAGATGCCCTTTGTTGCGCTGAAAGCCGTGCTGCAGGTACACCAAACCTTTCGGTGTCGCCGTCGGCAGGTACCAATCCCCGGAATAATTGCTGCTGCCAATGCGCACCGTCGCCGATACCACAGCGTCGGCCGTGGCTTGCCGGCTGAGCAGTGCAATGACGAATACGGACAACAGGAAGGCGGATGTTTTGATCAACTTCATTTTGATTCTCTCCATATCTTCTGATTGAGATGATTTTTTTGGAGAGCGACGACAAAGCCCTTTTCAACGAAACGGCGTGCGAAAGCGGCCTTATGCTCGGCCAGATAGCCGGCGTAGCCGGCCTCGCTGGGTGGTCAGACCTTACTCCCGGATTTTTCGGATAACAAGCAAAAAACGTTTCAAATACAAAGTGATACGCGGCGTTGCACAACGTTACGAAACGCCGGCAATTACGTGTACCTTCGTCAGGATTGATGGCTTTGATGTGGACGTATGTCCCAATACAACGAGGCAGGGCGGGTTGGGGTTCGCGCCGAACTGGGTGGCGGTGGTGGGCCGGTGCGCCAGCCGGTCCGGCGAGATCGCACCGACCGCAGGGAGGCGGTGCTCAGAGATCGTAACGAGCAATGATGGCATCGGCCTTGCCGCTGGCGACCAGTGCATCGAAGCCTTCGTTCAATACCGCGAGCAGGGTGGCACTGTAGGGTTTGGTGTCGGTGACACCCATGAAGATCGGCGTCTTCAAACCGGTTTTGTGGATCGCAAGCGCGTTGGCAAATTCGGCCGCCTGCAGGTGCCGGCGCAGCGCCGGGTAACTGCTGAAAAACACCTGCTGGCGTTTGTGCAGTATCAGCAGCACCGCTTGCCGAAAGGCATTGTCGCCGGACAGTTGATGCACCGCCTGCGGGTTGGCGGCAAGCCAAACCGGCAACGGTTGCGCATACTCGTAATTGGCGATCACCACCACGCTCTTGCCGGTCAGGCTGTCAAAGCCCTGCCAGCGAAAACCGGTGTCACGGTGGGTCAGTGTGGCGAGCTCGGCATGGAGCCAGGGCTTGCGGGTCAGTGTCGCGTATTTGGCATCGGCGGCACCGGCGCCAATGATGCCGTCGATGCGGCCTTCGCTGACTTCCTGCAAGGCGCGCGACCACGGCAGAACCCGGTAGTCGAGCGCAATGCCGCGGCGGTTCAGGATCTCGGTCAGCAGCTCGACCAGCGCGCCCTTGTCCGCTTCCTGTTCCGCGCAGTTGTACGGGCACCAGATGTCGCCGACGAAACTGACCCGATTCGGCAGTGCGTCGCTGATTCGGCTATCGCTTGCGCGGCTGTCGCCGGCAAAACCGAGTGCTGCGGGCAGCAACAACAGGGCACTGAACAAGGCCTTTCGGCAAAAGCTGGCAGCGCGCTGCCAGAACGTCTGCGCCGTCACCGGTAACCTCCGTTGCTGTCGCACACCGCCCCTTTGCTACGCTGCCAGCAGCGAGTGGCGGGACGGCGACCTCGCCTGCGAAACCGCAGGGCTGTCACTGACTAGGGTGGTGCACTGAATATAGTCGGGCGAGGCGGTTTTGCTTGCGGTCGGAATCGGGGCCGGAAAAGGCGCGTCGCCTGCGCTTGCAGACGAACTGTTGTGAACGGTTCACGTGACACGAATGGCGGGTACGGGCTGGGTGCTGCGCCGCCACCCAAAAACAAAACAGGCCGTCAATGACGGCCCGTTTGGCATGCGCGCTTTGCGTGTCAGCGCAGGGTCAGCGCCGCCGATTCCGGCCAGCGCTCGACCCCGGCGAAGATCACCCGAAACGCGGCGGTTTCGGCGTTTTCCCAGGCATCGGCAGCGTCGCGGTTGAAGTCGTCTTCGCCTTCGAGCATGGCGGTCATGGCGGCGTGGGCGGCTTCGGCACTGACGCCGGCGGCGGCGAGCACTTTTTCGGCCGCGGCGATGCCGGCGACGATCTGGGCGTCCGCAAGCCCGCTGTCGGCAATCCACAATGGCATGGTGGCAATCCTGTGTGACGGAGTTGGCAGTCGGCACTCTGCCGCAAGCGCCGCGATGGGACAAGCTCCCAACTTGAATACAACGCACAATCCAGGCTGCCAGTTCACCGATATCTTGGAAAAAATGCTGGCAATTCAACAAGCTAGAATGCTTGGCATAAGCGTAGAATGAGCCGGATTTTGCCATCTCTGAGCAACGTCCTAGGCTGGCGCCATCCGAACAAGCTCAAGGATCCCGACATGAAAAAGCATTCGACCGCCTTGCTTGCGGCCGTATTGGCCTTCGCGACTCAAACTGCCGTTGTCAGTGCTGCCGAGACGGCCTTGCTCAACGTTTCTTATGACCCGACCCGTGAGCTCTACGAAGAACTGAATCGGAGTTTCAATGACCACCGCCGCCAGCAAGGGCTTTCTGAGCTGACCATACGGCAGTCGCATGGTGGTTCCGGCAAGCAGGCGCGTGCGGTGGTGGATGGTCTGCAGGCGGACGTGGTAACGCTGGCGCTGGCCTATGACATTGATGCCATCGCCGAGCGCGGCCTCATCGGCAAGGACTGGCAGAAACGACTACCGCACAACGCCGCACCGTACCGCTCGACGATTGTCTTCCTCGTTCGCGCCGGCAACCCAAAAGCCATCAAAGATTGGGGGGATTTGGTTCGGGCTGACGTAAAAGTGATTACGCCCAACCCGAAGACCTCGGGCGGCGCGCGCTGGAACTACCTTGCAGCGTGGGCCTGGGCATTGCAGCAACCCAATGGGAACGAGCAAACCGCCAAGGCTTTCCTGCACAAGCTCTTTGCCAATGTGCCAGTTCTGGATACCGGCGCCCGCGGCTCCACCGTTACGTTCACGCAGCGCAACCAGGGTGACGTGCTGCTGGCCTGGGAGAACGAGGCGTTGCTGATCACGAAAAAGCTCCAGCCGGGCAAATACCAGATTGTGGTCCCTAGCGTTTCCATTCTTGCCGAACCGCCGGTTGCTGTTGTCGACAGAGTGGTTGAAAAGCGTGGCACTCGCCATGAAGCGGAAGCCTATCTGAAATATCTCTACAGCGATGCCGGTCAGCGATTGGCGGCTAAACATTTCTATCGCCCCAGCAACGAGACAATCGCAGCCGAATACGCGGCACAATTCCCGACAACCAAGCTGGTTACCGTTGACGGCGTGTTTGGCGGTTGGGACAAGGCGCAGAAAGCGCATTTTGATGACGGTGGTAGCTTTGACCAAATCAGCAATCCGCAGTAACTCGCCAGCCGGTGATTTGCCGCCGTTACCTGACCAGACTACACGCCGACCAAGCCGGGTCCTGCCCGGCTTTCGGTTGGCGCTGTTCTGCACCGGCTTTTATCTCGCCATCCTTGTCTTGTTACCGCTTTCGGCCGTGCTGTTCAAGTCATTGAGTTTGCCGCTGGACGGCTGGTGGAAGCTGTTGACCGACCCAAGGGTGCTCTCGGCCCTGAGGGTGTCTTTCGGTACGGCGCTGCTCGCGGCGTTCATCAACGTCTTTGTTGGCACCTTGCTGGCGTGGGTGCTGGTGCGCTATCGCCTGCCGGCGCATCGGTTCTGGGATGCGCTGATTGATTTGCCGTTTGCGCTGCCGACGGCAGTTGCAGGCATTGCCCTGACCGCGGTGTACGCGTCTGACGGTGCGATTGGTCGCTATCTCCAGCAGTTTGGCATAGACGTGGTGTATACCCCGCTGGGCATCGTGGTGGCACTGCTATTCATTGGCTTACCTTTTGTTGTACGCACCGTCCAGCCGGTGCTGGCCGAGTTTGATGCCAGTGTCGAGGAGGCTGCGGCGTCGCTTGGCGCCAATCGCTGGCAGATCTTCCGCCGCCTCATTCTGCCCGCGATTCGACCCGCATTATTGACCGGGTTCGCCTTGGCGTTTGCGCGCGGTGTCGGCGAGTACGGCTCCGTCATCTTCATTGCCGGCAATGTGCCGAAGGTGTCAGAAATTGCGCCGCTCCTTATCTACATCAAGCTTGAGCAGTACGATTATGCAGGCGCAACGGCGCTGGCCAGTATCATGTTGCTGATTTCTTTTGCCCTGTTGTTGCTGATAAACCAACAGCAGCGTCGCCTGAATCGTTTTCAGCGCCGATAAACGGATCCCTTGGCCATGTCTATCGCTCGTAAACCTTCCCATGTTCTTACGGAATCCTGGTGGATTCGATGGCCGTTGATCGTGCTGGCGGCCGTGTTGCTGTTTGCCATTCTGTTGGCGCCGCTATTTGCGATATTTCTGGAGGCCTTCGAGCAAGGCTGGCAACTCTATTTGGCGGCGATCACTGAGGCAGATGCCCGCGATGCAGTCAAGTTGACGTTGCTGACGGCCGCCATTGCGGTACCGCTCAATACCATCTTCGGATTGCTCGCCGCCTGGGCCATTACGAAGTTTGACTTTCGCGGCAAGGACAGCTTGTTAACACTGATTGACTTACCGTTCTCCGTCTCACCCGTCGTGGCCGGACTGATGTTCGTGCTTCTGTTCGGCGCGCAAGGTTGGTTCGGTAGTTGGCTGCAGGAGCGGGATATTCGCATTATCTTTGCTTTGCCCGGCATCGTTCTCGCGACCACGTTTATCACGCTGCCTTACGTTGTCCGTGAACTGGTGCCGCTGATGCAGGCACAGGGTCGCGAAGAGGAAGAAGCGGCAATGACCTTGGGCGCTTCTGGTTGGCAGATGTTCTGGAAGGTGACGTTACCGAATATCAAATGGGCGCTGATCAATGGCGTCATTCTCTGTAATGCACGGGCGATGGGCGAATTTGGCGCGGTTTCCGTGGTGTCGGGTCATATTCGTGGAGAAACCAATACGCTACCGCTGCACGTCGAGATTTTGCATAACGAGTACCAGTTTGCAGCCTCTTTCGCATGTGCGTCATTGTTGACCGTGCTGGCCTTGCTGACGTTGTTCATTACTACCGTTATTGAAAGCCGGCGTCAGACGCAAACGGATGACCAGACCCATCTGTCAGGTCAGATCCGGCAGGAAGGAAGCATTTCATGAAAATCACCTTGGAAAATATCCACAAGCATTTTGGTTCGCAGGCCGTACTGCGTGATGTGTCACTGGAATTCGCGCCTGGCAAACTCACCGCGCTGCTCGGTCCCTCTGGTTGCGGCAAAACGACGCTGCTACGGATCATTGCCGGGCTCGAACAGGCTGACAAAGGGCAATTGCTTCTGGATGGACGCGACAGCTCTGATCGGCAAGCTCGTCAGCGCCAGGTCGGTTTTGTTTTCCAACACTACGCCTTGTTCCGTCACATGACAGTGTTTGAGAATATTGCGTTCGGCTTGCGGGTGCGCAAACGTAATGAACGACCGGGTGAACAGGAGATTCGGCAGCGCGTAAACCAGCTGCTGGAGCTGATTCAGCTGGACCACTATGGCGATCGCTTTCCCGATCAGTTGTCCGGCGGCCAGCGTCAGCGTATCGCCTTGGCGAGAGCGCTCGCGGTACAACCGCGGATTCTGCTGTTGGATGAGCCGTTTGGTGCGCTTGATGCGCAGGTGCGCAAGGACCTGCGGATTTGGCTGCGTCAGCTGCAGACTGAGCTGAAAGTCACCACCCTGTTTGTCACGCATGATCAGGATGAAGCGCTGGAAGTGGCGGATGAAGTCGTGATCATGAATCAAGGCCGGGTTGAGCAGCGTGGCAGCCCGGAGCTTGTGTATGATCAGCCGGCGAGTCCGTTTGTCTATCGCTTTCTCGGTGGCGTCAACCAGCTCAATGGTGTCATCCGGCAAGGCGGTCTGCAGATTGGAAATTACACGTTGGCGATCAATCACTCTTCGCTACCTGATCAGAGCAAGGCAACTGCGTTTGCCCGGCCTTACGAGTTGGACATCGCCCTTGCCCCCGTACCAAACGGTGGCTTGCCCGCCCGCATCGGCCGGATACTTGGACTCGGGCCCCGCGTCAGGGTCGAGCTGAAAACGGACGTGGTTGAAGAGCGTTTGGAAGTCGAGATTTCTCGCGCCAGACAACACCAACTGCAACTGCAGGAGGGGCAGTCGGTGTGGGTGACCACCCAGCAGCTGCACGTATTCGCCGGCAGCTGAATCGGTGCCTTGTCGTTGTGCCAATGGCGGCTGACGGTATCGTGATAACGTCGACAGTCAGCCATGACGGCCCAGAGGGAGACGTTGTAATGCCACCAGAAGGCACAGCAGGCGCAGGCCACGCCACGGACACCAGCGCACCACTGACCCTGTGGATCGATGCCGACGCCTGCCCGAACGTGATCAAGGAGATCATTTTTCGGGTTTCGGCGCGCCTGCGGTTGCCAGTGGTGATGGTGGCTAACCAGTATCTGAGCAAGCCACCGTCACCGTTGATCCGATGTATCCAGGTCGAGGCCGGTTTCGACATGGCCGACAACTACATCGTCCAGCAGGCGAGACCCGGGGATCTGGTGGTGACGCAGGACATCCCGCTGGCGGCCGAACTGGTGGCCAAACAGATCGCGGCGCTGAACCCGCGCGGCGAGTTGTACACCCGCGAGAACGTCCGGCAGCGGCTCAATGTCCGCGACTTCATGGAAACGATGCGTGCCAGCGGCGCCCACACCGGTGGTCCGGCCGCGTTCAGCCAGCAGGATCGGATGCGTTTTGCCAATGCGCTCGATACCTGGCTCGCCCGTCATCACCGGCCGGTGGCCGGCTGACCGGCGCGGTCTCCGGCGGGTTGGGGCAGGGCCGGCAAGTCTGCGATAATCGTCGCTTCACCTCACAGGACCTGATGCCATGATCCCCGAAGACCGTTTGCCCGATATGCGCCTCGACACCAGCAGCTTGTACAAGGAAGAGGTGTACACCGATGGCCGGGTCGGCAGCATCCGGGTGATGACGCCAGTCAACACCGACGGCAGTTTCGACATGAACCGGGCCGTGCTCTACACCGGCCAGACCCAGCTGATGACCCCGGCCGGCGCGTTGCCGCTGGCGTTCGAGATCGAGGCCGGCACCTTGGCCGAAGCCATCGAGAAATTCGCCGATGCCGCCAAGCAGTCGCTGCAGCAGACCATGGAAGAATTGCAGGAAATGCGCCGCCAGCAGGCGTCGTCAATTGTCATCCCGGGGCAGGAGCCCGGCGGCCTTGGCGGCATGGGGGGTCTTGGTGGCGCCGGCGGCAAATTCCGGATGCCCTGAGCACCCGCCTCAGGGAGCGGTCGGCGTCAGCAGCAAATGGCTGATGTCGTAGCGGTTGGTGAGCTGATCCAGCTCACCGTTGCTGCGCAGCAAGTCCAGTAGCTGATCGAACCGGCCGGCGTTGAAGCCTGGCTGTCGCCGCACCCGCGCGCCGTGGCGGTAAACCGAATCCGGTTCAGCCGCCACCAGCAGCCGCTCACGCAGATCCGGCCGCTGCTGGAAGTAGTAGTGCAGGTATGACTCCGTGACCATCATCAGCTCGGCTTGGCCGTTGGCTATGGCCTGCAGGCCGCGGTCGAGGCTGGGTCCGCGCGGATCGAGCAGGTCGACGCCAAAACGCTGCTTCAGCAGCTCGGGATCGGCGCTGTAATCGGCGAAGGCGTAGTGGTAACCGCGGACGGCAAAAATGCGCTTGCCGGTTAGCTCGGCAAAGTACGACTGGTCGCGGTGGCTCTGGCTGACAAAGACATCGCCATCGCGCAGAAACGGTGTGGTCGGCTCCATCACCGTGTTGGCCCAGCCCCAGCGCTGGTCTTCGAACAGCATCATGTCGAAGCGGCCAGCGGCAAAATCCTGAAAACGCCGGTTCGGCGAAGTCAGCACAAAGTGGAAGCGGAATTCCGCCTGGCTGCGGTTCAGCGCCGCCAGCAGATCAGGAGCGAGCCCGACCGCCTCGCCATTGGCGGTGACATCGACATAAGGTGGAAACAGGTAGCCGCCGACCCGCACGGCGATGGCCTCGGCATTGGCGCTGCCGGCACACACGCTGCCGATGCACAGGTAAAAACCGAACGCCCAGTATCTTGTCCATCCGTTCGACAACAACGACCGCCAGCTGCGCAACATCCTCTCCTTGCCGTGGCTTACTGTCCAAGCTGCCATGAGCCTAGTCGGCTTCCGGCAAAAAAGAAATTCGCGCTGCACAAATCCCGTACAATTGCGCCCCGTTTGCCCGCCTGTTGTGACCCCTGCCATGCCGCTGTTGACGCTCCGTGATCTGTCCCTTGCCTATGGCCACGTGCCGCTGTTGGACAAGGTCAATGCCAGCGTCGAAAAAGGCGACCGCATCGCGCTGATCGGCCGCAACGGCGAAGGCAAATCGACCTTGCTGCGGGTGCTCACCGGCAGCCAGAAACCGGACGACGGCGAATGCAAGCTGCAGGACGGCGTCCGGCTTGCCAGCCTGGCGCAGGAAGTGCCGCAGGAACTGCAAGGTTCGGTGCTCGACGTTGTGCTGACCGGCGCCGGCGATCTCGCCGAGCTTTTGGTGCGCTACCACCACACCGATCCGATGAGCGCGGAATTTTCCCGGTTGCATGAGCGCATCGATGCCGGCAATGGCTGGGCGCTGGAAACCAATGCCCGCCGCCTGATCGCGCGGCTCGAACTCGACGCCGAACGTGATTTTGCCGCGCTCTCCGGTGGCCTCAAGCGACGCGTGTTGTTGGCGCGCGCGCTGCTGACCGAGCCCGATATTCTTTTGCTCGACGAGCCGACCAACCACCTTGATGTCCGCTCGATCGAATGGCTCGAACAATTCCTGCGCGACTGGAACGGCACGCTCATTTTCATCACCCACGATCGGTCGTTCCTGCAGGCGCTGGCCACCCGGATCTGGGAACTCGACCGTGGCACGCTGCGCGATTTCCCCGGTGACTTCGGCAACTACCTGCGCCGCAAGCAAGAGATTCTGCACGCCGAAGAAAAAGCCAACGCCGAGTTCGACAAGAAACTTGCCGCCGAAGAAGTCTGGATCCGGCAGGGCATCAAGGCCCGGCGCACCCGCAACGAAGGCCGGGTGCGAGCCCTGAAAGCCTTGCGGGTCGAACGCGCCGAGCGGCGTGAACGCAAGGGCAATGTCTCGCTCGCGATTCAGCAGGCCGACAAGTCCGGCAAGATCGTCATCGAAACCGAGAACCTGAGCTATGCCTACGCCAGTGCCGATGGCGGCTGGCCGGTCAATATCGTCAGCAACCTGAATCTGCTGATCGAACGCGGCGACAAGATCGCCATTCTCGGTGACAACGGCGTTGGCAAGACCACTTTGCTGCGCTTGCTGCTCGGTCAGCTTGAACCGACTGCCGGCAGTGTCCACATCGGCACCAAGCTGGAGATTGCCTACTTCGATCAACTGCGCAACGCGCTCGATGAAGAAAAAACCGTCATCGACAATGTCGCCGACGGCGCCGATTTTCTCGAGATCAACGGCGAACGCCGGCACGTGCTTGGCTACCTGCAGGATTTTCTGTTTCCGCCGGCGCGCTCGCGTTCGCCGGTCAAGGCGTTGTCCGGGGGCGAGCGCAACCGCCTGCTGCTCGCCAAGCTGTTTACCAAACCCTGCAACATGCTGGTGCTCGACGAGCCCACCAATGATCTCGACGTCGAGACGCTGGAGCTGCTCGAAGAGTTGCTAATTGATTACAAAGGCACGCTGCTGATCATCAGTCACGACCGCGAGTTTGTTGACAACGTCGCGACCTCGGTGCTGGCTTTCGAGGGCGATGGCGTTGTGCGCGAATACGTCGGCGGCTATCAGGATTGGCTGCGCCAGCGCCCGGTGCGCAAAGACAGCGGCAAGGACGACAGCAAGGCCGGCAAGGGCAACAAGGCGGATACCAGCAAAACCGCGGCGGTATCAGCGACCAGCAAACCGGAAGCGAGCAAGAAAAAACTGAGCTACAAGGATCAGCGCGAGCTCGATCTGCTGCCGGGAAAAATCGAACAGCTGGAAGCCGAGCAACAAACGCTGCAACAGCAACTCGCCGATCCGGCGATGTACCGCGAGCGCGCTGCCGAAGCCGCTGCGCTCAGCAGTCGCCTCGCCACGCTCGATGCCGAGCTGCAACAGGCCTACGCGCGCTGGGAAGCGCTTGACGCCCAGGTCAACGGCGGTTGAGATTTCGCCCGAGTGGGGTGACGTGTTGGTGCACCAGCGGCGGCTTTGTCATACCGGCATAAGCCGGTAGCCATTTTCATCAGGCTTGAACGGACCCCGGCTTTCTCCGGGGTGACAACCGTTATTCGACATCGAAGCGTGCAGCGTCTTATCGTGAGATACAGAGGCAGTCTTTGCTGCGAAAACGATTGCACACATTTCGCTTCAGGGCGTGGCAAATGTTTTGCCCGGCTGCTTCTTCGACACCATCAACATTGACCAGCCAAGCCCATCCGGCTCTTTGCCCGCGGTCAGTGATTTCACCACGCTGCCAGTGAGGTAGTTGACCACGGAGATCTTGTCGGCGTTGGTGTGCGCCACGTATGCCAGCGGCCCTTCCGGCGGGATCAGAATGCCGACCGGCACGCTGCCGGCCGCGAACGCCTTGCCGAGCAGGCGGCCTTGCTGATCGGCATCGGCGGCGTCGGTGAAGGTGATGCGGCGCACTTCCTTGCGGCGGCCGACATCGAACACCGCGAGCTCGGAGGATTTGGCATTGCTGATCAGCGCGTAGCGGCCATCCGGCGTGATCTGCACCCGGATCGGAAAATTGCCGCAGTTCAGCGTTGCCCGCACGGCCAGCGTTTCGACATCCAGCACGGTCAGGGTGTTCGCGTCGCGATTGCTGATCCAGACTTCCTTGCCATCCGGGGTAACCGCAATGCCTTCGGCGCCCTTGCCGGTGACGATGTTGCGCAGCAGTTTGCGTTCGCGCAAATCAATGGCACTGACCGAACCGGAGCCAATATTGGCAACAAAAGCGCGATCGCCGGTCGGTGTCACCGCCACCATGTGCGAGATGTTCTGACCGGTGCCGATCGCGGTGATATTGCCGGTGCTGACAGTCAGCAGCAGCAGACTCTGCTGTGCTTCGGCGGTAACAGCGACCAGATCCGGCTGCAGCCACAAAATGCCGTGCGGGCGCTGGTACTGGCCGAGGGAAAACGTGCGCACGGCGCGCGCCTGGCTGATGTCGATCAAGGTCAGCGAGTTGCCCGGTTCCTTGAAGCCGTAATTGCTGACCAGGGCATGCCGGCCATCCGGCGCCACCGCCACTTCATGCGGGCCGATGCCGGTTGGCAGCCGGGCCAGTTCCTGACCGCTGTTCGGATCGATCAGCGAGGCGGTCGCCTCGGCTTTGTTCAGCACGATCAAGGTGTCGGCCGATGCGGCGCTGGCAAACCATGCCACTGACACGCTGGCGAACAGGGCCGAAGCCAATACCGTGCTTTTCATCGTGCTGCATCTCGTTGCGCCATCGCTGGCGAGGTGGGTGGTGGTTGCGCATGCGCTCAACCCGCACGCGATTGTCGGTGTTTCCGCGCTACAACTTCAGCATCAACGTCAGAACGTCAGCGCCACCACTGCTTCAGTTTATCGCGCCAGCCGCCGGCCTGGTCGCCACCGACATCGACCAGCACCACCGAGACATTGTCGCGTCCACCGAGCTGGTTGGCTGCATCGACCAGTGCCTGCGCGCGTTCCTTCTGCCCCATCCAGCTGTTGCCGAGCAAGGTGCCGATTTCCTGATCACTGAGCAGATCGTTGAGGCCATCGGAGCAGAGCAGGTAACGATCGCCATCTTGCAGTTCATGCACCGCCGTCGCGATCACCGGCATCTGTTCCGAGCCGAGCACTTGCAGCAGGATATTTTTCTGGCTGGAGCTGCGTGCCTCGTCGGCAGTCAGCAAGCCTTGATCGACATGCAATTGCACCAGGGAATGATCTTTGGTCAGCGCGCGAAACTCGCCAGCGCGCCAGCGGTACAGGCGCGAGTCGCCAACATGGGCGACGATCAGCTGATCGGCCGCCAGCACCACCGCTACCACGGTCGTGCCCATACCGACGCAAGCGGCATCGCGCTGGGCGCGGGTGCGGATCTGCCGCTGCGCTTCTTCAATGCCGATCAGCAGCTGTTCTTGCAACTCATCGACAATCGGCAGCTCGGCATGCGCCATGGCCGCCGTCAACCGGGCGCGGATGGTGTCGACCGCCATGTGGCTGGCCACTTCGCCGGCGTTGGCGCCGCCCATGCCATCGGCCAGCAGCGCAAAGCGGCCGCCCGGATCGGCATAGACGCAGTCTTCATTGCCGGTGCGGACACGGCCGACATCGGTCAGCGCATGCAGGCGGATCACGGCCATGATGCCTGCCATGCGGTCCGGTTGCCGGGCTGTCGTGTCATTGCCACCTGCGGTTCGTCCTGTTGTGAACGTTGTCAGCAACCATAGCGGCGAGCGCTTGAACCCGCAACGGCGCAGCGACAGAATCGCCGGACTCGGCCACAATGCGGCGCAACAATGCACAGTTCTCGCCACGGTGCTTGCAACCGTGGCCGACCGACAATCAAGGCGGCATCGACCCGGTGACCGTCGGCAATGGGGGGCAACAAGCGATGGAATTGGTCTTCGAAGCAGTGCAGGGGCCGTTTGCCCACGGCATTTCAGCAGGCGCCGCCGTTGCGCGCTTTGACAGCAGTGGCGGCATCATCGGCCGCTCACCGGAATGCCAGCTGGTGCTCGACGACCCCGAGCGTACCGTATCGCGCCAACACGCCGGCATCCGTCGGCGCGGCGACCGGTTTGTGCTGGAGGTGCTGTCGCAGGTCAATCCGGTACTCGTCAACGGCGAACCGCATGGCCAGGGCAGCAGTGTCGAGCTCAAGGATGGCGATCAGCTCGCCATCGGCCCGTTCGCGATGAAACTCAACGTGCGGATGCCGGTGGCGGCAAAACCGGAACCCGCACGCGAAGCCGCCGCGCCGGCCGGCGACAGCGCCATGCTCGACAGCCAGCGTGCGCTGCAACTGTTGTCGCAAGGGCTCGGCTTTCCGCTGCGTGCCAACAGTGCCGCCGACGCTGAAGAAAAACTGCGCCTCTACGGCGAGATGCTCGCCGAAGCGCTCGAAGGCCTGCGTCGCCTGATGCTGCAGCGCGCCGAATCCAAAAGTGAACTGGTGCCGGCCAACCGTACCATTGTTGTCGCCACCGACAAGAATCCGATCAAACACGGCGCCACCCGTCAGGAAATGCTGACGCTGCTGTTCTCCTCGGAAGCGATCGCTGCCGGCATTGTCGACCCAGTAGGTGCCGTGCGCGATGCCATGACCGATGTCCGCCACCACGAAGAAGCGATGCTGGCCGGCCTGCACGGTGCGGTCAACGGCGCGCTCAAACGCCTGTCACCCGACACGATGGACAAAGAAGTATCCGGTGGCTTCCTGCCCGCGCTGCGTAAAGCCGCGCTGTGGGACCACTACTGCACCCGCCACGCCGAACTTTCCGCCAGCATGATGAAAGCCGGCAGCACCGGCATCTGGGACGATTTCAAGCAGGCCTACAACGACGAAGCGGCGCGGCAAAAAGCGCGCAAGTGAAACGGGGAAATCGGTAATGCAGTGACGTTGCGCCACTGCATTACCGGGAAAATCGCGTTTGCTATACGTGATGCCTTGAATCAGCAGCGCTCATGTCGCCTGCCCAATCCATGGGATACAACCCCCGCTTCACATCGCGGTGAAACGTGGAATGCGGCCAATCACACACGCGCTGGACATGGCCGTGCTTCAGCGGATTCAAATGCACATAATCGATGTGACGGCGGAAATCGGCGTCATTACGGATGCAATGTTCCCAGTACCGCAGTTGCCAGATGCCACGTTCCGCACGCTGCACTCGCACCGCTGAACGACGCTCGTTTCGCGGCAGGCCTTTGGTAAACAGCAATTTGATCAACCGCCAGCGCGTAGCGAAATCCGTATCGCCCACGGGCAACGTCCAGACACAGTGCAAGTGATCCGGCAACACCACCCAGGCATCAATGGCAAAGGGATGCGATGCGCGCACACGCCGCACCGCATCACGCAACAAGCCAATTTCATCCACCGACAACGTGCGATCACGTTCCAGCAGATTGACGGTAAAGAAATACGTACCACCCGGTACGTAATAGCGACGGTAATTGTGCATGACAATTCTTGTCATGCACAATACGTCCGCATCATGCCCAGCAGCGCACCCGCTCGTCACCCTGCAGAAAGAACGGTACCCCGTAGGGCGGATTCGGAGCGCAGCGACAATCCGCCATTCCGAATCCCGCACCGAACACCGCAAGAGAAATGGTGGATTGCTTCGCCAATCCACCCTACGCCGAGCCGTTAATCCGGTTTACGCGTTGGATTTCAAAGGATTGGCCGGTTTGCTTGCGCTTGGCACGCCAGCTGTACAGCATCGGTTCGGCTATGCCCAAATCCTACGTAGCCTTGGCAACCCCATCCTTTTCGGCGCTCGTCAGGGCCTGTTCTTTGAACTGCGGGGAATAGCTCTTACGGGTTGTTGGTTTTTAGACAACTTGGATTTCATGGACCACCTCAGGGTTAGAGACTACTCTCTTAGCCGGGTGTCCGGAAAACTGGGGCAAGATCAGACGTGTTAATCCCCCATAGGCGCGGGACGCTGGCTGTGGCGCAGCGCACAATCTCAAGAAAGAGCTTGGACTATATGTAGCGCTTGATATTCCAGCAATCGTGCTGGAATACTTCCTCCGCCTCATCTGTAGGCGGGACTAAAGGAAAAAAAATGAAAAACGGAAAATCAAGGATCGTTGGTTTGCTAGCGTTCGTGGCGTTCAGCAATTGTATCGCAGCGGCAGGGCTTGAAAACTGTGCCATGTATCTAGCGACAGATGTTGACTTTCTCGCCAGAAACATATCGGAGGTTGAGATGGCATCGGCTGCTATGGATTGCGAGCAGTGGATGGAGGTCGTTCCGATACAAAGCGTCAGCGAGGGACAGCCGACAAACGGCCTCCCTTCCTATCTAAGTGCTCCGTATGAAAACGCAGGGCTAGTCAGCAACTATATCAAAACCGTTGACAACGATTGGGTCCCGCGGGATTCGTATGACCTATCAGGGGCTTTTAATGTCTATGTCCTTTCAAAAAACAGCGATACAGCTTACTGGCATCCAGTGAATAGAGTAATTGTGCTTGGAAAGGGGAAGACAGATTTTCAGAATCTCTCTGCAGATCTGGACACTCTCTCGCATGAATTCCTTCATGCGCTCATGACAGCCAACGGATCTGCCCCGTTGACCACAGAAGGACGAGCGATCGGAGAAAGTTTATCCGATTTTTTTGCTGCAGCAGTGAGCAGGCATTACAACCGTCAAAACGTCTGGGAAATTTCCGAGCAGAGTTTTGTTGATAGACCTGGCGATTTCGCGCTGCGTTACCTGAGCAATCCGACACGGTCATCATTCAACTATGGAAGTGCGAGCGCTCCTTTGAAAATGCGTGACCATTTCGGCGAAGCCTATTCTGGAACTGGTGACCAAGGTGGTCGTCATGTCAATTCCGGCTTTGTTTCGCTGGCGCTCTACTTGATGTCGGAAGGCGGTTTGCATCCACGAGCGGATTATCACGGCGACTTTTCTCATCTGACTATCAGTTCGACCGAGAAGATCGGATTGGAAAACGTCGCTCGCCTATTGCGGTACATGATAGAGACCCGCCAGACGAACATTAGGAACTTTGGATTTTCCGGGTTCAAGAAAGAACTGGTAGATGCTTCTCGCAGCATTCTGAATCGTACCGGCCAAGCCTATACAGACGCTAATAGAACGGCGATTTGCAAAGCGTTTGCTCAAGTAGGAATTGCTGATGCAGCGAGCGAATGCGCCCCCTACGTAACCTTGCCACAAAAACCAGCAAATCCCGCAAACGTTACGATTCAGCGGGACTATTGCTATGGTTCGAACACGTTGTCATGGAGCGCTGTCTCAGGGGCAACTAAATACAAGGTGTTCCTCGATAACGGAGCGCTGGTTGCAAATACCTCTGAGTTGGAAACTACATTGGATGTGCCGTATGCCGGCTACGTCACACTTAAGGCCTGCAACGTCACATGCTCGTCGGGTGTGAAAAAAATGGCTCAGTACTATTCTGGCTGTCGCTAGAATGAGGTAACAAGTTGAGTCATAGAGACATCGAGTTGACTATGTAGCTTGACCATGCTTGACGCATGAAGCCGCAGAAATTTAGGTTGGGTTGGAAGGCCCAACCTAAATAAAGTGAAATGGGTTAGGGACCGAGTTCTTAGCCAAGAATTCGGTCCCGACCTCCTGAACTCGGGTTTTCGAAGTGTTCGTTCGGTTGCTGGCGCTAGTTCTCTTGGCGTTTAATTTTTTCCGGCATTCAAGAACGGAATCGTCGCATTCGGGATCATGGTGCTTGGCAGTTGCCCGTTCCAGCGTTCGGCTTTGGTCAGTTCGATCAGGTTCTGGTTTTGGGCGAGGGCGCTGGCTTTGGCTTTGATCGCTAGCGCTTCGGCTTCGCCGCGCAGGCGGGTGGATTCGGCTTCGGCGCGGGCGCGGGCCAGATTGGAGTCGGCTTCGCCTTTGGCCTTGGTGACCGCGATTTCGGCGTTGACCTTTTCTTTTTCCAGGTTTTGTTTCTCGGTCTGCACCAGTACCTCGGCCTGCATGCGCTGTTCGATCGATTTTTCGTAGGCGTCGGAGAAGTCGATGTTTTCGATCTGGACGCTGTCGATCACAATCGGGCCGACCACGGCTTTACGAATCGCTGCGGTCACGTCCTGGACGAATTGCACGCGGTTCTGCACGGCGGAAATCGCCGTGTATTGACCGAACACGTTCTCGACCTGGGTCGGCACCTGCCGATCAACCAAGCGGCTGGTGATGCCTTCGATGCTGCCGTACTCGGAATACAGCGCAATCACTTCCGTTGGTGGCACATGGAAGCTGACCGAGGCCTTGATGATGGCGGTTTGCTGGTCCTTGCTGTAGGCCTGCACGCCGTTGTACTGCACGGTGAGGTTCTGAATCGAGATTTTCTTGATGGTATCGAAGAACGGCAGCTTCATGCCGAGGCCGGGTTCGGCGCTGCCGACGACCGCGCCGTTGCGCAGGTGCACGCCGCGCTCGCCCTGATCAATGGTGTACCAGCTGCCGAACAGCAACATGGTGGCGAACAGCGCGACAAGCGCGAGCAGGATCAACTTGATTTCAATTCTCATGGAACGTCCTTGGTCTGCCTGGATGGGTGAAGGGCGAGGTGCCCTTCACGTTGGGGTGTAGGGGCTAACGTAAAAGCCGGACTGCAGAATGCCAGGCATCCTGGCGGTTACGCTCGTGAGCCAATGCGGGCTCAAAACAAATCGGCGCGCTGGACTTTAAACGGCAAGCTGGTCAGCCGTTCGCCGTTGGCGTAGAGATCGAGAAAGTAATCGCCGTCAGGAAAACCTTCGACCGGTCGGTCAATCTGGAACCGGATTTCGCCGGCATCATAGTTCAGCGTCAATTTGCGGGTGCCGAGTTTGATCTGGTGGGTGTCGTCGTAAAGCTGGGCTTCGATGACGGTGCCGCCGGCTTTGAAATTCTGATAGGTGAAAGCGGCGTGCAGGCTGGTGCCGATCACCAGAATGGTGGTCTGCTCGGCCGGAATGCTGTTGAGCGGGTTGCCGGCGGCACGCAGGGTCAGAATTTCCGGCCGCACCAGCTCGGCTTCCAAGGTGTCAGTGGGTTTGGGTTTGCGCGCGGTGGTCGCCTGCAGGATTGCCTTGCCGGCATCGGCAATGTCCTTGCTGTCGGGGTAGCGCTCCTTGGCGCCGGCGTACAGTGCACTTGCTTCGGTGACATTACCCTTGCGCCACAGCCGTTCGATTTCATCGGCAAGGCGCACTTCAATTTCAGACAGGCCGCGCAGAGCCAGCGTGCTGGCCGGGTCGATGCTCTGTGCCTTCTTGTACTGATCGTAGGCGTTGTTCTCCGGCGGCGTGATCAGCGCGCCTGCCGTTTCAAATTTCTTGGCCTTGTCGAGATAAGGCTGCGCTTGTTCGGCGCGGCGGGCGGCATCCAGCCGCTGTTTGAGCAGGCCGACTTCACGCGCCCGTGGCGCCAGCACCACCGCACGTTCGTAGAGCATGGTGGCGCGCAGACCGTCGCCGGCTTTGCTGGCGTCGATGCCTTGTTTGGCGAGCGCGATGCCGACATTCTTGCGGCCTTCTTTGGCGGCCTTGTTGTCGCCGTCGAGTTGCAGCACCTGGCTGTACAGTGCCTCGGCGTTGTCTTTGGCCGGCTCGATCAGTTTGCCGGCTTTCAGGCGCTTGTCGGCGTCGGCGAGCAGCTGCGCAATTTGCGCCTGTTTGGGATCAACTGTGGGTTCCGTTACGGCAGGTGCCGGCTCGCTGCCGGCGTCGGTAACCGGCGTTGCGGTGTCGGCGGTCTTGTCGCTGTCACTGACCGCTGGTGTGCTGTCGACGGTGTCGCTGGTGCCGCCAACGGCCGCAGTTTCTGTAGCGGTGTTTGTTGCCGGCGCCGTGGTCAGCGTGTCAGTGGCGGGCTCGGGCGCAGCGGTTGCGGCACCGGCGATTTCCGTGGCCGGGCTCTCGCCAGTTGGGCTGGTATTGGCGGCGTCGGTGCTGGTGATTGTCTCGGTTGCGGCCGGTTGCGCGCGGTCCGTGCTCGCCGCTGTCTGAGTCGATGGCGTCGTCACGGTTTGCGGTTGGGCATTGCCGGCGGTGTTCGCACCGGCCAGTTGCTGCTGATACCAATACCAACCGCCACCGGCGGCGGCGAACACCGCCGTGATGGCGAGTACCAGCGGCAATTTGGATTTTTCCGCCGGACTGCTGATGACCAGCGGTGGTGCCGGTGTTGTGCGCGGTGTTGGCCGTTTGGCCGGGCCGCCGAGCCGATCTTCGGCGCTGGCAGTCAGCGCGATTTCCGCGGCTTTCGGCGTTGCCGCACGCGCAGGTGTGGCTGTCGGTGCCGGTGTCGAAGTGAGCGCCGTGGGATTGGCGCCACTGATGACGGTGGCGGCGGCCGGTGGCGCTTTCTCCGCGTGTTCGGTCTGCTTCAGATGCTGACGCCAGGCGATTTCGATTTCCGGTGTCAGCGCCGCGATCAGCGCCTCCATGGCCTCGGCAAATTCGGCGCCACTTTGAAAGCGCTTGTCCGCGGCTTTGGCCATCGCCTTGTCGATGATCAGTTGAAAGCTGAGCAGCGCTGCCGGCAAACGCGGTACCGGCTCGACTGCGTGCTTGATGCCGACGGCAACGGCGGAGTCCGCCGTGAACGGCACTTCGCCGACCAAAAGGTAGTAGAGCACGACGCCGAGGCTGTACAGATCGGTGCGGTGATCGAGCGGTTTGCCGAGCGCCTGTTCCGGGCTCATGTAACTCGGCGTGCCGATGGCCGTTCCGGTCTGGGTCAGGCCGCCTTCGGTGCCGGATGGGCGCGCGATGCCGAAATCGGTCAGCACGGCGCGGCTGCTGTCTTCGTTCAGCAGCACGTTTTCCGGTTTGATGTCGCGGTGGACGTAGCCTTTCTTGTGGGCGTATTCCAGCGCCAGTGCGACTTGTTTGACCGCGGTCAGCGCCTGCTTCAGTGATAACTGGAAGCGGCGGTTCTTCAGATCATCGCCAGGCACGTATTCCATGGCGAGGTAATGCTGGCCATCATGCACGCCAACGTCGTAAACGGCGACGATATGCGGGTGATTCAGTTGGGCCACGATGCGGGCTTCGCGCAGGAAGCGCTCGCCGTAGGAGGCATCGCCGCGGGCCAGCAGCGGCGACATGATCTTCAGCGCCACCTCGCGCTGAAAATTTTCCTGAATGGCCAGATAGACCGTGGCCATGCCTCCTTCGCCGAGGGTGCGGACAATGCGATAACCCGGAATCCACATGGCGATGAGCAACCCCACTCGTAAGAACGTTCTGGTGACGCCGGCCGTTATGGTCAGCCGTGCGGCCTGCATGCATTGCAGGAAAGTGTCTGGTCAGTATCGATTGTGCGTGCCAGCTGTGCAAGCCAGCCGCTACCATCATGGTCTGATTGTCGTGCAAAGAGCGTGTGATGACCGATGTCATCTGCGGCCGTGGCCGCCTGGGCCAGCGCATTGCCGCGGCGATGACGGCAGCCGGCCGTGCGCCGCTGTCGCTGCGCATCGACCCTGAACGGGGGCTTGTCGCCAGCGCCGGGGCAGTGCCGGCGCTGATCGATTGCCTGGTGATCTGTCTGGTGCCACGGCATCCGGACGGCGGCTCCGGCTGGACCGGACTGCTCGACGGTTTGTGCGGCCAGGTGCGGCGCGGCGAACTGCGCATCAAACGGGCCTTGCTGGTGTCGTCGACCGCGGTGTATGCCAGCTATCTGAGCGGTTGGGTGGCGGCGACAACGCCGGTGACGCCGGAGAGTCCGCGCAGCGCCGGCTTGATTGAAGCCGAACAGCGCACGCGCGAACTGGCGCCGGAAACCGTGGTGGTACGTTTGGCCGGCATCAGCGGCCCGGGTTACGAACGCTACGATCCGGTGGCGATGAGCATGACGCAGCCGCGGCACGCCATCGATGTCCGTGCCGCGGCGACGATAGTGGCGGAGCTGGCCATGGTTGCGTCACCTGTGCCTGCCTGTGTCCTGGTCACCGATGGCAACATCTACTGGCAAGGCCGTGCTTTGCCGGCGTCGCAGTCGCATCCGGAGTTGGCTACGCTGAGCACACAGCATCGCTTGATGATGCCGTCACACACTGCTCGGCCATGAAGTCTGAATCACAACACCCGTGAAGGCAGAGGAGGAGGGCGCATGACTGCAGCATCGATTCAAGGCATTGGCCAGATAGCGGTTTACGTCAAAGATTTGCCGACCGCGGTGGCGTTTTATCGCGACCGCCTCGGTTTGCCGCTGCTGTTCGAAGTGGCCGGCATGGCGTTCTTTGATGTCGGAGGCATCCGTCTGATGTTGACTCAGCCCAACGCGAGCGATGCCACCACGCGGGCATCCATTCTGTATTTTCGGGTCAGCGATATCGCGACCAACTGGCAGCAACTGATGCAAGCCGGCACCACAGCGAAAGAACCACCGCAACAAGTCCACGTCGCCAACGGCGTTGCCTTGTGGCTGGCGTTTTTTGAAGATCCGAGCGGCAACGTCATGGCCTTGATGGAAGAGCGGCGGTTGAGTTCCTCTCACCTCACCTAGTGGCTGGTCGAAAGCGTTGAAGAACTACACGGAGTCGCTCGGCCACGGGCGCTTCGGCGTAACGATGAAACAGCCAAGCAAAGACGACCATTACCACGGCTAAGGTCAATACGAGCGCCGGCTCTGGCTCGCCATTATTAAGTCGCTGCATCAGCGTATAACCGATGTAAGCGTGCAACAGGTACAGCGGATAAGTCAGATCACCGAGAGGGGCTAGCCAAGACCACCGTAGCCAATGCGTCCAGTCCAGCGCCAGCGCAGCAAATATGGTGGCAAAGCCGATCACGATAGCTACCGCAACGGTTGGCGAAATCGGCTGGCGATAGTTTGTGCTGAGCTCAGCGGCATCGACGGCGGCGATGCCGCCAGCAAGCCCGGTTGCCAGCAACAGCAACAGCCAGTCACTGCGGTGCCGACTCGATCCTCTCAGCAGAAAACAGGCGATGCCGATTGAGAAAAACGGTGCCCACTGTGCCAGCAACAGCGAGTCGAGCCGATCTGCAATTCCATCTGGCAGAAGCAGGGCCAGCCCCGCCACCCCCAACCAGCACCAGAGCCACCGGCGCAACTGTGACATGGCACCTGTACGCAACAACAACCAGACCAGAAAATAGAACTTGAGTTCGACAACCAGTGTCCAGTACACGCCATCAACATGCCGGACACCAAAAAATTTCTGCAGCATGGTCAGGTTGACAAGATATTGTCCGAACGACACCGAGAACTTGCCGCTACCCCACGCAAGTAGCACCAATGCCGTCAGCGTCACCGCGAGCCAATATGCAGGATACAGTCGGACCAGTCGCGAACGAACAAATGCGGTTGTACTCCGGTCATGGGCCGAGAGCAGAATCACAAAGCCACTGATCATGAAAAAAAGCTCGACGCCAAGATAGCCGTAACGACTGAACTCGCCGACTGCGTCCCAACGAGCGATGGCCAACCCATGGCTTTCAAAAGCGCGAAAACTGTAGTGGTAAAAGACCACGGCCAACGCCGCAAGAAAGCGAAGCAGGTCGATCTCGTAAAGGCGCGAGGTAGAGACAGCGGTCATGAGGTGAAGTCAGCGGCGACGGGCTGTGCATGTTAGCGCGATTTCGAGTCGGACTCAGCTATCGCCGTTCAGCCAAGTAGTGGCTTCCCGGACGACCTGTTCATCTTTCAGTATGCGCCGATGACCCAGTCCATTGGTGCTTTGCAGACGCGCCTGTGGCCAGGCGGCGGCCAATTCGGCACCGCGGCTGTGTGGCACATCGCGATCCTGCAGGTCGTGAATGATCAGCGCCTGACTGCGCAGCGTGGGTGCCATTTTCACCGCATCCAGATCGGCAAAGCGCAGGCCGAGTTTCTGTTCCCAGTGTCGGTGCAGCCGCTGCCGACTTGCTTCGCTGAGCCCCAGCATGCGGACCAGGTTGTGGGTGAAATCGAGAATCCGCACCGGTGGCGCGATCAACACGGCTTTCGGCACCAGCAGACCTTCGGTCATGGCGTGCAGCAGTGACGGGCCACCAAAGGAATGGCTGATGGCGCCGTCGATTGGCCCGAGGTGACGCACCGTTTGCTGCAGCGCGCGACTGAATTGCGGCAGTGACGACCAGCTGCCGTGGGAATGGCCGTGACCCGGCGCATCCAGTGCGATCACTTCCTTGCCGGCGGCCAGCAGCGGCGGCAGAAAACTGTAGAGCTGACTGGCGCGACCGGCCCAGCCGTGCATCAGCAGCACGCGGCCCGTGTGTCGGCCCTCGGGTCGCCAACGATAGACCGCCAGCGCTTTGCCATCCCAGGCCGGTACCGGCATGTCGCGGGTATAGAGCGTGCGGCGTTCGGCCTGGGCCAGCCAGCGCAGCTCTTCTTCGGGCCAGCGATGACGCTTCGGGCTGGCGAAAACCCGGTTCAGCGCGGTCAGCGTCAGCGCCGGCGACAGCCGTTCCAGCCATTGAAAACCCAGCTGGACAGGGCGCGGGATATCGTTTGATCGAACGGTCGTGCTTTTGGTGGGCGGCAGAACGGTTTGCATGGTGTGCTCCGGAAATGGGGACTCAGTGACGGGAGAGATGAATCGGCGGATGGCTGAGCAGCCGCTCAAAGCCGGTGCGGGCGCGGTCGAGCGCGTGGCGTTCGCTCAGCAGGCGCTGGTCATGATGGCAGGCAAGCACCAGCGCAAACATTTCAAAACCGAACTGCTCGGCATCGGTTCCCGCTGGTAACTCACCGGTCTCGACCGCCATGCCGATGGCCTTGAGCAGCGATTGTCGCCACTGGCCTTGCTGTTGCTGCAGAAAATCCCGGACCGGGCCGGGCTTGTCATCAAACTCGGCCGCCGCGGCGATGAACAGGCAACCGCCGGGCAGGCCGCTGGCCACCGAATAGGCCAGCCAGTGTTCAAGGATGGCCCTTAGCCGGGCAAGGCCGCGCGGCGCCGCCAGCGCCGGCCGCAGCACCTGGTCGGCAAAACGCTCGGCTGCCTCCTTGAGCACGGCGATCTGCAGGTCTTCTTTGGAGCCGAAATGGGCAAACACGCCGCTCTTGGACATCTGGAGCCCGTCGGCCAGCGAGCCGATGGTCAAGCCTTCCAGCCCGCATTCCCGGGCCATGGCCAGGGCGGTGCCGAGAATGTGCTGTCGGGTTTGCTCGCCTTTGCTCATCGGGTCGCCGCATGGAGTGTTCAGAAAACGAACAATAGAACGACCGTTCGTAAGTGTCAAGCCCGAATGAAGGTCCGCTTGGTACGACTGCCTCAGCAGGCTTAAGCTGGTCGGTATACGCCGACCGGCTCAACGCCGTCCGGCATTGCGCCACACCTGCGGCATCACGGAGGACCTCATGAACAGCAAAGCACTACTCATGTTTGCACTTGGCCTATCGGCGTCGGCCGTTGTTGCCGCAGAGTCGCGGTATGTCATCTATGAACAAAATGGCTTTATGGCCGAGGCAACCATCAATGAGTGTAACGCCGGTTGTGCGCGTCAGATGTCGGTGGTTGTGCGCCACGATTTTGTCTACAACGGCGACTACGGAGCGTTGGTGACGATGCTGGATTCCTTTGGCCTGCGCGTGTCGGTTTATGACGGCGAGTGGGCCGATGCCGACGAAGGCGAGGTGGTGATGAAAGTCAGTAGCACCGTTCACCAACGTCAGCGTTGGCGTCGGGCCAACCTGCGCCGGAAGATGGACACGCCCGTCCAGATGGCAAGCGCCATTCACGCCAGCGTTCCGGCAGGCAGTGTGGTGACCCTGGAGTACCAGCAAGCACCGGTTGCCTTGCTCGGCAATGATTTCACGGTCAATGTGCGTCGTTACAACGGCGAAACCATTGTGTCTTCCGGTTCCCGCGCTATTGCGCCGGTGAGTGGCTCGACTGGTGATAACCAACTCCAGTAACCGCGAAACGATGACGTGGCGCTGTGATCCATGCACCAACTGGTGCCGGGATTGCAGCGCCATCACTCTTTTTGGAGCTTTAGTTTGCCGGCATTAACCGGATTGTCGCTCCGCTCGTCTAATCGCAGACCGAAAAATTACCATGACGACTCCCACCTATTTTCGCTATCACTCACTCGATCTGAGTCGTGGCATCGCCGTGCTCGCCATTCTCGTGGTCAATATCTGGGCATTTGCCTTGCCGTTCGCGGCGTATGCTAATCCCTCGGTGTACGGCGATATGACCGGTGCCAATTACTGGAGCTGGTTGCTCAGTTTTGTGCTGGTGCAGGAAAAGTTCATCACGATCTTTTCCATGTTGTTTGGTGCCGGGGTGGCGTTGTTTGTCGACCATGCCCGGGCGCGTGGCGAGTCAGCGGCAACATTGCACTACCGGCGCATGGCAGCGCTGCTGGTGATCGGTTTGCTGCATGCGTATGGTCTGTGGTCGGGCGACATCCTGACCGTCTATGCCGTGCTGGGCATGGTGCTATTCCTGTTTCTGCGCTGCACCGATCGCACGTTGT
The DNA here is from genome assembly GCA_049324755.1 of Pseudomonadota bacterium. GTDB lineage: Bacteria > Pseudomonadota > Gammaproteobacteria > Enterobacterales > Permianibacteraceae > Permianibacter. The sequence continues at coordinate 55,879 of JBMOMZ010000057.1, forward strand.
TGCTGTGGACGCTGGGTCTTATCGGTCTCAGCCTGTTGCTGCTGGCGCTGTTCGCGGTGTCACTGCCCAAGATGTCGGCAGCGGATCTGGCGGAGTTGAGCGAGTTCTGGCAGCCGGCACCGGCGCAGATCGCCGAGGAAATTGCCAACTATCGAGCAGGCTGGTGGCAACAGATGCAGACCCGGGTTCCGACGACCCTCGAATTGCAGACCATGCTGCTGTCGTTTTACTCCTTTCGTTTACTTGGCCAGATGCTGCTCGGTGTGTACCTGTATCGCTCGGGTTTTCTGACCGGCCGTTGGTCGACCTCCGCCTATCGCTGGTGTGCGCTGTTTGGAATTGGCATGGGTCTGGCCATGGCTTATCGCGGCGCCATCGGCAATGCTGACGCCGGCTTTGCCTTTGCCCATGCGATGGGCTTTGGTCAGCTCTGGAACAATGTCGGTTCGCTGATCGCCGCGCTCGGTTATCTCAGCCTGTTTGCGCTGTGGTCACAGTCGCCTTTTGCGCCGCGCCCGCGGCAACTGCTGGAGCAGGCCGGCCGCACCGGTTTCACGCTCTACCTCGGTTCGACATTGCTCTGCACCACACTGTTCTATGGTCATGGCTTTGGCTTGTTCGCCAGCCTCGACCGCTTTGCGTTGTTTACCATCGTGTTGATGGTATGGGGGCTGTTGCTGTTGTTCGCCCATCTGTGGCTGGCCCGGTTCCGACAAGGACCGCTGGAAGCGTTGTGGCGTTACTGCACCTACGGCAAGCGCTGAGCATGCCATTGGCATCGCAGCTGGTCAGTCGTTACTGACAACGTTGCGTATCGATTTGTAGTGCCGGGCTACAAAATTTTTCCGCTGAATGACGGCAGCTCGGCTGGCATTTTCTGTCAGCTGACCTAGGCTGCTTGGCGGCAGCTCACATTCCCGTAGTGAGTCGCGCCGCCGCTGTTTGACGACGTGAACAAGAATAAGGGTCGGCTGAAACCGACGCAGTCCTGTTGCCGGGAAACCGCCAGGACGAAGCCGCGCACTGTTGTCCGTCTGTTGTGTTCATCCGCTTCGTGTCCTGTACGCCTGGGAAGTCTCCGGGAAATATCTGCCGTTGACAAAAAATACGGAGAGGGACAATCACAATGAAGCAAGCAACACCAAGAAAAAACGGCCGCCATATGCCGGCCAGGCTCGCGCTGGCGCTCGTGCTGGCGAGCAGTGCGATTTCGGCGGCAGAAAAACTCGATTTGCATCAGCGCAAAGCCGAACTGCTGGCGCCGCAGGCGTTAGCGATCCAGGGTCAACGCGCTGAACAATTGCTGGCGCTGACCGCAGAGGAAAGCCTGCGGCTGCTGCGCGAAAACCGCGATGCCCAGGGCCGTAGCTACCAGCGCCTGCAACAGCATTATCGCGGCATTCCGGTATGGGGCGAACAGATCATCGTGGTGCGCGACGCCGAGCAACGCGTGATCAACCTGCACGGCAGCCAAATCACCGGCCTCGATACCGATCTCATCAGCGTGACGCCGCGTCTTGATGGCGCCGGGGCACTGACCAAACTGAAGCGCAGCCGCGGTGTACCGCGCCTCGCTGGCGAGTTGGAATACCGCAACGAACAAAGCCAGTTGATGATTCATCTGGATGGCAATCGCGCCAAGCTGGTCTGGTTTGTCAGCTACAACGCCGATATCGCCGGTGGCGGTGAACCGTCGCGGCCGCATGCGTTAATCGACGCGCTCACCGGCCGGGTGATTCAAGTCTGGGATGCGCTCGCCTATCGTGATGCCACCGGTCCAGGTGGCAACAGCAAAACCGGTGTCTACGAGTACGGCACCAATTACGGGTTTCTGAACGTCGATGACAGTTGCCGGATGCAGAACAGCAATGTCCGCACCATCAACCTCAACCATGGCAGCTCCGGTGGCAGCGTGCACCAGTTCACCTGTCCGCGCAACACGGTCAAGCAAATCAACGGTGCTTTCTCGCCGCTGAATGACGCCCACTATTTTGGTGGCGTGGTGTTCAACATGTTCCGTGACTGGTACGACACGGCACCGCTGACGTTCCAGCTGACCATGCGCGTGCATTACTCGAACAATTACGAGAATGCGTTCTGGGATGGTTCGCAGATGACCTTTGGTGACGGTGCCAGCCGGTTCTATCCGCTGGTCAGTCTGGATGTCGCCGCGCATGAGGTTTCGCACGGCTTTACCGAGCAGAATTCCGGTCTGGTCTATTCCAACCAATCCGGCGGCATCAATGAAGCGTTCTCCGACATGTCCGGCGAAGCGGCCGAGTACTACATGAAAGGCAGCAACGACTTTCTGGTGGGCGAACAGATCTTCAAAGCCGCGGGAGCACTGCGTTACATGGACGATCCGACTCGCGACGGACGATCGATTGGCCATGCCAGTAACTACACGGCCGGGATGAACGTGCACTATTCCAGTGGCGTTTACAACAAGGCGTTCTATCTGCTGGCCAACAAAACCGGCTGGAACACCCGCAAGGCGTTTGACGTGTTCGTCGATGCCAACCGCAACTACTGGACGTCGAGCATGAACTTCAATCAGGCCTCGTGCGGTGTCATTGATGCGGCAACGGCGCGTGGTTACAACGCCAACGATGTCCGCGACGCATTCAGCCAGGTGGGGGTCACCTGTGGCACGACACCGCCGCCTGCCGATACGGAAGTGTTCAACGGTACGCCGATCAGCGGGCTCAGCGGCGCCAGCGGTTCGGATCGCTATTTCTATGTCAACGTTCCGGCCGGCGCCAGCAATCTGGTGATGAGCATCAGCGGTGGTACCGGCGATGCCGATCTCTATACCAAGTTCGGCAGCAAGCCGACCACCAGCAGCTATGACTGCCGCCCGTACAAAGGGGGTAACGCCGAAAGCTGCACGGTGGCGACACCGTAGGCCGGCCGGTACTACATCAACCTGCGCGGTTATTCGGCTTACAGCGGTGTGACCTTGACGGTCAGCTACAGCACCGGTGGCGGCGGAGGTGGTGACAGCTTTGAAAACACCACCGACTACAGCATTCCGGACAACAATGCGGCCGGTGTGCAAAGTCCGATTGCGGTAACCGGCAGCGGCAATGCTGGCACTGTGAGCGTGCAGGTGGTGATCGTCCATCCCTACATCGGTGATCTGGTCGTTGATCTGGTGCATCCGGACGGTACCGTCTACAACCTGCATAACCGGACCGGTGGCAGCACCGACAACATCAACCAGAGCTACGCGGTCAATGTGGGCGCCAAACCTCGTACGGGCAGTTGGCAGCTGCGCGTACGTGACCGCGCCAGCGCTGACACTGGTTACATCGATCGCTGGCAGCTGACGTTTCCCTGAACGGTTGTTGCCGCCACGCCACTCAACACCCCGCTGTCGAGGTGTTGAGTGGCACCCCCGTCTGTCAAACAGCACCTGACGCGGCACCGGGTCAGCCGCAATTGAATCACGCCGCCAAGCCCATTATGCTGCGCCCCGCCTGAAATCGGGCAAGGCAGCGCGCGCTCGCTCATCAGGCGATTCCGCAATGCAGGGACTCACCGTCATCCGCCATGACGGGCAACACGTTGTTCAGGAAGAAAACCATGCTCAAGTGGTACATCATCATCGCCGCCGTGCTGTTCGCCGGCTACACGTGGCAATCTGGCTCCGCCCAACAGCCCAAAGTCATCACCGACCCGGTCTATGTTGAGTTCCGCATGGATCTGGATGCCGGTGGCCGCACACTGAACGCCGTTCTGTTTGGCCGTATGGCCAGTCGGCAGGAATGCGAACTGGAGGCCGACGACATCTGGCAAAAGAGTCTGGCGGAATGCAAGCAATGCCAGTTCAAATCCAGCAGCTGTCAGAAGGAGTTGCCGAGCCGTTACGCCGGCATCTTCGAGAACCAGCCGTTGAACACCACTTACATCAGCTTCGATAGCGGTCACGCCACTGAACGTGACGGTCGCATGGTGCTCTGGGGCATGAACGATGCTGAAGCCGAAATGGTCTGCGAATTCATGCGCGAAGGCATGGCCAAGCACTACCACGGCGATGTCCGTTGCGTTGTCGGTGGCGGCTAGGCCGACTCGCCGATAGCGGCGGCCGCTGTCGGCTTCGAGCCTGCGCAATGAAGGCGGCATTGTTCTGCCGCCATAACCGAGTCAGGCATTAGTGCAAAGCATTCCGTTGCCGGTATTGCCTGGCCGCGCAGTCACGACTAGACTGCTTCCGTTTCCCCAGCGGGGGCAAGAGCAAACCCCCCGCGCGCATCCCTCCTGCCAAGACGCACCACGTCCAAGCTTTGCTCTCACCGGAGTCCGCTCCGGCCTGAGAGAGGTGCGTCACCATGAAATGGATTACCCGCGAACGTCCCAAGATCGACCGCATTGCCTGCCCGTGGCTGGTCAAACGCTTTATTGATCCCGAAGCGGAGTTTCTCTTTGTCGCCGCGGACCGCGTCAAAACCGAGGCCGAGCGGCTCGGAGCCACTCCGTTCGATATCCCCGGTGTTGAACTGAGCCATGACGGTCCGCGCTGCTCGTTCGATGCCTTCCTCAAACGTTATCAGCTCAACGAACCGGCATTGCTGGCGCTGGCGACCATTGTCCGTGCTGCCGATACCGACCGGCTGCAGGATTCGCCGCAAGCAGCGGGCTTGCTCGCCATCTCGCTCGGCCTGAGCGCCAACATCAAGGATGATCACCAGCTGCTCGCAGCCGGTTTCGTTATCTATGACGCGCTCTACACCTGGTGTCATTCCGGGCAACACGAGCGACACACCTGGCAAGCCGGCACAGCGACCGGCGCGGGAGCGTTGCCATGAAACTCACCCGACTGACTGCATTGCTTTTTCTCTTCCTGAGTGCTTGCAGCAATGCATCTGAAAGCAAGCCCGTCACCATCGTGTTTGTGTGTCAGCAGGGTTACGCCAAGAGTCTGGTTGCTGCCCGGCACTTCGAGCGGAAAGCCGTCGCACATGGCTTGAACGTGCAGGTGTTGGCGCGGGGACTGACGCCGGCATCATCGGTTGCGCCGGCGATTGTCTCGGCGCTTGCCAACGATGGTTTCGATGTCGCGCAGTTTCGCCCGACCGCGCTGACCGCGGCAGACATTGCCGCTGCCGATCGCATCGTCAGCTTTGGTGTCGATGTGCCGGAGGCGCTGGCGATCACGATGCGGGTCGATGATGTACCGGCGCTGAGCCAGGACTATGGTGCGGGGCGTGATCGGATCGATCAGGTTTTGGATCGGTTGCTGATTGAGTTGATGGCGGAGCGGCAGTTGATTGAGACGGATTGATTTGCGATTCGGTTCTGGCTAGCTGTTTGCAATACGATAGTTGGCAGTGGTTAGTGCGGAGGGTTTGCCGGGTCTCGCCCCGGCTGGCGACCTTCTTTCTTTGCTCGTGCAAAGAAAGAAGGCAAAGAAACACGCCCCACGCGCCAGAATCGTTCTGTTGCTTCGGAGACACCGCCCGCCGACCACCTGCCAGTGGCTTCGGGCACGCACTGATGCGGCTTCCTGCCTTATCAGTGCTGCGCTGGCGTCCCTGCCAGCGCACCCGGCCACTGTCACGTGCCCGTCGGCTGGCGCGAATGGGGGCCCCGGGCTCTAGCTGGGGTTGGTTGCTTCGGTTATTGCTTTTTGTCTGTCATCCCCGCGTAGGCGGGGACCCAGTGACTTTTTCTCAGCGCGTGAAGACACTAGGTTCCCGCCTTCGCGGGAACGACGGCGTTTTGTTTTGCCTTCGCGCGTAGCGTGCCGTTGACTTTTCCGCCCGTTCGACGAGCCGAGCAGCGGAATGCAGTCTGGGTTAACAGCCCGTAATGCAGTGGAGGGGCGAGGCAGGGATGCCGAAGCCTTTTCTGACTGTACACGGATGTACTGTCAGAAAAGCCCCAGACGGAATGAGCAGCACAGGGAACCGTGCGAAGCACGGCTCGGAGCCGGGCAATGTGCTTTGCCTACTTTCGTGCGCCACGAAAGTAGGTCGCCCGCCGGGGCGAGTCCCGGCTGCGCCATTGAGGCTCAATGCCTATGGCTAAATGCTGTACAGGTGATAAACGTTAGACTACGATTTCCGGCTAGTTAGCATAATCTTTTGGCTGAGAGTGTCATGCACTTTGGCCCACTGGATGTGCAAGCACGCCACGGCGTGCCGGCGCTCAAAGCAGAAAAATGAATAAACAACCACCTATACAGAAGACCGAACCAGAGGTATTCATTTTAGAGTCATTGGACTTTGATGATGAAAATGAATCTAGGTTTGAAGGAAGAATTCTTGCAGATGTGCTACGAATGTGTGGCAAGAATCCAAAGTATTATTACTTCCGAACAGAGGCGGAGTTGGAAATTCTAACGCTTATGTTTCGAGAGTCAGGGTACAGATACTTGCATCTGTCTTGTCATGGAAGTTCAGACAAAATCCATACCACTCTCAATGACATCACATACATTCGATTTTCTCAGATATTCGAGAAAAATCTTAGAAACAGAAGATTGTTCGTTTCGGCGTGTGAAGTTGGAAACGAATTATTCTCTGCTGTTGTTGCAGGACGGAATAAGGGAATGTATTCAATAGCGGGTCCGTCTGAAGATATTCGTTTCGACCATGCCGTTGCATTTTGGAGCGCGTTTTACGTAAAAGCATTCTCGGTAGACTCAGGCGCTATGAAGGGCGGCGACATTGAATCTGCGCTGCAAGATTTATGTAAACTATTTGCCATAAATTTCTTTTTCTCAAAATACAATGCAAAAAAAGATAAATGGATTAACAAAGACATCTCCGGGAGGTAGGTTTTGTGGCTTGCGTTTCTCTAACAGGCATAATCGATGTGCTTATGCGTTTAGAAAAGCGAAGCCACAGTCATCCAAATGGGAAATCACACCCCACTCATCCCATAATTGGGCAACACCCTAGCCGACGGATCCGTAACATTGCAGTTCGCCCACTCTTTGTTCGGCAACCAATAGTCCGGCACCCAGGTCGCCCGCTCCGGGTAATGACTCTCGAACAACTCCCGATACAGCAACGCTTCCTTGCTCAGCGGCGGGCAATGCTCAAACTGCTTGGCGCGTTTGCAGAACTCGGCATCGCTGTATTTTTTCTCCGCATACGCTTTCAGCTGCTCGACCAGGCCATGACCGACCGCATCGGAGAATGCGGCTTTCTCGCGCCACAGAATCGCATCCGGTAACAGGCCGGTGCCGGCGAACGCCTGCCGCAGCAGCCATTTGCCCATGCCGCGGGTGTTCATTTTCAGTTCCGGATCGATGGCCATGACCCACTGGACAAAGGCGGTGTCGGAGAACGGGACGCGCGCTTCGAGGCCGTGCGCGGCGATGCAGCGGTCCGCGCGCAGCACGTCATAGGCATACAGTTCGCGCACCCGTTTTTGCGCCTCGCGCTGGAACGCGATCGCGCTCGGGGCGAAGTCGGTGTACTTGTAGCCGAACAGCTCGTCGCTGACTTCGCCGGTCAGCAGCACCTTGACGCTGGTTTTCCGTTTCACGTATTGGCTGACCAGATACATGCCGATGCTGGCGCGAACGGTCGTCACGTCCCAGGTTTCCAGTTGCCGAATGAGTTCGCTCAAACCGGCAATGGCGTCATCCATCTCGAAATAGACTTCGTGGTGATCACTGCCGATATAGTCGGCGACTTGCCGCGCATAGGGCATGTCGATCGGTTTGTCGCGCAGGCCGACCGCAAAGGTCACCAGCGGTTTGCTCAGCGCCCGCGCCGCGATGCCGCAAACGAGGCTGGAATCGAGCCCGCCGGACAGCAGAAAGCCGAGCGGCACATCGGCATCGAGCCGTTTGTGCACCGCTTCGGTCAAGCGGTCACGGATGCCGGCGAGTGCCAGCGCTTCATCGTCGATGACGACCGTGGCCGGGGCGGCCGGGTCGAGGTAGCGCACCAGCTTTTCGCCGTCGTAGTAGTGGCCGGGCGGGAACGGGTAGATCTCGCTGCAGTGTGGCTGCAGCGCTTTCGCCTCCGAGGCAAACAGCGTGCGGCCGCTCTGGCTTTCAAAACCGTAGAACAGCGGCCGGATGCCGATCGGATCGCGGGCGGCGAAGAAGCGGCCGATGGCAGCGTCGTAAATGACGAACGCGAATTCGCCATCGAGCTTGCGCAGCAGGCCTTCAATGCCGTGACGCTGGTACAGCGGCAGCAGCACTTCGCAGTCGGAGCCGGAATGGAATTCATGGTCGCTGAGTTGCTGGCGCAGCTGGCGGTGGTTGTAGATCTCGCCGTTGCAGAGCGCGTACTGCTGGCCGCTGGCCGAGACAAACGGCTGCTGGCCGGCGGTGCTGGTGTCCATGATGGCGAGCCGGACAAAACCGAGCTTGATGCCGCCGGCCAAAGGCAGGACCGTGCTCTGGTCCGGGCCGCGGTGGGCGAGCAGTGCCAGCGCCTGCTGGAAGGCGGGCAGGGAGAGCGGGGAGCCGGTATCGGCGAGCAAACCACACATTTTGTGAGCTCCGACTATCAATTTCTCATCAATTAGGTCGGCATAGCTCAGCATTTATTTAATGAATCGCCAAATTTCTGCTAATTTTCATGGCAATCGCCAGTTTCACTGAACAAATGGCAATTGAGGTCGGGGTTGCCCCATGGAAAATTACCGAATCGATAATCTGGACCGCGCCATCCTGCGGGCGCTGCTGGCTGACGCCAAGCAGCCGTATCTGGAGATCGCCCGCCAGCTCGAGGTCTCCGGCGGCACCGTGCACCAGCGGGTCAACCGGCTGCGTGAGCTCGGCATCATCACCGGCAGCAAAATCAGCGTTGATCGGCGTAAGCTCGGCCTCGACGTGACGGTGCTGATCGGTCTGCACCTGACCAGCGCCAAAGCCTTGAACAAGGTGCTGGCCCAGCTGAAGAAATTTCCGGAGGTGCTGGAGGCCTATTACACAACCGGCAATTACTCGCTGATCCTGAAAGTCTGTGTCGCGTCGATCGAGGACTACCACCAGTTCCTGATCAAGAAACTGCAGGCGATCGATGAAGTGCAGTCGACCGAGTCCTTCATCTGCATGGATCAGCCGCTCGAGCGCGATATCGCCATTTGATGGTACGTTGAACACGTCACTTTTTCGCTACACAGGAACTTGCATGCCTGCCCTGATTTTCATTCTTTTCTTGTTGTTCAGCGCAGGCGCCAACGCGGATGCTGAAACCGATATCCGCCACGTGCTCAGTGCGCAACAGAACGCCTGGAATCAAGGCGATATCGCCGGCTATATGCAAGGTTACTGGCAGAGCCCGCAATTGCGGTTTGCCTCGGGCGGTAGCATCACGCACGGCTATGACGAGACGCTGCAACGTTTCAGCGCGCGTTACGCCGATCGGGCGGCAATGGGCCGTCTGGAGTTCGAGATTCTGGAATTGCTGCTCACCGGCGAGCAGCACGCGATGGTATTCGGCCGTTGGACGCTGCATCGGGCCAGCGACAAGCCAAGCGGTTTGTTCACGCTGCTGCTGCAAAAATTTCCCGACGGGTGGAAAATCACCCGTGATCACACATCAAGCGCAGACTGATGCGCACAGGAGAGAGCGATGGATCTGATTCAATTGCTGACCAGCCAACTCGGCGTCAATGCCCAGCAGGCGCAGGGCGGCGTCGGTGCGCTGCTGAAAGCGGCGCAGGAACAAGTGTCGCCGGCCACCTTCGGTGAAATCGGCAAGCTGCTGCCGCAAGCGGCAGACTGGATGAAAGCGGTGCCGAGCAGCGGCGGCGGACTGGGCGGCATGTTGGGTGGCATGCTCGGCGGCAATCTGGGTACGCTGGCGAAAGTGGCGAGCCAGTTTTCTGCACTGGGCATCGACAGCAACAAGCTGGCGCCATTTGCCAAACTGGCGCTGGATTTCCTGCAGAAAAACCTGTCCGGCGATGCCAAGAACGAAATCAGCAAACTGGTCAGCCAGCTGCTGAAATAAACCTGCCCGGCCGGGCGTTCAGTCCCAGCGGTTGACGCCCGGCCGGTTGGCCACATCCTGGCAGTAAACCACGCAGAAGCGGTGACCGGTCGGGGCCTGCATGACCCACCAGTTGCGTACTTTCTTCACCCGCGTTGCGCCCAGTTTTTCCAGGCGGCTGGCTTCGGCCTCGACATCATCGCTTTCGATATCGAGATGAACCCGGCTTTCGTGAGCGACTTGCTGGGTTTCGATGTGCAGTTGATAGGCGCCGGTCTCGAGCAGCGCGTAGCCGGCATCTTCATTCGCCTGCGACGGCTTGTGCGGCATGCCGAGCGCGGCACTCCAGAATTGCACCGACTGACTCGGTGCGATGCCCTGACAATCAATGATGAATCCGGCAAGACGGCTGTGATGCATGACGCTGGCTCCATAGGCGGACATACGCTCAATGCTGCCGCAGTCGGCCGCCGTGCGCATCGTCGTCGCGCACGGCGGTTGCCGTGCTACGGCCGACGTATTGTCAGCAGTTCGCGCAAGCCAAACGGAAACGGCTCAGAGCAACCGGAACCACTGGCCGTGACTGCGCAAACCAAAACCGTCATCCGGTTCCGGCAGCGATTCGACATCGGCGGTGAGTCGATAGTAGGCGGCGCGCGCCAGCAGCGCCCACAGATCGTGACGAACGTGCACGTAGTAGCGCGGCTCGGCTGGCTTGCCGCGGTTGATCAGCGCGTGTTCGGCGTTCAGCTCGAATTGCTCGCCGAGATTGCTGGTCAGCAGGATGCGCTGGCTGTCCTGACCGGGATCGAGAATATCGGCGTCGGTGATCACGAACGGCGCATCGACAACGCGGATGCCGACTTTCTCGGCCGGCGTCACCAGGAAGTAGTTTTCGCCTTCCTTGCGCAGCACGCGGGCGAACAGTTTCACCAGCTCCGGCCGCACGATGGGCGTGCCGAGATACCACCAGCTGCCGTCGGCACGGATCTCCATGTCGATGTCACCGCAGAACGGCGGGTTCCATTGCCGCGGATCGCCGTTGGCGCTGCCGATTTTGTCGAGAATGTCCATGCTGCCGCCGTTCATCATTCGCTGGCGGGCAGGGTAGCCGGCGCAGCCGCCCGACTCAAGCCGATAAATACCGATGACATGACAGCCGCGACCGATCCGGGCATGCTGCCGGCCTGCACAGGCCGGACCGGAGTCGTCATGCAACTGAGCGCCATCTATTCCTACCCCATCAAAGGCATCGCCGGTCGCGCGCTGACCGAAGCCGTGGTGGAGCCACGCGGTCTGGTCGACGACCGGCGCTGGCTGCTGGTCGATGCCGACGGCCGTTTTCTGAGCCAGCGCGAGCAGCCGGCGATGGCGCGGCTGCAGGCCGAGCCCGATGCCGATGGCTGGCTGGTGCGGGCACCTGGTCTCGCGCCGCTGCCATTGCGCCGGCCGCTCGCCGGTGCCGATCGGCTGACCGTGACGGTCTGGGGCGACGCGGTCAGCGCGGCGCTGGCCGATGCCGAGGCCGCTGACTGGTTCTCGCGAGTGCTCGGTCAGCCGGTGCGGGCGGTCTACATGGACGCCGCGGCAGTTCGGCCGGTCGACCCCGATTACGCCGAGCCCGGCGATATGGTCAGCTTTGCCGACGGCTTTCCGCTGCTGATTGCCAACGCGGCCTCGTTGGCGGATCTGAACCAGCGGGTCGGTGAACCGCTCGCCATGGCCCGGTTCCGGCCCAATCTGGTCATCAGCGGTGCCGAAGCCTGGGCCGAAGACGGCTGGCGCCGGCTGCGCATCGGCGAGGTCGAAATCGATCTGGTCAAGCCCTGCGCGCGCTGCCAGGTCACCACACTGGACCCGGACAGCGCCGAGCCGCATCCGCGCCAGGAGCCGCTGCGGACGCTGGCGCTGTTTCGCAGGCAGCAGGGCAAGGTGATGTTCGCGGTCAACGCCATTGCGCGCCACAACGGCCGGCTGCTGCTCGGCCAGCACGTCGAAGTGCTGGCGTGAGCGGCGAATCCAGCGGCGCGAACTATCCTTGTCCCACGGCAGTTCTGACGGCGTCTACGCCCTTCCGGCAAGGCGGTCCATGGTAACGAGTTGGATGATAAGGCTGGCGGGCGCGCTGCTGCTGCTATCGACCAGCGCACTGGCGACGACCGCAACGCTTGAGCGCTGGAGCCACGATGTCGGCCGCGATCCGGCCGCCGTGCTGGCGGAAATGGCCGCCCAGCCGGTTGCCGCCGGCGCCAGCGCAGAGCAACGCGCGACGCGGCATTTGCTGGCAGGTGAGGCGCATCTGCTGCTGACCCGCGGCCGGGAAGCGCTGACCGAGGCCGAAGCGGGCCTGGCACTGATTCCGGTCGAACAAGGCGCCGAGTTGCCGCTGACGCCGCTGTCGGTGCGGCTGCAGATTCTGCGCGCCGGCGCGCTCGATCTGCTCGGCAAAGCGGCGAAAGCGCAGCCGGCGCTGAATCGTTTGCTGGAACGTCTGGAGTCGGCGCCGAACAGCTCGCCGCAATTGCTGGTCGAAGCGCTGGCGATGCGCGGCACGCTGTCGTTGTCGCTGCTCGATCTGCCGGCCGCGCTTATCGATCTGCAGCGTGCCTACCAGCTGGCTCCGGCCCAGGATCCGCGCATGGCACGTGGCGATGTCGCCGGCATCATCGCCAATCTCTATGCCGAACAGGCCGATACCGAAAATGCCCTGCGCTACTACCAGGAAGCGATCCGCTACTTTCAGCAGATCGATGCCGGAGTGAAATTGTCGGTGGCGGTGTACGGCATCGGCACCATGTATCGTGACCGGCTGAACTGGCCGGAAGCGCGGCGCTATTTTGGCTGGTCGCTCGAGCTGTCGCGCAAACGCGGTGATGTCCAGGGCGTTGCCTACGCCGAGCAGCAACTGGCGCACGTTGCCATCGAAACCGGGCAGCTGGCGGAAGCCCAAGGTCTGCTCGATGCCGCGCAGCCCTTGTTCGAACAGGCCGAAGATTACGCCATGGTGGTCAACACCGTGATCTCGCGCGCCGATCTTGCTGGCGAACGGCGCGAGTTCGACCGGGCAATGCAGTTTTTGCAACAGGCCGAACTGCTGGCCAAGCAGCATCAGCTGAAATATGCCGAACACCAGATCTGGCTGCGCCGTTCCGAACTGTATGCCCGGCAGAAAAACTTCGCCGAAGCCTACAACGCCTTTCGCATGTTCCACCAAACCCAGGCCGAACTGTTCCGCAGCGAGTCCGAGCGGCAACTGCAGGAACTGCGGGTCAAGTTCGACAGCGAACGGCAGGAGCAACAGAACGAATTGCTGCGACAGCAAAACGCCCTGCAGGAGGCCGCGCTGCAGCAGCAGCGGCACCGGCTGTGGCTGTACGTCGCCGTGGCGATGCTGTCACTGCTGGCTACCGCCTTCCTGCTCTATGTCATCTACAAGGGCCGGCAACTGCGTCAGCGCCTCGATGCGCTGGCGCACACCGATGAGCTGACCGGACTGCCGAACCGGCGCCACCTGATGCAGGAAGCGCAGCTGGAAGTCGAGCGCGCCCGCCGCTATGACCTGCCGTTGTGTCTGGCCGTGCTCGATCTCGATCATTTCAAGCAAATCAATGACCGGTTTGGCCATGCTGTCGGCGATGAGGTGCTGCGCCAGTTTGCCCAGCTGTGCAAACGGCTGCTGCGGCAAACCGATGTGATGGGACGAATCGGCGGCGAAGAATTTGTGCTGCTGTTGCCGCACACCCGGCTCGCCGTCGCCAGTCAGATTCTGGAACGACTGCGACATGATTTTCGGCAACAGGCATGGCCGCAGCTGGCCAACAAACACCAGCCGACCGTGTCGGTCGGACTGACGACCCTGACCAGCAGTGACAGCAGCCTGGCCGAGCTGATGCGCCGTGCCGATGAAGCGCTCTATGCCGCCAAGGCCGCGGGTCGGGATCAGGTGCAGACACGCGAACGGCCCGGTGCCAGCGCCACCGGCGGCGACATGCCGCAACAGCTGATCAGCCACTACGAGAAATACTGACTGCGCCGGCGCTCAGCGCTGCCCTTTCTACAGCAGACCTTTTTGCAGCAGATACAGATACGGCGTGCTGGCGGTGTGTTGCTGCAGCAACCGATGTTCCATGAAGGCGCAGAACTTCGGAATGTCGCGCGTCGTTGCCGGATCATCGGCGATCACCAGCACCGTTTCCTGAGCGGCGATCTGGCGCATTTTCAGGCGCAACATCATCACCGGTTCCGGACAGCGCAAACCGAGCGCATCGTACAGGTGATCGTACTGCCGGAATGGTGCCGGCAGGCTGGCCAGAATCTCGTCAAGGCTTTGCATCAGCCGCTCACAATCGGAATGATTTTGCTGCTGCCGGCGCGCTTGAGCTCAGCCGGCAAAAAGCGTTGCAACACGCTGTTGAGAAAACGCAGGCCGGTTTCGGTCGGCGCCAGCAGCTCCGGTTCGTTGCGCAGCAGGCCGTCCTGGCGCAGCCGCGGCAGCACCGGCTGCAGCGCGTCGAGCCGCAAACCGGTGCGGGCGGTGTAATAACTGGCCGGCACGCCCTCGACCAGGCGCAAGGCATTCATCATGAATTCAAACGGCATGTCGTCGGCGCTGATGCGATCTTCACCGGCGATATAGCCGCCGCTGCCGGCGAGATAGTCTTTCGGATGCTTTTTCTTGTGCAGCCGATAAGCCGTCTGCTGTTGCAGATCGGTGATCTTGCCGTGGGCACCGGCGCCGATGCCGAGGTAATCACCAAACTGCCAGTAATTCAGGTTGTGCAACGCGCGCCGCGGCGTCGGCGCGTAGGCCGACACTTCGTAGCGCGGATAACCGCTGGCCTGCAGCAGGGCATGACCTTCGTCCTGAATGTCGGACAGCACGTCGTCATCGGGCAGCGCCGGCGGATCAAAGGCGAACCGGGTATTCGGTTCGATGGTCAGCTGATACCAGGACAGATGCGTGGGCTTGAGCGCGATCGCCGTTTCCAGATCGCGCAGCGCATCGGTAACCGATTGCCCGGGCAGACCGTGCATCAGATCGAGATTGAAGTTGGTGAAGCCGGCTTCGAGTGCCCATTCAGCGGCACGCCGTGCCTCCAGTTCACCATGAATACGACCGAGTCGCTCCAGATGCTTCGGACTAAAACTTTGCACGCCGATCGACAGCCGATTGATGCCCGCTTCGCGAAAGCCCTTGAACTTGCGCGCCTCGGCGGTGCCGGGATTGGCTTCCATGGTGATCTCGATGTCACCCATGAACGGCAGCAGCGCGCGAATGCCGGACAGCAGCCGGTCGATGGCTTCCGGCGAAAACAGCGACGGCGTGCCACCACCGAAAAAGATGCTGCTGATGCGCCGGCCCCAGACCCGTGGCAGATCCTGTTCCAGATCGCGCAGCAGCGTGTCGACATACTGCGCTTCCGGGATCTCGCTCTTGCTTTCGTGCGAATTGAAATCGCAGTACGGGCATTTGCGCACGCACCACGGAATGTGTACATAAAGCGCAAGCGGCAAGGGCTGTTGGAAATGCTGAAACATGGCGATCACCGGCTCCGCAGCGAACGGTGGGCAAGTTTGGCTGGCAAGCGCTCGAGCAGGGCCCGCAAGGCCTGACCGCGATGGCTGCGCTGGCCTTTCTCGGCTTTGCTCAGTTCGGCCGAGGCGCACTGCGTTTCGTCCAGCCAGAACAGCGGATCGTAACCGAAGCCGTTGCTGCCACGCGGCGCCGTCAGAATACGGCCGTTCCAGTAACCTTCGGCAATCAACGGCGTCGGATCGTCCGCGTGCAGTACGAACGCGAGCAGGCAACAGAAGCGGGCGCCGCGTTGCGCCGCTGGGACGTCGGCAAGCGCAGCGAGCAGTTTGGCGTTGTTGGCGGCGTCATCGGACGGCAGGCCGGCATAGCGTGCCGAGTAAATGCCGGGGGCGCCATTGAGCGCATCGACTTCGAGTCCGGAGTCATCGGCCAGGGCCGGCAGGCCGGTCAGCCGTGCGGCATGGCGCGCTTTCAGAATGGCATTTTCGACAAATGACAGGCCGGTCTCTTCGGCGTCATCGACGCCGAGTTCGCGCTGGGACAGGATCTCGGCACCGAGCGGTGCCAGCAGCTCGGTCAATTCGCGAATTTTGCCGGCGTTGCCGGAGGCGAGCACGATGCGAAGTGGGGCAGTCATTGCGGCGGAAACCGGGCCAGAAAAGTGGCCGCAGTATACGGCAATGGCGCTATCCTTTGCTGGCTCAGACACGGTGGCATCAGGCCTTGGGAGGTGAACGATGAAAGTCGCGGTGATGTTGTCCGGTTGCGGTGTCTACGATGGCACCGAAATCCACGAAGCGGTGCTGACCCTGCTGGCGCTGTCGCGGGCCGGCGTCGCCTACCAGTGTCTGGCGCCGAACCGGCCGCAGGCGCATGTGATCAATCATCTCACCGGTGCGGTCAGTGACGGTGAGTCGCGCAACGTGCTGGTCGAAGCGGCGCGCATTGCCCGCGGCCAGGTGCTCGACGTCGCCAGGGCCAACCCGGCCGATTACGCGGCGCTGTTTTTCCCCGGCGGCTTTGGCGCGGCAAAAAATCTCTGCGATTTCGCCTTCAAGGGGGCTGACTGCCAGGTGCAGCCCGATGTGCTGAAATTTGCCCAGGCCTTTGCCCATGGCTGCAAGCCGGTCTGCTTCATCTGCATCGCGCCGGCGATGATCCCGCGCATTTACGGGGCCGGCGCGCGCGGTACCATCGGCACCGATGCCGACACTGCCGCCGCCATCGAAGCGATGGGCGGTGTCCATGTCAGCTGCCCGGTGCGCGAATTCGTCGTCGACGAGCAACGCAAGATTGTCTCAACGCCGGCGTACATGTTGGCGCAGAACATCGCCGAAGCCGCTGACGGCATCGAGAAGGCCGTCAACGCCACGCTGCGGCTCATTTGAGTCGCGCAGCGCGGTCGCGCGCCGATTCGTTCCCGCGGTTTCAGCAATACAGACGTTCGGGCGATAATTTTTTCAGCGCCTTGGTTTTGCGCAACAATGGCTGCATGCACAGCGTGCATCTGTCACGCTGTGCATGAGCGGCGTTGCGCGCCGCGCCGTTCACGTCATTTACGCTACTCACTCCACATACACATGGCCATCATGTCAGCACCTGCCATCGCCGTGCGCGCCAGCGCTGCCGAATACCAACCGCAAGCCGTCGCATTGGCGGCGCAGCTGCAGCTGCCGCTCGGCGAAGCGGAGTTCACGCTGGAGCTCGGCGAGGCGCTCAGCCTGCACGCGCAAATCGATGGCGAAAGCGTGCGCCTGCAACCGGATTTTCTCGCCGGTGTGCTCGATTGGCGGCGCAAGCATGGCGGTGGTCGCGGCGAGCCGGTGGTGCGGGCGATCTGGGGCAAGCAGCGGGTAGCGCCGACGGTATTCGACGCGACCGGCGGTCTGGCGCGCGACAGCTTTGTGCTCGCGGCCAGCGGCTGCACCGTGCAGGCCTGTGAGCAGCAGGCGATCGTCGCGGCGCTGGTTCGGCACGCGCTGGAGCGCGCCCGTGCCGCCGCGGCTGCCGGTGAGGACAGCGAGCTGCTGTCGCTGTTGGCGCGACTCGATTACCAGCACGGCGACAGTCTGCAGTGGTTGCAGCGTCACGCAGCGGGCAGTGTCGATGTGGTCTATCTGGATCCGATGTTTCCGCCCCGGCCCGGCAGCGCCAAAGTCAAGAAAGACATGCAGTTGCTGCAACGCCTCGCCGAGATCGGCGCCGGCGATGCCTTGCTGCTGCCAGCGCGCCGGGTCGCCCGTCAGCGGGTGGTGGTCAAGCGGCCCAATTACGCGCCACCACTTGCCGGTGTTACGCCGAGCGGGCAGTTGCCCGCTGGCGCCAATCGCTTTGATATTTACGCGCCGCTGCCTCGGTGATGCCGGGCAACAAAAAGACCAGCGTTGCTGGCCTTTTTGTTACGGCAACGACACTGCGATCACTGCACCCAGAGCATCTGGTTGAAGGTCAGCGGATAGCTGGCGCCGCCTTCCGGTTGCACGGTGAGATCAAACGTCAGTGTGTCTTTGTCATCAAAACGGAAGGTGGCGATGTAATAAATCGCATCCCCTTCCTTGATTTGCTTGAACTTCAAATCGTTTTTCTGTGACAGCAGGTTGCGGACACTGCCGCTGACCGCGGCGGCGGTTGCGACGCCGTCCTTGCCGTCGCGCTTGCGCACGGCGATGTTGACGAGGCCCTGGTTGGCGCCGCGGGTGAGCCCGTATTGCTTGGCAACTTCCGGTGTCAGCGAGCTGCTGTTCAGCGCGTTGTAATGCACTTCATAGTCGCCGAACACTTTCTTTTGTTCGGCGGCGACGCTGCCAGTGAACAGCACGGCAACAACGGTCAGGATGTGACGCCACATGGTGTGTCCTCCAAGCCAATAGGACCCGCGCAGGCGGGGTACGCGGGTACGCTTTGGCTAGTGTAGTCCGCTGGCACCGGAACGGAAACCCGTCAGCTCAGCTGCGGAAGCGGCCGACCAGTTGATTCAGCTGCGCGGCCTCGGCCAGCAGCTGCTGGCTGGTGCTGCTGGCGCCCTTGGACGCGCCGGCCAGCTCGTTGGCGACCGAGCCGATGACCGTGATATTGCGGCTGACCTCGTTGGTGACCGTGCTCTGCTGTTCAACGGCCGTCGCGATATGGGTGTTCATGTCATTGATGCGCTGCACCGCGCTGACGATGGCCTGCAGTGACTCGCCGGCGGCCTCGGCCCGCTGGACACTGGTCTCGACCCGCTCCTTGCCGCGCTGCATGGTGTTGACCGCCTGCTGGGTGCCGGCCAGCAGCGCCTCAATCATCTGCTGGATTTCCCGGGTCGAATTCTGGGTGCGCGAGGCCAGCGTGCGGACCTCGTCGGCGACCACCGAAAAACCGCGGCCATGCTCACCGGCGCGCGCCGCTTCAATGGCGGCATTCAGGGCCAACAGGTTGGTCTGATCGGCGATATTGCGGATGACATCGAGAATGGTGCCGATCTGGCCGCTCTGCTGCGCGAGCTGGCGGATCACATCGGCGGTGGTTTCGATCTCGCCGGCCAACCGGCTCACTTCCTCGACTGCCGCATTGACCCGGCCCTGACCGACACCAACCGCCTGATTGGCTTCCCCGGCGGCGTTCGCGGCTTGCTGGGCACTGCCGGCGATCTCCTGAATGGCGGCCGACATTTCGTGCACCGCGGTCGCCACCTGATCGAGTTCGTTCTGCTGGGTGTTGATGCCGGCACTGGTCTGTTGCGAGACCTTGGCGGTGGCATCGGCGCCTTGTTCGACCGCGCGCGCCGACTGCTTGATGTCATTGACCAGCGTCTGCAGCTTGCCGAGAAAAATATTGAACGAGTGCGCGAGCTCGGTCACTTCGTCATTGCCGGTTTCCGGCAAGCGCGTGGTCAGATCGCCTTCGCCTTCGGCGACATCGCGCAAGCCATGAGTGATTTGCACGATCGGCTGGGTCAGCCGTTTGGCGAGCGCAAACAGCAGCGCGATGGCGCCCCCGGACACCAGCAGCCCGGCCAGCAGCTGGCCGAGCGTGTTTTGCCAGCGTAACTCATCAAGCGTGTCGTCGAGCGCCAGCAGTTCCGCCTGCGCGACGGTACGCGGCACCCGCAGCAACACCAGCCAGTTGCTGGCGCCGCCGGCGACATCAATGGGTATCGCCGCTTCAATCAGATCATCGCTTTCGTTGTGCCAGAACTGGCTGGCGCGGCTGCTGAACGCAGTTTCGACCACGCGCGCCGAGGCTGGCCAGACGCTGGCGATCGGCTTCATCAATGCATCCGGCGCGCCGCTCATGGCCACGACACTGCCTTTGCGGGCAATCAGCGCGATACTGCCTTTGCCGGCAAAGACATTGCGGTTGCCGTCTTCGATCAGCTGCTGCAGAAAACCGACCTGCATGTCGTTGGTGGTGACGCCGACGAACTGGCCATTGCGCAGCATCGGCCGCGCCAGCGTCGTCATCATCACCTGCTGATTGCCGATCGGATAGAGATAGGGCTCGACCAGCACCAGCTGCTTCTGTTCTTTCGGAAACAGATACCACTCGCTGGCGCGATCGCCGCTCGCCTGCATCGTCGCGTCGGTCTGGTAGAGCTCGGCGATCGGCTCGTGAATCAGCTTGCCGCCTTCGCCGCGTGCCCAGTAATCGGCGAAGCGGCCTATGTCGTTACCACCGTTGCTGGCATCGCCGACAAAAGCGCTGTCCCGGCCATCCAGTGCGTTCGGTTCGAACACCAGGCTGGTGCCGACAAATTCCGGATGAGCCTCGGCAACGGAGCGGGTCAACGCCACCAGTTGCCGGCGCAAATCGGGTCCACCTTCGGCTTGCAGGCGCAGCGCCTGTGTCGCCAGCGCCTCGGTCTGCTGTTCCGCCGTGCTCAGCAGCCGGTTCAGCGGGGCACTGATCTTCTGTGCCTCCAATGCCAGCTTCTGCTCGGTGCTGGTTTGCACGACTGGCAGCACATGTTCGCGGGTCGTGCGCTGACTGCTGGCCGCCGCATAAATGCCGTAGACGATGATGACAGCCACCGCGGCCAACAGCCCCAGACTGTTCCACCACAACATCCGCACCAACAGAGACTGGCGTTTTACCATGATGGCGACCACCCGCTACCCGCCGAGCTGCAAGCATAGTTTGTTCAGCAGAATTGGCTGCGCCGTGTTAACGCACGAACGCCTGGTTTGGCAAAGCCAACCGCTGTCATAATGGGTACATGAGTACATCTATAGCTTGTGATAATGGTGGTGCTTCTAAATGCTCCGCCGGTCATTTCCCGAATAACTCGAACGGTGCCTAATGCATAAATGGACTTGTTTTCTCGCTGGTGTCGCCATCGCGATTGCGGCACATGGAGCGGTCGGTGGTGAGTTGACGGCTATGCAGGCTTATGACACCGCCACTGCCTATCGCGAACGTGCAGCAGCTTGGAGCGATAAGGCCGAAGTCACGAACGCAGATCTGCGGGCTGCTTTGGCCGAACTGCAGCAGGGGCTGGATTATCTGGCGACGACATCCGTGCGGGAACTCGCGGAAGGCAATGTCTATTTGCGCTATCGACGGTTCAATATCGATTGGGATAGGGCGCTGCTGCATGCGCGCTTAAATGAACCAGACAAAGTGGCGGACGTTCTGGCATCGATGCGGTCAATGCATGCTGCTCGCACCACGCTGGATGGTCTTGCTTCAAACACGGATTTTGCCCGACTCCTGCGCCAGCCTTCGCCCATTCTGGCCGCAGAATTGGCTCGTTGGCGTGGTGTACTGAATGCCATCGACAGCAACGCGCTGCAAACGCCGTATCGGGACCGGTTGCCACTGCCGGAACGGATAGCCGGATTGTCACTGTTCTGGCACTACGCCAAAAACTACTTTGTCCATTTCGACGGTACTCCCGGTCTGGATTGGGATGCCGCATACCGTGATGCAATACCTGCAATCGTTGCGGCCGACTCAACAGAGCGGTACTACCGTGAGTTGATGAAGTTTGCGGCCAAACTGAGCGATGGCCACAGCAATGTTTATCCTCCAGAAAGTTTACAAAATCGGTTTTACTCCCGACCACCGATGAGAACCCAACTGGTTGAGGGGCGCGTGTTGATCACCGAGGTGTTCAGCGAAAAGTTGCGTCAGAAGGGGTTGGCGGTCGGTCAGGAAATTCTGCGTATAGATGGTCAACCGGTATTGGACTATGCGGCTCAGCATGTCACGCCTTATGTCAGCAGTTCCACTGAACAAGATCGTTTGGTAAGAAGCTTTCACTACGAGCTGCTGGCAGGGCCTAGCGATCAACCCATCAAGTTACACATTGCCGCGGCGGATGAATCGGCACGAACTATTAGCGTTGCCCGTGGTGGTTACGTGGATGTCGAGTCCAGCTCAGCATTCGAGCACCGCTGGTTGGCGGGTGGACTATTGTACTTGGCGCTCGACCATTTTGAGTCCGATGCAGGTTACCAGCGTTTTCAAATGCTGTTGCCAGAATTGTTGAAAGCCAACGGTCTCATCCTCGATGTTCGGCGAAACGGTGGCGGCAGCAGCGAACATGGCTGGAACATACTTGCTCACTTGCTTCGGCAGCCGTTTGCAACGCTGCAATCAAGCACCCGGATACATGACGGTCTACGGCAGGTACATGAGCGACAAATGAACTACCAGCAACTGCCGCCAGAAACGAGATCAGCGCGAACCCCATATTTCAACGGTCCGGTAGCGGTACTGATTGGACCGCAGACGTTTTCTGCGGCGGAAGACTTCGTCGTGTTGTTCGACGCGCATAAACGAGGTCTGCTTATCGGGGAGGCGACGGCCGGCAGCACCGGCCAGCCGCTGTTTTTCCCCATGCCCGGCGGTGGTAGTGCACGCCTCTGTGTGAAGCGGGACAGTTATCCGGATGGTACGGCTTTTGTCGGTGTCGGTGTGCAACCTGACATTGAGATCAAACCGACCATTGCCGGCATTCGCCGCAATGAAGATGAGGTGCTGGTAAAGGCGCAGAATGCATTGCGTAGTGCTGCCTTGCTTAAGCTTGCGCCAACAGCCTCCGAATTCCTGCCGAGCCGAGACAATCAAAAACCGGCCGAAGCCGGTTTTTGATTTGGACCATGAGTTGACTGCATCAGCGCCGGGCGCGGGCGAACTCGACGATGTTGGTCGATTCGGTTTCCGGCGCCGGGGCGTGCAGCGATTGCAGCAGTTGACGACCGGCGGCGAGTTCGCCGTCGAGATCGCGTTGCAGGGTATGCAGCGCCTTGATCCGGCCAGCGGCGGTGGCGCCGGATTTCTGCATCGCTTCAAGTTGCTCGAGGTGCTGTTCGACCAGCGCCCGCTGTGACTGCAGCTGCTGGCCGAGCGGTGCCAGTACGTTCTGGCCCCAGCTGACCAGTTCGCGCCGAACGGCCTGCAGGAACTGGGTGATCTGGGCCACGGTGGTGGTGAAGAAACGGCGGACCGCCACCGATTCGAAATTGAGTGCGATCTGCATCAGCCGCGGCAGTTCATCGGCGTCGTGAATGAATTCCTGCAGCCGACGGCGGAAACCACGTGCCGGCAGCAGCCGCGGTTCAAATTTGCTGAGCCCGTGCTCGTTTTCAAATTTGCGGTAAATCGATTCCGCCATCCGGTTCGACAGTTCGGCCTGATGCGACAGGTCACCGATGATGGCATCGATCTCGGCGAAGAATTCCCGCATTGCCCGGACCAGGCCGACCGTGGTGTTGGCGTTGACCAAGCGACTCTGGGTGCGCTCGATCAGCTTGCTGATGACGTCGTTGCTGATCAGCTCGAGCAGGATCTGCGCCTGCCGGTCCATCAGTCGCTGCGACGGCGTCAACGCCAGATGCTTGCGCCGGAAATCGGCCTGCAGCACTTGGGCATCGAGCACCATTTTGCGCAGCTGATCGTGATTCTGGTCTTGCAGTGAGGCCAGATCCTGGGCCTGCTTCTGGATTTGTTCGTGACGATTGTCGAGGACTTGCAGGCTGTCTTCGATGTGGCCGGCGACTTCCTGCACCACGCCCTGAATCAGCAGTTGCCGGCGGCTGCCGAGTACGGCGTCAGACAGCAGTTTTTCCAGATCCAGAATTTGCGAGCGCAGCAGCAGCGCGTGATCTTCGCGCACTTTTGCCAGCAGGCCTTGCTTGGCCGATACCGGAATGATGTCGCTTTCTTTCAGGCCGAGGTGGCGGGCGGTACCGCGCAGCACGCGCGACAGCGCTTTTTCGATTTTCTTGCGCGAGTCGAGCTCATCCCAGAGCGTGTCGACCTTGTTCAGCACGGCATACAGGCCGAGGTTCGGCCGGTCTTTCAGCTGGGCGATGTACTCTTCCCAGATCGCCATGTCAGAGGCGGTGACGCCTTGATCGGCAGCGAGCACGAACACCACGGCCTGCGCTTGCGGCAGCAGGCTCAGGGTCAGTTCCGGTTCCGAGCCGAGCGCGTTCAGGCCAGGGGTATCAAGAATGCATAGGCCCTGCTGCAGCAGCGGGTGCGGGAACGACACCAGCGCGTGCCGCCAGGCCGGGATCTCGACCTTGCTCGGGTCCTGCTCGCTGACATCAAGCCGATCCGGTTTGAAGCCGAGCTTGATGGCGTCTTCGACCGGCACCAGCTTGGTTTCGGTAATGCTCATCATGACCCGGGCCATTTCGGCCGGGTTGTCGGCCATCAGCGGGATCTCGACCCACTGGCCGGGCATGCTGCGGTAATCGGCAATGGTGACGTCGGTCAGCCGGGTTTCGATCGGCAGCAGCCGCAGGTAAGAGGTGCGGGTTTCCCGGTCGTAGAACAGCTCGGTCGGGCACATCGTGGTGCGGCCGGCCTGCGACGGCAGGATGCGCTGGCCGAAGCCGGAAAAGAAAATGGCGTTGATGAGCTCGGTCTTGCCGCGCGAGAACTCGCCGGCAAAGGCGATGGTCACGTAATCCGAGCGCAGGGTTTCCAGCAGGTTGAACAGCCGCAGATCGCTTTCAGCGCTGAACAGGTTGTTGCGGCGCAGCCAAAGCCGGTAAGACCGGATGTCCTTGGCAACTTGAGCCTTCCACAGCGCGAAGGATTCAACCTCGCGGGAAAAAAACTGGCTTGTCATCGGGGTTCCATTACGGCTGCGGACGGCCTTTTCAGGCCAATGGTCGAAAAGTGTATCTGCCGTTCCGGTTAATGCAAACCGCAGCGGGCTACCTTTGGTCGGCGGCCCGGCTCCGGTCGGTCAAAAACTGGCCGAAATCAGCCGCTTTGGCGATCCCTGGCCAGCTGTAAGCGTACAGTCGTGCAAAAAATGAGCAGGCATGATGCCAAGCCCAAGCGTCGGCGTCTGTAGTTTTTTTGTAGCGAGAGTTTCTTTGTAGCAAGAACCTGCCGAGCTCAGCGGGCCGGCAGTCTGGTCAGTATCCAGGCCGGATCGGCGTCCAGCGCCAGCAGCTTCTGCCGGCTGCTGTCGCCGCGGACCAGGCTGATCTGGCTGCGCTTCAGGCCGAAGTGTTCGGCGATGAAGGCAATCAGGGCGGCGTTGGCGGCGCCTTCGACCGGCGGTGCGGTCAGCGCCACTTTCAGGGCATCGCCATGCCAGCCGACGACGGCGTTGCGGCTCGCCCGCGGCTGGACATGAACCGCCAGCGTCATCATCCGAGCAAGCCGGCCAACCAGCGGGGCAGGCTGTTGACCACCCAGATCAGCAGATACAGGCCGAGCAAGGCGAACAGCGGCGCCAAATCAAAACCACCAATCGGCTGGATGAGCCGCCGGAACGGCCGAATCAATGGCTCGGTCAGTTGCACCAGCGGCCGCTGCATCGGGTTGTTACCGTACGGATCGACCCAGGACAGAATCATCCGGCCGAACAGCATGACGATCAGCAGATCAATGATCAGCAGGGTCAGATCGAACGGCAGCGCCAGGACAAAACCAAGCTGCAGTGCCATCACGCTGCCGAACAGCCCGTTGCGCAGCGCCACCAAGGCCAGCGCCAGCAGCAGCGACGCCAGATCCAGACCGCCGATGCCGGGGATCACCCGGCGCAGCGGTTTCAGGATCGGCTGGGTCACTTTGACCACGAACTGCGACAGCGGGTTGTAAAAGTCGGCCCGCGCCCACTGCAGCAGAAACCGCAACAACACGACATAGATGAACAGGTTGAACAGAAAAGCGAGGATCTGCAGCGGGCTCATGGACAGGCACTCGGTGGACGAGACAGGGCAGGGACATCCAGCAGGCAAACACCAGCATCAGCGGCGCGCACTGTTGACGCCGCATTGTGCCAAGCCATGGCCGGAAAATCACCTTGCCGTCGGTGTCGCCAGTGGCAGCGGGTCCATCGCCGCGTTAAGCGACTTCCGCGCAGCGGAAGTGCGCTCCAACGCCTAAATAGCCGTTCCGAAATCCCGATCACTTTGAATTGAACTCAGGCAAGGTCGCTTGATCGAACAGGCGCCAACCAAATCCGCTCAAGGACCTGCCTGAGATGCTTGATGATATCCGCAAGTTGTC
>JBMOMZ010000058.1:0-1048 GCA_049324755.1 Pseudomonadota bacterium
CGCGCACCTTGACCCACAGTTCGAGCATGACCTTGCAGCCAAACAGTTTTTCCATGTCCAGGCGTGCCTGCGTGCCGATGTTTTTCAAACGTTCACCGCCGCGACCAATGACGATCGCCTTCTGCCCATCCTTTTCAACCAGGATCGCCGCGTGAATGCGATATAGACCGGGCTCCTCGCGGAATTGTTCGATCTCGACCGCCAGCTGATAGGGGATTTCATCACCGAGCTGACGCATGACCTTTTCACGAATCAGCTCCGAAGCGAGGAAACGTTGCGTCCGGTCAGTGAGCTCGTCGGGGCCGAAAACATGCGGCCGCTGTGGCAGGTTCGCGGCAACCAGGCGCGCCAACGTGTCGACGTTGTGACCGCCTTTGGCCGAGATCGGCACGATCTCGGCGAATTCGCGCTGCTGCCCAAGCCATTGCAGGTGTGGAAGCAATACTGCCTTGTCGGCAAGCTCGTCGATCTTGTTGACGGCAAGAATCACCGGAATTTGGGTTTTTTCGAGGCGCTCCAGCACCAGCGCATCGTCCTCGGTCCACTTCAGCGCATCGACAACAAAAATGACGGCATCGACATCGTCAAGCACCGACACCGCTGCCCGGTTCATGTAGCGGTTGATTGCACGCGTCGCCGCCTTGTGGATACCCGGCGTATCGACATAAATGGTCTGCACAGCACCTGCGGTGCAAATGCCGAGCACCTGGTGGCGAGTAGTCTGCGGCCGGCGCGAGGTAATCGAGAGCTTTTGGCCAATCAGATGGTTGAGTAGCGTCGATTTGCCGACGTTCGGCCGGCCGACGATGGCCACATGCCCGCACCGGCTTTCTGCAGAATCCGTCACCGGAACTGCATCCGCACCGGCATCGCCTGCCGCGCCATTTTTCTGTCCGAGCTGCTCGTCAACCACGCCCACCTGCCTCCGTTTCCAGCAACGCGAGCACCTGCTCAGCGGCAATTTGCTCAGCGACACGCCGACTTTCGCCCCAGGCATCACCCGGAACGGCCACACCTTCGGCAACGCAGGTAACGCGAAACTGTTGTG
>JBMOMZ010000059.1:0-65385 GCA_049324755.1 Pseudomonadota bacterium
GACAGTATATGATCATGAACTTGATGCGTTGTCGATCCACCAACGCAACACACAATTACTTGATCGTCGAAAAGCGATCCTGAATCAATAGCTTAGCTAAACCTGTTTTTTGAGATGGCTTCTAGATGAAAAAATCGAGAAAGGTAATGTTGGTGGCGCTATCGGTTTTCGGATTTGCGATTGTGACTCGTATTGGCTTATACGATGATAAAAGCGCTACGGTTCAGATAGTTTCTCAGAGACAGCCAGTGACCGCGCATGATGGTGTTCTATCTATCGGCATTCAATTAGCTAGTTTTCGTGGTCTGCAAGGATTCCTCGAGCACACAGCCGAATACGAGCAGATTCTGAGCAAAGAAAGGCGGTACTATATTTCAGTAAGTGCTGAACAAGAGAGTAAAGTTATTAGCTTCGATGAAATTGAAGAGAAAAGTAGCGAATTATCGATGTATCGCGATAACGAGTTGAGAAATATTGCTATTGCAAAAATTCAGGATGATGTATGTAAAAATGAAGCCTGTTCGGTGGAGCTGGTCGACACAGATTACGGACGCTCTCTTTCCAAGGTCACAAAGGGATTCGGTGATGCGGCAGAGGTTCGTTTTTATCTAACAAGGAACGGGGAGAGGCAATATTATTGTTCCTTTTCAAAAGATGATTTATTTAAGAAAGTGGCCGACAAGTATTCAACAGAGACCTCAGCTAGCTTCAGCTTTTCATTTGAGGACATTAGCCTTGGAATTCTAAAAAGCGGCGATGGGGTTTACACTCAAGAACCACTAAGACTTTCAGATAATGAAGTTGTGTATTTCCGTGCCTTTGGTTGTGGTGACAATGTTGAGTTATTTAAACTCCCTCAATACCAGATGTCTGGCGTATACCCAATAATACTGGATATGAATCTGGAGTC
The DNA here is from genome assembly GCA_049324755.1 of Pseudomonadota bacterium. Classification (GTDB taxonomy): domain Bacteria; phylum Pseudomonadota; class Gammaproteobacteria; order Enterobacterales; family Permianibacteraceae; genus Permianibacter. The sequence goes on from JBMOMZ010000059.1 coordinate 911, forward strand.
TATTGGGTATTTGTATTTAGGTTATCCAAGAATTGGTGAGAATGTATTGCTGGATCTCAAGACAATGAATACGCACAAAGTGGGATGGTTCGGTGATCGTTTGGTTGTCGATTATGAAAAAAGAAGTTTAATTTTCTATCAGTTGGTGGATGGCACTGTACTTCACACAAGAGTGATGGATATTGATTCTCGCAAGTACACTGACTCGAAAGTTATTATCGATTTTGATTACGAGAGCGCATGGTTTCGATTTCGAGCGACGCTTCCTACGTTTGCTATGTGATCGTTACACGTCACGTCAGCCTGCGTTTTGCCCGAATGTGACTCCAACAAGAGCTCCGTCAGGAGGATGGAACCTGGAAGGTCGTATACAAGGAGCGAGGCTCTGTCTCGGAAATTGCCGCAGGTCTTACGCAAGACGAGGCGTATGACCTTGTTTACCGAGAGTTCCGAGCCATGTACGGTTGGACTGATTAACAGTAGCGAAAAACCTCCGCTACCGCCTAGCGTTGTCGGGCGGTTCGGTGTGAGAGTTGATGAAACGAAGAAGGCCAGCGAATTGCTGGCCTTCTTCGTTAATGCGATTCCCAAGGTTGATTGCTGGGCAGGGTCAGATCCTGATGGCCGCTGCGCACACCGATGATGTCGAGCCGTTCGGCATTCACCTTGTAATACAAAATCCGGTGGCCACGGGCGATGACTTCGCGCACCTCAATGTCCTTGGTTCTGGCTTCCGGTACGCGCCGGCCGCTGTCCGGGAACTGCTCCAGCCGATCCACGGCGGCCATCAGATCGTCGATCAGGTTCTGCGCATACACCGGTGCGTCGTGGCTGATGTACTCGTAAATGGCGTCGAGGTTATCGAGCGCCGGCTCGGTCCAGTTGACGATCATGATTTGCGGTAACGCTGCTTGACCTCGGCATGCGGCACGACCCGGCCTTCGCGCGAAGCCTGCAAGCCCAGTTCAATCTGCTGTTGCACCGACAGCGTTTGCAGCGCGTCGTTCAACTCGTAGCGAATATCGCTGAGGCTGGCGTTGTCGGGCAGGTTGTCCAGCACCTGCCGGATTTGCTCTTTAGCGGTTTGCATGGGCGGTCTCCTCTGCAAGCGATTGCCGCTTGAGTTGTTCGTTCTCGATCACGGTATCGATCATCTGTAGCACTTGGCGCTTCTTGCCAGCATCCAGCTTCTCGATCTGCTGCATCCGACGCAACAGCCGGCTGTCCGGCGCGCGCGCCTTCTTTAGCGGCTTGATGCCGAGCAGTTCATCGGCACTGACGCCGAGCACCTCGGCCAGACGCGGCAGCAGGCTGGCCGGAGGAAACTCGGAATGGCCTTCGTAGTAAGAAATCATCCGCTGGGTGACATCCAGCTCTTTGGCGAGCTCGGTCTGGGTATAGCCGGCCTGCTTGCGCAGCGCGGCCAGACGCTGGCCGAACTCAGTCAATTGCTCGTGGATTTGCTTGGGCACGGGGAGGCTCCTGCGCTGACCCTGATGCCCGCGAGTGTAAGTCCGGTTTTGCATGCCCCCTCCGGTTTGGCTTGATTGCATATACGTACAGTGTATATGCTTGTGTCCCGCAAAAAAAGTATCCATTGGCTGTATATGGGACTTGACAGGTTTTTGGAGGAATCCAGCTATGGCACGTATCCCAGACGATCAGATCGAACGGCTGAAGGCTGAGGTATCCCTGATCCGGCTGGTCGAGGCCCGTGGCATTGCGCTGACGCGGCACGGCAAGGACTGGCTGGGCCGCTGCCGAGTCTTTGGGGTCAGGCCTTACATTTGACATTCGCCTGCTTCAGTTTGATAGTCGGGTTCAGGACTATCGGACAGGAGCAGGGAAATGGCTCGACCGTTGCGAATCGAGTTTGCGGGTGCGCTCTATCATGTGACTGCACGCGGAAACGCGCAGCAAGACATCTATGGCGATGATGATGATCGTCATCAGTTCTTGGCGTTGCTCGACAACGTCGTCAAGCGGCACGATTGGTATTGCCATGCCTACTGCCTGATGGACAATCACTACCATCTGCTCATTGAAACCGGAACGCCGAGCTTATCGAAGGGCATGAAGCTGCTGAACGGTTCTTACACCCAGTATCTCAATCGAAAGCAGCGACGTGTTGGGCACGTGTTCCAAGGTCGATTCAAAGCCATTCTGGTGCAAAAGGACGCCTATTTGCTCGAGTTGGCGCGCTACATTGTGCTGCGGTACAGCCGAGCCGTGTCTGACAACCGACTGGCTATTGGCAGGCTTCGCCAAGACCAAGCGAACGGCCCAGGAGCGGTATCGGGAATTCGTTCAGGCAGGAAAAGGCTTGCCCTCGCCGTGGGCGCAACTGAAAAACCAGATATACCTGGGCGATGATGCGTTTGTGGAAGACGCGCAATGCAAACTCGACCCCGAGCAATCCCTGAAAGATATTCCCAAAAAGCAAAAGCAGGCCCCGGTCAAGCCGCTGGACTGGTTCGAGTCGCACTACCGGTCGCGCGATGAGAGTATGGCGCTAGCCTATTTAAGCGGGCATTACACGTTGGAGGCTGTTGGAGAACATTTCGGTGTGAGTTATGCGACGGTGAGTCGGGCGGTGAAATGGTTCGAGAGGCGATGATGAGAATGTCAAATGTAAGGCCTGACCCCACCGTTTTTGTGTAAGGCCTGACCCCACCGTTTTTGTGACCCCACCGTTTTTCTTATGACCCCACCGTTTTTCTCGCTGTCGTGAAACTCCTCGTAAAGCGAGAGGGCACGGCCCCCCAGTGGGATGGCCGCACGAATAATAAAGCGCGTGCGAGCGGCATCTACATCGGAGAAATCGATCGGCACGATGGGATGCTTTTTCAGGCCGATGAGCTGTTGGGCTTGCCAGTGATAGAAATGCAAGCGGTCACCGGCCAGATGGACATTACCCAGTAAGCGGTCAATGCGCTTGATGGAGTGCTTTTCCGTTGTAGCAGTGCGGGTCAGATGACGACCAATCGCTGTGAGTTGCAGGGACTGACTTATCAATAAGCCACGAACGGCCTTGAGCACACAGGTCAGTCGTGACAAATGGATGTTGGGGTAGGCGGTAGCAAGTTGGGCTATGCAACAATTCGGTGACATGCATGGCGCTCTCCGTGAGCTGGTTGGTTTGACGATTGATCAGATCACCAAGCGCCATGCATGTTCCCTGCTTTTGTTAACTCATTGATTTGGATCGAGGTTTTGTGGGGAGCCCCCAGACTCTGACCCTGAATTTCCCCCTGACCCTGAATTCCCCTTAATTCCCCGGACAACCGTAGTAGTCGATACCTTCGTGTAGGTGTTAGCGGGTGAGTTGCAGGATGAGTTTTTGCAGTTCGGCGTTGATTTTGCTGTTGGCCTGGATGGCGCGGGTGACGGAGGCGGCCACCTGATGAAAATCCGGGTGGTTCAGCACCTCGTCACCGAACTCCCACACCAACACTTCCCGGACGGCAATCTCCGGCGCAAGTGCGGCAAAGTTGCCACCTTCGTTTTGCAGACGCGCCAGACGCTGGCGCAGGTTGTGGCGCAGGTTCTCTGGGTCACGGCGCTGCAAGGTCGCGGTCTCGGCAATCGGGCGGCCGGAATTATCGGTGCCGCGATTGACCGGACGCGGACTACCCGCTTTCTCGGTTCGCAGTTGCTGAAAAATGGCGGCGATACGGCTTGGGTCGATGCGGGTCATGCGTCGTTAATCGGGGCTCGCTGGTAGGCGCCGAGGAATACGCTGGCGGTTTCCGCTTCCACCACCTTGGTTGTGGGTTGGTTACCCCCCATCAGGCGGTCCAGCATTCGCTGCATATCGGCTTTCAGGGCCGGATTGTGGTCGCTGTGGGCCAAACCGAGCGCCAAATGCTCCTGAGCGGCCTGCGTGCGGTCTTCCGCAAGTGCCACCATGGCGTTGGCGAAGGCTTTCAGGCCTTGATCAGCGCTTTGTGCCAACTGGCTGAACTGGGCCTTGGCCGAGTCCACCTGATTGGCCTGCAGCAGCAGCAAACCCAACTGAAAGCGCGCCATTTCCAGGCCTGGCTCCAGCGTCAAGGCGGATTGCATGCCGGCAATGGCACGATCGAACAAGCCCAGCTCGGCGTGCTCGGCCGCCAGCAGATACTGGGCTCTGGCGTTTTGCGGCTCCTGTTCCAGCACTTCCTTGAGGTAGGTCAGGGCGGCGTGGTGATCGCCCTTGTTGCTGGCATGGATGGCCAGATGAAGGTATTCCGCTGCGTCCAGCACTGAATCGGTCTCCTGAGGGTAATAAGTCAAGGCGGATTGTCGCATGAAACCGGATGCTGAAGGCTAGATGGAGGCCGCATCCCGGCGCCCAGCCTTCGGCGCAAGTGGGAATTTAACCCACGGCCGTTGCGCTTTGCGCATGGTGGCTGATAATGCAGCGCTTCGTGCCGGGGACCCGACAAACCCTCTGGTGCCGCTGTTTTGTGGAGTTGCTCATGATGGCCTGGCTGCAATCCCGTCGCCTGCGTTACCTGGCTGGCGTCACCCTGATTTGGTTGCTGTTGTTCGTCCTGCTGCGCGCGGTGTTTCTGCTGTTCTTCACCGAGCCGGCGGCGCGGGCAGCGGTGCCGGCCGAGGTGGTGCGGGAAACCTTCTGGATCGGCATCAAGTTCGATCTGCGTATCGCCATTCTGCTGACGCTGCCGCTGTTGCTGCTGCTGACCCGGTTCTTTCACATCGATCGTCATACCTGGGCCAAGCGCATCGCCGAGGCCTATCTGCTGCTCGCCGTGCTGGTGGTGGTGCTGATTTATTTCATTGATTTTGGTTACTACAACTACCTCGGCGTGCGAATCAATTCGACCGTTTACCGCTATTTCAAGGATGCGGCGATCTCGGCCGAAATGCTCTGGCAGAGTTATCCGGTAATCACGATTACGCTCGGTTGGTTGGCCATGGCCGCGCTGATTTGGCTGGCGTTTTGCTGGTGGGCGCGCCGCAGCCTGCAACGCGAGCCGGCACCGATGGGCAAACTCGCGCGTCGTGTCGGCATGGTGGTCGCAGGCTTGCTGTTCGGCTTTGGCATTTTTGGCCGTTTCTCGCACATCAACATCGAGAACCCGGTGCCGCTGCGCTGGAACGAGGCGTTCTTCTCCGGCAATCCGGCGGTGGCGGCGCTCGGCCTGAACCCGGTGCAATTCCTGTACGACACCTCGCTGACACCGCAGGAAGACTACAACGTCGAGCTGGTGCGCGAATACTACGCGCCGGTGGCGAAACAGATGGGCCTGCCGGAACAACCAAGCGAGCCGATCACGTTTGCCCGCGAGGTGCCGGTGGCGCCACACAAGCTGAGCTTCGAGCGTACGCCGAATGTGGTGTTCATCATGCTGGAATCGCTTGGCGCCAGCCGGGTCAGCGGTTATGGCCTGCCGTATCCGAGCACGCCGAATCTCGATGCGTTGATGCAGCACGGCTGGAAGTTCGAGCACTTCTACATTCCGGTGGTCGGTACTGCGAAAACGGTCTGGGCCAGCATCACCGGCATTCCTGATGTCGCGAAAGTGGAGTCGGCAACGCGCAATCCGCTGATCAGTCGCCAGCAACTGGTGTTGAACGCCTTCACCGAGCACGACAAGTATTACTTCATCGGCGGCAGCGCCGACTGGGCCAACATGAGTGCCTTGATCAAGCAGAGCATTCCCGGGATCAAGATGTATGAAGAGGGGGATTGGAAAGCGCCGAATGTCGATGTCTGGGGCATTTCCGATCTGGATCTGTTCAAGGAAACGGATGCGATCCTGCGCACGCTGCCGAAGGACAAGCCGTTCTTTGCCTATATCCAGACCGCCGGCAATCATCGGCCATACACAATTCCGAAAAACAGCGATGATTTTGTCATCGCCAACGACGATGAAGCCGAGTTGGCGAAATGGGGCTTCCAGAACCGCGCCCAGTACAACGCGGTGCGGCTGCTGGATTACAGCATTGGCCGCTTCTTTGAAATGGCCAAGCAAAGCGGGTACCACGACGACACGATCTTCGTGCTGTTTGGCGACCACAACAGCCGCATCACCACCATTCCACACATGGCCAAATTCCAGGAAGCGCTGTTGCTGGAAAGCCACCACGTGCCCGGGATCATCTACGCGCCGAAATACCTGTCACCGCGCGTGATCCGCGAAGCGGTCAGCCTGACGGACATGGTGCCGACCGTGGCCGGCATGCTCGGCATTCCGTATCGCAACACCACGCTGGGCCGCGACATCCAGAGCCTGACGCCGGAACAGGAAGGGGCCTGGGTGATGCCGGTGGAAGGTGCGTATCCGCAGATCGGTTTTGTGACCCAGGATTACATGGCGCGAATGAATCACGACGGTTCGCAGGCCAGCCTGCACCAGCTGTACAGCGACGATCCGCTGAAAGATCTGAGCCAGGCTGAACCGGAACGGTTTGCCGATCTGGCTGGCAAGGCGCGTGGTTATTACGAGGCGTCGCGCTATCTGTTTTACCAGAACGTGGTGCCGGCGGATGGCAAGCCGGGGCAGCTGGCAACGGCTAAATCGAATGATGCTGGTGTTGCGCCACCCGCGGCCAGTGCGCCATAAATCGGGCCGGAGTGAATTTCACCCCGCCCGATCCTGGCATTCATGTGTCATGCGTTTTCAGCAACGGCAGCCACGCGCTGCCGTTGTGCTTTCTGGCGTCGAACGCGCCAGCGCTGCAAGGCCCGGCGTATTGCCAGATTCAAACCGAATACCGCCAGCACCGGATCGAACAGATAATCCCAATAGTTGCGCGAAGGCAGTGCATCAACGGCATAGGCGAGCGTGGCCAGCGCCAGCGCGGCCACCAGAAACGCATTTCGTCCCCGCCACCACAGCAGCAGCGTGACGACGAAGATCAGCGCCAGCGCCAGCGCGGGGATGAAACCGGTGCGATACGGATCGATGCTGCCGGCGCCCATGCTGAGCGGGTAGAAAATCAGCGCGAACACACCCAAGCCCATCAACGGTCCGCGCATGCCGGCCGGCAGTAGCGGCCGCTGCCCGCGCAGGCGACGCCACGCCAGTGTCAGCAGCAACAGCGTGGTGGTGATGGCGAGTTCGCCGACACTGGCCTGCCAGTGACCGGCAAGCGAAATGCCGTCAACCGGCACCTGGCTCAGTGCCAGCAGCAGCAACGCCAACGCGCCGCGAACTTTGACCGGCAGGCGTTTGCTCGGCAACACAAGAAACAGCAGTGCCGCGAGCCCGACGGCGGCGTAGATCGACAACATCATGGCTGCACCTCCGCGGCTTTGCTTTCCATAGCTTTACTTTCAACCGCCTTACTTTCAATCCAAGCACGCGTGAAGCTCACGTGCTTGATCATGCTTTTGTTCCAGGAATACATCAGCTCGAAGCGGTCGGCCGAGGTTTGCAGCAAGTACGGATAGTCATAGCGGAATTCGCAGGCGCCACGCTTGCAGCCGCGCGGATCACTGTCTGACCATTCGGCGAGATAGGCCGGCAGCAGCGATTGTTGATCGGGCGCGGCACTGGCGAGAAAGCGCTCGCTCAGTGCGGTCTGGAAGTCGGCAAACGGCATCGGTCCGGCTTCGCCATTCGGTGCGGCATCGAGCACGTCGACCAACTGCCAACGCTGCAGCGCGTTGTCGACGCGGTACAGGCTCATCCGGTAACGATCCTTCTTCAGATCGTTGAGCGCAACCAGCAGCTCGTTGTCGTTGTAACGCACGGCGGCAATCGCGGCATTCGGGTTCGGCATGTCAGTGAGCTGCGGCGCACTCCAGCTGCGGCCGGCATCACTGGTCCGGCTCACCGACACGGCGCGGGCCGGGCTGTCGTCGCGCAGCAGCGCCAGCGCGTCGTTTTCGCTCAGCGCGACGACGTAGGGCTGCAAGGTATCGCGGCCGTAATCCATGCGCACTTTGTCGAGCACGCGACCGTCCGCGTCGATGCGCGCGTATTCCGGAAACTTGGCCAGCGCCTCGTGGTACACCGGCACGCCGAGGCTGCCATCCGCATGGAACAGCGGCTTGCCGCGCACCAGCGTCGACAGGTTGAAGAACGGTGTCATCACCAGCCGCTTCGGTGCCGACCAGGATTGGCCGCCATCGGCCGAGGTCATCAGGTTCAGATTGGAGGTGGCCCAGCCACCGAGCGACACCGAGACATAGAGCAGCCAGATCCGGCCATCGGGCGCGGCCGCCAGCACCGGGTTGCCAAGCTTGCGAATGCGTATGCCGAGTGCGGCTTCGGTCAGCTCTCGGGTGACCAAAACCTGCTCCGCCGACCATTGCTGACTGGCCGGGTCAAATCGGGAACCGTAAATGCGGACGTCGTCGGCGCCCTCCCGGGTGCCGCCAAACCAGGCCGCGTATAGGCCGCCATCCGGCAGCGCGGTCATCGATGCGGCATGGACAAAGCGCTCGGACGCGTGCGAGACAAAGCGGCTCGCGAACGCAGGGGCCGGCGCGGCCGCGGCAGCCGGTTCGGTGATGACCGCATGGTCGACGAAACCGGCGACCGGCAGCGACGGGCTGCGCCAGATGGCCAGTGCAAACGCCGACACCAGCAACACAAACAAAGCCAAGGACCGGGGCGAACGCCGGCGCGCAGACAATGCAAACATCTCGACTACCTGAAGGCGGGAAGCGGGCGCGAGCTTAGCAAAGCCGGGCCGGACTGGCTGCGAAATTGGTAGGGGGCGGTGCTGCCGGGCCAAGAATGGCTCGGCGGTTCGACGAGGCTGGGGTGGTCTCCGGGACCGGAAAAGCAAAACGGCCCATCCGAAGATGAGCCGTTTTGTGTGTGTCTTGGTGGCCCAGGGCAGACCATGTTGTCGGGAACAACATGGCGGCGCGTCAGCGCCCGCGCAGCGGTGACCCCCAGGGAAGGGGGTCACAATCGAACGGCGCAGCAGTTCGAGGCTGCCCGGTCAGCTTGAGCGCGGTGGAAAAGCAAAACGGCCCATCCGAAGATGAGCCGTTTTGTTTGTGTCTTGGTGGCCCAGGGCAGACCATGTTGTCGGGAACAACATGGCGGCGCGTCAGTGCCCGCGCAGCGGTGACCCCCAGGGATGGTGGTCACAATCGAACGGCGTAGCAGTTCGAGGCTGCCCGGCCCGGCTTAACTGGGCCGAAAAAGCAAAACGGCCCATCCGAAGATGAGCCGCTTTGTTTGTCTTGGTGGCCCAGGGCAGAATCGAACTGCCGACACGCGGATTTTCAATCCGCTGCTCTACCGACTGAGCTACCGGGCCAAGAAACTTATGCTGCTGGTGCGACAAGCCTTCCATGGAGCAACCGCCAGCCGTCACGTCCGTGTGCCGGCGTTCGCCGGCTCGCAAGTCCACCGGACTTGCTCGTCGTCCCGGCTCACCCAACTGAGCTACCGGGCCAAGGGCGCGCATGATGCCGGGCCGAGCCGGTGAAGTCAAGGCGCAAAGCGCGGCCAAGCCCTTGATTGCTCAAACATTCGCCAGACGCAGGTGCCAACCGGAATCGGCCGGTTCAGGCCGGCGGCGGCACGTAGCCTTCGACCTTCTCGTAGTCGCCACCGAACAGGAACTTCTCCATCTCGCCTTCGAGGAATTTGCGCGCCTGCGGGTCGAGCATCGACAGCCGCTTCTCGTTGATCAGCATGGTCTGGTGGGCTTTCCACTGTTCCCAAGCCTCGGCCGAAATCGATTCGAAAATGCGCTTGCCGAGCGCGCCCGGATACGGCGCAAACGCGAGACCCTCGGCGTCTTTGCCCAACTTGGCGCAGTGAACGGTACGGGACATAACCACCTCAATGACAGGGCAAGCCGGCTTAGCGGCTCGCGAGCATGTGTTGCAACAATTTCTGCACCGGCGCCGGCAAACCGACCGCTTGCAGGGCCGTCAACGGCTGCCAGCGCCACGGGCCGTCCATGATACGGGAGCTGCTGCCTGCCATCACCCCCGCAAAGGTGTGGATATCGAGATGAAAGTGGCTGAACGTGTGCCGCAGCGGCGGCAGTGCACGTAATGCGATGCGGTCACCAAAGTTTTCGGCAAACTCCCCTGGCGACAACCATTCCGGCACCTCCGGCAGCACCCACAGTCCGCCCCAGATCCCGGTCGGTGGCCGCTGGGTCAGCAGGATCTCCTCGCGGCCATTGACCAGCGCCAGCATCCGGGTCGATTTTTCCGGCAGCACTTTCGCCGGTTTGGCGCCGGGGTAGGCGCTGAAATTCTGTTCCGCTTGTGCGACACAGCTGCCGCTGAACGGGCAACTGTCGCAACGCGGTGTCCCCCGTGTGCAGACGGTGGCGCCGATATCCATCATCGCCTGGTTGTAATCGGCGACGCGCTGGGTTGGCGTCAGCTCGTCTGCGAGTTGCCACAGTTTCTGTTCGTTGCGGCGCAGATCGTCATACAGGCGAATGCCAGCCACGCGGCACAGCACCCGTTTGACATTGCCATCGAGAATCGGCGCCCGGATATTGCTGCCCAGACTCAATACCGCGCCGGCGGTCGAGCGGCCGATGCCCGGCAGCTCGCACATTTCATCGACTGTTCTCGGAAACACGCCGCCGAAATGCTCGACCACATGTTTCGCGGCAGCGTGAAGATTGCGCGCGCGTGAGTAGTAGCCTAGGCCCGCCCACAGTGCGAGCACATCATCGAGCGGTGCCGAGGCGAGTGCCTGCACATCCGGAAAACGCTGCATGAATTTTTCGTAGTAGCCGATGACGGTGGCTACCTGTGTCTGCTGCAGCATGATCTCGGAGATCCAGACCCGATACGGATTGCGATCCTGTTGCCACGGCAGGGTTTTACGGCCGCTGTGATCAAACCAGGCAAGGACAGAGGTGCGTGACATCAACGGAGCCCGTTCGCATTACGTAGGGCGTCAATAAGGCGTAGCCGCATTGCGCCGGATTGCTTGAAATTCGACGCAATGCCCTGCGGTGCTTGCGCCCTACTATTTCTCTTTTATTGCTTGGTGATGCACTCACCCTTCGCTGCGCTTTCGCGCCGTATCCGTCGACAATTGCCGCTCCAGAAACGCAATCATCTTGCCGGCGATATCAACCCCGGTGGCGTGTTCGATGCCTTCGAGGCCCGGCGAGGCGTTGACTTCCAGTACCAGCGGGCCGCGTGACGAGCGCAGCATGTCGACGCCGGCGACGTTGAGGCCGAGCGCTTTGGCGGCGGCGATGGCGGTGGCGCGTTCTTCGTCGGTGATGTCGATGGCGGTGGCCTGACCGCCGCGGTGCAGGTTGGCGCGGAATTCGCCCTCCTTGGCCTGCCGTTTCATCGACGCGACCACTTCGCCGTCGATGACAAAGCAGCGGATGTCGGCGCCGCTCGCTTCGCGGATGTATTCCTGGACCATGATGTTTTCATCGAGACTCAGGAAGGCTTCGAGCATGCTTTCGGCGGCGGTCTGTGTTTCCGCGAGCACGACGCCGATGCCCTGGGTGCCTTCGAGCAGTTTGATCACGAGCGGGGCGCCGCCGACCATCTTGACGACGTCCTGGATGTCGTCCGGTGCGTGCGCGAAACCGGTGACCGGCAGGCCGATGCCCTCGCGTGCCAGCATTTGCAGACAACGCAGTTTGTCGCGGGCACGGCCGATGGCGGCCGATTCGTTCATCGGGAACACGCCCATCACTTCGAACTGGCGCAGCACGGCCATGCCGTAAAACGTGATCGAGGCGCCGATGCGCGGGATCACGGCGTCGTAGTGTTCCAGTTCTTCGCCGCCATAACGAATGGTCGGTTTGTGGCTGGTCACGTTCATCGTGCAGCGCAGGGTGTCGAGCACTTCGATCTCGTGGCCGCGTTTGTCGGCGGCTTCCACCAGCCGGTAGGTCGAATACAGGCGCGGGTTGCGCGAGAGCACACAGATTTTCATGACGGGGCGGTCACCGGAAAAAGATCACAACAGTTCCTTGGCGACGGCAACGCCGCCGCGGAACGCGTGTTTGTCGTAAACGGGTTGGCCTTGCAGCCAGGAATGATGCGGCCGCACATGGGCATCGAGCGGCAGGCCGGAGCGGCCGACCAGCATGCGGTAGCGCATGGCATCGCGATTGGTCAGTGTGATGGCGAGCGGCCAGTGCCGGTTGCCGAAGACAATGGTGCTGGCGATCACGTAACGCTCTTCGGCGTGACCGCCGGAGTCGGTGACGATGCGTCGATCGAGCATCGGTGCTTCGCACCAGTGCGCAAGCTCGCCTTCCTTGCGCGACAGGTGCAGACCAAAGCGCACCCACGGCTGGCCGTTGCGTTCGAACGGTAACACTTCAAAAGCGTGCAGTGCCGAGGTACGGGCTCCGGTATCGATCTTGACCCGCAGCCGCTTGATGCGCAGTTGTGGCAGCGCAGCCCACTCGCGCCAGCCGAAATACAGCGGCGCGCCGGTGGGGGGAAGTTCTGCCGTCATGGAAGCGGGAGCCGTGGGAGACGATGCGACGATTGTAGCGGTTCGTGGCGCACGGTCGTGCGGCTATTTTCCGCGCTGGCCCGGGTGCCGATAAGGGGGCGGGCGAGGGTTGTCAGCCGGGCGCTAGGGATCAGTCGGGCACTAGGGATCAGCCGGGCGCTAGGGAGATGTCAGCGATCGCGCGCCGGGGCCGGCCGATCGGCGGCTTCGTCTTCGTCGTCGCGTCGCAGCGCCTTGCGCAGCAGGTGCGGCAGCAGCAGGTGCGGCGGCATCCGCAGGTAGTGGCCGCGGACGAACACGGCAAAGCGGGCCAGATCATCGCGCCGGCGGCGGCAGCTCGGGTTGATCGGCCGCAGCGCGGCTTGGAACAGCGCCAGCATGGCGTCGGCGTTGGCTGGCAGGGTGGCAGCACAGGCGTCGGTGGTCGCGGCGGGAATGACGGTGTCGAACACCTGCTGGACGGTGGCTAGGGCGTAGGCAAGTGGCCGCGCCAGATCGAGCTCGGCGGCGCGCGCCGGCAATTGCAGCCAGAACGCCGGCTCGTGGCCGAAATGCTGCAACAGCTGGTGGATGTCCCAGAGATCGCGCAGGGCGTGATCCCACTCGCCGTCATAAAACAGGTGGCAAATGCTGTGCAGCAGCAGATCGGTGGGCTGCAGCGTCCAGAACGGCGTGCCGGCGACCGGCACCGCGGCGGCGAGTAGCTTGCCGGCATCCGGTTTGGCGCGCGCGGTCAGCGGCAGGATGTTGTGGTGGACATCGAGCGTGATCAGCCGCTGCATGTGCTGCAGCGGCGGCAGTTCGTGCATCCACTGCCGGTAATAGCGCTGATCGTAGGCATCGAGATGAGTGCTGACGTAGCCGGCAAAGCGCAGGCTGTCTTCGACCGCGGCGAGCCGTTCGCGCGGCACCAGCAGATCGATGTCGGAAAAGAGCCGGCCGCGGCTTGCCGGCAGGCCGGCGGCGAGATAGGCCGCGCCTTTCAGAATCAGTGGCCGGACGCCAGCCCGTTGCAGCGCCGGCACCAACTGGTCCAGCTCCCAACGCATCCGGATGGCAGTGGCTTGGCCGCTGACCGAGGCAGTAGCGAAGGCGCGCCGTACCGCCGGCAGATCGGGTAGCTGATCTGCCTCAAAACGCAAGGCAAGTGACGGCAGTAAGCGGCTACTCCGTGCCTGCCGGATGGCGGCATCCCAACGGCTGGCGGGCCAGTCGCGGCAGCGCTCCGGTTGCAAAAGGGCATCGACGACGGCCAGCCGGTTCATACGGCGACCTCCGCCGGCGGTGGCGTCCACGTATCCAGCTTGGCCTGCAACAGCGGGATGGCTTCGTCGAGCTGGCTGTAATGCAGCCGGTGGCAGTGACTGGCCTGGGCGAGCGCCACCAGCGTCCGGAAACCGCGTGGACCATGCAGGTTGTAATTGAAGCTCTGCTCGACGCAGTGCAATACCGCCAGATGCCGGTCGAGTGCCTGCCAGTCGGTGGCGTGGTCGGCGATGTAACGCGGGAACACGATCAGACCCGGCAAAGCCGGCTCGAAAGCACGCTGCACGGCGTCGCTCGGCGGCTGCATATGCGCCACGGTGCCCTTGAGCGTGTCATTGGCCGGTTCGCTGAAAACCGCTTTCGGGTAGCGCTGCTGGATCAGTGGGATCGAAGCGTTCTTCAGGCTGACCGGACGCGGCACCGGGGTGATCTGCAGGCTGTCCGGGTCAATGAGGCAAAGCTCGTCCGATAACAGGCGGAAGCCTTCCTGGCAGAGCGCGGCCGTCAGCGTGCTTTTACCGGCGCCCGGTACGCCGGGCAGGATCAGCGCGCGGCCGCCGCGCTCCAGCACCGCCGCGTGCAGGATCAGCCGGGTATGGTCGTGGTTGCCGATGCACCAGTTGACGCCCCATTCGAACATGGCGTGGGCCTGATCGGCCGGCAGCGGTTTGAACGGGGTAAAGCCATCGAACAGGAACTGTACCTGCGGCCGCAGCCAGCGCCGCCAGGCCGGCATGTCGAGCGCGACCCGGTAATCCGGGCAGGCTTCGTCCGGGTGCAGCGGATAGTCGCGGTAAAGCGCATACAAGCCTTCGGCAACGCGTGGCAACGGGCTGCGGACGTGGATGCGGTAGGGCGGCAGCCCGAGCACCAGGCCAGCGGCCAGGCGCCGACGGAATTCGCCATAGCGGAGAGCACCGAGCGTCATGGCGGCGTCATGATCAGTTGCTGCTGGCGCAGCAGGCGCAGGCATTGGTCGACGCTGTCGGTCCAGGCATCGGCCGTGGCCGCAGGCAGGCCCTGCTGGAGCCGGCAGAACACCTGCTGGAGTTCGCCGGTCAGGGCGACGGTGGCACCGGAGCCGGGGTGAAAAACAAGCAGCGCTCCATCGAGCGCTGCTGTGTCCAAACCGGGGGTGACGAGATAGGTCGTCAGAACCCGTTCCTCATCAAACGAACCGCCTCAGTTGTAGTAGGCGAGCATGTTCTGATGGTAAGTCGCGTTGAAGAACTCGTCGAGATCAGCCAGCGTCATCACCAGACCGGTGTCGGTGGTGTAAACCGAGTTCGGCGCCGTGGCGATGCATTCGGCCCAGATCTGCTTGATCTCCTCTTCGGTCATGACATAACCGAGCGGGGCATCGGCGGCATTGAGCACGCCGGCAATGCAATGGCGGGCCAGCATCTTCAGACCACCACCCTGCATCGACAGCACTTCCATCATGGTCTTGGTGCCGAAAATGCTGCCGGCGAAAACGCTGTGGAATTTCTGGGTGCGCGAGTACGGAGACGGCCACTGCACACCCGGCTTGGCTTTCCAGTAACCCGGCGAATAGCCGTTGCAGGCACTGGGCTGATCCGAGGTCGAGACGTTGCCGGAGGCAAAGCCGGACGGTGAGCACAGTTGACCGGCAAGCACGGGCTTGCTGGCTACGCTCAGCAACACGACCGGGGTGGCGGTCAACGCGCCTTGCAGCAGGCGGCGGCGGCTGGCAACGGCGCTGTCGTCGGCACTGACGTCGGAGCCGTTGGCCACGGAGGGCTTGATCTGGTCGCTCATGCGAATACGCCTATGTTTCCCTACGGTGCGCTCGGGGCGCGAATAAACAATGCGGTCTGGTCACGCAAAGCATGTGCCATGCCATGATCGGAAAACAGAATCAGATCAGGCAGTTGCGGCGGCACGGCGGTGATGGTGACAGCAGCCATTGTAAAACATCCGGACATTGCGGGAGCTACGTCCAGTCGAGGCAGGCTGGTATGATGCCAGCCCTTTCGCAGCGTTCGCCAGCCCGGCGGGCGCCGTTTCGACGACACCATCACGGTCATGCAGATTATGTTGAACGGCAGTCCACGTGAGCTGGCTGCCGAACTGACCATTGCCGAGCTGTTGCAGCGGGAGCAACTCGGCGACAAACGGGTCGCGGTCGAACGCAACGGTGACATCGTGCCGCGCTCCCGCCATGCCAGCGAAATCATCCGGGCTGGCGACCGCATTGAAATTGTCCATGCCATCGGTGGCGGTTGAGCCGGGCACCGGCGCACCACCGCGTTTTTCGGAGTTGCAGATGAGCCAACACGACAGCTTTGCCCTGGCCGGCAAGACCTACCGTTCACGCCTGCTGGTCGGTACCGGCAAGTACAAGGATCTGGACGAAACCCGTGCCGCCATCGAAGCAAGTGGCGCCGAAATTGTCACGGTCGCGATCCGTCGCACCAACATCGGCCAGAACCCGAATGAGCCAAACCTGCTCGATGTCATCTCACCCGAGCGCTACACCATTCTGCCGAACACCGCGGGCTGCTACACCGCGGAAGACGCCGTGCGCACCTGCCGGCTCGCGCGCGAACTGCTCGACGGTCATGATCTGGTCAAGCTGGAAGTGCTTGGCGATCAGAAAACGCTGTATCCGGACATTCCGGAAACGCTGAAAGCGGCAGCCGAACTCATCAAAGACGGGTTCAAGGTCATGGCCTACACCAGCGATGATCCGATCACCGCGAAAAAACTCGAAGACATGGGCTGTGTCGCGGTGATGCCGCTGGCCGCACCGATCGGTTCCGGCCTTGGCATCCGCAACCCGTACAACATCAAACTGATCCTCGACAATGCCAAGGTGCCGATTCTGGTCGATGCCGGCGTCGGCACCGCCAGCGATGCCGCCATTGCGATGGAACTCGGTTGCGACGGCGTGCTGATGAACACCGCCATTGCCGCCGCGAAAAATCCGGTGCTGATGGCGAGCGCGATGCGCAAGGCGATCGAAGCGGGCCGCGAAGCCTTTCTCGCCGGCCGGATGCCACGCAAGCTGTATGCGAGCGCCTCGTCACCGATTGACGGCACGATTTTCTGAGCGGGTTGCGCTTGCAATTTTTTGTAGGAGCGGCCTTGGCCGCGATGGTTTTCCGTGCCGTACCTTCGGCCGGTCAGGCAATCGCAGCCAAGGCCGCTCCTGCAACAGAAAACGCCGTCTCCTTTTTTTCCTGAATTGAAGTCTGCGCCATGTCAAACGCCAAAACCGACACCACTCCGGCTGCCATCGAACTGACCGAGGACGGTCGGCCGAAGCGCCATATCCGCAGCTTCGTTCGCCGCGAGGGCCGGTTCAGCGAACGGCAGAAAGCCGCCATCGACATGCTGCTGCCGCAGTGGGGGCGGCATGTTGCTGATGGTCCGGTTGATTTGGCGCAGTGGTTCGGCAATGACCATCCGGTCTGGCTGGAAATTGGTTTCGGTATGGGCCAGTCGCTGGTGCAGCAGGCCAGCAGCAATCCCGGCATCAACTTTGTCGGCATCGAAGTGCACCGGCCGGGCGTTGGCGCCTGTTTGACCGCGGCGCAAACCGCGAAGCTCAGCAACCTGCGTGTCTATGAAGAAGATGCCATCGAAGTGCTGAACAAATGCCTCGGCGATGGCGTGTTCGAGCGGGTGCAATTGTTCTTTCCGGATCCGTGGCCGAAAGCGCGTCACCACAAACGCCGCATCGTTCAGCCGGCATTTGCGGAACTGATCCGGCGCAAACTGAAACTCGGCGGCATTTTTCATATGGCGACCGACTGGCAAAACTACGCCGAGCACATGCGCGACATCATGAATGTCGCCGACGGTTACCAGAACGAATCGGCAACCGGCGATTATGTACCACGGCCGGAGGCGCGGCCGCTGACCAAGTTCGAAGCCCGCGGCCATCGGCTTGGTCATGGGGTTTGGGATTTGATGTATCGCCGAACCGTTTGATAGAGTCGCGGCACGCCGTACTGACGCGATGCTGCAAGGCCAGGCATGGAGATTAAGCCTGGCTGATTCAAACCAGATATCTGCCAACTGATTCGAAAAAGGGACTGTGGATTTATGCGCTACCGGACCGCACGGATTGTGATGTGGATTACCTTGTTGCCGCTGTCGGCTGCGGCATTCGCTGGCGACAAAATGTATAAGTACACTGATGCCAACGGCAACATCGTGTACTCCGACAAGCCGCCGGCCGATGAACGGCCGGATGTGGCGCCGCTGCAATTGAAAATCCCTCCTGCAGGCAATGGCACAGTTGAAATGCAGGGCAGCAAAGCATATTGCGGCGATGTGTATCTTGGTGATCTCGCTCGCCCCGCTGATCTGAAACGCAATCTGCCCAGCCAGTCACAGCAGTGGCAGCGTGAGTTGTTGCAAACCTTGAAGGACTATGAGCAGGAGTTGCGCAACGCCCGTAACGCCAGCGCCAGCTATCAGGCCGAGGTTTCTCGGCGCGGGCAAGAACGCATGGCAAAGTTGCAGTGTGCAGTGGCGTGGGCGGATCGCCAGCTACACAGTTCGAAAATTGATGATCGGGTTCGCGAATCCATCTCTGGTTACGAAGAACAGATTGCGGTATTGGAGCAGGACCGCAATCGTTATTGCGGTCCGGACCCGTTTCCAGGCGTACGGACACTCAGTAACGAGAACGCGAATGTCTGGACCGCGTGGTATGAGTGCTCCAAGCCTTATGCAAAACAGATCGAACAGCTTCAGCGGGAAAAACAACTGGGTGACAGCGTCCTGAGTCACTGAGCGAATTGCGATCCGTATCATCACTTCTTGGTGCTGCCGGCATCGGCTTCCCGAAGCTGGCGCTGATAGTCCGTGCTGCGTTGATCCATGGCTTGCTGCTGTTTGCGGGCGCGACCATTTGGTCCGTTCTTGGCGCCGTACTGGAGCAGCAATGCCGCCATGTCGCCGAGTCGGCGGCGCTCGGCGTGATCGAGCGGCGTTTCGTTCTCGATGCTGTCGCTCAGATTGGGATCTGCACCGGCGTCGAGCAACAGCTTGGCCAACGCCAACTTGTTCAAGTCAACGGCTCGCCACAATGCTGGGTGACTGAACTTGTCCGTCGGCAGGCCTGCGTCAAGATGACTGGCAGTGGGCTTCAGGTTGGGGTTGGCACCATACTGCAGCAGCAAGCGTGCCCATTTGATGTCGCGGTTTTGTATGGCCAGACGCAGCAAACTGCCATTTCGCATGTCGGCATTGGCACCATCGGCGAGCAAGGCTTCAGTGGACTCGAACAACTCTT
Source organism: Pseudomonadota bacterium (assembly GCA_049324755.1). Taxonomy (GTDB): domain Bacteria; phylum Pseudomonadota; class Gammaproteobacteria; order Enterobacterales; family Permianibacteraceae; genus Permianibacter. The sequence continues at coordinate 19,832 of JBMOMZ010000059.1, forward strand.
GATGGAAGCATTTTTCCAGCAGGGTATCGGCATTCAACACCACCACATCAAACTGCTTCAGCTTTCGGTAGACGTTCAAGCGACCGTTTAGCAATGCGTACTCGACAAAAATCTGCATATTCGAAAATACGCTGGCATCTACCAGCGCGCGCTTTTCAAACATCCGACCGAACAGATTGGCGTGCCCCGTTTTGACGGCGGCCACAACATGTTCGATGGTGAATTGCTCGGTGCCCGCCCGGCTCAGCAGTGTCATGGCGCCTACTTCATCGTTGGTTTCGATGGCTTTGCTCAGCTGCTCTTTCCAGCTCAGCGGGCGACGCTGGGGTTGCGGCGGTGGCGTGAGGGCTGGTTGTGGGCCTACCTGTACAGACTGCGTGGTTTGCTGTTCTGGAGGCTTGTCACCGTAATGGACCCGGCCCTGACTGTCGGTCCATTTATACACTTCAGCTGCCGCGACGCCACTCAGTAGCAGCATGAATCCAGTGAAAAACAAGCGGTGATGCCAGGCCATTGTGTATGTTCCCCCGCGCAAGACCATGAATGCCAGCTCAATTTGATTGCACGGCGCGAAGCAGCAAGGGGTCGCCGCTGGCGCGTGCGACATCGACGGCGGTTTGCTGCTCGCTGTCGGTTTGCTGTGGTTCGGCTCCAAGCCGCATCAGTAACTTTACTGATTCGTACCGTTTACTGCGGATCAAGCCATGCAGCAAAGGTTGTGTTGCTTTGGCGCTGGTGGCGAGCCGGACTCTCTGGTTGGGATTGGCGCCGTGCTCGACCAACAGCTCCGCCATGGCAGGATTTGGCTTTGGTCGCCACAGCAAGGCAATTTCAAGCGCCGTTTGACCATTTTTGTTGACGGTCTGCACGTCGGCGCCATGCAACAGCAGCAATTGGGCATTCACCAGATGGTCATAGCGCACGGCATTCTGCAACGGCGTATCGCCGTTGTTTGCCGTCAGGTTGGCATCGGCACCTTGCCGCAACAATTCCTGCAACACGCTGACCCCATTTGCTGACTGCCCCGCCAAATGAAAAACCGCGGTTTCGCCTATTGGGCCGCGCGCATTGAGATCCAGATCATGTTGCAGATAAAGATGCAGAATGCTGAGCCATTGGACTTGATTGCCGCCCCAGATCGGCGGGATCAGCAGCTGGAAACTGGCCGGCCGAACGGCGGCTTTCCCGACCAGCAAGGCGCGTACAATCGCCGGTTCCCTGTGGCAAAAAACCAATGGCGATTTACCGTCCACTTCGCGCGGAATCGGCAGGCCGCGGGCGACATAATTTTCCACCTGGGCAAGATTGCACGCTCGCAGGGCTGCAGCCAATTCATTTGCCACCGCGAGATTGGCAATGGCGACGTTCAATAGCAACAGTAAGCCGGCACGCGCAATCATGGCCGCACTCCGGCCGGTCCGGACTTGCGTAAGGCCGTCAACATATCGAGCTTGGCAGCAAGTTGCTGCAGGCTGACGCCGTTGCGATCGACGGCTTCAGTTTTGGCTCCTGCATCAAGCATAACCTGCACCAGGTCGACCGAGCGTGTTTCGATTGCGTACATCAAGGCCGTTTTGCCCTCGTTATCGCGCAAATTGGCCTTTGCTCCGGCCGCCAGCAACAACCGGACATGCATCAATTTCTTCTGCTGAATGGCGAGCAGAAGCACCGGTAGTCCGTTGCGGTCGACGGCGTTGGGATTCGCTCCACCGGCCAGCAGCCGCGCCAGCGGACGACTGTCGTCACGCTGAATGGCGTAAACAGCTGCTGGCTCGCCCCAGGCATCGGGGAGATTGGGGTCGGCACCGTTTGCCAGCAAATACGTCAGCATGAACAGGTGGAAATTTTCAATGGCGCGCAACACCGGGGTTTTGCCGCTCGCCGGATCATGAAAGTTGAAATCACAGCGGGTCGCGCAATGGTTGCGCAGGTCCCTGATGTTTTCACCGTTGACCAGTTGCCACAGTAGTGAGGTATCGGGTGAGGCCGCGTGACAGTTGGCGGCTGTTAGCAGCATGCAGCCAATCATCAAGGCAAGAGCGGTGCGCATTCCTGATCGCGTCGTGAGGAGTTCCAGGGCGTGGTTTTAGCAGAACCGCCATGGCGGTGACAATCTGGGGTCTGACTAGCCGTTGTAGCGCTGTCGTCCGAGTGCGGCATAACGCTGTAACACAGCGGCGCCCTCTGCGCGAAGCACATCTTTGGCAATCTCTATGCCTCGGTGCTGCAAATAATGCTCCGATTCGGCAAACACCGGTCCTTCCTCAAAACCGATCGCCTCGGCATCTTCCCGTCTTGCGGCAATGACGATGCGGCGGACGCCGCTCCACAGGCTCGCGCCCAGACACATCGCGCACGGCGCGCAGGAGGTGTACAGCGTGTGCGCCGGCAGCGCCGGATCATGCAGGGTGTGCGAGCCCAGCCGGGTCTGGGCAAACATGAACGCCAGCATCTCGGCATGCAGGGTGCAGTTGTGCAGTGGCAGCACGCGGTTGACGCCGACGCTGACCAGCCGGCCGCTGTCCTGTTCGAAAATGGCGGCACCGAATGGTCCGCCGGTGTCGTGTGCGACATTGGCCTGCGCCAGCGCGATGGCGACTGCCATGCGCGTGTCATCGGTCGGGTAGCGGCGGTCCAGCGTGACCTGGGTCGGTACCCAGTCCGGCAGGCTCAGTTGCAGCGTGGTCAACATGATTGCTCGCTTATGAGTGGCTGGCGCTACAATCGGAGCGTAGACGAGCCGAAGGTAACTGGCGATGGAAGGCGTATTCGAAGTGGTGTTTGACGGCCGCACGGTGCCGGGGCGCGACCGGGCTGAAGTCATGGCCAATGTCGCCAACCTGTTCAAGGCGAAGCCGGAAACCGTCGAGCGGCTGTTCAGCGGCCAGCTGGTGACCATCAAGAAAGACCTCGATTACCAAGGTGCGCTGCGCTACATCGCCGCACTGAAGGAAGCCGGCGCGCTGGCCAGGTTGCGTCAGGCTGACGGGGCCGGCGCGGCGCCGGCCCCCGCACCAGGTCAAACGGCAACCGTTCCGCCGGTCACTGCCTCGGCGTCGCCAGCTGCCGCGCCGACCGGCAATTGGGGCGTCGCACCGGTCGGCGCCGATCTGGCCGAGCGCAAGGCGCCAGCGCCGGCGCCCAAGGTCGATCTCAGTGGCTATACGCTGGCGCCGGTCGGCAGCGACATCGGTGAGAAGCGCGAAGTGGTGCCGGTTGCGGTCGGTGACCTGTCGGCGCTGTCAGTTGCCGAGGTCGGTGCCGATCTCGGTGTTCCGCGCGAGGTGATCCCCTTGCCGGAGCCGGATTTGTCGAACTTGTCGGTCGCCGAGGTGGGCGCCACCCTCGGTGCGCCACGACAAATCGAACCGGTCAAGATTGGCGACATCTCCGGCATCACGATTGCCGAAGTCGGCGCGACGCTGGATACCAGCGAAAAGAAAGCACCACCACCGCCGCCGAAGACGGATCACCTGAAGCTGGGGTGAGGCACAAAAAGGGGACCGAATGGTCCCCTTCTTCAATCGGATGCGGCTGCGCGCTCGACGGCTCCGGCCAGCGGTTGAACGCTGTTGGGGTGCCGGCGCAGCCAGCGCAGCAGTATCCGGTAGCAGTCCAGATCGAACTGGCGTGGATTGTCGAGCAAATCGGCGATGTCGGATGCGTCACGCGCGGTGCCGAGATAGCACCAGTGATCGATGACGTGCCAGTCGCTACGCTCGCCATCGCTCTCCTGAATCGCGATCGGTCCCGGCCACGGCCAGCTGCGGGTTTGCAGCGGCTTGAGCGCCAGCTGCAGGCGCAGGTTGTACAGCGCACTGGCCTCCTGACCGGTACAGGCGCCGTTGCAGCGTTTCAGTTGCACGTCGAAACAGGCGCCTTTGCCGGATTCCAGACCGAGCAGTTTTTTGCACAGTTTGTGTTCCTTCGCGAGTGCAAACAATTTCTCGCGTGCCTGGCTGCGGGTGCGGAACAGCGCGTAGCCCATGCCATTGTCAGCGGTGGTGGCGCGGATCTCGCCGGTGGCGAAGCGGGTGCGCAGGTAGCCATGCGAATCGGTATAGGTTTCGACGGCGACTAGCTCGCGAACGCGACGCTGCTTGCGATTGAACAGCGGTGCTTCGTTCTTGATCGCTGCGTTCTCTTTCAGCAGCGCGCCGAGTTCACCGGCGGTGCGCTCGAATGTGACATCACGCAGACGCTCGTGCAGTTTCTGGTTGCGCGCCAGAATCGGGTCGGCGCCAAAATGCTGCAACACGCGGGCGCGCAGATTGTTGCTTTTGCCGATATAAAGCAGGGCGCCATCGTCGGCAAAGAAGCGATAGACGCCGGGCGCTTCCGGAATGGCGTCGATCCGCTCTGCTGTCAGCGCCGGTGGCAGTGACGGCTTCTTCAACTGATTGACCAGCGCGGCGTGGCGCTGCTCGGCGCTGATTTGATCGCAACTGAGCGCCAGAAATTGCCAGGTGGCTTCGGCATCGCCGAGTGCGCGGTGCCGGGCCGCGTTGCCGATGCCAAAGCGCGTGCAGACCGCGTCGAGGCCGTGGCCGCGCACATCGGGGTAGAGTTGCCGCGACCAGCGCACGGTACACAGCCGGTCCGGGTTGAAGGCAACCCCGAGTCTGGCAAACTCCGCTTTCAGGAAGCCGTAATCGAAGCGGGCATTGTGCGCGACGAACAATCGATCCTGCAGCAGCGTCAACACGTCATCGGCGACGTCGGCAAATGCCGGCGCGCCGATCAGATCGGCGCTGCGGATACCGGTCAGTTGTTCGATGCCATAGGGCAGGGCAAAACCCGGATCGACCAGTTGCTGCCAGCGTTGCCGCACTTCACCTTCATCGATCAGCAGCACGCCGATCTCGATCACCCGATCGAATTGCGGATTGCCGCCGGTGGTTTCCAGATCCACCACGGCCAGCGCGCGATCCAGCGGTGCGGTCAGTCGTACCGATACGGTCATCGTGGGCAATCTACCTGCGCGGACTGAGAAAGAACCGCTGTCACAGCGCGCTCAGGCTGGCGTGCCATCGGCATGCCAGCTGAACAGGCGCTGCTGCAACGGAAAATACAAGGCCAGCCGGACCGGTCGCTGTTCCAGCCGCTGCAACAGTGCGGCATAGCGCTGCAGCTGCGGCCGGTATTCGGCGACGCGCTCGGCGAGGAAGGCTTCGCTGTCGCTGCCATCGTGGCGCGCGGTTTTGTAATCCACAATCCAGCGCACGCCGTCTACGTCGACAAAGCTGCGGTCGATCACGTGTTGGCGCAGTTTGCCGGCCTGCTCCGTCTCGCTGGAGGTCAGCGCCCACTCGGCGTAGGCCTCGTTGCGGTGCTGCAGCAGGGCAAGGCCCTGCGGATCGCTCAGCGTATTGCGCAGTGCGGTTTCCAGTTCGGTGAGTGCCGCCGCCAATTCGTCATCGGCGATACCGGACCAGCCGAGCTGTTTGCGCCACAGCGGCCGCAATGCCGGCAGCTCCGCGAGCGTCGGTGGTGCTTGCTCCGCCCATTGCTGCAACCAGCGGTGCACCAGGGTGCCGACGATGCGGGCGCTGTCGCCAGCGAGCAGTTCCGGCAGGCTGGTGCTGGTGTCGACCAGTGCCGGCGGTGGCGGTGGCAGCGGCGGTGCCTGCAGCACAAACGACGACGGCAAGCGCTGCAACGGGTTCGCAGCAACCGCTGCCGGGTCGGTCGCGCCGTTGTCAGCAACGAGCGCAGTGAAGCCGGCCAGAAAATCGGCGCTGCAACCCGCCCACAGCGTTGCCAGCAGGCTGCTGCCAGCCGGGCCTTTGTCCGGCTGCTCGGCAGGCAATGCCGCCAGCAAGTGCAACTGCTTTTTGGCACGGGTCAATGCCACGTACAGCAGGCGCGCCCGTTCGTGATCGGCGCGTTCCTGTTCGAGCTTTTTCAGAAACAGGTTGGCGCCGCTGCTTTCGCTGCGGGCACCGGCGACGGTGCCGATCAGTAGGCGATCGCGACCACCGATCGGCAGCAGATCCCAGCGCAGCAACGGTGTCTCGTCGCTTTTTGCGGTGGCGGCCAAACGTGGCAGGATCACGGTATCGAATTCCAGCCCCTTTGACTTGTGCATGGTCAGCAGCTTGACGGTCGCGCCGCTGCTTGGCCGTGCGTAGAGCTTGCCGAGTTCACGCTCGAGGTCGGTCAGCAGATCGTCGCTGTTGCTGTCCAGTTGTTCGAGCAATTGCAGGTATTGCTGGGCGACGGCGAACTCGTCGTCGCTGAGGCAGGCGGCCGGACCGCCCAGTTGCAGCCAGCAATGGCTGACGGCCGTGGCAAGCGGCAGGCGCACGCGTTGCTGCAACGCCTCCAGCAACACCGGCGCACAGCGACGCAGGCGTTGTTGGCCGTCGGCCGACAACGCCGCGTACCGATCGCTGCGCTCGAGCAGGCTTGGCAGCGGCGTCTTGTCGTCGAAACCGCACAGCGCGTGCAGATCGGTCAGCGTCAGGCCGCACCACGGCGCCCGCAATGCGCACAGCCAGGCCAGCCGATCGGCCGGGTGCAGCAGTGCCCGAGTGAGTTGCAGCAAATCGATGACGATGGCCTGCGCGGCCAGCGGCTCGGTATCGACCGCCTCCATCGCGATACCGGCGGCGCGCAGCGCGCTGGCGATCTCAAACAGGTGACTGCGCGCCCGCGCCAGAATGGCCACGGAACCGTCTGCGCTCGCCGCCTGCACCAGCTGCACGACGCGCTCGGCTTCGGTATCCGGATAGTGCGCAGTTTTGCTGAAACCGTGACATTGCACCGCCGTTGCGGTCAGCGCCGGTTTGACTGCGACGGCAGCGCTGTACGGCACCGCGCCGCGGACACTGTCTTCCTGCGCGGCCAGCAACTGCGGTCCGTGCCGGTTCAGCCAGTCGACGATGCCGGCCTGGGAGCGGAAATTGGCTTGCAGCGTGATCGCTTCGAGCGGCACCTGACCGACGCCGTTCTTGCGGGCATCGAGAAACAGACTGACTTCGGCTTTGCGAAAGCGGTAGATCGATTGCATCGGATCGCCGACCAGAAACAGCGTGTGGCCATCGCCCGGCTGCCAACCGGCGGTCAATTTCTTCAGCAGCGCAAATTGACCGACGCTGGTGTCCTGGCATTCATCGACCAGCAGATGGCGAATCTTGTAATCAAGCGCCAGCGCCAATTCACTCGGTTCATCAAACTCGCCGAGCGCGGCAATTGCGGCGTGCGCCATCTGACTAAAATCGATCTCGTTGCGTTCGGCAAACACCAGCCACAGTTGCGCGACTGCCAATCGCAGCACGCCAGCCAGATGCCAGAGAAAACCCGATTGCTCGCTGAGTTCATCGGGTTGGCAGAGCAGCAGCAGATCGGCGAGCGGTTCGGCCGGGTATTCGGCCAGCACTGCCAGCTGTTCGAGAAATTGTTGCTTGGCCTCGAAGTCGGGACCGGCTTTGGCGGCGGGGAAACCGAGTTTGACGGTGACGCCGCCCGGCTTGCGCCAGTTGCGCTCGGTTTTGGTCAGCAACAACTCCGCCAGTGCCTGCCAGCGCGGCAAATCCTCGGCGCGAGCACGCAGTGGCGTGTCCCAGTCGTGCAGCGCGATGATCGGTGAATCACTCTGCGCCGCCAGCAACTGGCGCGCGGCATGTTGTGCCGGTGCCATCAACGCGGTTTGCAGGCGGCTGTCGAGCAGTTGCAGCACCGGCTCAATGCTGGCGGCGATCAATGCCGACCAATCGTCGTGCAGCCGCTCATCCAGTGCCGGATGGCTCAGCGAGCCGAGCAGATCCTGCCACTGCTCGCGCCGGGCCAGCATGCTGACGAGCAGCCGCTGGGCCTTGTTGCCGTCATTGTCGACGTGGCGCAGAAAAGCCGCGACGGTCTCGAAATAGTCCGGCTCTTCCAGCAACGCCAGCGTCCGCTGCGCGGCCAGCTGATACAGCGTGTCGGCGTCCTCGCGGATCTGCGCTTGCCCGCCGAGCCGCGACAGATACGGCATCTGCCGTGCCAGCAGACTGCACAGTGAATCAAAGGTCTGGATGCGCAAGCGGTTGGGCTGTTGCAACAACTGCCAATCGCGTTCGGCATCGCGCGCCAACACGGCGCGGGCACGATTGAGCGTTTCCCGTTCGTGCCCGGAGTCCGGTTCGGCAGCGGTACCGACAGCTACTGCCGCTGCCTGTTCCAGCTTGTGCAGCAGGCGCACGCGCATCTCGGCAGCGGCTTTGCGGGTGAACGTGATCGCGACCACTTCTTCCGGCTCGTCGACCGTGGCGAGCAACACCAGCAGTCGGTTGGTCAGCAGCTCGGTCTTGCCGCTGCCGGCCGGCGCCTGCACGATGAACGAGTGGCGCGGATCGAGCGCGCGAGCGCGCGCGGCGGCGTCTATCAGGGCGGCGGGTTCAGTCATGCCAGTTATCACTCAAAAATTTGTCCGAACAGATGGCAGATGCAGTCACCGCTGCCGTCACCCCGGCGAAAGCCGGGGTCCATGTTTGAAATTGGATACCGGCGTTCGCCGGTATGACGTGCTCTGGTCGATTGCCGACGAGCCATCTGATGCTGTTAGACATGAGCACCTGCCGCGATCAATCCGGGATAGAGATCACGCCATTCAGCATTGGTGTTCTCTATCAGTTCAAACTTCCACGCGCGCTGCCATTCCTTGATGGCTTTCTCGCGGGCGATAGCGTTAGTCATTGAGTCGTGCATTTCGTACCAAACCAACTTGTCGATACCGTAGCGCCTGGTGAACCCTTCTGCGAGCTTTGCTTTGTGCTGCGCGACACGCTGCAGCAGGTTACTGGTTACACCGGTGTAAAGCGTTCCACGCCGGCGATTTGCCAGCATATAGACACACGGCTGAACGCTTCTCGTCATGTTTGTTCATCCGACTCCATCGCCGTCAACCGCAAAAATGGCGCCGCCAGCACGTTGCCGGCGTTCGGGTGATAACACTGGTTCTCGGCGTCGCCGCTGACAAATTCCTGCGCCAGTTGTTGCAGGCGTTGTTGCCAGTCCTGTCGCAGTGTTTCCAGATCGCGTTCGGCGAGCAACTTGTCCGGTTTCAGCTTCGGCAGGTATTCTTCGCTGCTGCTGAGGCCCTTGAAGTGCGGCTCGCCGGCGCGCACGCGGGCGGCGACCACGCCGGCGAGTGGCGCGTCGGTTGCCAGCGCATACAGCATCAGCTGCACGTCATGCGGGCGCTCGGCGGTCCACGGCGGTGTTTGCCAGCCGGCGCCGGTTTTGTAATCCATGACAACGGCGCTGCCGTCGCTGAGTTGATCGACACGGTCGAGTCGCAAGGACAGTTCGAGACCGGCGAGAGCGAGCGTCGCATTCTGTTCAATCTGCACGACCTGGAACGGTGTCTGCCGCTGCTTTTCAAATTGCAGCCATTCCTGCAGCACCTCTACCAGCGCCTGCTGCTCCAGTTCGCGCCAGCGTGCCGGCAGCGCCTGTTGCAGTTGCCTGCCGTGTTCGGCGAGGGCGCCGGCGGCGGCGGCCTCGCAGCGCTGGCGCAGCTCGGCATCGCTCAGCTGCGCCAGTGCGGTAGAGGTTTGCAGGCCCTGCCACAGGGTGGCGAGCGCACGGTGCACCAGGTTGCCGCGCTCGCTGCTCTGGCGCGCCTGCGGTAGCGGCAATACTTCGTTGGCATGCAGCCGGTATTGCACGAACGCGGCTTGCGGTTGCACCGCCTGCACCGCGAGCAGTTGGCTGTTGCGCCGGATCGGTTCGTCCGGGTGCAAGGCGGGGGCCTGATTGTCCTGCAGCGATTCCAGCGCTTGCCGTGCCAGGGTATGAAACGCGGTTTCGGCTTTCAGCAGGTGGCTCGGGATGTCACGTTCCGGCAGCGTGCGCAGAAACGGGCTGACCCGCAGTTCGCGTTCGCCTTCGAACTGCGGACAGCTCCAGACGATCACCGGCGCACTGGTGGTCAGCCGCTGCATCAGCTGGCTGGCAAATTGCGCTTCGCGCTGGTGGCTGCTGCGCGGCAGGTTGTGCGCGCGCTGCCAGGCCATCGGCAACAGCGGATTGGGCTGAATCGGCGCCGGCAGCAAATCGTCGCGGGCATCGCCGACCCAGATCGCATCGGCGCTGATCGCCGCGGCTTCCAGCAGCCCGATCAACTGCACCCGGGCGGTGCCGGGTTGCTGCGGCTGGAACACCGCCTGTCGACAGCGCTGCTGCAAACTGCTGACCGCCTTGCCGAGCGTCACCGTGCCTTCCGGCACCCGGCAGCGGGCGAGGGCGGCGAGCGCTTGCCAAAAGGCTTCGCGGGTCTGGAATTCAACCGAGTTGAGTGCACGCGTGCCCGGCCAACCGAGCTGCTCGAGCAAGGCGCGCAGCGGTTCACCCCAGTCGCGCAACCGGCGCTTCTGGTTGCGCGTGTCGCGCACCTGATTGAGTCCGATGCTCCAGCGTTCGGCGAGCAGCGCGCAGCCACGGTGTTGCAGCAACCGCAGCACTGTGTCGGCGCGCAGCGCGGTCATGCCCTGTTCGCGCAAATGGGCGTCGAGCCGGGCGCGGGCATCCTTTTCAACAGCTTCGCCAACGTACGGTGACAGCAGCAGCGGACTCAGATCGGTCAGCGGCCAATCAGATTGCGGCTGGGTGAACAGGCGCAGCAGCCGCAGCGCCGTGGCGACCAGCGGCCGATCCGCGAGGGCTTCGCCGAGCGACAGGTTGACCCGCGCACTGGGGCCGTCATCGAAGCGGTAACTGCATTCCGGCTCGAGCTCGTCGCGCAGGTTGCGCAGCAACGCGGTTTTGCGCGCCGACAGTGACGGCAGCACCACCGCCAGCCGGGCGTCGGGATTGGCGCGCAATTGCTCGCGACACCAGCGGGCGATGAACGCATCTTCCTGCAACAGATCGGCCGGCCGGTACAGCGTTTGATCCGCCGCCGCTTGCAGCTGATCCTGCCAGTGCCAGAGCTGCACGCCACGCTCCTGTGCGGCGGCGAGTACACGCTGCAGCCATGGCCGCCAGTCATCGAAACCGGCGAGCACGAGCTGGGTCGGCATGGCGGCGTCGGTGCTGACGCGGCGCACTTGTTCCGCGCGCCATTCGGCTGCCGTCAGCCAGCGCCGCGCTTTGCAATGCGCCTGCAACGCCGCGCGCCAGCTTTGCAGCCGGCGATATTCCTCGGTGGCGAGTGCGGCCGGTATCGGCGCAGTGAATTCGCACAACAAGGCATGGGCATCGGCGGCCTTGGCGGCGAGATCGGCGGTCGACAGCAAACGCTGCGCGATCGGGTGCGAATCGGCGTCATCCTGTTCGATGATCTGCTGCCACAGCGGCAACTCTTCGTTGTCATCCAGCACCGCGTCGGGCAGCGCCTCGACCGGCCAGGCGCCGGCGTGGATCAACGCGTCGCTGGCGTCATCGAGCCAGTGCTCGAAAGTCTGGATGGCCGGCGTCGGCCAGACCTCGGCACCACGGCTGCGCTGCCAGTCGCCATAGGCCTGACTCAGCGTCAGCACCAGCCGCCGGTTGGCGGCCAGCACGCGCACCGCCGCGCCGCTGGCGAGCAACTCGAACAAGGCGGTCGAGGCGAGCGGCGCGAGTCGCAGGGCGGCAGTTTGTGTGGCGGCCAGCGTGCCGGCCTGGCTATCGGCAGGACGCGAATCATCGGCGGGCAACATGGTGGCTCGGCAGTCCGTCGGGGACGATGGCATCATAAGGACCGTCATCATAACCGGCTCCGGGCGCAGCGCATGCGCTGACGACGTGGCCACCTCTGCACGAGAGTCCCGATGTTCGATTTCCTGCGCCGGCTGTCACCGCGCCAGTTCAAACTGCAGCGCCATGCGCTGGCCGATGCCGATTGGCAGCAAGCCTGCGCGCATCTGCCCCTGCTGGCGGCACTGCCGGCCGCCGAGCAGCTGGCCTTGCGCGAACAGGCCACGCTGTTTCTTGCCGACAAGGCGGTGGTGCCGGCCGATGGCTTTGCGCTCAGCGCGGCGCAGCGAATCGAGATCGCGATCTGGGCCTGCCTGCCGGTGCTGAAACTCGGGCTCGCCGGGTACGACAGCTTTCACGCCGTCATCGTCTACCCGGATGAGTTTCTGGCGCCGCGCGAGGAAATGGACGAAGCCGGTGTCGTCCACATCGGCCACGAACAAGTCGCTGGCGAAAGCTGGGACGCCGGTCCGATCCTGCTGTCCTGGGCCGATGTCGAAGCCGCGCGCGTTCCCGACGGCTACAATGTCGTCATCCACGAATGCACGCACAAACTCGATCTGACCGACGGCGAAATGAACGGCGTGCCGGCACTCTTGGCGCGCGGGATCGCACCGAGTGAATGGCAGCAGATCATGCGCGAAGCCTGGCAAACCGTCGGTCAGGAAGAAAAACTGCTCGGCTACACCTCGGTCGATGATTACGCCCTCGAGTCACCGGCCGAATTCTTCGCCGTGCTGAGCGAGCACTTCTTCACCGCACCAGCCGAACTGCAGGCTGATTTGCCGCAGGCCTTTGCCCTGCTGGAACGCTATTACGGCCAGCAACCGCTCGCCTGGAACTGGGCATCGATCGATGCCGCTTATCCGAAGCATGAACCGGACGATGCCGGCTACCGCCGCATCGGTGCGGAGCACTGAAATGCCCAGCCGCATTCCCGATGTCAGCGCGGCCGAATTTGCCGAGCGGGTGATCGCCGCGTCGTATCAGCAACCGGTGCTGGTCGAATACTGGGCGCCCTGGTGTGGTCCGTGCCGTTTGCTGTTTCCCCTGCTGGAAAAAATCGCCCAGGAATTTGCCGGCCGTTTGCTGGTGGTGAAACTGGATGTCGAAGCGGCGCCCGAGATTGCCGAGCGCCACGCCGTGCGCGGCGTGCCGCAGCTGCAGTTGTTCAGGAATGGCTTGGTGGTGGCGGAGAAGAGTGGCTTGATGCCGGAAGTGACCTTACGAGAACTGCTCTCAACGAGATTGGGATAACTATGAAGCGGGTTGCTTGGATACTGACAGCTGTGACGATTTCGGTCGCAGGATGGGTTGCGCAGAGCGGTATGGTTGCTGCAGCTGATCATGGAATATGTGAACGGATAGGTGAAATGGCAGATGCGGGCACCATCAAATATCACTGGCAAGACAAGATCGACATCAACAATGATGGGGTCTTGGAAACAATCCAGTTTGTTGGTGATCATGTTTATGACTCTGCTGTTTATCACAGCGAGGATGGGGCAACGCTACCGGTCGGTGATGCAGGGGGAGAGCCTTCCGACGGGCTGTTTTGGCAACACCTTGTGATGGGCGATAACACTTATCGAGTGCAGTGCAGAGATCCGGGTTGCTGGGCCCCTTCCCGGGTCATTCTCACTTCTCCCAGCAATGCTACAACCGAGGTTTGCCGATTTCGCCAGCAGTATCAAGAGGTTGTCAGGACCGGTCCGCCATTTTGCCAATCCCTGATTGGTGACAATACAAGCAAATACATCAGCGGTAACCCAATCCGTTCTGAAGACAGCTATCGGCAGAAAAAATTTCTTTATCCTCGCGCGCGCGTCAATGTTGACTTTAACAACGACGGAAGTAAGGACGAGCTGATTCGTATGGATATTGTCAATGAATCGAGGGTCCCGTGCGCCTATTCCTATTTCGATTTACTGAACACTGAGCACGCCTCTGAGGGATTTGAAAAACGTCGAAAAGTGCTACTTGAGCTTCAGCAAATAGCAGATCCTGAGGAAGAATCTTATCCAACCAATAACTGCTACGGCAATGATGCTGGATGGCTTTTCTTTGATGGAAAAGTCCTATTTGAGACAAAGTATCGTGGTCAGTCTCCTGATGTCAGGTCTCAGTTTCATGACGTGATCAAGATGAATCAAGACGGAACCATGGATCAGATTTGCCAATACACGGTGTTGCAAAAGACGCAGGTGGTGAGATAAAGCATTATCAATTGTCGGGGTAGCTTACGGCAGTGAGCTACCCCGGCTGGAACAATTACTTCTTCATCATCGTAAACACCACATACGCTTCCGCCCGTAACTCGACATGATCCGGCAGTGTTGGTGCGCTTTCGCCGGCTTTGTCCATACGCATCGCCATGGTGCGAATGCCGCCGCCACCGTCACCGATCGGGGAATCGGAAATGGTGTGGACGCCGGTCACGACTTGATCGAGCGCGCCGGCGAGGCGTTCGGCTTCGAGTTTGGCGTTTTTCAGTGCGGTGATGCGTAGCGCGGCTTCCTTCTCTTCGCGCTTGTCGACGTTGACGCTGATGCCGCCGACATCCTGCACGCCGGCCTGGACCAGTGCTTCGCTCCAGGCATTGAACTTGTCCATGTTGCGCAGCTTGACGCTGAACTGGCGCGAGACCTGGGTGCCGCGGTGGACACGTTTGCCGTTGTCGTAGTCATACATCGGGTTGACGGTGAAGCCGGTCGCCTGAAAATCCTCTTTGGCAATGCCAATCTTCTTGGCCGCAGCCCAGACCTTCTCGGTGATCTCATCGACGGCCTTCTTGGTGGCCGGCACATCAGCGCCATCGCGGGCGACCATGAAGCTGGTTTCGACAAAGTCGGGTTTCAGTTTTTCGACCGCTTCACCGGTGACGTACAGGTGCGGGCCTTGCGGGAAACGATCAGCCATGGCAGCTCCGGAAAATGCGAATGAAGTAAACAGTGTAGCCGCCAGTCCGAGTGTGGCGGGGGATAACCATTTTTGCATTTGTTGACTCCTTTGTATTTGATCCCTATCCCTAATATCGAGAGGGCAGGAAAAGCTGTTTTTGGACGCCACTACTTGAGCCGAAGACACTATCCCGGTCGTCATACCGGCGAAAGCCGGTATCCATTTCCCTCAGGAACGCTGTGCAGCAGAAAATGGACCCCGGCTTTCGCCGGGGTGACACAAAGCAACATTCATTTCAAATCGCCAGTGCGGTCTTGGCTCACCGCCGGAAGCTCCAGACTCGCAAGCGCCGCATGAACATCGGCTGAATGCTGGGCCCAGCTGTTTTGACCGAGCACGCCGGCTTTGACCAGCTTGGTTTGCAAGCGTTCATTCAGGGCCACCAGCCGGACCGCGATTTTCTTCTGCTGCATGTCAGTGATCAGCGATTCAAGCGCGACGATGCCGGTCAGATCCATCACCGGCACATCGCGCATATCGAGGATCACCGCCTTCATCGCCGGGTCGACCCGCCAGAGCGCATGCATCGCGCGGTCGGCGGCACCGAAGAACAACGGGCCATTGATATCGTAGACGGCGACGTGGGCCGGCAGCGGTTCTTTGCTGTGGTCGTGAAAATGCGGCACCAGCGCGGTATCGGACAGCTCGCTCATCCGCTTGATGAACAGCACCGCCGACAGCAGCAGACCGATTTCAACGGCAATGACCATATCGAACAGCACGGTCAGCAGCAGGCAGATCAGCAGCACCATGGCATCGGCGCGCGGACTGAATTTCAGCACCTTGAGCACGCGATGAGCATCGGACATGTTCCAGGCGACAATGATCAGCATGGCCGCCAGTGTCGCCATCGGAATGTGTTGCAGCAGCGGGCCGAGTGCAAGCAGGGCGACGAGCACAACCAGACCGTGAATGACGGCGGCGACCGGCGAGCTGGCGCCGGAGCGGACATTGGCAGCGGTGCGAGCGATGGCGGCAGTGGCGGTGATGCCGCCGAACAGTGGCGCAATGACATTGCCAAGGCCCTGACCGACCAGCTCGGCATTCGGATCATGCCGGTAGCCGGACAGGCCATCGGCAACGACCGCGCACAGCAGTGACTCGATCGCGCCGAGCATGGCGATGGCAAAGGCAGGCCCGATCAAGCTGCGCAGCGTGTCGAGCGACAACGTAAACGCCGGTTCGCTGCTGAGTTGCCAGGGCCAGGCAAAGCTCGGCAGTGTGTTCGGAATGCCTTGCTGCAGCGCGCCGCTGGCGTCGGTGTAACTGAACCGGGAACCGATGGTGGCGAGATCAAAGTCGCTGATCGCCGCCCGCAGCAGCACGGCCAGCAACGTCCCCAGTATCAGTGCCGCCAGATGCCCGGGAATCGGCAGTTTCAGTTTTGGCCAGCGGATCAAAACGGCCAGACTGAAACCGCCGATCAGCATGTCCGGCCAACGGGCATAACCGAGATGCCAGAGCGTTTGCAGCACGGCCGGAACGAAATGGGCATCGCGCAGCACAATGTCGATGCCGAGCAGATCTTTCAGCTGCAAACCGGCAATCACGATGGCAATGCCGGCGGTGAAACCGGTCAGCACCGGATACGGAATGAATTGCACCAGTTTGCCGAGGCCGGTGACGCCCATGGCCATCAGAATGAAACCGGCCAGCATCGTCGCCAGCAGCAAGCCGGGCAGGCCGAGTTGCTGGGTGATGGGCAGCAGAATGACCACGAACGCCGCTGTCGGGCCGGAGATATTGACCCGCGAGCCGCCGCAAAGCGCAATGACGATGCCGGCGATGATGGCGGTATAGAGACCGTACTGCGGCGCGACGCCGGAGGCGATGGCGAGTGCCATGGCCAGCGGGATCGCGATCAGGCCGATGGTAAGGCCGGCGAGCGCATCCTTGCCGAACCGGCGCGCGTCATAGCCGCGCAGCGATTCGCGCAGGGCGGTGGCAATGGGCAGGTTCGGCAAGCGGGCAGCTCCGTGCGCGGTGCGTGCCAATCAGTACAAGACAGTCGTGCTGAATTTGCAATGAGCCGATGGCTGACCGGACCTGCGACCTTGGTCGCAGGTGCTGAATTCGCGCAAGCTTTCGAAGCCGAATCAGCTTGGTTCGGTGTCGGCCGCTTCGGTCCGGGCCAGCGCGTAACGCACCTGGCCGGCTTCTTTCTCGCGATACCAGCTCCAGCCGGCCGGCAGCGTCGGCGCGCCGGCGTCGCGCTCGTTCTCGACATACACCCAGCCGCCGGGCCGGACTAAATGACGTTCGGCGACCAGCGCCAGCACCTTGCCGAGCCAGTCGCCGTGAAACGGTGGGTCGAGGAAGATCACATCGAACGGCTGGCTTTCCTGTTTCAGAAACGCCAGCGCATCGCCGCGCACCAGTTTCAGTTCACTGGCGGCGAGCTTGCCGATATTGGCCTGCAGCGCCGCGGCAACGGCCGGGTTGGCTTCGACCAGCAGCACCTCGTGGGCGCCGCGCGAGGCGGCTTCAAAACCGAGCGCGCCGGAGCCGGCGAACAGATCCAGGCAGCGGGCGCCCGGCAGTTCGGTCTGCAGCCAGCTGAACAGCGTCTCGCGCAAGCGGTCGCCGGTCGGGCGCAGGCCGGGCGCGGCCGGAAAGGTGAGCTTACGACCGCGGTAACGGCCGGCAATGATGCGGACTTCACCGGCACCGGTGACGACTTTGCTTTTGCTCATGCGGGTTTTGCCAATGCGTCGGGCAGCAGGAAGGGGGTCGGGAGCGGGGCAGGATGGTAGCATAGCGGCCCATTGAGGCCGGCTGCCGCCGGCCGGGTTGGATTGTGAACGCGATGTCGGAAAAGAAAGGTTGGTTTGGCTGGCTCAAACGGGACGGTGCTGCGGCGGCCGCCGAGCCGGAACGCACGGACGAGCAGAAAAGTTTCTTCGGTCGGTTGAAGGACGGCCTCAAGCGTACCCGCGCCGGTCTCGGCGAAGGCCTGGCGACGCTGTTCATGGGCCGCAAACAGATCGATGACGAGCTGTTCGAGGAGCTGGAAACCCAGCTGCTGCTCGCCGATGTCGGTGTCGCGACCACGCAGCGGATCATGAAAGACGTGACCGCGAAAGCGGCGCGCAAGGAACTCGCCGACACCGATGCGCTCTACCAGTACCTGACCCAGGAGCTGGCCGCGCTGCTGGCACAGGTCGATGCGCCGCTGCAGATCGACGCAAGCAAAAAACCGTTCGTGATTCTGGTGGTCGGCGTCAATGGCGTCGGCAAGACCACCACCATCGGCAAGCTGGCGCGTTTTTATCAAGCGCAGGGCATGAGCGTGATGCTTGCGGCGGGCGATACCTTCCGCGCCGCCGCGGTCGAGCAGCTGCAGGTCTGGGGTGAACGCAACAACGTGCCGGTGATTGCACAGGCCACGGGTTCGGATTCAGCTTCGGTGCTGTTCGATGCGCTGCAATCGGCCAAAGCCAAACAAATGGACGTGCTGATCTGCGACACCGCCGGCCGGCTGCACACCAAGAGCAATTTGATGGACGAACTCGCCAAGGTCGTCCGCGTGCTGAAACGGCTCGACCCGGATGCGCCGCACGAAACCCTGCTGGTGCTCGACGCCGCCACCGGCCAGAACGCGCTCAGCCAGGCCGAGCAATTCCACAAGGCGACCGCGCTCACCGGGCTTGCTTTGACCAAGCTCGACGGCACCGCCAAAGGCGGCGTCATTTTCGCGCTGGCAGAAAAAATGAAACTGCCGATCCGCTTCATCGGCGTCGGTGAAGGCATCGATGATCTGCGCCCGTTCAGCGCGCCGGATTTTATTCAGGCCTTGTTTGAACGGGATGAGAAGGATTGGCAGTAACGCGTTTGATGCAGCGCGAGTGCTGCAGGATCCCCCTCTCCCCCGACCCCTCCCCCACGAGGGGGGAGGGGAGTACCGAAGGCCGATGAGTTGAGTCACTGCGGCGTTTTTTAGTCCCTCCCCCTTGATGGGGCGGAGGTGGGGGTTCACGAAGCACTGCTTCGTGCCACCGTAGCGACAATTGCCTGAGGCAATTGGCTGGGACGTGGAGCGGGGGGTGGGGAGAGGGTGATCGTTGATGCCAAGCAGAGCTTCCTCGCATTCTGACAAATTCAATTCAAGAGACTGACATGATCCGTTTCTCCGAAGTCAGCAAGCGTTATCAAAGCGGCCACGAAGCGTTGCGCAAACTGACCTTTGAGTTACAGGAAGGCGAAATGGCCTTTCTGACCGGCCATTCCGGTGCCGGCAAATCGACCGTGCTGCGGCTGATTGCGCTGATGGAGCGGGCGACGCAGGGCCAGGTCTGGGTCGGCAAGGAAAACCTCAATCGCGTTGCCCGGCGCGGCATCCCGTATGTGCGCCGGCAGATCGGCATGATCTTCCAGGATCACCGCTTGCTGTTTGACCGGACCGTGTTCGACAACGTTGCGCTGCCGCTGATCATCGCCGGTTACCCGCACAAGGAAATCGGCAAGCGAGTGCGCGCGGCGCTCGACATGGTTGGCTTGCTGTCGAAAGAAAAATCGACGCCGATCATGTTGTCCGGTGGTGAGCAGCAGCGCGTCGGCATTGCCCGCGCCGTGGTCAACAAGCCGCCGATTCTGCTCGCCGATGAACCGACCGGTAACCTCGACCCGGAACTGTCCTGGGAAATCATGCAGCTCTTTGCCAAATTCAATCAGGTCGGCTGCACGGTACTGGTGGCCTCGCACGATCTGCATCTGATCGAGAACATGGGCAAGCGCATCATCAAACTGAAGAACGGGATGCTGGCACCAACCACGGAGGTGGCCCATGGCTGAGTTGCCCAGCGGCGCGGTGCTGTCGAAACCGAGCCTCGTTTCCCGTTTCAAGATGTGGTTGCACGGCCATCAGGATGACGCGAAAAAATCGCTGCGCGATCTGCTGGTGACGCCGTTCAATTCGCTGCTGACGTTTCTGGTCATCGGTGTGGCGCTGGCGCTGCCGACCACGCTGCATGTGGCGCTGAAGAACGGCCAGCAGGTCGCCGGTTCGTTCGAGGGCAGCAGCCAGATCACGCTGTACCTGAAAGACAGCACGACCGAAGCGGCCGGTCAGGCGCTGGCTGACAAACTCAAGCGCGATGAACAGATCGCCAGTGCGGTGTTTCAGTCGCGTGAACAGAGTCTGGCCGAGTTCAAGCAGCTGTCCGGCTTTGGCGATGCGCTCGATTACCTCGACGAGAACCCGTTGCCGGCGGTGGTGATCGTGCAGCCGGCGCTCGGCATCAAGGACGCCGAGCAGGTCGAGCTGCTGGTATCACGGCTCAATGTCTTGAGCGAAGTGCAGGAAGCCCAGCTCGATCTGGCCTGGCTGCGTCGCTTGCAGGCGCTGATGCAGGTCGGCGAGCGGGTCGCGTCGGCGCTGGCGCTGCTGCTTGGCCTGGCGGTGGTGCTCATCATCGGCAATACCATCCGGCTCGCCATCCAGAACCGCCGGGCCGAGATCGAGGTGATCAAGCTGGTCGGTGCCACCGATGCCTTTATCCGGCGGCCGTTCCTGTACAGCGGGCTCTGGCATGGCCTGTTCGGCGGCGTACTGGCCTGGATACTGGTCAGCATCGCGCTGTGGTGGCTGGATGACCCGGTCAACCAGCTGGCCGGGCTGTACCAGAGCCAGTACCGGGTGATCGGGCTGTCGTTCAGCGAAGTGCTGAAGGTCATCGCCTTTGCGACCCTGCTCGGCCTCGGCGGCTCCTGGCTGTCGGTGACCCGGCATCTGCGCGAGATCGAGCCGCGCTGAACCCTCTGGCGGGCTGAAGTCTGTACGGTGGTTTCAGTCCGTCGACTGTAACAGCCTGTTACCTCCCGGAACTCCGACCCCCGCTAGCACTCTCATGGGCCGAGTGCTAAATTGACCCTGCCCCGGACTGCCGGGGCGGAAGTAAAGGAGGGGGGTATCCCATGAGCAAGAGCCTGGCCGTCATGCCGATTGTCCCGCAGGGCAGTCTCGAGGCCTATGTCGCCACCATCAACAGCATCCCGCTGCTGTCGGCGGAAGACGAACACGCGCTTGCGGTGCGTTACACCGAACAAGGCGATCTCGACGCCGCCAAGCAGCTGGTGCTGTCGCACCTGCGCTTCGTTGTCCATATCGCCCGGTCCTACAGCGGCTACGGGCTGCCACAAGGCGATCTGATTCAGGAAGGCAATATCGGCCTGATGAAAGCGGTCAAACGGTTCAACCCGAACGTTGGTGTCCGCTTGGTGTCGTTTGCCGTGCACTGGATCAAAGCCGAAATCCACGAATACGTGCTGAAGAACTGGCGCATCGTCAAGGTGGCCACCACCAAGGCCCAGCGCAAACTGTTCTTCAACCTGCGCAAGAACAAGACCGGTCTGAACTGGCTGACCGCCGATGAAACCGCCGCGGTTGCCAAAGAGCTGAAAGTGCCGGAAGCGGAAGTGCGTCGGATGGAAGCGCGGCTGTATTCGCGCGACGCCAGCTTCGATGCGCCGACCGACAGCGATGACGATGTGTTCGCGCCGGAACAGTATCTGGAAGACAACCGTTACGACCCGGCCCGCGCGCTGGAAGAAGGTCAGTATCAGGCCCGGCAGGAAGATCTGCTGCTGGAAGCGATGGGCTCGCTCGACGAGCGCAGCAAGTCGATTCTGAAACGGCGCTGGCTGGACGACAACAAAGCGACGCTGCAGGAACTGGCCGATGAATACGGCGTGTCGGCCGAGCGGATTCGCCAGATCGAAACCAATGCGATGAAGAAGCTGAAGACGGCGATTCTCGCGGCGTGATGATACAAACCAACAAAAAAACCCGGCACTTGCCGGGTTTTTGTTTTTCCGTTGACGGTTAGCGCCGGCGGCGAGCCGCCAGCAACAGCAGCCCACCGAGCGTGAGCAGCGCCAGCGGCGCAGGCACCGGCACCGCGCGGGTGGTGATGCGCAAATGGATGCTGTTGACGCCGGTTGCGCCAACCGGCACCCAGCCGGCGGCAACGTTGTCGGCATTCAGGAAACCGCCATCCCACGGATCGGAAAAGTAGCTGCTGAACGCGGCATAACAGTCGGCATCGGCCAGCAAGGTGTCGCCGATGAAAAACGCCAGAAAAGCCGACTCCACCTGGACCTGGCCGAGCAGATCGAGCGGGTCGAGACCGCCGCTGCCGAGGTAGCCGCCTTCGCCGGCAACCGGGAACAGGTCTTCATCGGAGACCAGAAAAAATTCAATCAGATGCCGGCCATTGCCGAGATCGGTCTGGCTCTCGTTGATGCGAACGGTGATCTCGTTACCGTCCACCGTGGTGCGAATAAATGATTCCCAGGCGCCATCAAACGTGATCGGCAAGAAATCGCTGTTGCCACTGGAGCCGCCGGCAATCCGGGCACTGTAGGAACTGTCGGGGTCAATCAGCGTGGCGTGTGCGCTGGTGCTGAAAACTGCCGTCAAGGCCAGCGCAGCCGTCATCGCGGAGCGTTTTCGAGCCGCTGCAATAAAAGCAGTGCTGATGTTCGCGCACTGCCAACGAAATGCTGGCAACGCGCGCTGGTGCACAAGATATGGCTGTGCTGGCGGCGCTGGCTTGTCCAAGATGACATTTTTGTTTAGCGTAGCAGCGCCCGTTGGGTTGGCGAAGTTTTGCTCACTACAAAAGCAAAACAAAACGCTACCTGACGATACAAAAAATCGTTCCACATTCTGTAGTGCCGTCAGGCGTTCTCCCGTCAAGTTGTCCTGAGAGCCTCCTAGTCTACGTTCACGCTTAGGAGATCTTTTCGCATGTTTCGCAAACTCACTCTGCTTGCTCTGGCAAGCGGCGCGCTGTGGTCGTGGTCGGTAGCCGCGGCAGATATCGCGCCGGCACAAACCACCGCCACCATCGCCAGCACACCGTCGCAACAAGACGGGCCCATCCGTCCGTATATCGTCGGCGGTGAAGAATCGGTGCCCGGTTCACGGCCGTGGATGGTGTCATTGCAGCGCAGCAGCCATTTCTGCGGTGGCAGTCTGATCAAAAACGATTGGGTGCTGACCGCGGCGCATTGCGTCGATGGCAGCAGCACGTCCGGACTGTACGCGGTGGTCGGCCGTCATGCCTGGAATGGCAGCGGTGGCCAGCGCATTGCGGTGTCGCAGATCATTGTCCACCCGAGCTACAACGACAGCACCAGCGATCACGATATCGCGCTGCTGAAACTGAGCTCGCCGGTGACGCTCGGTTTGACGCTGATGCAGCTGCCCGATGCCGATCTGATCAACGAAGCAGCGGCACCTGGCGACATCGTCACCGTGCTCGGTTGGGGCACGACCACCGAAGGCGGTTCGATCCCGAGCAATCTGCGGGAAGTCGATGTGCCGGTGGTGTCGAACGCCACCTGTAACGCGTCGATCGCGTACAACGGCCAGATCACCAACAACATGATGTGCGCAGGCTATGCCGCCGGGGGCAAGGATTCCTGCCAGGGTGACAGCGGTGGCCCGTTGATGTTCACTTACGCGGGCACCGATTATCAGGCCGGTGTGGTCAGCTGGGGTGAGGGCTGTGCCCGGCCGAACAAATATGGCGTTTACGCCAAGGTGCTGAACTATGTCAGCTGGATCAACGAGCAAATCAACGGCACGCAACCGCCGGTCGGCACCGTGCTGGAGAAAGGCGTACCGAAAACCGGTTTGAGCGGTGCCAGCGGCAGTCAGGTGGTGTTCACGATGACGGTGCCGCCCGGTGCCAGCGGTTTGAATTTCAAACTGTCCGGTGGCAGCGGCGATGCCGACATGTATGTGCGCTACGGCGCCGCGCCGACCACCTCGACCTATGACTGCCGGCCGTATCTCAGTGGTAATAACGAAACCTGCACGATCAGCAACACGCAGGCGGGCGTTTACTACGTGATGTTGCGCGGCTACAGCGCCTATTCCGGCGCCTCGCTGGTGGGTGACTACAGCACCGGCGGTGGCGGCGGTTTCACCGAGACCAATCTGTCTGGTGCCAGCGGCAGCTGGAAAGATTTCCAGATTGTCGTGCCAAGTGGCATGAGCAAGCTGGAAGTGAAAATATCCGGAGGCAGCGGCGATGCCGATCTGTATGTTCGCCGCGGCAGCAACCCGACCACGTCGACGTATGATTGCCGGCCTTATCTGAATGGCAATGCCGAAACCTGCACGTTCAACTCGCCGGTGGCGGCCACGTATTACATCCGCATTCGTGCGTACAGCGCCTATTCGGGGGTGACGCTGGATGCGCGGTACACGCCGTGAACACGGCAACCGGGACCGGTTGAATACGGTTCCGGATTGCAAAGAGAAAGGCCACCGTACGGTGGCCTTTTTTGGTTTGCGCAGATTTGCGCTGATGCGCGCGAAAACGTCGCGACTCAATGCCGGCGATAGCGCAGCAACAACGCCTGCACGGCGATTGCCAGCAGCAAGGCCAGCACAAACGTCAGCAGCACCTGATGGGTCTGCTCGGCCTGTGCGAGGCCGATGGCTGCCACGACAAAAAACAACCACAAGCCATAAAGTCCGGTGGTCATGCCGCGCAGTAACGCAGTTGCCTGGGCAGCACCGCCGGCACGCAAAGCGAACACACCCAGCACGCTGCCGGCGACCGGAAATGGAGTCAGCACGCCGGACCAGGATTCGCCCAGCGCCTCCGCCACGGCGGTCAGTGACAGCACCAGGGTCGCCGCCGCGACCAGACGCCAGACCAGTTCGGTGCGCGCGAGCGGCGGCGGCGCCTGCGTACTGACAAGCCGCGGAAACAGCGCCGGTGCCAGCGTGATGGCCAGTACACTCAAGCCGGACGCAAGCGCCAACTGCGCTGGCAACCACTGGCTTGCGCTCGCTAGCGCGAGAAACACCAGCCAGCCGGCAGGCAAACAGAGCCACCACGGCCAGCGACGGGCCAGCCAGCTAAAACTCAGGCAGTAACCAATCAGGGCCAGCAGCCCGTAAAGCGTCGATAGCGCTGCCTGCGCCGCGAATGCCGGCCCGTGTTCCAGCGTCAGAAAGAGCAGAATCGGGCCGGCGATGATCGGAAAGCCGGCAAGCAGTCCCGCCACACGCGCGCCCCAACGGGCACCGGCCAGACTGACCAGCAAAATCAGCGTCGGCACCAGGGTCAGTTTGAGCAGCAACAACATCAGGTTGGCACATGGAGCAGGGGAAAAGCCCGGCAGTCTACGCAGCCAGGAGCTGAAACGGCAGGGCCATGACGTTTGGCACTATTGCTCTTGCCTCGGTTCAGCCAGAATTCATGCGGTCAGTTCAGGATGGTCAACGTGGTCACCGATGACCCCATTGCAGGATGCCAACGGGAGTTAGCTTCAAAATGAATACCTCATGTTTCCTGGTCCGGACGCTGGTTGCGTCGGCCTGTGCCGTGGCGGTTTCGGTGGTGCAAGCCGAAACCAATCGTTTTGCCCATCAGCCCTATGGTGGTCCGGAAGCAACGGTTGCACTGCTGCTCAAATCGGACACCAGCATGCGTGAAGCGCAAACCCTGATTGGTCATTTGCACAGTCGCCATGACGATTTTGAAACGGTGGTCGAGTTGCTTGAGGAAGCGGCGGACGACGAGCAGGCCGGTGCTTTGACGCATTTGCGTTTCGCCCATGCCAGCTGTCAGCTGATCAATCATCCCGACACCGGCATGTTGAGCAAGGCCGGGCTGGCCGGCGATTGCCGCGACGGTTTCGAGCGCGCGACACAGCTGGATCCGGCACTGCTGCCGGCGTGGCAGGGGCTTTTCGACTTCTACCGCCAGGCGCCCTCGGTAGTGGGGGGCGGTATCGACAAAGCGGAAGCCGTGATCGAAAAGATGGCGCGACTCGATGCGGCGGAAGCTGAGCTGGCACGCGCCACATTGGCGGGGCAGCAGGAGCAATCTGAGAAGATGCTGGGGCACTATGCCAAGGCGGCTGAGCTCTTCGCCAAGGCGGCCGAACTCAATCCGGCCAAGGCGGAAGAGTACCGTTTCCGTGAAGGCATGGCCCTGGTGCGGGCCAAGCAATATGACGCGGGATACAGCGTGCTGGACGCGCTGTTGAAGACAACGGACAAGGAGCTGGCCGCGCAAGTGCAATATCAACTCGGCAAAACCACCGTCGTGGCCGCCAATCCGGCCTGGTGCGCTGCTGCAGAAAGCCACCTGCAGGCCTATCTGGCGCGCACCGATCTGACCCCGGACATGCCGGCCAAATCGTGGGCGGCGTTCCGGCTTGGCCAAGTGTATGAGCTGATGGGCAGGGCCGAGTTGTCGCGCCAGCAATACCTTTGGGCGGCCGGCCAGCAGCCGGACGAACCGCTGAAAGCCGAGCTGAAAAAGAAAGGCATCAAAGTCTGATCGGCTAGCGGCTAAAAAAAACGAACAGACGCACCAGAAATGGTGGGCGCTTTGGGCTACGCTTGAACCAGTTATTGTTCGTGAGGCGCCCACCATGTCCCTTCGATCCCTTTTCCCTGTAGCCCTGTTGACCTTGCTGATGGCCTGCTCCGGCGAAACCCCGCCAACCGAGACGGCGGCAGAAGCCACGCCGGCGACAACCGAGACGGCGGCGACACCGGCAACGGCAGCCGCGCCGTCCGGCAGCTGCGCGCTGGTCATGGGCTGGGACCCGTACGAGCCTTATCAATTCGCCGATGCCGACGGCAATGTCCGTGGCCTCGATGTCGAGCTGGTCAGTGAAATGGCCAAGGACGCCGGCTGCAGTCTGAGTTTCGTCCAGAAAGACTGGGCCGGTCTGATTGGTGATTTGCGCGCCGGCACGGTCAGTATTCTGGCCGGTGCTTCGCGGGTGGCCGAGCGCGAAGCCTTTGCACAGTTTTCGCAGCCCTACCGGCAGGAAACCTTCTCGCTTTATGTGCGCGCCGGCGAGAGCGATCGTTGGCAAGCGAATTCGTTGGCCGAACTGGTCGGCGGCGACAAAAAAATGCGCATCGGCATTACCGATGGTTACGTCTATGGCAGTGAGCTGGAGCAGTTGCTGGATGATGCCGCGTTGAGTCCGCAGTTCATTTCCGCGCCGTTCAGCGAAGCGCACGCTGCCAACATGCTGGAAAACAAAATCGACGGCATGCTCGAAGATCCGTTTGTTGCCGCCGCCATGATCAGCCGGAAGAAACTCTCTGACGATATCGTACGCAGCAGCTTCCAGATCAAGACCGGCGAAGTCAGCCTGATGTTCAGCAAAGCGTCGGTGGCGCCGGAAACCGTGGCCGCGTTCGATAAAGCGTTGGCCGCGATGCGTCAGGACGGTCGCTACGATCAGATCATCAAGCGTTACCTGCCCTGAGCGGTACGATCCCGATATGCAAACGGCGGCCATTGGCCGCCGTTCTTGTTTTCTGCTGCTTCGTGTTTCTGCCGCGTCGTGTTTCGGCGGGGTCGCTGTCCAAGCGGTGCAGGACCTCAGCTGAGCTCGCCTTGCGCGCGCAGCAAGTCAATCCAGTCGCAGTGAAAGTGTGCAGGCGCAACGCCGCGCTGGCGATAATCCTGATAGACCGCGCGCGCCATGCCGTCCGAGCCACTGACGAAAATTTCAAAACCGGACAGATCCGGATGGCTCAGACAGGCGTGCTGGTGCGGCAGCCCGACCGCGCCGTGCCAGTCGTCACTGGCCTGGCTCAGTACCGGCGTGTAATGCAGGCGCGGATGCTGCCGACACAGCGCCAGCAAGGCATCATGCCAGTACAGGCCGGCGACGGTCTGGGCGCCCCAGAACAGATGCAGCGGCCGGGTTTCCGCGCGGGCCAGCGACGATTCGATCAGCGCTTTCATCGGCGCAAAGCCGGTGCCGCCGGCGATCATCAGCAGTGGTCGGTCATTGTCCGGCAGCCGACCGTTACCGAATGGCAACTCCACCGTGACCACGGTTCGGGTTTGCAGATGACGCACCACTTCCAATGCCGAATGGTGATTGGCGACGGCCCGGATATGCAGCTCCAACCGGGTTTTCTGCTCGGGGGCGCTGGCGATGGAAAATGCCCGCGCGCTGGCATCCGGCATGATCAGCTGCAGATACTGGCCGGCATGAAACGCCATGGCGCTGTGCGCCGGCGGCGTCAACAACACTCGCCAGGTGTCATCGCTCAAGGCACTGACTTCCTGGACACGACAGCTGAATTTGCTCACGGCGAACTCACCGGGCGCACGGACATTGCGCCAGTCAATGATGGCATCGGAAAGCGGTCTTGCCATGCACAGCAGCACATAGCGGTCGGCAATTTCCTGTTCAAACAAACCATAGGGTTTGACATCGTCCTCGTAACCAAGCTGGCCGGCCAGGACACGGCCCCGACAGACACCGCAGGCGGCCTGCCGGCAGGCGTGCGGCGCGTCGTAACCGTGCCGCAGCGCGGCGTCGAGCACGCTCTCGTCAGCGCCTACCTGCAAGCAATGGCCGCCCGGTTGCAGTGTTACCGAAAACGATTTGCTCACCCAATCAATCCAGTCCGAGCTGCTGCCAGAGCGCATCCACTTTTTGTTTCACTGCTGGTGTCATCGTGATCGGCGTGCCCCATTCCCGGTTGGTTTCGCCCGGCATTTTATTGGTCGCATCGATGCCCATTTTCGAACCGAGGCCCGAGACCGGCGAGGCGAAATCCAGATAGTCGATCGGGGTGTTGTCGATCAGCACGGTGTCGCGGCTCGGATCGACCCGGGTGGTCAGCGCCCACATGACGTCGTTCCAGTCGCGGGCGTTGACGTCATCGTCGGTGACGATGATGAACTTGGTGTACATGAACTGGCGCAGGAAGCTCCAGATGCCGAGCATCACCCGCTTGGCATGGCCGGGGTATTGCTTCTTCATCGTGACGACCGCAAGCCGGTACGAGCAGCCTTCCGGCGGCAGATAAAAGTCGACAATTTCCGGAAACTGCTTGCGCAGGATCGGCACGAACACTTCGTTCAGGGCGACGCCGAGAATCGCCGGCTCATCCGGCGGCCGGCCGGTGTAAGTCGAGTGGTAGATCGGATCCTTGCGCATCGTGATCCGTTCAATCGTGAACACCGGAAACGATTCGACTTCGTTGTAGTAACCGGTGTGATCGCCGAACGGCCCTTCCGGTGCCAGATCATCGGGATAGATATGACCTTCGAGCACGATCTCGGCCGAAGCCGGCACCTGCAGCTCACTGCCGAGCGCTTTCACCACTTCGGTTTTTGCGCCGCGCAGCAGTCCGGCAAAACCGTATTCACTGAGGTTGTCCGGCACCGGCGTCACCGCGCCGAGGATCGTCGCGGGGTCGGCGCCGAGTGCGACACAAACCGGAAACGGTTGGCCTGGATTGGCTTTTTGAAATTCGAGCAGATCGAGCGCACCGCCGCGATGGGCGAGCCAGCGCATGATGACGCGGTTCCTGCCGATCACCTGTTGGCGATAGATGCCGAGATTCTGTCGCGGCTTGTTCGGCCCGCGGGTGATCACGAGGCCCCAGGTGATCAGCGGGCCGGCATCGCCGGGCCAGCAGGTCTGCACCGGGATCTTGTTTAAATCAACGGCATCGCCTTCCCAGACGATGTCCTGACAGGGCGCGCTGCGCACTTCTTTCGGCGCCAGGTTCAGCACCTGTTTCCAGACCGGCAGTTGATCCCAGGCTTCGCGCAGACCTTTTGGTGGTTCCGGCTGGCGCAGGAACGCCAGCGTTTCGCCGACTTCACGCAGCGCGCTGACGCTGTCCTGGCCCATACCGAGTGCGACCCGTTCCGGGGTGCCGAACAGATTCGCCAGCACCGGCATGGCGTGACCTTTGACGCTTTCAAACAGCAGCGCCGGGCCACCGGCGCGCAGCACCCGATCGGCGATCTCGGTCATCTCCAAATGCGGATCGACTTCGACAGCAATGCGTTTGAGCTGGCCTTTCTGTTCCAGCAAAGCGAGAAAATCACGCAGATCGCGGTAAGCCATGGTCAGTATGCAACGCTACAGAGGGAAAGCCGGACAAGTATACGTGCTGGCGCGGCCGTCAGCGCAGTGACGCCGCCCCTGCGGCCGGCGTCAGCGGGTCCAAACCGTCAGTCCGGCCAGCTGCGCGCGCCGCGACGGCTGCCGGCTCGCGACCAGATAGGCGGCGGCGAACATCAGCAGATTGGCCAGCAACATCGTGTAGTAGGCATCGAACGGTGCCCGCCAGCCATCCGCGATCCAGCCACGGCTGGAGGCAATGGTCCAGGCGGTAAAGACGATGGTGCAGCTGATGCCGGCCCAGGCGGCGCGGGCGTCACCGCGGGTGGTAAAGAAACCGAGCAAGTAAAGGCCGAGCAAGCCGCCGCCGAGCAGCGAGATCAGCACGGTCGAGGTGTCCTGCAGCGTTTTGGTGGTGGCGCTGTACAACGCCAGCGCGCCGAAAATCATCAGCACGGTAACGATGACCGAAGTGAGCTTGGCGACGCGCAGATGTTCGGCATCGCTGGCCTGCGGCCGGAAATGGCGCTTGTAGAAATCGACCGAGAACACTGCCGAAATCGCGTTGATGCTGGCATCCAGCGACGACATTGCCGCGGCGAGCGCACAGGCGAGCACCAGTCCGATGACCCCGGTCGGCAAGTGCTGGGTGATGAAGTGGGGCACGATCTGTTCAGCTTTCTGGCTGCCGTCGAGCATCGCTGCCGCCTGCGGATCCGGAAACACCTGATAGAACGCGAACAGGGCCGTACCAAGGAACATGTAGAACGCCCAGATCGGCAGGCTCGACACGACGCAGACCAGCATGCCGATGCGGGCATCGCGATCCGATTTGGCAGCGGCGAAGCGCTGCACGGTGTTCTGGTTGCCGGTGTATTCGGTCAACCAGGTCGCGAGACCGAGCAGCAGCAGCATGCTGCCGGTTTTCTCGCTGAGGCTCAGCGACCAGCCGCTCGGCTGCAGCGCGCCGTCTTTCAGATCGGCAATCGCCAGCTTGCCGTGCGCATTGGCGATGGCAAAAATCTGATCGAGGCCACCGGGCATCGCATTGACGATCACAATGAGACAGATGACCCCGCCAAATGCCAGCAGCGTGGTCTGCACCAAGTCAGTCCAGATCACGGCATCGATGCCGCCCTGCACGGTGTAAGCACCGACCAACACGCCGGTGACGATCACACACCAGACCGGATCGAGGCCGGTGATCTGCTGAATCAGCAGCGCCAGCAGATACAGAATCGTGCTCAAACGCACCAACTGGGCAAGAATGAACGCGATGGCGCCGTAACTGCGCACCGAGGGTCCGAAACGTTGTTCGAGGTATTCGTACGCGGTCAGGGTTTTGCCGCGGCGAAAGAACGGCAGCACGACATAGGCGGCAAACAGCACCGCCAGCGGTAGCATCAGGTTCGGCAGGTAACGCAGCCACGCTGTTTTGTAGGCATCGGCGGGGTAAGCGACAAAGGTCACCGAGCTGATCGAGGCACCGACCATCGACAGGCCGATGATCCAACCGCGAAAACTGCGACCACCGACGAAATACTCTTCGGTGCTGGTGTTGCGCTTGGAAAAATACCAACCCATTGCCTGCATGCCGAGCAGATACGCGATGATGATGGCGGCATCAATCCAGTGCAGAGTCAAATTCATTCTCCAGTGAATCCCAGGTCGGCGCCATCACAATGCTGAAATATTGCTGTGTCGGGTCAAGTGAAATCCAACTCCGTTGACTGATTCGGCCATGTCAGCGCTGTTGATTCGATCGTTTGCAGGGTTCGTCCTGGAAACCTGCTGTTCAGTGCATCTTAATTAGGGATGCTCTGATTAAGTCTGAAATCAAAATGAACTTGTCACCCCGGCGAAAGCCGGGGTCCACTTTTGCCGGTGAAAATAGATACCGGCTTTCGCCGGTATGACAGCCTCCTGACTTGATCAGGGTTTCCTTAGGCAACATTGCTTGTATTTCTTGCCGGAACCACAGGGACAAGGCTCGTTGCGGCCGTTCTTCTCGCTCCGACTCGGTTTCCGCTTCGGTGCATAAGACGTCATTTGCTGCGCCAGCATCAGCACGGCCGGCTTCAGCAATCTCAGGTACTTGGCCCGCTCTTCACCGACGAGCGCCGGTATCGCTTCGCCGTTGTCAGCAAGCGGTTCATCTTCTTCCCACACGGCAAGGCGGACGATGATGTTCAGCAGCGGATCAAGTTCCGGGTGCGCAACGAGCTGGAAACCCGCATCTTCCCACAGACCCACGCCAGCGCAAAAACCAGCCGTCCACTCGGCGCCGACGTGGTCGGCGCCGCGCTCGACATAACTGTCTGCTTCGTCGAGCAAGGGATCAAATTCATCCACCTGCTCCAAAGGGTCTTCGCTTTGCGATGCCGGGCCGACCCAGGATACGGCAACGTTATAAAGCCGCATCAACAGGCCGGTGTATTTCTCGGCCTGAGCCATGGACTCCCATTTATGTTGTTCGGGATCGAACAGTAAGGGGAACCACTTGGACGGTGGGATCAATCTGGGCGCCATCGCCACGGCATGCAGCAAGCCGTCGGCATATTCCAGTGAAGCAGCGTGTTCTTGCTCGGCCAAGAACTGACCGAGTTCATTCAATTCCGTTTGGCTCAGGTCGCCAGCCGTCAAAATTGCCATCGCGTCAGGCTCCACAGCACTTCTTGTATTTCTTGCCAGAGCCGCACGGGCAGGGGTCGTTACGACCGATCTTCTCGACCCGGATCGGCTGCTTGCGCCAGCTTGACGGATGCTCGGCGAAATACTCGGCGGCGGTTTGCAGTTGCACGGTCAGCGAGTCGACGATGACTTTGCGCTGGTCGATGCGCAGCGGCGCTTCGTCCGGGTTGTCGCTGCGCAGATCCTTGCCGTGCGCCAGCGAGAAAATCGCCAGCAGCAGATCTTCGATGCCTTCGTTGGCGTCACCGGCGGCCTCAAAGTCGGCCGCCAGAAACTCGACGCCGGCAGCAAAGCCCTCGGCCCAGCCGGCACCGTAGCTCGCTTCCCATTCCTGCTGCAGCTCGCTGGTCCAGCTGGCGTCGTCACCGGCTTCCATCAGGATCGGGGTATAGGCGTATTCGCTGTCACCCCAGAACTGATTGTTGATGTCGATCCAGCGCCGCAGCAGCAGATGGAAGAATTTCTCACCCATTGCCTTGTCGGCAAACTCCGGCAGTTTGCCGCCGAACATCAGCGGCAGGAAATCGCTCGGGTCGATGCGGGCCGCAGCGAGCGCCAGCGCGCACATCAGACCGTCGGCAGCCTCGATGGTCATGCCATCGTCGGGATAACCGTCCGAGAACGTGATTTGCTCGAGTTCGGCCAGCTCTTCGTCGGAAAATGGCGCCAGCATCGGTTCATTCGTGGGGTTCATAACGGGCTCGCAAACAGGGGTGCTAAACAAATTGTCGGCAGGGCATAAACGCAACAGGCCCCGCAGGGCCTGTGGTGCGCAAACGCATGGCTTACTGACGCTTCATCATGTCGAAGAATTCGTCGTTGGTCTTGGTCAGGCCGAGCTTGTCGGTCAGGAACTCCATCGCGTCGATGTCCTGCATCGGCGACATGATCTTGCGCAGGATCCACATCTTCTGCAGTTCGGCCGGGGTCGTAATCAGTTCTTCGCGACGGGTGCCCGAGCGATTGAAGTTGATCGCCGGCCAGATCCGCCGTTCGGCGATCTTGCGGTCGAGGTGCAACTCCATGTTGCCGGTGCCTTTGAATTCTTCGTAAATGACTTCGTCCATCTTCGAGCCGGTATCGACCAGCGCGGTGGCGATGATGGTCAGGCTGCCGCCTTCTTCGATGTTGCGGGCGGCGCCGAAGAAGCGTTTTGGCTTCTGCAGCGCGTTGGCATCGACACCGCCGGTCAGGACTTTGCCGGACGACGGGATCACGGTGTTGTAGGCACGGGCGAGACGGGTGATCGAGTCGAGCAGGATGACCACGTCTTTCTTGTGTTCGGCGAGGCGTTTGGCTTTTTCGATGACCATTTCGGCGACCTGGACGTGGCGGGTGGCCGGTTCATCGAAGGTCGAGGCGACCACTTCGCCGCGCACGCTGCGCTGCATTTCGGTGACTTCTTCCGGCCGTTCGTCGATCAGCAGCACGATCAGCGTCACTTCCGGATGATTGGCGGTGATGGCGTGGGCGATGTTCTGCAGCATCATCGTCTTGCCGGCTTTCGGCGGCGCGACGATCAGGCCGCGCTGGCCTTTGCCGATCGGGGCGCACAGATCGATGACGCGCGCGGTCATGTCTTCGGTCGAACCGTTGCCGCGCTCCAGCCGCAGCCGCGAATTCGGATGCAGCGGCGTCAGGTTTTCGAACAGGATCTTGTTCTTGGCGTTTTCCGGCTTGTCGTAGTTGATGTGATCAACTTTGAGCAGGGCGAAATAGCGTTCGCCTTCCTTCGGCGGCCGGATCTGGCCGGCGATGGTGTCGCCGGTGTGCAGGTTGAACCGGCGAATCTGACTGGGCGAGACATAGATGTCATCGGGGCCGGCGAGGTAGGAACCGTCGCTTGAGCGCAGAAAACCGAAACCGTCGGGCAGTATCTCCAGCACGCCATCGCCATAGATCGCTTCGCCATTTTTGGCGTGGTTCTTCAGGATGGCGAAGATGATGTCTTGTTTGCGCTGGCGGGCGGTGCCTTCCAGGTTGAAGGTCATCGCGATGTCGGAGAGTTCCTGAGCGGATTTTTTCTTCAGTTCAGTCAGATTCATGGGCGGGGCTGTGTTCACAGATCGGGGGCAACGGGCTGATCACGGAAGCGCAGGTGCAAAAACAGATGGGCTACCGGCAGCGAGGCCGAGGCGGTTTCAGTTCTGGGAGATGGTTATCGTAACAGGCAGTGGCGGATGGCCACTGGTGCTCAAAATAGCATCGAACGGAGGGCGCGTCCAGCCGGGCACCACGGGATTCGCGCTGCCCGGCTGGCGGAAATCACAGATTGCTGTCGAGGAAGGCGGTCAGTTGCGATTTGGACAGCGCACCGACTTTGGTGGCGTGAACCTGACCGTTCTTGAACAGCATCAGGGTTGGGATGCCACGGATGCCGTACTTCGGCGGTGTCGCGGCATTCTCGTCGATGTTAAGCTTGGCGACCTTGAGCCGGCCGGCATAATCGGTCGCGATTTCGTCAAGAATCGGCGCAATCATGCGGCAGGGGCCACACCATTCGGCCCAATAATCGACCAGTACCGGCGTCTCCGACTTGAGCACTTCGGCCTCGAAGCTGGCGTCGCTCAAATAGACAATGTTTTGGCTCATGGAAAAAACTCTCCTGGGTAACCGGATCGATACTACCGGCAGGGGCGGCGGATCATCCGTCTAAACTGTATTTCACTGCAACTGATACAACACCGGCGGCGGTACCCGAAAGCATGGCCGACCGTCATATGGATAGCATGAGCACACATCTTACCGATATTCGTTTTGCCTCGCTTGGCCTGCACCCGGCCCTGCTCAAAGCCCTCGACAAAATGGGCTATGACTACTGCACCCCCATCCAAGCCGCGACTTTGCCGAAGCTTTTGGCCGGCAAGGACATCGCCGGCCAGGCCCAGACCGGCACCGGCAAGACGGCCGCGTTCCTGCTGGCGGCCTTCAACGACCTGCTGACCCTGCCGGCCATCCAGGGCCGTCGGCCCAATGAGCCGCGCGTGCTGATCATGGCGCCGACCCGGGAACTGGCGGTCCAGATCTATAACGATGGTCTCAAATTGGCCTCGGAAACCGACCTGCGGCTGACCGTGGTTTACGGCGGCGCCGGCTATGAAGAGCAGCGCAGGAGCATCGAGGCTGGCGTCGATGTCCTGATCGGCACCACCGGCCGGCTGATCGACTATTACAAGCAGGGCGTCTACGGCCTCGAAGCCATCGACGTGGTCATTCTCGATGAAGCCGACCGGATGTTCGATCTCGGCTTCATCGCCGACATCCGCTACCTGCTGCGCAAGATGCCGCCACCGCACGACCGGCTGAACATGCTGTTCTCGGCGACGCTGTCGCAGCGGGTGCTGGAACTCGGTTACGAACACATGAACGACGCCGAGCACGTTCAGGTCGAGGCCGAACAGGTCACTGCCGACCGCGTCCGTCAGGTGCTGTATTACCCGGCCAACGACGAACGCATCCCGCTGTTGCTCGGTCTGTTCGACACGCTGAAGCCGGAACGCTCGATTGTCTTCACCAATACCCGCCGTGCCAGCGAAGAAGTCTGGGCCTATCTGGCCGCCTACGGCCTGAATGCCGGTTTGCTGACTGGCGATGTGCCGCAGAAGAAGCGTCTGGCGCTGCTCGAAGAGCTGAAAAACGGCACGCTGGAAGTGCTGGTCTGCACTGACGTTGCCGCCCGTGGCCTGCACATCATCGGCATCAGTCACGTGTTCAATTTCGATCTGCCGGATGATCCGGAAGATTACGTGCACCGCATCGGCCGGACCGCCCGTGCCGGCGCCGAAGGTGATGCGATCAGCTTCGCCAGCGAAGAAACGGCGGTCAATCTGCCCGGCATCGAGAACTACATCGGCTTCAAGATCCCGACCCAGAACATCGATCCGGAACTGCTGCGCGAGCCGGTGTCGCCGCGCGACATGATCCGGCTGTCGCCGGCGGTGCGCGAACACAAGCCGAACCGTCGTGGCGG
The DNA here is from genome assembly GCA_049324755.1 of Pseudomonadota bacterium. Classification (GTDB taxonomy): domain Bacteria; phylum Pseudomonadota; class Gammaproteobacteria; order Enterobacterales; family Permianibacteraceae; genus Permianibacter. The sequence continues at coordinate 55,989 of JBMOMZ010000059.1, forward strand.
TGCCCGCAGTCGGCCTGGTGGCGGTCGCCACGGTCGTCGCTGAGCCTCGTCTGTCGCGATGCCACGCTCCAGCCTGAAAGACAATCCGCCGCGACACGAGATCGTCGCGGCGGTCGATCTCGGTTCCAACAGTTTTCACATGAGTGTCGCCCGCGTCGTCGACGGCGGCCTGCAGACGCTCGGCCGGATCAAGGAAAGGGTGCAGCTGGCCGCCGGTCTATACGATGGCAAGCAGCTTTCGGAAGAAGCCATCCAGCGTGGTGTCGACTGCCTGAAAGTGTTCGGCCAGCGCCTGAAAGGCATGCACCCCGATGCGGTGCGCGTGGTCGGCACCAACACCCTGCGTCTGGCGAAGAACGCCGGTGAATTTTTGCAGCGCGCCGAAGAAGTGCTCGGCTTTCCGATCGAGGTCATCGCCGGCAAGGAAGAAGCGCGGCTGATCTACGCCGGCATTGCCCACACCCGGGCCGAGAAAGATCGGCGGCTGGTGATCGACATCGGCGGCGGTTCAACCGAAATCATCATCGGCACCGGCTTCAGCCCGCAACTGCTCGACTCGTTGCAGATGGGCTGTGTCTCGTATGAACGGCAGTTTTTCGCCGGTGGCGAGATCAACAAAGCCCGGTTCAAAGCGGCACAAATGCAGTGCTATCTGGAACTGCAAACGATAGAGCAGCGCTACCGCAAACTCGGTTGGCAACTTGCCATCGGCAGCTCCGGCACCATCATCAGCATTGCCGACATCCTGCGCGCCCGTCATGACGACGGCATTATCACCCTGTCGCGGTTGATGGCATTGCGTGACGAAATCATCGAGCTCGGCCATGCCGACAAACTGAAACTGCCGAGTCTCAACGACGATCGCCGCGCCATCTTTGCCCCGGGCTTGGCGATTCTGCTGTCCTGTTTTGAGATTCTCGGCATTGCCCAGATGCAGGCAACCGAAGCGGCTTTGCGCGAAGGCCTGCTGTATGAACTCGTCGGCCGCTTCACCCATCTCGATGTCCGTGAGCGCAGCATTTACGGCCTGGTGCATCGGCATCAGATCGATCTGGAACAGGCCGAGCGGGTGCGCGACACGGCGCTGATGCTGTACCGGCAAGTGGCTGCGGACTGGCACCTCGACGAACCGGAACTGCAGGCCATCCTGGGCTGGGCCGCGATGGTGCACGAGATCGGCCTCATCATCAGCTTCGGTCAGATGCACAAACATGGCGCCTATGTGCTGAGCCACAGCGATATCGACGGTTTTTCCGAGCAGGAAAAACAATTGCTGGCGCTGCTGGTGCGGGCGCACCGACGCAAGTATCCGGAAGAGGAATTTGCCAAAGTGCCGAGATACTGGCGACTGAAGGCCAAGCGACTGGTGCGGCTGATTCGGTTGGCTGTCTTGCTGCATCACCGGCGCTCGGACGAGCCGTTGCCCAAGCTCAAACTGGCCGTCGAGCGCGAGTTGCTGCGCCTGCAGTTCCCGCGCGGCTGGCTGGAAACGCATACGCTGATGCGCGCCGATCTGGAGCAGGAACGGGCATACAGCAGCGATGCCAAGCTGCCGTTTGAATTTGGCTGAGACGCTGGCCCGAACGAATGCCCGGAGCAAAAAGAAACCGCGTCATGACGCGGTTTCTTTTTGCGGGCTTGGCATCAGTCCTTGACGCTGACGACCTTGCCGTCCTGGAACTGGACCAGGATGGTGTTCCATTTGGTCTGCCAGAATTTCCAGGTGTCGCTCTCGGTATTCAGCGTGCCGACACCCGGCGGATAACCGCGGGCGGTCAGCACTTCGGCTTTGGTCATGCCGGGTTTGACTTCGCCGACCTTGATGGCGTCGTTGCCGAGCTTGCTGAACTTGGCCAAATCCACCGGCTTGTCGCCAAGCAGCCGTGATTTGATGGTCGCCATGTCCTGTTTCGAGTGTTTTTCGACATTGACCACGGTGAATTCGACATTGCCGTCGAGCAGCACCAGTTCCAGCTCGTCACCGTCTTCGTCGGCCAGCTTCACTTTGCTGTTGACCGGGATCAGCACATCGACGGCGTAATTGGTGGTCGCGCTCTTGCCTTTGAACAACCAGATATTGTGCTGGGTGTAAAACACTTGTTCGTTGGCGAACAAGCTGCTGCTGACGACGGCCACAATGGCCACGCCAAGGGTTTGCCACAGTTTCATGAGATAAGCTTCCTTGTTCTGAGTCAGGAAAACGGTGCCAGCAACAGGCGTCCCGCCCGGCCATTATTCCACTCTTTGCGCTTCCCGCAACATCAGTTCGCCAACATCGCTCAATACCTGTGACAGCGGCGTATTGCTCGGCGCCATCAGGTAGCGCTCCTCCCAGAGCGGTTCGAACTGCTGCTTGAACTGGCGGACTTCTTCCGGTTGCTCAACGCTGCGGCTGTGCAGGAACAGCGTGCGGCCAATGCGGTTCCACAGCGAGGCGAGCGGGTGATCGGTCCAATCCTGCACCGGCACCAGGCCGAGGCAGAACCGGCGATAGCCTTGTTGCCTGCCCCAGCGCAGCAGCTCGACATGCAGCCAGGTCAGCCAGTCGGCCGGCAGCTCGCTGCGATGGCGCAGCAAGTCGATGGCGTATTCATCGCGACTGCCGCTGCACAGCAGCGACGCGAAGGCGATCAGCTCGCCATCGCGGAAAATCAGCGCGTGCGGCAACTGCATCAGGTAATTGGCATCGAAATGGCCAATGGCAAAGCCGCGCTCGCCGGTGGCGCGCTGCGCCAGCCAGTCGTCCGACACCGCTTTCATTTGCGGCAGCCAGGCGGCGACTTCCGGCACGGCAACGATTTTGACCTGCAGACCGCCGGCGGCGACCCGTTCATGCGCGCTGATGACCGTCGCATTCAGGTGCCGGCTGTCGCTGGTTTGCAGCACGGCTTCTTCGCCCAGTTTGTGCGGGATGAGACCCAGATCGAAATAGCGCGGCAGGAATTGCGGCCGGGCCATGAACACCACCGGCCGGGCGCGCTGCTGATCGCAGCGTTCGCGGAATTGCCAAAGCAGTTCTTCGTATTCGTCTTCGGCGCCGATGGGATCGCCGAGCGCGACCAGGCTGCGCGCCTGCGGCACATACATCAGCAGCGCCGAGCGATCGCTGCTGACGACAAAGCGTTTGTCGCCGAGCAGGGCGAGCTGCGCCAAGGCGCGCGGGCTGGTCTGCAGGATCTGCTGGATCTGGGCGCTGCTCGGCGCGGCGCCGAGCGGCTGGCGGGCCGGTCGCAACAAACGCAGTGCGCCGAGCATCATGAGGCCAATCGGAATGGCGAGCAGTGCCCGCAGGCTGCGCGCCTGCTCGTTCTGCAACGCCACCTGCCACCACGGCTCCAGATCGGTCGGGACATGGCGGTACGAGAAAATCGTCAGCCAGACCGCGATGGCAATGACACTGCCGGTGGCGATCAACCAAGCATTGCTGAACGGCGAACGCGAGACCGAACGGCGACGGGTGAAATGCATGCCGGAAGGCAGCAGTGCCAGCCAGATCAGCAGCAGGAACACGGCGACTTCGTACTGCAGGCCCTTGGCCAGCGCCAACAGCGCCGCGACCGGCAACAGTTTGGTTGCCAACGCAAACGCATTGCGGCTGTGACGCAGCAGGCTGCCGGCGAGCAGCAACAAGGTCACCGCGGCGAGCGCCGCCAGAAAATGGGCGCTTTCGAGCAGCCACAACGGCAGCGTGCTGGTCAGTGTCAGCAGCCGCTGTGCGCCGGTCGGGGTGACCGCCGAGAACAGCAGGATGGTGCCGCCGAGAAACACCGCCAGCGCGAGGATGGAGGCCATCAGGCTGCGCGACGCGGCCGGCATTTCGGCACCTTCGCGTTTGAGAATGCGCTGCTTGATCACCTGCACGATTTCATGGCCGCCGAACAACAGCAGCGCGGTGACAAACGGCAGCACGTAATAGGTCACCCGATAGGCGACCAGCGCACCGAGCAGCTGTGGTGTTGGCACCACCGGACTCAGCAGCGCGGTGACCACCGCTTCGAACACGCCGATGCCGCCCGGTACATGCAGCATGACACCGAGAATGTTGCCGGCCATGAAAATGGTCAGCACCGGCAGAAAATCCGGCCGCGTTTCCGGCGGCAGCAAGGCGTACAGCACGCCGCAGGCGAGGATCCAGTCAATGCCGGCAATGACGAGCTGACCGACCGACATGCCAAAACCGGGGAAACGGATTTCGACGCCGCGGATCAGCAGCGGCCGGCGCCAGAACAGCGGAATCGCCAGATAGGCGAGCGCACAGGCGATACCGGACCAGGCCAGCACGACGAACAGTGCATCGCCGAGCTCGGCCATCCAGGCTTTTTCGGCCAGCAGTTCGGCCGGCAGCGTCGGTGGCGCGTATAGCAGCGCAATGCCGCCCATCGCGAACAAACCGAGGAAAAAAGTGATGGAACAGAACATCACCAGCTGGGCGATTTCGGCCGGGTTCAGCCCCCACATTGAATACAGGCGATAGCGAACGCTGGAGCCGGTCAGCAAGGCGAAGCCGAGGTTGTGACTGAAGGTGTAACCGACAAACGAGGCCAGCGCGATGCGCCGGTAGGCGAGCTTGCGCCGCAGATACAGCACCGCCAGCAAGTCATAGCAGGTCAGCAGCAAATAGCTCGCCACGGTGAAACCGAGCGCCAGACCGATTTGCCACCACGGCAGCTCGTGCAAATGCGCGACGATTTCTTCGTACTTGTATCGCTCCGCGATGCGCACCAGAAAACTGATTGCAAACGCGAGCAGGCCAATACTGATCACTGCTCCCAGCAGGGTGCGCCAACGCATCACAGCGACTACATCCTTTCATCAAAGTGGCGAGCCGGATTGTGCCGGGCGCCGGTGGTATCGGGTTTTCTGCTGTCGGTGTGCCGCAGCAAGGCGCGGCTCACCGCTCAGCCAGTGGCCTGTGCCGGCGCGTCCGCCGCGGTTTCACTGGGCGCCGCCGGCAGTACCGGAGGTGTCGCGTCGTTCGCGGGCGCGCTGGCCGCCTGCTCCAGCACCGTTTTCAGATTTGCAAGCCCGGCCTCGTAATCGGCGCCGAGCATCGAATCGAACATCAGGTAACCAAACCAGCGGCCGATCAGATCATTGCCAAATTCGGCGTCGAAGCCCCAGGTGACTTTGGTGCCGGTTTCCATCGGCTCCAGGCGATGAAACGACACCGCGCCGTCCTGGCCCTCGAACAACAGCTTGACCCGGACCAGTGTCGGCGGCGTCGACTCGATGATTTCCTGGCTGCCGGAGCCGACCCCGGCATCCTGGCTGGTCCAGCTCATGAACGCGCCGACGCCCTGGCTCGGGCCCTTGAATTCGTAACGGGTGTTCGGGTCCAGCTTGGCCCACGGCGACCATTCATTGAAGCGCTCGAAGCCGTTGACCATGGTAAACACCTGCGATTGCGGCACATTGATCACGATGCTGCGTTCAACGTGGGCCCGATCCGGCAACAGCAGGCCGCCGCCGATAATCACCGCTGCCAGCACCAACAGCAGCACCGCAATGCGTTTGAGCCAGACCATGTTTCCCTCCTGGTGTTTTTTTGATGCCAGCGCGATGCCGGCATGACGGTGGCGCGGCAGCATCGGCGGCTGCCGATTTGGCGCCTGCGAAGCATAGCGGCCGGGCGTGACCGGCGAAAGTCAGCGGCGCTGCTTGGCGCTGTTTTCACCGATTCGGCCGTGCGCCGTCACCGGTTCAAAAGCTCAGGCTCACAGCGAGGGATAGTAAGGCCGCAGCAACTGCAGGCAGTCATGACTGTACTGTGGGTAAGGATCGTGAATGCAGAGCGCATGCACCGCACCGTTGCCGCTTTGCCGGCGCAGCTGCCAGATGCGCCGGCTGACGGGTTTGTCCGGCTTGCTGCGGATGTCGATGCGTTGCCGCCAGAACAGCTCGGCGCCGGCGCAGGCCTGCTGCAGCCGGGCATCGGCCTCGACCGGCAACAGCAGCCACAGACTGCCGTCGTCATGCAGCCAGCGCGCCGCTGCCAGCAAATCGGTCAGCGGCAGCGCGTCGTCATGCCGGGCCAGGTTGCGGGCATCGCCGTCAGCGCGCCAACTGGCGGAAAAGAACGGCGGATTGCTGACAATGCAGTCATAGCGTCGCTCGGCTGGCGGCGTGAACTGCTGCAAGGCGGTGGCGTGCAACTGCAGGCGTGCGGACCATGGGCTGGCGGCGAAATTGCGGGCGGCATCCTGACAGGCGCCGGCGTCGAGCTCGATGGCGTCGAGGTGGGCGCTGCTGCGCTGGGCCAGCATCAGGCTGAGCAGACCGGTGCCGGTGCCGATATCGAGGATCTGCCGGCAGCCGGCGACCGGCACATAGGCACCAAACAGGCAGGCATGGGTCGTGACTTTCATGCCGCAGTGGCCCTGCTCGACCCGGAACTGTTTGAACTGAAACCAGGGATTGTGTTTGCGCGCGCGCATGCCGTCCTCCGTTCGCCGCGCATTGTAATGGTTGCTGGCGGCCCGGATCAGGCGCGCCGGCTGCGCCTGTGCCAGCCGGACAATTCCCGGCATACTGCGGCCTGAATTGCTGGAGGTGTCATGGAACTGCTGTTGCTCGGACTGCTGGTGGTGGTCGTGTTGGTCGTGGTGAGCCTGCGCGTGAAGCCGCCGGCCGTGGATCTGGCCCAGCAGCCGGCGTTTCGTGAGTTGCAGCAGCAGCTCAGTCGACTGGAAGCGGCCGACAGCCAACTGCGTAGCGAACTCAACCTGCAAGCCGCCACCCAGCGCCAGGAACTCGCCGGCCAGCTGGACCTGCTGGCGCGCGGTCAGCGCGAGCAGCATGCGCAGTTTGGTCAGCAATTGCACAGCCAGTTGCAGGGTTTCGAGCAGCGGCTGGCGACGTTGCACAGCGATCTGAACCAGCGCTTCGATGCCCTGCGGCAGACCATTGATGAGAAACTCGGCCTCGCGCAAACCGATGCCCGCGCCGGCCGCGAGGAAATGCAGCAGGCGCTGAACCGGTTCCGCATCGAACTGACCGATAACCTGAAAGCGCTGGCGCAGAACAACGAGCAAAAACTCGAAGCCGTGCGCAGTACCGTGCAGCAGCAGCTGACTGCGCTGCAGACCGACAACAGCAAAAAGCTCGACGAGATGCGCGCTACGGTCGACGAGAAACTGCAGGCGACGCTGGAAAAGCGGCTGGGCGATTCGTTCAAGCTGGTCAGCGAGCGGCTGGAACAGGTGCACAAAGGTTTGGGGGAAATGCAGACGCTGGCCAGCGGCGTCGGCGATCTCAAGCGGGTGCTGACCAATGTCAAAACCCGCGGCACCTGGGGCGAAGTGCAGCTCGGTGCGCTGCTCGAACAGATCCTTGCGCCGGAACAATACGAAGCCAATGTCGCGACCCGCCCGCGCGCCAGCGAGCGGGTCGAATACGCGATCAAACTGCCGGGCAAACAGGATGAAGGCCAGGTCTGGCTGCCAATCGATGCCAAGTTTCCGATCGAGGATTACCAGCGTCTGCTCGATGCCCAGGAACGTGCCGATGTCGCCGCGGTGGAAGAGGCCGGCAAGCTGCTGGAAACGCGGCTCAAAACCGAGGCTCGGACCATCCGCGACAAATACGTCGCGCCGCCGCACACCACCGATTTCGCCATTCTCTATTTGCCGACCGAAGGCTTGTACGCCGAAGCGCTGCGCCGCAACGGTCTGGTTGAACTGCTGCAACGCGATTTTCGTATCACGCTCGCGGGTCCGACCACGCTGGCGGCCATGCTCAATTCGCTGCAGATGGGCTTCAAGACGCTGGCGATCGAAAAGCGCTCGTCGGAAGTCTGGCAGGTGCTCGGCGCGGTCAAGACCGAGTTCGGCAAGTTTGGTGAAGTGCTGGCCAAGACCAAGAAAAAATTGCAGGAAACCGTCAACACCATCGACAGCGCAGAAACCCGCACCCGCGCCATCAGCCGCAAACTGAAATCGGTCGAAGCGCTGCCGAGCAGCGACGCCAGCGCACTGCTCGGTGACGGCAATGATGTCGACGAGCCGGTGGATGACGACGAAAACTGAGCGCGCAACCCTCGCTACGCCCGCACGGAGCCCACCATAAACCATGCAGAACCAACGTGAATACCGCTACTACGATCTGGTCATGGCCGGCTTTGTCACCGTGCTGCTGTGCTCAAACCTGATCGGCCCGGCCAAGATCGCCGAAGTCGCCGGCTTCACCTTCGGTGCCGGCGTGCTGTTCTTTCCGTTCTCGTACATTTTTGGCGACTGCCTGACCGAAGTGTATGGCTACAAGCGGGCGCGGCGCGTGGTCTGGGCCGGCTTTGCCGCGTTGATTTTTGCGTCGGTGATGACCCAGATCGTGCTGGCATTTCCGCCGGCATCCGGCTGGCCGCATCAGGAAGCCTATGAAACCGCGCTCGGCGCCACCTGGCGCATTGCGCTGGCGTCATTGATCGCGTTCTGGGCCGGCGAGTTCGTCAATTCCTATGTGCTGGCCAAAATCAAACTGTGGATGGAAGGCCGCCATCTTTATGTCCGCACCATCAGCTCTACTATCGCCGGCCAGGCCATCGATTCGCTGCTGTTTTACAGCATTGCCTTCTATGGCGTCTGGAGCAGCGAACAGCTGCTGCTGGTCATGGTCAGCAACTACGCCATCAAGGTGATCTGGGAAGCGCTGATGACGCCGCTGACCTATGTCATCGTCGGCTTCCTGAAAAAGCGCGAACACGAGGACGTGTTCGACCGCGACACCAACTTCACGCCGTTCTCACTGAAAACCTGAGCAGGCCCGGCGGGCTGATCGTGGGCGCAGCAAATGCGCCCGCCCCGGCAGCATGATGGCGACACCTGATGAACACGTTCCGCAGGTTTTGCCATGAGTCACTTTGCTGTCAGAGACTTCAGTCACGTTGGGCCGGCCAGTTCCCGCAAGGGCCTGCCGGCCAGTTTTTTCCACGAATCCGAACACCGCCGCCAGCAGCAGGAAGACCGGCTCATCGCCATCGGCTTGCTGATCTGTTTTGTCGTGCAGTTGCTGGTGTTGGTTGTCTGAGCGGTTGTAGCAAGCGTGGCGCGCCCGAGACGATGCACTCGCACCATCCATGGCAGCTCGCCCTTCGGGCAGCTGCGCTGTGCAAAACGGCAATCCTGCCATTTTGTCGAACGGAGGACGTACTCACGCTCAGAACACATCAAAATACAAAAGCCACCGCGAGGGTGGCTTTTGTATTTTGGCGCGCCCGAGACGATTCGAACGTCCGACCCCAGCCTTCGGAGGGCTGTACTCTATCCAACTGAGCTACGGGCGCAAAACTCTGGCTGCAACAGCAACCTGCCGGCGACATATGTCGGGTTACGCGCTGACGCGCTAACCCAACCTACGCTACGGGCGCAAAACTCTGGCTGCAACAGCAACCTGCCGGTGACAT
>JBMOMZ010000059.1:65485-128460 GCA_049324755.1 Pseudomonadota bacterium
GACATATGTCGGGTTACGCGCTGACGCGCTAACCCAACCTACGCTACGGGCGCAAAACTCTGGCTGCAACAGCAACCTGCCGGTGACATGTGTCGGGTTACGCGCTGGCGCGCTAACCCAACCTACGCTACGGGCGCAAAACTCTGGCTGCAACAGCAACCTGCCGGCGACATGTGTCGGGTTACGCGCTGACGCGCTAACCCAACCTACGCTACGGGCGCAAAACTCTGGCTGCAACAGCAACCTGCCGGTGACATGTGTCGGGTTACGCGCTGGCGCGCTAAGCCAACCTACGCTACGGGCGAAACAGCTTAATCGGCGAAGCGATTAAGGGTGCAGTGACCTGTCGTTCGCAAACGAGGTATCACTGCCACGGTTCCCGGCGCGGGGCCGGGTACCGCTGGCGCCAACCGGGGTCGGCGCGAGGGTCGCCATGATAGCGGCAAGCGGCGACAGCGTCCATGCGCAGAACGGGCTTCCGGCCCGGATGCGGGTAATAGTGGCGCGCCGTCGCTCCTGCTTGGGCCGGATTGGCTGTGCTTTAATCAAGCTCTGCCCAATTGTGACGGACGCCCTATGAACACGAACCGCTTGTTGTTCGGGCTGCCGGCTTTGCTGCTGGCACAGGTCTTTGCCGCCGAACCGCCGCCGGCGATGCCGGTCGAGGGGCTTACCGTCACTGCTCGGCCGCTGGATCAGGTGGTTGATGCGGTCGGCAGCCTGGTTGCCAACGAGACGGTGGTCATTCGGCCGGAAGTCGCGGGCCGCATTGCCCGGTTCGGTTTCACCGAAGGCCAGCCGGTCAAGGCCGGTGCGGTGCTGGTGCAGCTGGACGACTCGGTGCAGGCGGCCCAGCTGGCGCGGGCCAAGGCGACACTGGCGCTGGCGCAGTCGGATTACCAGCGCCGGGCCGAGTTGCTGCAGAAGCAACTGATCAGCCAGACCGAGTTCGATCAGACTGCGGCGCAACTCAAAGTGGCGCAGGCCGATGTCGCGCTGGCCGAGGCCCAGCTCGGCAAGATGCGGGTCAAGGCACCGTTTGATGCCGTGATCGGTGTGCGCTCGGTCAGCCCGGGTGCAATGGTGCAGGCCGGCCAGGATCTGGTGACGCTGGTCGATGTTCATCCGATCAAGATCGATTTCCGCATTCCGGAACGCTACCTGAGTCAGGTGCGGGTGCAGCAGGAAGTACAGCTGACATTGGATGCGCTGCCGGGTCGTCACTTCACCGGCAAGGTTTTTGCCATCGATCCGCAAATCGACGAGAAAGGCCGTTCGCTGATCCTGCGCGCGCAGGTGCCGAACCCGAAAGCCGAGTTGAAGCCCGGTCTGTTCGCACGGGTCGCGCTGGTGCTGGCGAGCAAGGCAAATGCGCTGCTGGTACCGGAACAGGCGTTGGTACCGAATGCCGATGGCTCCCGCACGCTATACAAAATCGTCGACGGCAAAGTGGCGATCACAGCGGTCAAGACCGGCGTTCGCCGCAATGGCGAAGTGGAAATCACCGACGGGCTTGCTGCCGGGGATGCCGTGATCACCGCCGGCCACATGAAACTGCAGCCGGGCATGCCGGTCACGATGATCCCGCCGACACCGGCGCGCAACTGACGCGTCGCCGCCGCTCCATCCAGAAGCAAGGAAGACCGCCATGGTTCTGTCCGATCTCAGCATCAAACGGCCGGTGCTCGCCACCGTGCTCAATCTGGTGGTGCTGCTGCTCGGTGTCATCGCCTACGACCGGCTCAGTGTCCGCGAATACCCGAACATCGACGAACCGGTGGTGACGGTCAGCACCCGCTATCCTGGCGCCAATGCCGAGATCATCGAAACACAGGTCACCAAGCCCTTGGAAGATTCGCTGTCCGGCATCGAAGGCATCGATTTCATCACCTCGATCAACCGGGCGGAGAGCTCGCAGATTTCGGTACGGTTCAAACTTGGCCGCGACATTGATGCAGCGGCATCCGATGTCCGTGATCGCGTGGCCCGGGTGCGCGGCGCGCTGCCGGATGAAATCGAAGAACCGATTGTTGCCAAAACCGAGGCCGATGCCCAGCCGATTATCTGGATCGCGTTCATGTCGGATCGGCATGATCTGCTGAAGATCACCGACTACGCCGACAACACCGTCAAGGATCGGTTGCAAACGCTGCCCGGCGTTGCCGATGTGATCGTGTTCGGCCGTCGCTATGCGATGCGCATCTGGCTCGATCCGGAACGGCTGGCCGGTTACAACCTGACCGCGCAGGATGTCGAAACGGCATTGCGGGCACAGAATGTCGAGATCCCCGCTGGTCGGGTCGAAAGCCAGGACACCGAATTCACGGTGCGCTCGCAAACCGATCTGAATACGCCGGAAGAATTCCGCGACATCATTCTGCGCGACGACGGTGGCTATCTGGTTCGGCTGGCTGATGTTGCCCGGGTCGAGATCGGTCCGGAGTTCGAGCGCGCCTACACCCGCTACAAAGGCAATAACGCGGTCGCGCTCGGCGTGGTCAAACAGTCGGTTGCCAATCCGCTCGATGTCTCGGCCGCCGTGCGTGGTGAACTGCCGGTCATCGAGAAATTCCTGCCGGAGGGCATGCGTGCCGAAGTGGCGTACGACTCGTCGATCTTCATCGCCCGTTCGATTGATGCCGTCTACGAAGCGATCATCGAGGCGGTCGTGCTGGTGGTGCTGGTCATCTTCATATTCCTGCGCTCCTTGCGTTCAACTTTGATTCCGCTGGTGACCATTCCGGTCAGTCTGATCGGCGCATTTGCCTTGATGGCCCTGTTCGGCTTCACCATCAATACGCTGACGCTGCTGGCGATGGTGCTGGCAATCGGTCTGGTCGTCGATGACGCCATCGTCGTGCTGGAGAATATCCACCGCCATATCGAAGAGGGCATGGCGCCGATGGCGGCGGCGTTCAAGGGTTCGAAAGAGATCGGCTTTGCCGTCATCGCAATGACGCTGACGCTGGCGGCGGTGTTCACGCCGATTGCGTTTTCAACCGGCCGCACCGGCAAACTGTTCACCGAGTTTGCGTTGACTCTGGCGGGCGCGGTGCTGGTGTCCGGTTTCATCGCGCTGACGCTGAGCCCGATGATGTGTTCGCGGATGCTGAAGCCGCACGAGCAGCACGGCCGGCTTTACCAAAGTTTCGAGAATTTCTTCAACGCGCTCAACCGGGCCTATCACGCGGTCTTGGTGCGGGCGCTGAATCTGCGCATCGTTGTCGTCTTGTTCGCGCTGGCAATGGGCGGCGCGTCGGCCTGGTTGTTCACCACGCTGAAAAGTGAACTGTCACCGACCGAGGACCGTGGCCTTTTCATCGGCTTCGGTTTGGGACCGGAAGGCGCGACACCGGACTACGTCAACAAATACGCCTACAAAATGGAAGACATCTTCAAGAGCGTGCCGGAAGTCGAGCGTTGGTTCACCATTGTCGGGTTCCCGACCTCGACCCAGACCTTGTCGTTCGTGCGGCTGAAAGACTGGGAAGAGCGTGAGCGCAAACCGGCGGATATCGCCCAGGCGATTGGCGGTCAGTTGTGGGCCGGGGTGCCGGGCTTGCTGGCGTTTCCGGTCATTCCGCCGTCGCTGGGGCAAGGGCCGACGGCGAAACCGCTGGAAATTGTCTTGCAGACCAGTGGCAGCTATGCCGATCTGCAAACGCTGGTCAATGCGGTCACGGAAAAAGCGCGCGGCAATCCGGGCCTGGCCAATATCGACAGCGATCTGCGTCTGAACAAGCCCGAGCTGCAAGTCGAGGTCAATCGCGAAAAAGCCAAACTGGTTGGCGCCGAGATCAGCCAGATCGGCCGCACCATGGAGACGATGCTCGGCGGCCGCAAGGTAACCCGGTTCAAGATCGGCGCCGAGCAATACGATGTCTGGGTTCAGGTCGACCGGCCCGATCGCGCCAACCCGGATGATCTGACCCGACTCTATGTTCGCACCGCCAATGATCAGATGGTGCCGTTGTCGAATCTGGTGACCATCAAGGAAACGGTCAGTCCACGCGAGCTGAACCACTTCAACAAACTGCGCTCGGCGACGGTCAGCGCAACGCTGGCGCCCACTTACACGCTGGGCGAGGCGGTGGCCTTTTTCGAGCAAACGGTGCTGGCGCTCGGCGATATCAAGGCGCAAATCGATTACGCCGGCAATACCCGCGAGTTCAAGGAGTCGAGCAGCTCGATCTACATGACGTTTGTGCTGGCCTTGATCTTCATCTTCCTGGTGCTGGCGGCGCAGTTCGAGAGTTTTATCGATCCGTTCGTGATCCTGTTCTCGGTGCCGCTGGCGATTGCCGGGGCGCTGTTCACCTTGAAGATCACCGGTGGCACGCTGAACATCTACTCGCAGATCGGTCTGATCACGCTGGTCGGTCTCATCACCAAGCACGGCATCCTGATTGTCGAGTTCGCCAATCAACTGCGGGCCGAAGGCAAGGCGCTGTTCGAGGCGGTGGCAGAAGCCGCGACGCTGCGCCTGCGGCCCATCCTGATGACCACCGGTGCGATGGTGCTCGGTGCCGTGCCGCTGGCGCTGGCAACCGGCGCCGGTGCCGAGAGCCGGCAACCGATCGGCTGGGTCATTGTCGGTGGCATGTTGATCGGCACGTTCTTTACGCTGTTCGTGGTCCCGGTGATGTACACGCTGCTGTCGCCAGCACAGGCGCACCGGCAGGACCCGGCGCTGGCCGCCGCAACCGCGACAGCGGAGTGAACCGCTCGCCTGGGCGTGTGCCCATGCTGATCGGGAAAACAAAAGGGCCGCAATGGCTGCGGCCCTTTTGTTGATGCCTGTGATCCAGCGATCGGCTTGCACTCAGCTACGCTGAATCACCAGTCCGTTGGCCTGACGGCGGCGGAACGGCAGCATCAGCAGCCGGTAAATCGCCCGGATGAAGACCAGGGTCAGAATCGACTCCAGCACGATCAGCACGGCACTGACGGCACTGCCGAACCGTTCGCTGCGGCGCTGGAACTTGGCGCGGGCACGCTCGGCGGCAATCTCGATGCTGTCGTAGAAGCTCGGGATCATCAGCAGGGTCAGGATGGTCGAGGTGATGGTACCGCCGATGATCGCGATCGCCAGCGGCTGATAGAACTCGCCGCCTTCACCGACGCCAATCGCGACCGGCAGCATGCCGGCGATCAGCGCGAACGTGGTCATCAGAATCGGCCGCAGACGGGCACGACCGGCTTCCATCAAGGCCTCTTCGCGATCAATGCCTTCCGCTTCCTTCTTGCGGGCGCAGTCGAGCAGCAGAATCGCGTTCTTGGCAACCAGACCCATCAACATGATGATGCCGATGAAGCTCATCAGGTTCAGCGTGTGGCCGGTGCTGACCAGCGCCACCACGACCCCGATCAAACTCAGCGGCAAGCTCAGCATCACCGGAATCGGTGCCAGGAACGAACCGAACTGGATCACCAGTATGAAGTACATCAGCACGACACCCATGACCAAGGCGGTCAACATGGCGCCGAACACTTCCTGCTGATCACGGCCGGCGCCACGCAATTCGATGCCGTAGCCGGTCGGATAGTCGATGGCCTTGGCCAGTTTCACCGCGTCGGCAATGACATCGCCCGAGGCGCGACCCTGCACGTTGGCAGTTACAGTGACGGCGCGCTTGCCATCGATGTGCGAGATACGCGCTGGCGCCTTGTCCATGCGCACTTTCGCGATCTGCTCCAGCGGCACCACGGTATTGCTGCCACCGGGCACCAAGGGCAGGCGCTCCAGCGCAGCGATGTCGCGGCGATCATCCGGGTGCAGGCGCAGCGCCACGTCGCGGGTTTCGCTGTTCGGGTCGACCCAGTCGCCGACCTCGATGCCGGCAAACGCAACGCGCAGCGCCTGGGCGGCATCACCGGTCGAAATGCCGAGCGTGCTGGCCAGGCTGCGGTCCAGTTCGATCTGCAGTTCCGGCATCGGATCCTGTTCAGCCAGACCGACATCCACCGCGCCTTCGACCTTGCGCAGATCGTCCATGAAGGCGTTGGTGATTTCCATCAGCTTGCGCGAATCTTCGCCATAGAAACTGATCCGAACCGGCTTGCCGCCACCGTTGTTGGTGTCTTCCTGCACGGTGTATTCGGCGCCGACCAAGCGGGCCAGCCGGGCGCGCATGTCGGCGGCAATTGCCGATGCCGGACGATCACGGTCGGATGATTTGCCGATGTCGACATCAATGCGGCTGTTGCCGGTACGGATATCGCTGTAAGTCGATTTGACTTCCGGAATTTCACGGAACAGCGTGGCGGCCTGCTCGGTCTTGATCCGGGCGTAGTCGAGGCTGACGCCAGACGGCATCCGGATCTCGACACTGAGCTGACCGTTGTCGGACGCCGGCAGGAAGCTGGTGCCACCAAACTTGCCCTGCAGCACAACCGCGACAACCAGACTCAGCACCGCGAAGATCGCCATCCACTTGCGATGCTTCAACGCCCAGCTGATCACATAGCCATAGCGGTCGGCCTGATGATCGAACCAGTTGTTGAACCGTTCGAGCAGCTTCGAGAAACCTTTTTTCTCGCGGTGTTGATAGCCGATCGGGTCACCCCAGTAGGCCGACAGCATCGGGTCCAGCGAGAACGAGATGAACAGGCTGACCAGCACCGAGGCCGCCACGGTCAGGCCGAATGGTTTGAACCACTGGCCGGTCATGCCGCCCATGAACGCGACCGGGATGAACACCGCGATGATCGAGAACGTCGTTGCGGCGACGGCAAGGCCGATTTCACGGGTGCCTTCGCGCGCGGCCGTCATCCGGTCGGAACCGTTCTCCATGTGCCGGACAATGTTTTCCCGGACGACGATCGCATCGTCGATCAACACGCCGATGGCGAGCGACAGGCCGAGCAGGGTCATGAAGTTCAGGGTGAAGCCGCACAGCCAGACCGCGATAAAGGCAGCAAGCACCGAGGTCGGCAGGGCGAGTGCGGTGATCAGCGTCGAGCGCCAGGAGTTCAGGAACACGTAGACGACAAAAATGGTCAGGCCGGCGCCGAGTACCAGCGCTTCGATCACGTTGTTCAGGCTCTGCTCGGCCCATTCGCCGCCGTCGAACGCCAGTTCGAGCTCGGTACCGGCCGGCAGATTCTTGCGGATGTTGTCCAGTTCGGCACGCACCGCGTGCGAGACGGAAACGGTGCTGGCATCGCGGGTCCGGACGATGCTGATACCGACCGACGGTTTGCCGTTGTACAGCGAGATATTGTTGTTCTCGGCGGTGCCGTCGCGGACTTCGGCAACATCGCCGAGCCGGACCACTTCGTCGCCGCTGCGCTTGATGACAATGCGCTCGAATTCTTCCGGTGATTCCAGTCGGCCGATCAAGCGGATGCCGGTTTCACCGAGTTCGCCTTTCAGGCGACCCGCCGGCGCGGTCAGGTTCTGGTTCGACAGCGCGCGTTGCACTTCCGCAACCGAGATGTTGTGCTCGCGCAGCTTGGCGCTGCGCAGCAGCACCGACAGCTCGCGGCGCAGCGCACCGGACACGTTGACCACGGCCACGCCGTCGATGGCGCGGAATTGATCGGCGATTTCGTCTTCGGCCAGCCGCGACAGCTCGAGATGGCTTTGCGAGCTCGACGACAGCGACAGCGACATGATCGGCCAGGCGTCGGGGTCGGCGCGCTGGATCACCGGCTCGCGCATTTCCACCGGCAGTTTGTAGCGCACCGCCGAGATCGCATTGCGCACTTCGTCGCTGGCTTCGATCAGGTTCTTGTTGAAATCGAACTGGATGTTGAAGAAGCCGCTGCCTTCATTGGCCCAGGCGTTCATCTCGCGCACGCCGGGAATGCTGCGCATCGACTTCTCGATCCGGTCGAGCACTTCGCGCTCTACCGTTTCCGGCGAGGCGCCCGGATACGGGATGCTGACGCGCAGCATCGGCGGCTGGACATCGGGCCGTTCGTTGACGCGCAGCTTGCCGAGCGCCATCCAGCCAAGGGCGACCAGCGCAATCGTCACGACGACGGTGGCGACGGGTCGCTTGATACTGAAATCTGACAGAAACATGGGAGCAGCTCCGGGCGTTCAGGACTGGCGCATCAGTTGTTGTTGGCAACGGCTGCGGTGTCGAGCGTGACACTGGCGCCGTCTTTCAGTTGACTGTGCGGATGACGCAGCACTTGCTCGCCGGCCAGCACGCCCGCCTTGATTTCGTAGCTGCCTTCGCGGATGTCGCGGTTGCCCACCATCACTTCCACTTTGCTCAGCACGCCATCTTTGACCCGCCAGACGTAGTTGTGGTCGCCCTGCCGCACCAGTGCCGATTCCGGCAGCATCAGTGCCGGCCGGCTGTCGGTTTGCACGCGGCCTTCGGCGAACAGACCGGCGACCAGCGGCGCGCCGGTGCCCTGAATGCGCACCGCGATTTCCACCTGACGGGTAACGCTGTTGGCCATCGGACTGACCCGTTCGATGACACCATCGAACTGCTGGTTCTCGTAACCGTTGATGCGGAACCGGACCGGGTTACCCACTTTCACTTGGGTGACTTGCTCGGCGGCAATCAAACCATCGAAACGGATGCTGCTCGGGTCGATCACTTTCAGCAGCGCCTTGCCGACTTGCGCGGTGTCGCCGTTGGACACCGAACGCTCGCTGATGATGCCGGCGAACGGTGCCCGCACTTCGGTTTTTTCCATTTGCTGACGCGACTGCACGACGCGCGCTTTCGCTGCCGCCAGATCGCTCTGGGCGTTGTTGCGGCGGATCTCGGCGTCTTCCAGATTCTGGGTCGATACCGCGCCGGTCGAGGACAGCGTCTTCAGTCGTTCGAACTGGCGCTGGGCCTGATCAAAAGCCTGCTGCGAGGCGCGCTCGGCTTCTTCCGCCGACGCGAGGTTTTCGCGCAGGTAGGTGTCGTCGAGCCGGACCAGCAGATCGCCTTTCTGGACCTTGTCGCCGTTGTGCTTGAACACCTGCATGACCACGGCCGAGACTTCGGCGCGCAGATCGGCTTGCTTTTCCGGCTGCAGCGAACCGGAAATCACCGGACCGGTGCCGAGCTCGCCGGTGCCGAGCGCGATCAGATCGGCGCTGGCCAGCAACAGCGGCTGGGCGACGGCTTCGGCCGCCTGTTCCGGACCTTGTTGGCCACAGCCGGCCAAAACGCCGAGACCGAGTACGACGCTGGCAGCCAGCAGAGTGCGGTGCAGGTGGGTGTGACGCTTCATGATGGGCATCCCCGTAACAAAAGAAGGAAAAGGTCCACTTCGGATGGGGCCATTGTCCTGACCGAGCCATTGCGACGTTCGCGGCAAACGTATCTGATTGTTAATGCCGGGAACTCTGGCAGTGGTTGCGAACCGGCGCCTGCTCGGCCGCCACGTTCGCCATCCGGGTCAGTGTCACCGTCGGCGACCCGTGGCGACAGTGCCGGAAGTCAGGGCGCGAGCCGGAGTCTTGGTGCGGCAAAACCTTCATCCGGGCAGGGCCTTCCGCTATACTTCGCGGCCGTCGCCCCAGCCGGGTTGGGGCTCACCGTAATAAAGAGGTTGGGCATGAATTTGCGCCAGATGGCGGTTGCCGCAGCAGCCGCAGTGCTGATTGGGGTGTCATTGCAGGCCGCTGTGGCCGGCCAGGACAGCAAGAGCTGGCGCTCGGAAGCGTCCCAGCGGGAACGGACCGCACCGGTCGGCAAGGTCTATGTCGAAGGTGACGATATCCCGAATCCGGCGCCGGCCGTGGTCGCCAGCAGCGGCCCGCGCAGCGGCGAACAGGTTTATAACGGCGCGTGTGCCGGCTGCCATGCCGCCGGTGTGGCTGGTGCCCCGAAGCTGGGCGACAAGGCCGCCTGGGCGCCGCGCCTCAAGGCCGGTGACGATGCGCTCTGGAACAGCCTGATGAACGGCAAGAACGCGATGCCGCCGAAGGGCATGTGCATGGACTGCTCGGAAGACGAACTGAAGGCTGTTCTGGCCTATGTGGTCGATGCTTCCAAGTAAGCAAGTGCTCACCCTCGGCGTATCGGCCGAGGCGAGAAAGGGCTGCGCTGCAGCCCTTTTTTATTGCGGTTTTCGTATCAGCGACAGCCATTAGCGTTTGTCCGGAGAGTTCACGATGCAAGGCTTGTGTTTCGCGCTGCTGGTCGCCCTGTTCGGCCTGGCGGGCTGTTCCGAAACCGGTCCGGCGGAGCCGCCGGCGGCCGTAAGCCCGCAGGCCAGCCGCAGCGGCGCCGCTATCGTCAACCAGTATTGCCTGAGCTGCCATGGCCGCGGCCTGTACAACGCGCCGCGCATGGGCGATGCCGAAGCCTGGCAAGCCAAGCTGGCGGAAGGGCGTGAACACCTGTGGCAAGTGGTGCTGCAGGGTGAAAAAGCGATGCCGCCGCGTGGCAATTGCCACGATTGCACGGACGACGAGCTGCGCGCGGCAATGGATTATCTGATCGCCCAGTCGGTGCCTGCCGGCAACTGAGCTGGACTGGCAGGCTGTACCGACCTGCCGTGCTGGTTATACTCGGGCCAACGACACAAGGAAGGTCCGGCCCTGATTGCATGGAACATCCTGCGCCCCTGACTCCGCTTCGGCATTTCCGACGCCGCCAGTTCATTGCCTGGTGGCTGGGTTTGCTGTTGTTGGCGTTGCTGCTCGTAGCGTTGCCGTGGTTGCCGGCGCCGGTTGCCTACCACCTGCTGCTCGCCGATGCCAAAGCCGCCATGCTGCTGCTGATCGCCGCCGGCCTTGGCTATCGCGCCTGGCGGGCGCGACCCGGGGCCAGCCGCCTGCTGCTGACCGGGCTCGCCGCCGGCATCAGCTGCTGGGCGCTTGGCTGGGTCATTTTCAGCATTGAGCTCTGGTATGGCCGGGCCATCGGCATCGATCTGATCGAAGAAGTGCTGCACGGGCTGTATTTCCTGATCCTGCTCTGGACCCTGGATCGGCTGGAAAACCGGCCGCCGCGCGGATTCGCGCCGGTCTTTGTCGTCGCCATGTTCAGTTACCTGGTGCTGCTGCCGGCACTGGTGGCGCCGCGTGAGTACGACAACTGGGCGCCGACCTTCCTGTTTTTCCTGTTTCTCGATCTGTACGTCGCGCTGCGCTGCTATCTGCTGGCGTTGCGCACCGGTTCGCCGCAGCTGGCGCGCCTGCTGCGCACCACCGCGCTGGCGTTCACTGCCGCCCTGGTGATCGACGGCGTCGATTGGGCGCTGTTTGCCGGCCTGTACCGGCCGAGCGCCGACGACAGCTGGACCGCCCTGGTGCTGCTGGCTTTGCTGCCGCTGCTGCAACTGGCCAGTCCCGGTCGCCGGCGCAGTCGGCGACGGCCGCTGGTTTGCCCGGTCTGGGCGCGCGGGCTGCTGCATCCGTTGACACCTTTCCTGCTGCTGGCGCTGTTCCCGCTGTTCATCCACCTGATGGGTTACGGCCTCGGCGTCCTGCTGGAGCCGAGCCGGGCCGCGCGCGATCTGTTTCTGGCGGCCTGGCTGCTGCTGATCGCGCTGATCCTGGCGCGGCATCTGCTGAGCAGCGAGCTGTCGCCGGTCGTCATGCGCGAGCGGGCCGCGCCGGCAACAGCAGCGCGTGCCAGCATGCCGACTGCGCCGCTGCCGGTGGCGAAAGCCGATCCGCTTTTGCAACGGCTGGACGAGGTATTGGCCAGTCGTTTCGGTGAAGCCGAACTCGATCTCGGCCAGCTCGCCGATGCCATGGCGATGAGTCCGCGCCAGTTGCAGCGCCGGCTGAAAGCCGCGGCCGACATCAGTCCGGCCGATTACCTGCGCCGCTACCGTTTGCGGCAGGCGGCGCTGCTGTTGGCGGATGGCAACAAGGTGACCTGGGTTGCGCAGGCGGTCGGTTTTGCCCACCAAAGCCATTTCGGTCGCTGCTTCAAACAGCAATACGGGCTGACACCCGGCGAGTACCAGCAGCGCCATCGCGTCTCCGCGCCGCACGACACTGGCACAGACGCGACCAGCACTGTCCTGACAACGTCGCTGTCGTGATCGCGGCAGCGGCTGTCGCGCTCAGGTCACGACAACGCGGCGCGGAAACGCTGCAATAGCCGCGGCCACTTGCGCACAAAGCGCGAGTCGGCATTCCCGCGACCGCACCCGAGTCGGCACGGCGTGGGCGTTCCTCATGCAACCGGCGCCACGGCGCCGGTTTTTTTATTTTTCTCGGTTGTCATCACCACGGCCGCCATCCTGATTTTCGCTGCCGCCGATCCGCGGCAACGGCGGCGGCTCACCGGTGATCAGGCGGGCGCCGCGCTGAAAGGTCAGCCAATGCCAGCCCCAGTTCAGAAACGCGCTGAGCCGGTTGCGAAAGCCGACCAGGCCGTAAATATGCAACACCCACCAGAACCACCAGGCAAAGAAGCCGCTCTGTTTCCACCAACCGATTTCGGCGATCGCCGAGGCGCGGCCGATGGTCGCCATCGAGCCGAGATGGCGGTATTTGAACGGCTGCCGGGCATGAGCTTCACCGCGCACTTCTGCGGCAATTTGCCGGCCAACATGGCGTCCCGCCTGATGTGCGCCTTGCGCCATGCCGGGCACTTCTTTGCCCTCGCTGAGCATTTTTGCGGTGTCGCCGATGACGAACACCTTCGGATGCGCGGGCAGACTCAAATCCGGCTGCACTTCGACCCGGCCGGCGCGGTCGCGGTTGACCGGCAGATCACGAACCAGCGCTGAGGCCTGCACGCCGGCCGCCCAGAGCACGGTGCGTGCGGCAAGCTGTTCGCCATCTGCAAGGGTCACCGCGTGTTCACTGACCGCGGTGACGCGTTGATTGGTGCGCACTTCGACGCCAAGTTTTGCTAACGCGGCCTCGGCATCCTTCGAGAGTTTCGGGTCAAAGGTCGACAACAAGCGCTCGCGCCCTTCGACCAATACCACCCGCACTGCGCGCGGATCGGTCTGGCGAAAATCATCCTTCAAGGTGTGCCGACCGATTTCCGCCAGCGCGCCGGCCAGTTCGACGCCGGTCGGGCCACCACCGATGACGACAAAGGTTTGCCAGGCTTGCTGCGCCGCCGGATCGCGTTCGCGCTCGGCGGCTTCGTAAGCCAGAAACACCCGACGGCGAATATCGAGTGCGTCTTCAATCGATTTCAGGCCGGGCGCGAACGGTGCCCATTGATCGTTACCGAAATAAGAGTGGCTGGCACCGGTGGCGATGATCAGGTAATCAAAGTGCAGCGTGCCGTTGTCGAGTTCAATGCGCTGGTCCGCGAGTGCAATGTGTCTGGCTTCGGCGAGCAGCACCTGGACATTTTTCTGATCGCGCAGGATGGCGCGAATGGGGTAGGCAATGTCGCTGGGATTCAGCGCCGCCATCGCCACCTGATAAAGCAGTGGCTGAAACAAATGGTGATTACGCCGGTCGATCAAGCTGATCCGGACCGGTGCGTCGGCCAGCGTTTTCGCTGCCGACAGGCCGGCAAAACCGGCGCCGATGATGACCACGTGCGGTCGCGGATCGGTCGCGCCACGAACCTGCACCCCCGAGGCTGCTGCTGGCATTTGCATGCGCATTCTCCTGCCGTTGCCGGGTTGGCGTGCGCATTCTAGTCTGCGCGGGGCGGTCGCACCATTTGCTCCCGTGCATAAGCATTCAAGCCCGGCGTTGGCAGCCTGCGGCAAAGGCCGTAAGCTCCGGCCATCATCTTTCCAACATCGTTCTACGCAGGGGCGCACCATGACGCCGGAACAGTTTCGTCACTATGGTCATCAGCTGATCGACTGGCTCGCCGATCAGCGCAGCCAGATCTATCACGGCACACCGCCGGTGATGGCGCCGGTTGCGCCAGGCGCGCTGCGGGCACAGTTGCCGACCACACCGCCGGCGCAGGCCGACTCCTTCGACACCGTGCTGGCCGATCTGCAACGGCTATTGCCGCCGCATTGCTCGCACTTTCTGCATCCGTCGTTCTTCGGCTACTTCCCGTCCAATGGCGAGCTCAGCAGCGTGCTCGGCGATCTGGTCTCGACCGGTTTGGGCCAGCTCGGTCTCAACTGGCAGTCGAGTCCGGCGCTGACTGAAATCGAAGAAGTCAGCACCGACTGGCTGCGGCAAATGCTCGGTTTGTCCGACGCCTGGCAAGGCGTCATTCAGGACACGGCGTCCACCTCGACACTGGTGGCATTGCTGAGCGCCCGTGAGCGCAGCAGCGATTACGGTGCAACCCGCAGTGGCCTGCAGCAGGTGCACAAACCGCTGGTGATCTACACCTCGGCGCAGGCGCACAGCTCGGTGCACAAGGCGGTATTGCTGGCCGGCTTTGGCAAACAGTACATGCGGCTTATCGACACCGATGTCGCCTACGCCATGAAGCCGGACGCCCTGCAGCGCGCGATTCAAACCGACCTCGACGCCGGTCTGCAGCCCTGCGCGATCATCGCGAGTGTCGGCACCACCGGTACCACCGCCATCGATCCGCTTGAACCGATTGCCGCACTCGCGGAACACCATGGCCTGTGGCTGCATGTCGATGCCGCGCTCGCCGGCTCGGCGATGATCCTGCCGGAATGCCGGCCGCTCTTTGCCGGCGTCGAACGCGCCGATTCGCTGGTGCTGAATCCGCACAAATGGCTTGGCGTCGCGTTCGATTGCTCCACTTACTACGTGCGCGATCCGCAACACCTCATCCGGGTCATGTCGTCGAACCCGAGTTATCTGCAAACCGCCGCCGATGGCAGCGCCAGGAATTACCGCGACTGGGGTATTCCGCTCGGTCGCCGGGCGCGCGCGCTGAAACTTTGGTTGTTGCTGCGCGAGCAAGGCGTCGAAGGTTTGCAGGCACGGTTGCGCCGCGATCTCGCCAATGCCCAATGGTTCGCGCGCCAAATTGATCAGACGGCGAACTGGCAACGGCTGGCACCGGTGCCGCTGCAAACCATCTGCGTCCGGCACGAACCCGAGGGACTCGATGGCGATGCGCTTGATCGCCACACGCTCGGCTGGGTCAACCGGATCAACGCCTCCGGCAAAGCCTATCTGACGCCGTCGCAACTGGATGGTCGCTGGATGGTGCGGGTGTCGATTGGTGCGCTGCCAACCGAACGGGAACATGTCGAAGCGTTGTGGCAATTGATGCAGCAGGCCGTGGCGAGCAAGGACTGATCTTCGATTGCAGCAAAAAGAAAAGGCCGCAAATGCGGCCTTTTCTTTTCTCGATGACATCAGCCCCGTTTCGGTGCTGGCCGGAACGGATGGGCCCAGGCCGCGAGGGCGCCGACGGCGCGCGTCTGGATCCAGACCTTGCCTTTGCCGCTGAACCGGCAGACCAGGCCTTCGCCGGAAAAGAACAGCGACTTGTAACCACCGACCTTGTTGATGGTGTAATCGAGGCCATCGGTGAACGCGACAATGTTGCCGGTATCCACTACGTATTCGCCGTCGACATCGATGTCGATGACGCCGCCGTAGGAGTTGAACCACAAATCGCCGGTGCCGCTGGCGCGGATCAGGAACAGGCTTTCGCCGGAGAAGAAACCCTTGGTGAAGCCCTGCCATTTGGTTTCCAGTTCGACGCCCAGGTCGGCGGCAACAAACGCCGAGTTCTGCAGGTACACGACATTGCCGTCGAGATAGACATGGCGCAGATCGCCCGGGGAAGCCGGCGCAATGCCGATTTCACCCGGCGCGCCTTCGGCGGTGAACTCGTTGACGACGATCGATTCGCCACTGATGAAGCGGCCAAGGCCGCCGCGCAGCTTGGCTTTCATCTTGAGGTGCGTGTCCATGGTTGCCATCGCCGACGCTTCGACTTTCAGCGTCTTGTTGGCCGGCAGTTTGACGGTCAGGAAACCGAAATCCGGCCGGCCTTCGATGCGGAATTTGAAGCCGGGCAGATTGTCGCTGGACCACTGGCCATTGCCATGCGGATTCAGTGCCGGCGGTTGACCGTCGCCACCGCCGTTGCTGCTGATGGTGTTGTGACTGTTGTTGTGACTGTTGTTGTGACCGTTATTCGGTGCCGCCACTGCCGCGCGCCCGGCCGCGCCCGCCATCACCGTCGTGGCGGCCGCGGTTGCCGCCGCGGCATCGACGTTCATCGCTTTCACTTCGATGGCGATATCGGCTTTCGCCAGCATCATCCGGTATTTTTCCGCCAGATCGGCGTCGATACCGGATTTCAGTGTCATCGGTGCGCGGGCAAAACAGGCGCTCGCTTTCGCTGCATCGGTTTTGAACAGGGTGGCAAACGCGGCGACGCGGGCGGCGCTCGCTTCCTGGGCTTGCAGTACGATTTGATAAGTCATGCTGAATCATCCTCTCCGCGCGCGTGTTATTTGCGTGGCCGCAGCAGCGGGCCAACCGCTTTGCCGAACGCACTCGGGTTATGCGACTGGCACCAGACGGTGCCGCGCCCCTTGAATTTGCAGACCAGGCCTTCGCCGCCGAGCATCGAGTGCAGCCAGCTCTTGCCGGCTTTGGTCAGGCTGAAATCCAGCGTTTCACTGAAGGCCACGATGTGGCCGGTATCGACGATGTGTTCGCCGTTGACCTGCACCGGATAGATCGCGCCGAAGCTGCTCAGCACCACCTTGCCGCTGCCTTTGAGGTTGAGCCAGAACACGCTTTCGCCGGACAGCAGCGACTTGAAGCCTTGCCAGCCGAGGTCGATCTCGACGCCGCTGTCGCAGGCGAGGAAGGAACCCGATTGCACAATCAGGCTTTCGTTCTGCAGCGTGTACTCCATCATGTCGCCGGCCAGCGTCGAGCCGAGCCAGACTTCACCGGCGCTGCCACGCGGTTCGAAATGGTTCAGGAACAGGGACTCGCCGGACAGCATGCGCTTGAGCGCTTTCAGTGCGCTGCCGCTGCTTTTCTTGTGCGTGGTCGTGGTGATGTCCATGTTGCCGCTCATCGCGATCATCGCGCCGGATTCGCTGGTGCAACTTTCACCGGGCTGCAAACGGATGCGCGCGGCGGTGTTGCCGGGGCGGTGGGTAAATTCAACCTGCATGACAACGCCTCCTTACGGCAACTTCGGATTGAGCCAGCCGGCGAGGCCGGTCAGGCTGCGGGTCTGGATGATGATCTTGCCTTTGCCTTCGACCCGGGTCACCAGGCCTTCACCGCCGAACAGGCTGGAGAAAATGCCGCCAGCGAGTTGCAGTTTCAGCTGCATCTGCGGTTCGTAACCGACCAGATGACCGGAGTCGACAATGTGCTCACCGTCGATCTCGCGCTCCAGCAGCTCGCCGTACGCGCCATACCAGACCTTGCCGGTGCCCGACACTTCCAGCTTGAACAGGCCTTCGCGTGCGATCAGCGAGGTGAAGCCGGCCCAGCGCAAACCGATGCTGACATCCGGCGTGCAGGCGAGAAATGCGCCCGGCTGCAGGCAGAAGCTGTTGCCACGCAATTCGATGCAACGCAGCGCGCCCGGCGTCGACTGCACCAGCGTCAGCTGCCGTGGGCCGTTGCTGTTGTTCGAGAAATGGTTGATGAACAAGCTCTCGCCACCGAGATACTTGCGCAGCAAGCCCTTGAAGAAACCGCCGTTGAATTTGGCGTCCAGATCGAGATCGGCTGCCATGCTGGACATCGCATCCGGTTCGGCAATGATCGTTTCGCCGGGGGCGAGCTCCACATCCAGGTAAGCAAAGGCAGCGCTGCCTTTCAGTTCCACTTTCACAGCATGATCTCCATGGGCCGAATTCAAAAGGGGTCGTCTCAAAGGGCGGACTCGGTAGTGCGGGCTTGATCACCGGCGTCGGTGCTGACCGCGTCGTCGGCGTTGCTGACCAGCGTGGCGACCCGTGCTTTCAGTGCCCGGAACGCATCTTCGCGATCCGGATCGGCGCTGTAGCGCCGGCTCGACAGCGCGCGCAGCGCGGCGATGCGGTCTTCGGTGGCCGGGTGGCTGCTCAGCAAGGCAAAGCCGGCTTCAACGGCCGCGCGGGCGTCGTCGTCGCCGATCTCGGCCAGGCGCTTTTCCTCTTCCGCTTTCACTTTCTCGAAGAAGCTGACCAGACCGCCAATGTCGCCGCGAATGTGCGCCAGCAACCGGGCGCCTTCCTCATCGGCTTCGGTTTCGAAATAGCGGGAATAACTTTGGCTCAGCAGCAGCGGTGACGCATTGGCGACCACCGCGAGCACGCCGCTGGCATCACCGAGCAGCGCCGAGGCGATCAGATAGACGCCGCTGGCGCTGATGATTTGCCGGATGCCGTGCTGGTGCCGGACATGGGCGAGTTCGTGCGCCAACACGCCGAGCACTTCATCGGCGCGATCGGCAGCGAGGATCAAGCCGGCATTGAGCACCACGGTGCCGTCCGGCAACGCAAAGGCATTGAGCGCGGTGTCGGTATTGATGTACAGCTTGAAGTCGTAACGCTCGGTATGCGCGGTCTTGAGCAGTTCGCCGGCAAGGCCCTGCAGGGCACGATTCGCTTCGGCATCGTCGAGCAGGCTGTTCTCGATTTTGTACTGGGCAAAGACGCTCTCACCGAGCGTGTGCTCCCATTCGGCCGGGATACTTGGCGCGATCCAGGCGCTGGCGCGATCCAGATTCAGCACCAAGAGCACTGGCACCACGACAATCGCGGCCACTGCCGCCACCAGCAGCCACCAGCCGCGGGCGCGGGTCTGTTTGGCCCGGCGTGCCTGTTGCTGCGCCATCGGATGCTGCGCCAGTGCCGGATCATGCAGCACCTGCCGTTCGCTGGTGTAAACGGTCCAGCCGCGCAGCAAGGGATGTTCGAAGAACACCAGTCGATTGCTGGCGCCGCCCATCTTGATCTGCAGGTTGCTGAGTGGCAGCGTGACCTGATGTTCGCCGCTGCGAAACTGCACGCCGCTGGCGCTGATGCGCAGCTCGCCGGTCAGCTTGTCGTCGCCACCTGAACCATGATCGGAACAGTAGGCGTGGGCGGAATAAACGGTGATGGTCATGACAACGTCCCTGTGCCGGTACTGCAGTGGGAAGTCACCGGCAAATTCTTTTGACCGGGCATGGTAACCACCGCGATGCAGCCACTCAAGCTCGCGTTTTGCCGCCGCGACCGCCGGTGTCGTGCGCTTGGCTCATGGCGCACGAAGGGGGATGACCGGGACTGACGCGGAGCGGCAATTTTTCCTGCTGCGCGTCACGCTACAAACTGATACAAGTAGCGCAACAAAGGAGGGATGATGCTGTTGGAAACCGAGCGCCTGCGGCTCAGCCGCCTGACCGAAGCCGATGCCGGCTTTCTCGTTGCGCTGCTCAATCAGCCATCGTTTCTGCGTTTCATCGGCGACAAGCAGGTGCGCAATGAAAGCGATGCGCTTCGCTATCTGCGTGACGGGCCGGATGCGATGCATGCCCGCTACGGTTTCTGTCTGTACCGGATGGCACGGAAAACGGACGACACCGCAATTGGCATGTGCGGCCTGCTGCAGCGTGAGCAACTGGAAGCGCCGGACATCGGCTTCGCGGTGCTGACCGCATTCGAAGGCAAGGGTTACACCACCGAGGCGGCGCAGGCGGTGCTACAGCACGCGTTTCAGACGCTGAAGCTGGCGCGCATTCTCGGCATTGCCAATGTCGACAACGCCGGCTCGCACCGTTTGCTGGAAAAAATTGGCCTACGTTATCAGGGCCGTCGTCAGGTCTATGACGGCGAGCCGGAACTGGCGTGGTTCGCCATCGACAATCCGGATGCCGGCTGAACAATCGTGCGCAGACCAGCGCGTTCGTGCCATTCCCGCTTCATCCGTGCACTGCAGCAAATCGTAACAGGGTGCAAATGCCGCTGAGGCCGGGCCGGTTTCGGGCTATGCTCGGCTGCTTTTTTTGCGGTCAACCCGGCGCCCGTTCCCGTGAATGACGCCTGCGGTCCGACGCATTCCTGTCCTGTCAATCGGAGAGACCCATGTCCTGGTGGAAGTATTCTGTTCTCGCGCTGGCCGTTGCCGGCACTGTCCACGCCAAGGAAGACGACAAGAAGAAATGGGATGTCAACAACGCGCCGGGGGAAAAGACCACGGTAAGACTTGATACCCGTACCGGTACCTGGATGACCGTCGATGTCAGCCCGGACGGCAAACAGATCGTGTTCGATCTGCTCGGCGATCTGTATGTGATGCCGATCAGCGGTGGCGAAGCGAAAGCGCTGACCCACAGCATGGCCTGGGAGATGCAGGCGCGCTTCTCGCCGGATGGCAAGCAAATCACCTACATGAGCGATGCCGGCGGTGGCGACAACGTCTGGATCATGAACGCTGACGGCAGCAATGCCAAAGCGGTGACCAATGAAGATTTCCGCTTGCTGAACAATCCGGTCTGGCATCCGAACGGTGAATACATCGCCGCGCGCAAACACTACACCGGTACGCGCTCGCTCGGCTCCGGCGAGATCTGGCTCTATCACGTCAGCGGTGGCAAAGGCGTGCAGCTCAATGAAAAGCCGAACTGGCAGAAAGATCTCGGCGAGCCGGCATTCTCGCCCGATGGTCGCTATGTCTATTTCTCGCAGGACACCACGGCCGGCAAATCCTTTGAGTACAACAAGGATTCGAACAAACAGATTTTCCAGATTTTCCGTATGGATCTGGGCAACGGCAGCGTCGAGGCTTTTGTCAGCGGCCCGGGCGGTGCCGTGCGGCCGACGCCGTCGCCGGATGGCAAGTACCTGGCGTTTGTCCGCCGCGTTCGCAACCAGAGCACGCTGTTCCTGAAAGATCTGAATAGCGGCCGTGAATTCCCGGTCTGGGACAAACTCGAACGCGACATGCAGGAAGCCTGGTCGGTGCACGGCGTCTATCCGGCATTCGACTGGACGCCGGACAGCAAGCACATCGTGGTCTGGGCGCAAGGCAAGATCTGGCAAGTCGATTGGCAGCAGCAAGCCGCCAGCGAGATCGCGTTCAGTGTCAAAGACAGCCGCGAAGTGCGCCAGGCCGTTCGCTTCGAAACGCCGGTGGCACCGGATCAGTTCGATGTCAAGCAGCTGCGCTGGGTCAACGTGTCACCTCAAGGCGACAAGGTCGTCTATTCGGCGCTGGGTTACCTGTACGTCAAGGATCTGCCGAACGGCACGCCGAAGCGGCTGACCAAACAGGACCAGCACTTCGAATACTTCCCGAGTTTCTCGCGTGACGGCAAGGAAGTGGTTTACGTCAGCTGGACCGATGCCGACATGGGCAGTGTGCGCAAGCTGAACCTGCGCTCCGGCCGCGACACCGTACTGGTGAAAGCACCGGGCAAATACAGCGATCCGAAATTTTCGCCGGATGGCAAATCGGTGGTGTTCGTCAAATCGAAAGGCGGCTACCTGACCTCGCCGTGGCATGCGCTGGAGACCGGTGTCTATGTGGTCGCGGCGGATGGCAAGGGCGAGCCCAAGCGGATCACCGAAGACGGCGCGGCGCCGCAGTTTGCCGCCAGCAGCGATGCCGTGTATGTCACCCGTGCCGGGGTCAACAACGAGGTCGATTGGTACAGCAAGCTGGTCCGTATCGATCTGACCGGTGGCGATGCCGTGACCGCGAGCAAGGAAACGGAAATCGCCAAGAGCGAGTTCGCCACCGAGTTTGCGTTGTCGCCGGATGGCAAGTGGCTGGCCTTTGTCGAACGCTTCCACGCCTATGTGACGCCGCTGCCGCAAACCGGCAAGCCGCTCAGCATCGGGCCGAAAATGGAGGCGCTGCCGGTCAAGCAGCTCGATGTCAATGCCGGTGAGTACATCCACTTCTCCGGCGACAGCAAGCAGGTGCATTTCGCGCTGGGCGATGAGCTCTTCAGCGGCGAACTGAAGCATGCCTTTGCGTTCGTGCCCGGCGCCCCGGCGGAATTGCCGAAGGCCAGCGAAAACGGCATCAAGATTGGCTTCAAGCACAATGCCGACAAACCGAAAGCGATGACCGCCATCAGCGGTGGCAAGATCGTCACCATGAACGGCGACGAAGTCATCGACAACGGCACCATTCTGATCGAGAACAATCGCATCGTCGCGGTCGGTAGCACGGCAGCGATGAGCATCCCGGCGGATGCGCTGCAGATCGATGCCAGCGGCAAGACCATCATTCCGGGCCTCATCGATGTGCACTGGCACGGCGGCATGGGCGAGGATGAAATCATTCCGCAGCAGAGCTGGGTCAATTACGCGTCGCTGGCGTTTGGCGTCACCACCATCCACGATCCGTCCAACGATACCTCGGAGATTTTCACCCAGGCCGAAATGCAGCGCGCCGGCCATATCGTCGGGCCGCGCATTTTCTCGACCGGCACGATTCTGTACGGTGCCAGGGCGCCGTTCACGGCGTCGGTTGGCAGCCTCGACGATGCGCTGACCCATCTGAAGCGGATGAAGGCGGCCGGTGCGATCAGCGTCAAGAGCTACAACCAGCCACGCCGGGAACAACGCCAGCAGGTGCTGGAAGCGGCGCGTCAGACCGGCATGATGGTGGTGCCGGAAGGCGGTTCGCTGTTCCAGCACAACATGACGATGATTGTCGACGGTCACACCGGCGTTGAACATGCGATTCCGGTCGCCATCGCCTATGACGACGTCAAGCAGCTGTGGTCGCAAACCAAGGTCGGTTACACGCCGACGCTGAACGTCGGCTACGGTGGTCTTGATGGCGAGCATTACTGGTATGCGATGACCGAAGTCTGGAAGCATCCGATCCTGTCGAGGTTCGTGCCGGCCAGCGTGCTGCAACCACGCGCCGTGCGCCGCCCGATCGCACCGGTCGAGGATTTCAACATCATCCGGGTCGCGCAAACCGCCACCGAACTGCAGCGTGCCGGGGTGCCGGTCAACATCGGCGCGCACGGTCAGCGCGAAGGCCTCGGTGCGCACTGGGAAATGTGGATGTTCGGTCTCGGCGGCATGACCTCGCTGGAAGCCATTCGCACCGCCACGATCAACCCGGCGCGCTACCTTGGCATGGACAAGGACATTGGCTCGCTCGAAGCCGGCAAGCTCGCCGATCTGGTCATTCTCGATGGCGATGTGCTGAGCGACATTCGCCAGTCCGACAAGATTGCCTCGGTGATGATCAACGGCCGCCTGTACGAGCTGCCGACGATGAACGAAATCGGCGTGCGCAAAAAAGCCCGCCAGCCGTTCTTCTTTGAAACCAATGACGGCAATCCGGTGCCGGTCACCGTGCAGAGCCATTCGGTCAGTCACGGCCACTGAAGCGCAGGCAACGCCAGCCGCCGCCGGCCCAGCCGGCCGGCGGCTTTTTTTTGCCCGCACAAACGCTGCCGTCAGGCGCCGCGGCTGTCGTCAGGATTGGCAATTTCGGCGTGAACCGACCATGCTGAATCGGTCAGCATGTCGATACCCCGGAGCCCTTTCCGATGCGGTCGTTGTTTACTCCTGCCATCGCCCTGATGAACCGGCTGCGCTACAGCGCCAAGCTGTTGCTGGTCAGTGGCCTGTTCCTGTTGCCGTTGCTGCTGCTCGGTTATGGCTATCTCAGTGAAGTGGTCGGCCGGCAGAGCAAGACCGCACGCGAACTGCAGGCATTGGCATTTGTGCCGGACTGGCTGCAGCTGCACCAGCGCTACGGAGATTTCATGGTGGCGGCGTATCGCTACCGGGCGCTGCAGGACAGTGCCAGCCAGGCCGCGATGACCGCCGAGGCCGAGCGCCTGTTGCAGCAGTTGCAGACACTCGCGAGCCATGCGCAGGCGGAACCGGCGCTTGCCGCTGCCGTTGCCGAAGCCGAGCAGGCATTTGCTGCACTGCGGCAGCAACCACAGGGCTCGGTGCGCGATGTCGCCGAGTTGTACAGCGTCTACGATCCGTTCGATGCCCGGCTTGATGCCTTGCTGCGGGTGCTGGCCGATACCAGCGGCCTGGTCAACGACCCGGCGCTGGATACGTTCTATCTCGCCGATCTGCTGAACAAGCGGCTGCCGACCTTGCTGCGCAGCCAGCGCCGTTTGCGCAGCATCGGTGTTTACGCGCTCAGCCTGCCGACCATTGATTCCACCACCTTCGATGCGCTCTCGCAGGAGCTCGACAAGCTCTACGCGAGCCGCGACAACCTGTTCGCCGCCGTGCGCGATGCGGTCAACGACGACAACCTGCAGAGCGAGATGAATGCGGCTTTCGCCGCTTTCGAGGCCAGCCAGCGTTACCTGCAGGAACAGGTGGTGGAAGCGACTTCGGTGGAAGTCAGCGCGGAGACGCTGGCCGCCGTCATGGGCGAGCAGGTGGCGCAGGTTTATCAGTTCGCTGCCCGCGTGCAACAGCAACTGCAGCACAGTCTCGAAGCACGCCTGAGCAGTCAGCGCCAGCAATTGTGGCTGCTGCTGGGCGCAACGCTGTCGAGTTTGCTCGCGGTGGTGTATTTGTTTGTCGGGCTCAGTTTTTCCACCCAGCTGACGCTGGCGTCGTTCACTACCGCGACCCGTCGGTTTGCCGATGGCGAAACCCGCGTTCGCGCCGAGCAGCACACCCAGGACGAAATGGCCGATCTCGTCCGCAGCTTCAACGCGATGGCGGACAACGTCAGCGCCCTGGTCGAGCAGGTGCAGTCGGTCGCCGAACAGGTCAACGGCCAGGCGCTGAGCGTGCGTCACATCGCCGAAGCCACCGGCGCTGCCGTGCAGACCCAGCAGCACGAGCTCGAGCACATTCACCAGAACCTGACGGCGCTGGAACAGGCAGCGGATCAGCAGACCCGCAACGCCGGAATGGTCGCCGAATCGGTGCAGGCGTCCAGCGCGCGCAGTCAGCAGGCGCGTGAAGTGGTCAACCGTGCTTTGCAAAGCAACGACAGTCTCGCTGGCGAACTGACCCAGGCAGAGGCGGTGATCGCCAAGCTGGCCGAACGCGGCAGCGCGATCAATGCCGTGGTGGTGGTGATCAAGGACATTGCCGAGCAAACCAATCTGCTCGCGCTCAACGCCGCCATCGAAGCGGCGCGTGCCGGCGAGCAGGGCCGCGGTTTCGCCGTGGTCGCCGATGAGGTGCGCAACCTTGCCACCCGCACCCAAACTTCGACCAAACAGATCCAGGACACCATCAGCGAACTGCTGACCGGAATTGAAGCGGCGGTCAGCACGATCGAACGCAGCCATGAACGCGCCCAGGCGGCGCAGCAGGACGCGCACCGTGTCGATGAAGCGCTGCAGCAAATACGCGACACCGTGACCGTAATCGCCGAACACAACGCCGCCAATCTGCAATCGGCCGAGCAACAGACGCACCATGCCCATCAACTGGTCGGTCGCTTTCAGCAGGTGTTGCGCGGCAGCCATGCCGTTGCGAGCCAGGCCGATCAGACGGTGCACGCCAGCATCGCGATGGCGGAGCTGGCCGAACGACTGCGGCAACAACTGGCGCGTTTCAAGGCATGACCGGCGCGGCGCATGCGGTGGTGCTGTTTGCCGATCTGGTCGGCAGCACCGCTTTGTATGAACGGCTCGGCAATGATGCCGCCCGCGCTGTCGTCGCGCGCTCGCTGAGCGAGCTGGCGGCCTGCGTGCATGATCACCGCGGCCAGGTCATCAAGCATATCGGCGATGCCGTGATGGCGAGCTTCGCCGCACCGTCTGCCGCCATCGACGCCGCGCGCGCCATGCAGGCGGGTGCACAGCTGTTGTCGGCGACCTTCTCCGAAACCATCGCGTTCCGGATCGGGCTGGCCTGGGGCCCGGTGCTGATCAGCGACAACGACGTGTTCGGCGACACCGTCAATGTTGCCGCGCGCATCGCCGATCTCGCCAAGGCCGGCAAGATCTACCTGAACGAAGCCTTGTACCTGGCGCTGCCCGAGCCGCAACAGGATGCCGTGCGTTTGGTCGACATCGCCAGCGTCAAAGGCAAGAGCGAATTGCAGCACCTGTATGAATTCATCTGGGAAAGCCGTGACGTCACTTTGCTCAGTCACAGCAGCGTCAACCAGATGCGGCGCGCCATCGCGGTGCGGCTGCAGCTCGGGCATCAGCAACGCCGCTGGTTGCTGGAGTCGACCCAACTGCCGTATCTGATCGGCCGCGCCGAGCAGTGCCAGCTGCAACTGCCGTCACCGCTGGTGTCGCGCCAGCATGCCCGCATCGAGCTGCGCCGCGGGCTGCTGTATCTGGTCGATCACAGCACCAATGGCAGCTGGTTGCGTCGGCCGGGCCACGCGCCGCTGTTCCTGCACAATGAACACTGCCTGCTCGACGGTGAAGGCGAGATCAGCCTTGGTGATCGGGAATTCCAGCAACCGCTGCTGTGCCTGCATTACCGGGAAGTGTTGCCCGGCGAAAAACCGTGACAGCTTGATCGCGGCCGATTGGCAATGCCCGGGCGACCGGTTAACGTAGCCGGCATCGCGCCCGAACGGAGTCATGCCGACCATGCAGCTGCAAACGATCCTGAAATCCATCACCCGGTTTACCTGGAAAGCCGTGCTGGTGTTGCTGCTGCTGTTCGGCTTGTACACCTGGCTGGTGCTGTCCTGGAGTTATTCCAAGGGGGAGCGCGCCGGTTATGTCCAGAAACTGTCGGAAAAAGGCTGGCTGTGCAAAACCTGGGAAGGCGAGCTGGCGATGATCAACGTGCCCGGT
This sequence comes from Pseudomonadota bacterium, assembly GCA_049324755.1. Lineage (GTDB taxonomy): Bacteria > Pseudomonadota > Gammaproteobacteria > Enterobacterales > Permianibacteraceae > Permianibacter. The sequence continues at coordinate 91,960 of JBMOMZ010000059.1, forward strand.
ACCCTGACCGAAAAATTCGCCTTCACGGTGCGCGATGACGCCACCGTTGAAAAGATCAACCGCTCGCTCGGCAAGCGTGTTGCGCTGATCTATGAGCAGCATGTCGGCATACCGAACAGCTGTTTTGGCGAGACCGGTTACTTCGTGACGGATGTGCGTGAAGTGCAGCTCGAAGCGCCGGAAGCGCCGGCACAATGATGGTGGCTGCTGTTGTTGCGATCACGCACGGTGCGGTTCCGGACCGTGCGCTCGCATCTGACGGCAGGTGATTGACGCCCGGTTCAGACAGACAGGTTCAGACAGACAGGTTCAGACAGACAGGTTCAGACAGACAGGTTCAGACAGACAGGTTCAGACAGACAGGTTCAGACAGACAGGTTCAGACAGACAGGTTCAGACGGGCAGATTCAGCTTGTGCCGCCAGCGCTCGCTGTCACGGCCAAACACCAGAAAATCCGGATTCAGCACGCTCTCGCGGGTGTTGTAACGGAACGGTTTCAGATCCAGGCCGAGCAGCGCGCCACCGGCGCATTCGACCACGCACTGGCCGGCGGCGGTATCCCATTCCGAGGTCGGTCCCAGGCGCGGGTACAGATCGGCTTCGCCTTCGGCGACCATGCAGATCTTCAAGGCGCTGCCGCGGTTGTCGAGGGTGTGCGGCAGCTGTGCCAACAGGCTCTCGAGTTGGTCCAGGCCATGACGGCGGCTGCCGACTGCGCGCAGCGGTTTGCCGCCATCGGCATCAAAGGTGCGACAGTGAATCGGCTCCAGCGTGCCGCCGGCACGCTGCCGAAAGGCACCGACGCCGCGTTCCGCAACATAAAGCCAATCCAGCGCCGGCGCGTAGACAATGCCGAACACCGGTTGCTGCTGATCGATCAACGCAATATTGACCGTGAACTCGTCATTGCGGGCGATGAATTCCTTGGTGCCGTCGAGCGGGTCGACCAGCCAGTAACGCGACCACTGCTGCCGTTCGGCAAACGGAATGTCGGCGTTTTCTTCCGACAGCACCGGCAATCCGGTGGCGCGCAGGCCGGCATCAATCAGGCGGTGGCTGGCCATATCGGCCTGGGTCAGCGGCGAGCCGTCGCCTTTGATTTCAACCTCGGTGGTCATGTCCCGGTACACGTGCAGAATGGCGTCGCCGGCTTGGCGGGCGAGGGCGATAACGGCGTGCGCTTGCGCGGATAACATGGGCATTCCTTACAGTCGGCCTTCGGCGCGCAGTTTGTCGCGCACCAACAACAAGGCAGCGATGGTCCGCGCCTCGCTGACATCGTCACGGGCGAACAGCGCATCCAGTTCGTGCAGTGACCACGGCAGCACTTCGATTTCTTCCGGCTCGTCGCCTTGCAGCCGTTGTTCAAACAAGTCTTCGGCCAGCACCAGTTCCATCCGGTGATTCAGGTAACCGGGCGCCAGCGTCAGCATTTTCAGCCGGGTCAGTTTGCGGGCACCGAAACCGGCTTCTTCCATCAGCTCGCGGTTGGCGGCCTGTTCCGGGGTTTCGCCGGCTTCCGACAGGCCTTTCGGCAGTGCGAGCTCATAGCGTTCGGTGCCGGCGGCGTATTCGCGGGTCAGCAGCACGGTCTGATCGTTGAGCAACGGAATGATCATCACCGCCGGACGGCCGCCGGAGCGCAGCCGCTCGTAATGCCGCTCAACGCCATTGGCAAAACGCAGGTGCAGGGCCTCGACCCGGAACAAGCGGGTTTCCGCGGCGATGTGTGCCGACAGGATTTCCGGTTTCTGACGCTCTTTCATCGCAGGTTCCCCGTCAGGCTTACGGCTGCATCAACACGCGGAAATCGCTGACCGCGACAAACTCGGCGGTGTCGCGGCTTGGCGCGGTGCTGTCCGGATTCGGAATCGCCAGCACCTGACCGACGCCGTTGCGCACGGCGGCGCGCAGCACGTCCAGGCTGTCATCAATAAACAGACAGCGCTCGAGTTGCAAATGACATTTGCGCGCCAGCGCGCTCCAGAAGCCGTCGTGTTCCTTGGCGTGGCCGTAATCGTGCGACGACACCATCAGCTCGAAATGATCGCCGAGCGTGGTGTGGGCAAGCTTCAGTTCCAGCGACTTGCGGTGGGCGTTGGTGGCGAGAATGCGCCGTTTGCCATGCTGACCGAGCCAGTCCAGCAGATCCAGTGCGTGTGGCCGCAGCGCGATGCGTAGGGTTTCTTCTTTTTTCAGTGCCTCGATATCGACACCGAGCTCGCGGCTCCAGAAATCGACGCAGTACCAATCGAGGCTGCCGCGTTTGGCCTGAAAGCGCGGATACAGCGCCGCTTTGGCGTCGGCGGTGCTGAGCCCATGCAGTTCGCCGTAACGCTTTGGCAGATGTTCGAGCCAGAAATGGTTGTCGAAGTGCAGATCGAGCAGGGTGCCGTCCATGTCGAACAGCACCGCTTCAACGGCGGACCAATCGACCAGCGGCGCGGATGCGAGCGTCATGGGAGTCCTGTCTGTGCCGGAGCCTGAGCCGGCGTTCAGCGGGCGAACGACTGCTGCCAGCGGATGCTGTAGCGATCGCCATCGGGCCGGCCGATCACCCGGAAGAACCGATCCAGTTCCTCCGGCAGATCGGAGCGAACACTGCCTTCGAGCTCAAGGCCGTTGGCATTGACATGAAAGCGGCCGTTCAAGCCGAGCACGCCGTCAATGTCGGTGATGTCGCCGTTGATGCCGCCTTCGCCATCGCCGCCCAAATCAACGGCGTAAGCGCCGAGCCGGGGCTGGCCAAGCGGCGTGCGAACCTGCGCTTGTTGCCAGATCAACCGGCCCTGCAAACGCTCGATACGGCCATCGGCATAGGCGAGATCCGCCAGTTGCAATTGCAGATCGCCAGCAAAACCGACGCCCGGCATGCGCACCAGCGGTTGCAGCGCCTGTGCCGGCAGCTGCACCGATACGTCGCTGGCGCTGATTGCACCGGAAAGGCTGGCCAGCAGCGCGCCGCTGCCTTGCTGCGCGGTGCCGGCGCCGAATTCGAAGCGCACGGCCGCCTGGCCGAGCAGCAGCCGCCACGGCGACAGCTGCCATTGCAGCTGTTCGATCGTGCTGTCACCGAAACGCAGCAGCGCCGCTTCGCCACGCCAGAAGCTGCCTTGCACACCACTGAATGCCAGCGCCGGGACAAACTGGCTGGCGGTGCGGGTCAGCAAGGTGGCCGGCGCCGTCACCAGCAACATCAGGACAAAAGTCAGCACGAGGCCGACGGCCCATAGCAGTTTGCGTTTCACTCAGCACTCACTTTGCTCAGGACCGCGCCATCAGGCGCCGTCACGGACTTTCACTTGCAGTTTGACCACGCCGCTGGCTTTGCCGGCGCTCAGGTTCAGCGAGGCGATCTGGATGCCATAACCGGTTTCCAGTTGATGCAGCCAGCGCAGACAATCCTCGAAGCTGGCTTCTTCCAGCCAGATCTGCATCTCGTTATCGCCTTTCGGCTGCAGCCGCGACACCACCAGATTGAACTCCGGTGCGGTGTCGGAAATCAGCTGATTGAGCCGGCGACCGGCGCGATCCAGCTTGCCGCTGCTGACACCGCGGCTCGCCAGCACGCGCGCGACATTTTCCTGCATGGTGGCGAGCGCGGTTTCCTGTTCAATCACATCGGCGGTCAGCGTTTGCCGGGCCCGCTGCAAAGGAAACACCAGGGCGAAATAGAGCAGCGCCGGCACCAGCACGATGGCGAGCAGTTTCAGCGCGCGTTGGTCCTGGGCGGGCCGCGCCTGGTACCAGATCAGAAATTTCTGCTTCAGTTCGATCAGCGCGCTCATTTCCTGTCTCCTGCGCCGGCGCGCTTGAGCACCATGCGGCCGGTGTAGCCGCCGCTGCCGGCGCTGGCCTGACCGAGATCGGTCTGGAAGCCCATTTGTTGAAACCGGTTGTCGAGCGCATTCAGCGCCGACAGATCGCGCGCGCTCAGATCGAGCCGCAGCTCGGCGCTGCCGGCTTCATAACCCATGCCGCGCAAGGAAATGCCGTCGGTTTGTTGCAGTACCGGCGCGACTTCGGCCAGCAGACTGGTGAAGCCGCCCGCGCCGGCATTGCCCAATTGTTTGATGTAGCCGTTCATGCTGCGGATCGGATAGGCCGTGTCGGCCTGATCCGGAAACGCTTCGGCGAAACTGCTGCGTATGGCGCCATCGAGTGCACCGACGCGTTGCTTCAGCAGCGCCCAGTCGGTGATGGCAGAGGCGTACTGCGCCAGCACCGCAATGCCGACGACAACGGCCACCTTGCGCCATTGCTGCCAGTGACTGTGCCAGGCCGTGCGCGGCGCGTAATCGCCCTGCAGCAAGGACAGCACGCCGCGTTGTGCCTGCTGGGCGAGCCAGGCCATTGCCGATTCAATGTCCTCGCGCTGATGCGGGTGTTGCAATGCCAGCGTGCTGTCGGCGCTGTACAGCTGCACCGGCTTGTCGCCGGCGAGCAGCGGCAGCAGCGTGTCCAGATCGCGCCGTGCCAAGGCTTGGGCGCTGCCATCAGGCAGTCGCAGCAAGGCGTCTTCTGCCATGACCAACACGGTGACGGCTTCGCTGTCCGGCAGGCAGAGCGCATCGAGCGTCAGTTCGGTGGCGACCAGACCGTGTTCGCGCAGCTGCGCGATCAGCGTTTGCAGATGCCGGTGTTCGACCGCAAGCACTTGTTGCTCGTCGCCGTCGAGCGCGCGGCCGGGCACGATGTGCAAATCGTCGATGCTGCCGGCCAGTTGATCTTCCAGCAAATACGGCAGCACCTGGGCCAGATGCTTGCGCTGTTTCGCCGGCACTTGCACGCGGGTGACCAGCGCCAGACTGACCGGCAACAACACGGTCAACGGCTTGCCTTGCGCCTGGCCGGCGAGCTGGCCGAGATCGTCCGGCCAGCGCAGCGATGCCGACGCCAGTACCCGGCCATCGGCAGCGAGCTCGACCCACTCGGCGACATGGTCGCCGGCGGCCGGTGGTCGCAAATACAAAGCGCTGGTCATGGTGCTCGGATCCTCTTGATCATGACGTCATGGCACGCATGTTCGCGTGCCGGACCAGTACCGGTTTTCACTCTTCGGCGAACGCGCGGCTGACTGGCGTGAAACTGTTGTCCTGTTGTTGTTTCAGTACCGATTCTACACGGGCCCGACCGCGGCCCACTACCGCTTGCGCGCGCAGCAGAAAATAGTCGGAACCGGTGTCGATGCGGCCCTTGGCTTTCGGATTTTCCTTGGCTTCCGCCGGCATGCCGTTTGCCGTCCAGAACGCGTCTATGTCCTTGAAGCCGGTTTTTGGCCGGCTCTGCAACACGTGCCGCGCCGCTTCCACTGTCAGCCCTTCGGTGACGGCAACGAGCAATTCGGCACGTTCCACCGGCAAGGTATTGACGTTCAGCTTGTTGTATTTGCTGTCCGGCAGCGCACACAGATAAGGCCGGACTTTCTGATAAATCTCCGGCGTGAAACCGCGAATGGTGCGCAGCTCGCTGATCGCACCAAGCGGGCCATTGCCGGTGCGATACGGGATCGACAAACCCTGGTAGTCGTAATCTTCGGCGCCGTCGCTGCCAAACGGTTCGCTGTCCTCGTCGATCCAGTCGACGACGGCGGCGGCGAGTGCCTGCGGTGAACTTTCTTCGTTGGGCACCAGCTGCTCAAACAAGCGCACCAAAATCTGCACGCCGGGCGGTGTCTGCGCGTTCGGGTCTTGCGGGTTCAGCGGCTTGTTCGGATCCTGTCCTTTGCCGCCGTCCTCACCGCCGCCACCCGGGCCGTCTTTTTTGCCGGCGGCCAGCAGCGCATTCAGATTGAAGCAGGTGCTCAGGTCCTCAATCTTGCCACGTAGTTCGCCACCTTCGACCGGGAAGAAAAAGGGCGTCTTGGCCCAGGCCTGATCAAGATGCACGCGCTTGTCGTCGCGTTTCAGTGCCTCATACAGATTGGCGGCCGCCAGTGCCTCGGCACCGCGCACATACTGCCAGGCCTGATCGGTTTGCAGAATGTTGGCAGAGCGGCGCTCATTGAGCAGCAGCTGGCTGTTGATCTGGGTGGCGATCAAGGTCACCAGCGCGACGATCACCAGGATGACGATCAACACCACGCCGCGTTGCCGCGCCGGCGCGGCCGACAGCTGGGCGCGCCGTTCAGAGCAGAACACGGTGCACCTCGCCAATGCCTTCGATTTCCAGGGTCAGCTTGATACCGGCCGGGGCCTTGTCGCTGTCTTCGGTATTCTGCCGGCCGCCAACCGGCCATTCGTCGAGCCAGTCTTCACCGGTTTCGCTGTCGTCGGTCAGCGTGCGTTCGACATTGCCCTGTTGTGGCGGCCGGAACTTCAGCTGCATCTTGGTGATGCCATCCAGCAAAACGCGTCGCTTGACCACCGGCTGCTGGGCCTGATCGAGCAGCAGATAGCTGTAGCGCACCAGGCGGCCTTCCTCGAGCGCGTAACGGACAAACTCCAGCGTCGAGCGCGGCAGCTGGGCCGGGTTACGCCAGCCGCTGCGGGTGAACGCGATCCAGCTATCGGTCTCATCGCTGATACCTTGCACCATCGGCAAGCGGTCGCCGTAACTGTCGCGCACCCGCCGTGTCGCCAGCTGCTGGTAATCGCGGCTGAAGGTGGTGATGGCGCGCTGCAGTTGCAGAAAGCGTTCACCGCGTTCGCGCAGCGTTTGCTGGGCATCCTGCGCCGCGCGCAGCGTCGAGAAGGCGCCAACGCCGATCAAGCCGAAGATCAGCACGGCAACCAGAATTTCGATCAGCGTGAAGCCGGACGGACGGTTCATTTTTCCGGGTCCTCGCCTGGCAGCGGCGGCGGACCATTCGGCGGCGGTTCCTCGGTGCCCGGATCGTCTGGTTCTTTTTCGCTGCCGTCGCTGTAGCCACCGCCTTCGAGCTCGTTGCTCGGTGCCGCCATGTCGGCTGGCCGGTCGGTCACAAAACCGGCGATGCGCACCAGCGGGTCTTCGTCTTCGCGTTCGGCGCGCACTTCAATTTCCACGCGGCGCAGTTTCGGGTCGGCGGTGCCTTCGACCTTGCGGGTCCAGTGCCATTCGTGCCCGGCCATTTCTTCACGGCCATCGCTGATGCCAACGGCCGGCCAGACTGCGCGCATGTTGGTGAAGTTGAGCTGATTGAGGGCAACCCAATGGGCGATGGTTTTGCGTTCGAGGTAGCTTTGCGCCGACAGTGAACCGGCGATGCCGCTGATCATCGCCGCGGCCGTGATCGCAAAAATGGCCAGCGCGACCAATACCTCAAGCAGCGTGAATCCGCGCTGGCGTTGATGTGCCGCGAATGAAAACTTACTTGCCGCCATCGCGGCCTCCAGCAGCCGGTTTTCGCTCGCGTGGTTTGCGCTCGTCATCGAGCAGTCGGTCGCGTTCACGGCCGATCAGATCGTCGTCGCTTTCCGGTTCCGCTTCGGCTTCCGGGTCCGGGTTTTCCCATTCGATGGTCAGATCATCGACCGGATCGGCGCGGATCGGCCCTTCCATCTTGAGATCGCCATCCACCGTGGCGCGCAGACGATAGAACACCGGATTCTGTTCACGATTGCCAATCGCCAGCACAAACGGATTCAGCTCGCCGCTGGACAGCAGGAAGATCTGCGGCAGCAGTTTCGGCGCATCGTCATCGTCATTGTCGCCGCTGGCGTTGTCGTCGGCACCGGCCTGGTCCCCGCTTGCCGCATCGCTTTTGCGATCATTACCGAGCAGGCTTTTGTCGTCGTCGGCCGTTTCATCGACTACGACTTCGCCGTCGTCGGTGATGCGGGCGCCCGGCAAGCGCGCGCCGGGCAGTTTGAAGCCTTCGATTTCCAGTGCCAGCTCAAAGCCGTCCGGCAGCCGGTGCCGGCGATATGCCGGATCGCCGCTGATCGGCGTCCAGCGTTCGTCCTCGAAACTGACAAACTGGTAATCGGTTTCGCCGACCACGAGGCCATATTCGACGCCGTAAAGCTGGGCTTCTTCGAGCGCGATTTTCAGTTTGGCATTGAGCTGTTCGATTTCATCGCGGGCGATCGCCTCGCGATTGTCGCTGCCGATCATCACCATGGCGCCCGCCATCAAGCCCATGATCACCAGGACCACGAGTATCTCGATCAGGGTAAAGCCGTGACGGCGAACAGGAAGGCGCATGGCGAGGAAGGCGGCAGCGCCGCCGGCACTCAGTTGTTGTCTTCGAGGTTGTCGTCCCAGTTGCCGATATCGGCATTGGCGCCGTCGCCACCCGGTTCGCCATCGGCGCCGAGCGAGAACAGATCGTACTCACCACGCTCACCCGGGAACACGTACTGGTAATCGCGGCCCCACGGATCTTTTTCCAGCTTCTGGATGTAACCGCCCGGCTTGTAGTTGCGCGGCTCCGGATCGCTGTTCGGTTTGACCTTCAGCGCGGCGAGGCCCTGCTCGGTGCTCGGGTAGACGAAATTGTCCATCTTGTAACGCTCGATCGCGGTGGTCAGCGTTGCGATGTCCTGGCGGGCGCGGGTGATGGTGGCTTTGTCGACATCGCCACCGATGTTCAGTACCACCGCAGTCGCCATGATGCCGATGATGACCAGCACCACCATGATTTCGAGCAGGGTAAAACCGTGCTGCGCACGGTGTTTGCGATGACGGTTCATAACAGACTCCTTCAATAAAACGGTTCGGATCGGCCCGATACGGCTCAGCGGCCAATCAATTCATTCATCTGGAAAATCGGCAACAGGATGGCGAGCACGATGCACAGCACCACGACGCCCATGGTCAGAATCAGCAAGGGTTCCAGCAACCCCAGTGTGACCCCGACCAGCGACTCGAATTCCCGCTCATGGTTCTCGGCAGCCTTGGCCAGCATGTTGTCCAGTTCGCCGGAGCTTTCGCCGGACCCGATCATGTGTACCAACATCGGCGGAAAGGCGTCGCTGCGGTTGAGTGCGCTGCGCAGGCTGCTGCCTTCGCGGACACGGGTTGCCGCCTCGCGGATCACCTCGCGCAGATAGGTGTTGTTGACCACCTCGCCGGCGATGCGCAGGCCTTCGAGCAGCGGCACCGCGCTGGACGACAAAATGCTGAGCGTGCGGGCAAACCGGGCGGTGTTGACGCCGCGGGTCAGCCGGCCGATCAGCGGCCAGCGCAAAATACGGCGATCAAACTGCAGCCGCACCGCCGGTTGCCGCAGTGCCCGGACACTGAAGAAAATGGTCAACACCAGCGCCGCGACAATCGCCCACCACCAGTTCTGGATGAACTCGGACAAGTTGATCATGATCCGGGTCAGCAGCGGCAGTTCCTGGCCTGCCTGGTTGAACTGCTCGACCACTTTCGGCACCACAAACACCAACAAGCCGGTTACCACCAGGGTCGCGACGGTCACCAGGATCGCTGGATAGACCAAGGCAAGCTGGACCTTTTGCCGCAGATAATTGCGCTTCTCGGTGTAATCGGCGAGCCGCTCCAGCACTTCATCCAGATGGCCGGATTTTTCCCCGGCCGCGACCATCGCCCGGTACAGCGGATCAAACACGTTCGGGAACAACGCCAGGCCGTCGGCCAGCGTATGGCCTTCGACGACACGGGCGCGCACCGCCAGCATCATCGACTTGTGTGCCGGCTTCTCGCACTGATCCGACACCGCCTTCAGCGCTTCTTCAATCGGCAATGCGGCGCGAATCAGCGTCGCCAACTGGCGCGTGATCAGCGCCATGTCAGCGGTGTTGACCCGCACCCGTTTCGGCGCCTTGCCAGCGGTTGCGGTCTTGCTGCCACCGGCCTGTGCGACTTCATTGACCTCCAGCGGGGTCAACGCCTGCTCGCGCAACTGGGCACGGATCTGGCGGGCGGTGTCGGCTTCGAGCACGCCTTTTTTTTGCCGGCCGTCGGTGTCGAGGGCGATGTATTCAAACGCGGGCATATTGATTCTCGCTTGCTGTAGGCCGCGTTTTTACGATCGGTTCAGCGTGAATAGCGGGCATTGCCGGTTTGCGCACCGGCGGGCACCTCACTTTCTTTGCTCGTGCAAAGAAAGTAAGCAAAGAAAGCACGCCCCAGCTGCACCAGATCGGGTTCGGTTGCTTCGGCAACCACCGCCCGTCGCTGCACTGGCGTTGGCTTCGGGCACGCGCTGATGCGGCGTCCTGCTCCCGGCTTTCGCCGGGACAGGCTAAAAGACTCAGCGCTGCGCCGGCTTTCCCTGCCGGCGCACCCGACCACCGCCAGCGCATCGACGGCTGGTGCAGAAGGGGCCCCATTTTTTCCAGCACGGTCGCAGGCTTCGTTGTTGGCCATTGCGATGCAATGGCAGCGCGCGAGGCGCGCTTGACGCCCGTCTGACGAGCCGAGCAGCGGAGCGCAGTCCGGGTTAACAGCCCTTCGCATAGCGAAGGGGCGAGGCATGGATGCCGAAGCCTTTTCTGACTGTGCAGGGACGCACTGTCAGAAAAGCCCCGGACGGAGTGAGCAGCGCAGGGGACCGCGCGATGTTTGCGCGGCGAGGAAGCCAGGGCATGTTTCTTTGGGTACTTTCTTTGCGTCAAAGAAAGTACCTCGCCCGCCGGGGCGAGACCCGGCAATGGTTCGCATGCAAACGAACGGGGCGATAGAGAACGAAACATAACCATCAATCTTCCCGCGTTACCCGCAACACTTCCTCAACGGACGTGTTACCGGCCAGCACCTGATTGCGACCATCCTCGCGAATCGACGGCGAATACTTGCGGGCGTGTTTTTCGATTTCCTGTTCGCTGGCGTTGTTGTGGATCTGCGTGCGCATCTCGTCATCGACCAGCAGCAATTCGTAAATGCCCTGGCGGCCGCGGTAGCCGGTGTAGCGGCAGTTGCCGCAGCCAACCGGGTGATAAATCTGCGGCGCCTTGCCGAAATCGAGGCCGATCAATTCGCATTCTTTCGCCGAGGCTGGCGCCAGCCGTTTGCAATCCGGACAGAGCCGGCGCACCAGGCGCTGCGCGAGCACGCCGAGCAGGGATGACGACAGCAGAAACGGTTCGATGCCCATGTCGGCGAGGCGAGTGACCGCGCCGACGGCGCTGTTGGTGTGCAGCGTGCTGAGCACGAGGTGACCGGTCAGCGACGCCTGCACGGCGATTTGCGCCGTTTCCAGATCGCGGATTTCACCGACCATCACCACGTCCGGGTCCTGACGCAGAATCGCGCGCAGGCCGCGCGCAAAGGTCATGTCGACTTTCGGGTTCACCTGGGTCTGGCCGATGCCGTCTAGCTGGTATTCGATCGGATCTTCAACGGTCAGGATGTTGCGGGTCTGGTTGTTCAGCAGGGTCAGGCCGGCGTACAGCGTGGTGGTTTTACCGGAACCGGTCGGGCCGGTGACCAGGATGATGCCGTGCGGTTTTTCCAGCAGATCGCGCATCCGCTCCATCAGCCACGGCGCCATGCCGAGGTGGGAGAAATCGAGCCGGCCGGCCTGCTTGTCGAGCAGACGCAGCACCACCCGTTCGCCGTGCGAAGACGGCAGCGTCGAGACCCGGACATCGACTGCGCGGCCGCCGAGCCGCAGCGCGATACGGCCGTCCTGCGGAATGCGTTTTTCGGCAATGTCGAGTTTCGCCATGACCTTGATGCGAGAGACGAGCAGCGGGGCGATGCGGCGATCCGGCTGCAGCACTTCGCGCAGCACGCCGTCGACGCGGAAGCGCACCATCAGCTGACGCTCGAAAGTCTCGATATGAATATCGGAGGCGTTTTCCTTGATCGCTTCCGACAGCAGTGCGTTGATCAATTTGATGATCGGCGCGTCGTCTTCGGCTTCGAGCAGATCTTCGGTCTGCGGGATCTCGTCGACCAGTCGGAACAGATCGATTTCCTCACCGATGTCTTCCATGGCCTGGGCGGCGCCACCGGCTTCGGTTTGGTAGGCACGCGCCATTTCAGCGTCGAATTGTTCCGGCGACACGACATCGAAATGCACCGGCCGGGCCAGAAAGCGGCGCGCTTCGGCCAAGGCCACCGGCGTCACGCCGGCCTTGACCAGCACCCGGGCAACGCCTTCCTGCTCGCCGGCGACCAGCACGCCGTGGCGGCGGGCAAAACCGAATGGCAGACGCAGCGCTTCCACTTCAGCGCTCCTCGCCTTCAGTCACGGTGGTTTCCGGCTCGACTGCTTCCGGTTCGGGGGCAGGCGGTGTGTTGGCATTTGCGCTATCAGTTGGAGTGACGGCAGGTTCCGATTCTGTCGCCGGCACGGCCTGACCTGGTGCGCTGTCATCCTGTTTCATGTCTTCCGGGCGCAGCACCGGCTTCGGTCGATCTTTCCATTCCGGCATCACCGCGGTGTCTTCACCCGGCATCAGGTTGATGCCGTCGTCCTGGGCTTCCAGCTGCACGTTGCGCATCGAGTCGTATTTGCGCGCCGACAGCTGGCTCATCGATTCGGCATCGCGAATGATCGTCGGTCGGATAAAGACCAGCAGGTTGCGTTTGACCTTGGTGCTCTTCTGCGATTTGAACAGATGGCCGGCCAGCGGAATGTCACCGAGGATCGGCACTTTCTGCACGCTTTCCTGGACATCGTCATCAACCAGGCCGCCAAGCACGATGGTATCGCCGTCCTCAACCAGCACACTGTTTTTGATGCTGCGCTTGTTGGTGATGATGTCGACGCCGGTGGTGCCGGCAATGTTTGACACTTCCTGCTCGATGGTCAGCTTGACCGCATCGCCTTCGTTGATCTGCGGTTTCAGCTTCAGCTTGATACCGATCTCTTTGCGATCGACCTGCTGGAACGGATTCTGATTGTTGCCGCCGAGTGTCGAGCCGGTGATCACCGGCACTTCCTGACCGGCGAGGAATTCCGCTTCTTCGTTGTCGAGTGTCGTCACCGACGGCATCGACAGCACGTTCGAATCGGTAGTCGAACCAAGCGCGCGAATGAACGCTGCGAACGAGAAGCCATTGTCCTTGATGCGGCCCAGGCCCATGCCCATGCCTTGCAGACTGCCCAGTACCTGACCGAGCGCAGCGCCGTTGTCGCCGTTGCTTGGCGTTGTAGTAGTCGTCCGAGTGCCGTCCGGCGCGATTACAGTCGTTGAAGTGCCATCCTGGCCGCGCTGTTGCAGTGCGGCACCAGCAATCGAGCCAATGCCAGGTCCGGTATTGGTGTAATTGATTACACCGAGTGGCCGCGTCGCATCATCGCTGCGATCGGCAAACAGCCATTGCACGCCGAGTTCTTTCGCCTTGTTGTCCGAGATCTCGACGATCATCGCTTCGACATGAACCTGGGCGCGGCGGATATCGAGCTGACGGATCACCGCTTCCAGTGAGCGCATCATGTCCGGCGGCGCGGTGATCACCAGCGCGTTGGTGTCTTCGTGCGAGTCGATGCTGAAGTTCTCGCCGTTGCGGCCACGCGGCGCGCCGCCTTCACTTTTTTTCCCTTCTTCCTGCTTTTCCAGTTGCTGCGAGACACCGGTCAGTACTTTGGCGACATCTTCGGCCTTGGCGTAGTGCAGGTAGATCACTTTGGTGTTGCCGCCGGAGGCGACCGGTTGATCGAGCTGGGCGATCATCGCGCGCAGTTTCAGCCGGGCCTTGCCGGCGGCACTGAGCAGAATGCTGTTGGTGCGGACATCGGCGGTGAAACGTGGTTTGTTGATCGGATCTTCGGCCTTGGCGCCTTGCCGGTCGAGGTTTTCCAGAATCCGGACGATCTCGTCGGCCGAGGCGTGCTTGAGCGGGATGATCTCGACTTCTTCTTCGCTGGCCTTGTCGATCTGGCGAATGATTTCGACCAGACGCTCGATGTTGGCGGCGCTGTCGTTGATCACCAGCACGTTGGTGCGCGCGTAAGGTGCCATGTGGCCTTGTTGCGGCACCAGCACGCGCAGTACCGGCACCAGCTGGTTGGCATCGACGTGTTCGACTTTGATCACGCGGGTGATCATTTCATCGCCGCGGTAACGCTTGCTGCTTTCCGGTCCGGCGACCGGCACGCTGTCCTGACGCGCGGTTTGTTCCTGGACGATTTTGACAATGCCATTGGTTTCGACCGCGGCAAAACCGTAGACCTTCAGGATGGTCAGGAAGGTGTCGTAAATTTCTTTCTCGTCCATCATGTGCTGCGACAGGATGGTGATTTTCTGGCCCTGCACGCGCGGGTCGAGGACAAAGGTTTTGCCGGTCAGCTTGCTGACCTGTTCGATCACGACCCGGATATCGGCGTCTTTCAGATTCAGGATGGCTTGCCCTGCATCGACGGTCGGGGCAAAGCTGGCGCCGCCAAGGCTGCCGACCAGCAAGGCGCTGGCGATGACGCTGCGCCGGAACCGGCGCGGCTGCAGGGAAGAGTCGGTCAGGGCGGTAAGAAACGAAATCGGGTTCACGAGCGTTGTCCGTTACGGGTTTTGCAGGGGAAGTTGCAGATCGATCTGCTGGCCGCCACGTTGCAGCGTCAGCGTCAGTTCCTTGGCAGAATTCAAATCATTGAGCAGCGCCATCGCGCGGGTCGGATCGTCGAGCGCAACGCCATTGATGGCGGTGACCAGATCGTTGCGCTGCAGGCCGACCCGGCCGAACAGTTTGCGATCCTTGCCGGGGCCGAGCCGGTAACCGAGCAGCTGGCCACTGCCTTTGTCGTAGCTTGGCTCGATGCTGAGCACATCGCGCAGCGAGGCCGGATCGGTTTGCAGTTTGCTCCGCACCTCGTGCAGCGACTGCGCGACCTGGGCATCACGGCGTTTGTCGATCGAACGGATTTCGGCTTTGCCGACCGGTTCCTCTTTCGGGCCGGACAGATCGCCGAGCTGGCCGGTCAGATCTTCCATGCGCAGGGTTTCCAGCCGGCCACCGCGATCGATGATGATCCGGTCGGCGAACACCTGCTTCAGCGAGCCATAACCGCCGGGCAGCGCTTCGCCGACAAAAACCACGCTCTGGGCACCGGTGGTTTCTTCGACGATGGCACTGGCTTTCTGTTCGTTGTCGGCGGCGTAGACGCCGAGCAGCTTGAGCGAGGCGGTGCTGTCCGGGGCGTCGGCAACAGTCTGTTCCGGCGCTGCGATCTCGGCGCTGCCGAACAGCTCGGCGCTTACCAGGGCTTCGATGTCGATCTGGACCGGCGCTTCAAAGGCGGTCGCGCTGGCCGGCGGTGGTGGCGGCGTCCAGGTCAGGGCGTCGTATACCCGCCAGCTGGTGCGGGCCAGCGTGGCGAGCAGCCACAGCACGGCGAGCAGCAGCAGCAAACGTTGCCACCAACGCAGCGGAACGGCCTGAAAACGGTGTAGCAGGGTGGCGGGAAGGCCAGAGGCGACCACGGGAAAATCCTGTTTCTCTATTTATTTATATGTTGGTGCGTACTTCGGTCCCGAAGCGGGGCCAAGCATAACAAGCAGCCGGTAGCCCGGCCAGCACTGCCCTCCGGTTGCCGTGTACCGATTTGTAGCGGCGCGACCGGGTTGGCGCCGCGGACGCCGGGCCGGCGGCCCGGTAGAATAGCGGCCATGCATTCCGGCCGGATGACACAATGCAGTTCAAGATGCGGTGCTCCTGTGCGATTCCCGCCAAATGGGGGCTAGGCCGATGAGCCGTAACCGGTCAGTCGATTCCGAGCCAGGACCGGACGAGCGGACCCGGCTCGACAAGTGGCTCTGGGCGGCCCGCTTTTACAAGACCCGCAGCCTGGCCCAGGCGGCTGTCGAAGGCGGCAAAGTCCATTACGAGGGCCAGCGGGTCAAGCCGGGGCATGCGGTTCGACTCGGCGCGCGGCTTTCCGTTCGCAGCGGTTTTGACGAGCGTGAAGTGATCGTGCGTGGCCTGTCCGAACAGCGCGGCTCGGCCAGCGTCGCCCAAGGACTGTACGAAGAAACTGCCGACAGCATCGCCCGGTGCGAGCGGGCGGCCGCGCTGCGCAAGGCGGCGGCACTCAGTCAGCCGACCAGCGATGGCCGGCCGGACAAGCGCCAGCGCCGGCAATGGCAACACTTCCAACAGCGTTTACCGGATCAGGATTGACCATGACCACCACCGTCCAATGGGACCAGCTGCACCGTTTTGTCTTTGATGACCTCGCTGTCCGCGGCACCCTGGTCCGGCTCGACCGCACCCTGCACCGCAACCTGACCGCGCACACCTACCCGAAGCCGGTGGCCGAGCTGCTCGCGGATGCGACCACCGCGATCGCGCTGCTGGCGACCACGGTCAAGCTGCAGGGCCGGCTGGCGCTGCAGCTGCAGGGCAGCGGTCCGGTCAAGCTGCTGCTGGCCGAGAGCAACCATGAACTCGGTATTCGCAGCCTGGCGCAATGGCGGGCGCCGGCGGCCGGCGAGGAGGATGCGCTGGCCGGGCTCGGCTTTGCCGAATTGGTCCGTGGCGGCCAGCTCGCGCTGAGCCTGCTGCCGGACCAGGGCCAGCAGTACCAGGGCGTGGTGCCGCTGGATGGCAGCAGCATCGCCACCTGCCTCGAGCACTATTTCCAGCAGTCGGAACAGCTGGCGACCCGGGTGTTGCTCTGGCACGAAAACGGCCGCAGCGTCGGCTTGCTGATCCAGGCCTTGCCGGGGCTGTCGCAACAGGAAGATTTCAACCGTATCCGCTTGCTGGCGGAAACGCTGAAAACCGAAGAGGCGTTTCACCTGCCGGTCGAGACGCTGCTGCACCGGCTTTATCACGAAGAAAACGTCCGGCTGTTCGCGCCGCAACCGACCCGGTTCCAATGCCGCTGCTCGCGCGAGCGCTGCGCCGATACGCTGCGGACGCTGGCGCCGGACGACATTCGTGAACTGTTGACCGCGGATGGCAGCATTGTCGTGACCTGCGATTTCTGCAATGAGGTCTATCGCTTCGATGCCATCGATGCCGCGGCGCTGGGTCATCAGGTGCCGGGCTCCTCGCAATCGCATTGAAGCCAAATCGTTTTGCCTGGGTGGGATGGCAGCCGGTATGGCGGCTGCCGGTTTTGCTGTCAGACGTTGCCGTTACCGATAACAAGGAAGGAAAACAACAATGAAGCTGTGGTGCAGTTTGTTGCTGCTCGGCTGCAGTGCCGGTGCGCTTGCGGTGGGCCCCAATCCATCGCATGACTGGCGCAGTTTTGACAGCCAGCACTTCGTGGTCCATTTCGAGGCGGACGATCGGCCGCAGGCCTTGCAGGCGGCCGCCATTGCCGAGCGGGTGCTGCCCGGCATCGTCAAGGATCTGCGCTGGCAGCCGCGCAGCAAGACGCATCTGATCCTGTTCGATGATTACGATCTCGCCAACGGCTTTGCGACGCCGCTGCCGTTCTCGCATACCGGCATTTTCCTGACCCCGCCCGATGAAGGCGAGTTGCTGGAAAACAGCGACTGGCTGGAGCTCGTGATCACCCATGAGCTTGTGCACATCGTGCACCTGGACAAGGTGCGTGGCGCACCGAAATTCCTGCAGAATATTTTTGGCCGTTATCCGCTGCTGTTTCCGAACGCCTGGCAACCGACCTGGCTGATCGAAGGCCTGGCCACCTATTACGAAAGCGAGCCGAGCCAGCATCGCGGCCGGCTCGACAACGCGCTGTTCGATGCCTACATGCGGCTCGAAGTGCAAAACGGTGTCAAAAGTCTGCGTGAAATCAACAGCAGCGGCCGGGCGTTTCCGATCAACAAAGCCTATTTGTACGGCGCCTACTTCCACCGCTTCCTGGAGCAGCGCTACGGCGCCGACGCGGTCTTTCGCCTGGTTGACGGCTACAGCGACAACATCATTCCGTTCCGCGTCCATTCCAACCCGGTCGCGGTGACCAGAAAGCCGATGGATGAGCTGTGGCTGGAGTTCCGGCAATGGCTCCATGCCCGTTTTGCCGGCGCGGAAAAAACGACTGGCAAAGCACTGCTTTCCGCGCCGAGCTGGCAGCTGGAAACCCCGGTACTGGGCGCCGATGGTGAGCTCTATGCGGTCGCCGATGATGGCGTGACCCGGCCTTACTTGAGCCGGCTCGGTAGCGATGGCGAATGGCAGCCGTTGCAGGCGCTGCAAGTGGGCGCGCGCATTGATCGCAACGGCAAAGGTGAGGTGCTGATCGCCCAGCCGGAGATCTGCAACAACTACCACTATTACTACGATCTGTATCGCTGGACGGAAGCAGAAGGCCTGACCCGTCTGAGCCAGTGTGGCCGCTACCGCTTTGCGGCCTGGCGCGGCGACGATGCCATGGTCGCGCTGCGCAATGACAGCGGTCGCGCGGTCGTCGTGCTGCTGGATCGCGAAGGTAAAGAAACGCAGACGCTGTATCAGGCCGCTGACGGTGAAGCGCTGCCGGCGCTGGCGGTCAGCGCCGACGGCGCCCGGGTTGCGTGGCTCAGCAAACAGGCCGGCCAATGGCGGGTGCAGGAAATGCAACCGGCCGACGGCCGTGTGCAGACGCTGTTGCACAGTGAGACGGCGCTGCTGTCGCTGCGTTATGTCCAGGGCAGCGCGGATCTGCTCTGGGTGCGCGATCAGAATGGCGTGTTCAATGTCGAACGTTGGTCGCGCGCTGACGCGAGTCTTGTCACGCTGACCGATGCCAACGCCGCCGTGCTTGCGGTCAGCAGCACGCACGCCGACCGTTTTGTCAGCCTGCAATTGGTGCAAGGCGGTTATCAGCTGTACGAACACGCCTTGACCGCGACGGCCGTACCGGCGACCGCGCAGAGCGCACCAGCGCTGCCTGCATCGGCGGCCGCCGCTGCTACGTCGGCAACAGCGGCGGCAACGACTGCACCGGTAACCGAAAATACCGACAGCCATTCTGCGCCCTTGACCATACAAGACGAACGCGATTATTCGGCGCTGGAAACACTGGCACCGCGCGCCTGGTTTCCGACGGCGATGGTGGCCGATGGCGCGCTGGCGTTCGGCGTTGAATTGTTCGGGCAGGATGCGGTCGGCTGGCATCAGTACACGCTGAGCCCGCAGTACGAATTCTCCGAAGGCGAACTGCTCGGCTCGCTGGTCTATGGTTACGATCAGCGGCATTTCTTTGCCGTGTTCCGGGAGATGGAAGTCACCGACAGCATCGAGAACGATGACGACGAAGACGAGATCGTCAGCTACGAACTGCGCACCGCGGCGCAGTGGATCTCGATGGCACCGTGGTTGCGGCTCGATCACCGGCTGCGCTTCGGCATCGGCGCCGCCATGGCGCGCGAGACGTACGAGCTGGTCGATGTCGGTCGCATCACGCTGCAGGACGAAAAACTGGCAGCGGCATTCTTCAGTTACGACAGCCGGCGTGGCAACTGGTGGTCGGAAGGCAACAACAGTGGCCAGTATTTCAGTCTGCTGGCGGAAAGCTATGACCCGTTCGATGGCGAATACGAAGGCCGGGTTTACCGCGCGGATTGGCGCGGCCAATTTGCACTCGGCCGCACCAGCTTGGCCTTGCGCCTGACTGAAGCGAAAGGCGATGAGCGCACCGAACCGTTCGAGCTCGGCGGCAGCTACAACAGCGAGCAGTTCGGCATTCCGCGCCTGAACGAGCGCGATCTGGCGCTGCGCGGTTACGACAACGGCGAGCCCGTGCTGACCGGCAAACGTGCCCGCATTGCCGGCATTGAATGGCGCACGCCGCTGGTGGATCTGGACCGGCACCTGATGGTGCCGCCGATCGGTCTCAACCGGCTGTCGGCGGCGTTGTTCTACGAGGCCGGCGCCGCCTGGACCGACGCCAGCAAACCGGAGCAGTACTACCGCAGCGCCGGCGTCGAGCTGCTGGCCGAACTCAAGCTGGGTTACCGCCTGGGCCTGCTGCTGCGCGCCGGGTACGCCCGTGGCCTCGACGAGCCGGGTGGCGACGAGTTTTACCTGCAGCTCGGCCGCGGCTTCTGAATGTCCTATCCGCTGGCGCGCCGGTGTTGGACCCGGCGCGCCAGTGCAGCACGCTTATTCCGGCGAACGGGCCCCGGCTGATGCGTTCCGGCTGACGGGCGCCGGCTAACTGGCGCCGGCTAACTGGCGCCGGCTGACTGACACGGATCAGAAAAAAATCGGCCATCGCGTTTGCAGCGGGCGCCTGCCTGACCTTTACTTTCAGCAGGTCAGCTCTTGGTAAGGTCGGCATGGTGTCTTCGGCCAGAATCTCCGCCACCGTTCGGTGCCCGCCTGTGTGGCGGCGAGGCGGGCCAACATGAGCGTTGCCCTGCTGATCTGCGACGACTCCGGCATGGCACGCAAGCAGCTGCTGAAAGCGCTGCCGCCCGATTGGGAGCTCGATATCACCCAGGCCAGCAACGGCCTGGAGGGCTTGCAGGCCATCCGCGCCGGCAAGGGCGAGCTGGTGCTGCTCGACCTGACCATGCCCGAGCTCGACGGCTACCAGGTACTGCAGGCGGTGCGCGACGAAGGCCTGCAAGCGCAAATCATCGTGGTCTCCGGCGACGTGCAGGAACAGGCCGTGCAGCGGGTGCTCGCGCTCGGCGCGTTGCAATTTCTGCAAAAGCCGGTCGATGCCCTCGATCTGCGCAAAGCGATGCGGGATCCGTATCTGCAGCTGCGTTCAGGGGGCGCCGCACCCGGCAAACCGACACCCGCGCCCGCACCGGCCGCGAAAGCCGAGGTCAGCGCACCGGCTGCGGCACCGGTCCAGAATGTGGCCGCCAAACTGGCGGAAGCCAGCATTCCGTTTCGCGATGCCTTTCGCGAAATCAACAACGTCGCCATGGGCCGCGCCGCCGCCCTGCTGGCGAAAGTGCTCGGCGTGTTCATCAAATTGCCGATCCCCAACGTCAACCTGCTCGAAGTCGGCGAACTGCACATGGCGCTCGCCGATGCCCAGCGCGGCGGCACGGTATCGGCGGTCTGTCAGGGCTATATCGCCGGTGGCATTTCCGGCGAAGCGCTGCTGATCTTCCACGACTCCTCGTTTCGCGACATCGCCAAGCTGATGAAGCACGAAGGCGCGATCGATGCCAACGTCGAGCTGGAACTGTTGATGGATCTCGGCTGCATCCTGATTGGCGCCTGTCTGAATGGCATCGCCGAGCAACTGGACATCCGCTTCTCGCAAGGGCACCCGATGGTGCTCGGCCAACACTGCGCCATCGACGAACTGATCCGCGTCAACCAGAGCCGCTGGAAAAAAACCCTGGCCGTCGAGATCAGCTACGGCATTGAACATCACGACGTGCACTTCGATCTGCTGTTGCTGTTCAGTGAGGACTCGGTCGCCCGGCTGACCGACAAAATGGGATACCTGATGTCATGAGCGGCACCATGGACATGAAGGAGCTGCACTGGCTGCTCGACATCATCCACAGCATCGATGTCGGCGTCGTGGTGCTCGATCGCGACTACCGGATCAAAGTCTGGAATGCCTTCATGGAGAACCATTCCGGTTTCGGCCCCGACAGCGTTTACGACAAGCCGCTGTTCACCATCTTTCCGGAGATCCCGCAGGACTGGCTCAAGCGCAAGATCGAATCGGTGCTGGCGCTCGGCAACCGCACCTTCACCATCTGGGAGCAGCGGCCCTATCTGGTCAAATTCCGCACCTATCAACCGATCACCGGCACCGAACCGCACATGTACCAAAACGTCAGCTTCATCCCGCTGGCGTCCGCGACCGGCACGGTCGAGCATGTCTGCGTGATCATCTACGACGTCACCGACGTCGCCAGCAACAAGCGCGGCCTGCAAGCCGCCAATGAAACCCTGCAACAGCTGTCACGTACCGATCGGCTGACCCAGCTCTACAACCGCGGTTACTGGGAAGAGTGCCTGGAGCGGGAGTTCCATCGCCACAAACGCTACGGCACCATGGCCTCACTGGTCATGTTCGACATCGACCACTTCAAGAAAGTCAACGACACCTACGGCCACCAGGTCGGTGACAAAGTGATCCAGCTCGTCGCCGCACTGCTGAAGAAAAACCTGCGCAACACCGATGTCGGCGGCCGCTATGGTGGCGAAGAGTTCGGCGTCATCCTGCCCGACACCGAAGTCGAAGGCGCCCGCATCTATGCCGAACGCCTGCGCGAAGCGGCCCAGGCCATCAGTTTCATGGCCGGTACACACGAAGTGCGCTTCACCATCAGCCTCGGCATCGCCGACCTGACCATTGCCACCCCCACCCACAAGCAATGGATCGAACACGCCGACAAAGCGCTGTACGACTCCAAACACGCCGGCCGCAACCGGGTGTCGGTGTTTCTGCCGGAATCCTGATGGCATCGGTCGCCACGCGGGATTCCCGACTTCTCTTGCCGCAGGTTCATAACGCGAAGCGACAACCGCCAGCCATTTGATAGCACCATGTTTTATCGACGCAGACAGTGACTGCGTACACTGCATCCATGGCGGCAAGCTGTGGGAGCAGGACAATGCGAAGAAAACCAGTCTGGATCGCCGTTTTAGGAATGTTGTCGGCAGCATTGGTGGGCGCGGCAGAACGGCCGGTACAGCAGTCATGGCAATGCCAGGCCGGTAGCATCAAGATTGTTTCCAATACGCCGTGTGCAGGGGGTGCGCAGGCGGTCAGCCCGGCAACCTCAGTTATCTATCATTGTCTGCGTAATGGGGTGTCGACTTTTCAGCAAAGCGCCTGTGCGGGAAAAAATGGTCGCGTCCATTTGTACAGTGATGTCCGCACGCCGGAGACCATCAAACAGGGCGAGGCGGTGCGGGCAAGCACGGTGGCGCGGGCGGAGGCCGCACGCGCGGCGCAGCGTGCCACTGAAGGCAGTGATACGGTGACTGTGGTGGGCAGCCCGCCGCCGGCAACGCGTACGCTTGGCGATGCCAAGGCAGATGGTTACCGGGTGCCGAACCGGTCGACGGCAAGTGGCAGTGGGCCGTGAGAAGAGGCTTCAACACGCTTTAACTGCTGGGCCGCAAATTGGGCAATGAAGTGAGCGGCGATGTCAGTCTGCAGCCTCCGCTCCACGCAGTGAAAATGGATACCGGCTTTCGCCGGTATGACGTCGAGAAAGCGATGCCTGATTTCAGGCAAAAATAAAGGGCGACAATGTCGCCCTTTATTCTTGCGGTCGGGAAAGCAGACTGCTTGATCTGGTTTGTCATACATACGGAATGCGCAAGCGGGCTTCCAGACCGCCTTCCGGGCGATTGTGCAGCGAGATGCGTGCCTTGTGCATTTCAGCAATACGTTTGACGATGGCAAGACCGAGGCCGCTGCCACGACCGCCGCGCGCCGAATCGCCGCGGGTGAACGGTTGGAACAGTCTGGGAATATCGTTCTCGTTGATGCCGGGACCTTCGTCGAGCACGGACAGCACGACATAGGTGTCCTCGGTCTTGGTGCGGATGGTAACGGGCGGCCCGGCATAGCGCAGCGCGTTCTCGATCAGATTGCGCACCAGGCGCTTCATTGCGAGCGCCTTGAACGGCACCGGCGGAATGTCGCCGAGTTCGAACCGGACATCACCGTGATTGATGGCGGCGGCTTCGCCGGCGGCGCGGGCGAGGGCGTTCAAATCGCCGGGTTCGCTGCGCTCGTCGCGGCCGTCGCGAACAAACGAGATGAACTGGGCGATGATCTCGTCCATGTCCTCGGTGTCGCGGATGATGCCTTCACGCAATTCTTCGTACTCATCGGGCAGGAATTCGGTCGACAGCCGGATGCGGGTCAAGGGCGTGCGCAGATCATGCGAGATGCCTGCCAGCAGCATCGTGCGATCCTGCTCAAGCTGATGGATGTTGCGCGCCATCTGGTTGAACGAACGCGTCACCGCGACCAACTCCTGGGTGCCGGTTTCTTTCAGCGTGCCGGGCGCATCGCCGCGGCCGAGTTCGCGGGCGGCAAATTCCAGTCTTCGCAATGGCCGGGAAATCTGCCGGGCAAACACCCAGCCGCCAAGCAGCGACAGCAGCGAAATCACCGACAGATAAATGACCAGCGGCGGCGGATAGACGGCATCGAACAGCGGCATCGGCACGCGCAGCCACACGTCTTCCTTGTATGGCGATTTGACCCAGAAGAACAGGCCGTCGCTTTCTTCGATGCGCACTTCGCTCGGTGCCGGGCCGTCGAGTTGTCGGTTCAGTTCATCGGTCAGCGTTTTGTACAGCACGGCATCGCCAAGGCCACGGGCGTTGGCGGCGACGCTGTTCATCGCTTCGATACCGGTTGCCTCCTTGTAGGCTTCACCGAGTTCCGGCGACAGATCAACCGATTGGTCGAGCGCGTGGATCTTCACTTGCATCGCCACGAGGTGCATGACCTGGCGCACGAACGGCTGGACGATGTAAATCGTCACCGAGTAATAGGAGATGAACTGGTTGATCAGCAGCAGGCCGCCGATCAGCATCGCGATGCGGCCAAAGGTGCTTTTGGGTAAGAGGCGCATGCGGGCAGCCGAATTTAGCGAGCTTTCAGATAAACGATATAAAAGAACGGTATCAGCATGATGCCGACGACGATCATGAACGCGACGCTGCCATTACGGCAGTCACGGCAAAACGGCGTGCGCGGATCGGGGCCACTGACAACGAGTTGGCCAATCAGCGCCCCTACATACCAGAACCAGCCTTTACGTACGGCGGGTTTGCCGCAATCACGACAGCGTTTCGTGTCATCCGGTGACGTCACGGCTTGCGAGGATGGGGGCTGGCTCAACTGCCACCACCTGCACCATCCGGCACAAATACATAACCGACACCCCAGACGGTCTGGATGTAACGCGGCCGCTGCGGATCGACTTCGATCAAGCGGCGCAGCCGCGAGACCTGGACATCGATGGAACGCTCCAGCGCCGAGTAATCGCGGCCGCGGGCGAGGTTCATCAGCTTGTCGCGCGACAGCGGTTGCCGGGCGTGTTGCACCAGCGCTTTCAGCACCGCGAATTCGCCGCTGGTCAGCGCCATCGGTTCGCCGTTGCGCAGCAGTTCGCGGGTGCCGAGATTCAGCGCGAATTCGCCGAAAGTGACGGTGACCTCTTCGGTGCTTGGGGCGCCGGGCACTTCCTTGGTTTGGCGGCGCAGCACGGCCTTGATGCGGGCCAGCAGTTCACGCGGGTTGAACGGCTTGGCGAGGTAATCGTCGGCACCGAGTTCGAGCCCGACTATGCGATCCACTTCATCGCCTTTGGCGGTCAGCATGATGATCGGCATCTTGTTGCCGGCACCGCGCAGGCGCCGGCAGATGCTGAGGCCGTCTTCACCCGGCAGCATCAGGTCGAGCACCATCAGGTGATAGTTCTCGCGCTGCATCTGCTTGTCCATCTGCTCGGCGTCACCGACCGCGCGGGTCTGGTAACCCTGTTCGCGCAGGTAGCGCTCAAGCAGGCTGCGCAGGCGCAGGTCGTCATCGACTACGAGGATCTTGGGGGTCTCTTCCGTTTGCATGCTGGCGTCTCATGAGGGTTCGCTGAGCAGTAGTGCCTGAGCAGTGGTAGTACCACTGGTGTAAGCTTGCGCGAACCCGGTGCGTCGTTCCCGACGGGCTGGTTACAAATTATGTCCTTTCCGGGATGCCCGCAACAGGAGGCTCATCCGTGTCACCCTGGTTGTTTCGTACGATGCTCAATATCTGGTCGCCGTTTCGCGGTGCCGGCATCAAGGTTCGTCACGTCAGCAAGGACTATCGCCATGTCGAGGTCACGCTGCAAGCCGGCCGGCTCAAGCGCAACTACGTTGGTACCCACTTTGGCGGCTCGCTGTATGCGATGACCGACCCGTTCTACATGCTGATGCTGATGCACAACCTCGGCCGCGATTACTGGGTCTGGGACAAGACCGCCAGCATCGACTACCTGACCGCCGCCAGTGGGCCGGTGACGGCGCATTTCCGGCTCAGCGAAGGCCAGATCGAGGCCATCCGCGCCGCCACCCGTGATGGCGACAAGCATCTGCCGGAGTTTCACATCGACATCACCGATGCCACCGGCACCGTCGTGGCACGTGTGCACCGGACCATCTATGTCCGCCTGAAGAAACATCGCCGTCCCGTCAAGACTGATGATTCGGGGGATGAGTCTCTATAATCCGACCCACATGGATGTGGGGAGTGTCGCAAGGGCGTATGGAACGCCCGCGACCGGGCCCACATCGATGCGCGTGTAGGGCGGATCCGCCACATTCCCATGTAGATAGCATCGGCCTGTCTCTTGCGCCACCGATGGTGGCGCCATGTGTCGGGTTACGCGGCGTTGCCGCTAACCCGACCTACACGGATGTAGGGAGTGCCGACAGGCGTCAGGAACGCCTGCGGCCAACCTACGCGTTTCCCTGTTTTTTGTGGTCTTCGACCTCGCCGTTTTGAAAGGATTTGCTTTCCATGTTGGATATTGCGCAGCGCATTGCTTCTGAACTGAATGTCCGGCCGCAGCAGGTCAATGCCGCCATCACCCTGCTTGACGAAGGCGCGACCGTGCCGTTCATTTCCCGTTACCGGAAAGAAGTCACCGGCGGCCTGACCGACACCGATCTGCGCAACCTCGAAGAGCGGCTCGGTTATCTGCGCGAACTGGAAGACCGCCGCGGCGCTATCCTGAAAAGCATTGCCGATCAGGGCAAGCTGACGCCGGAGCTGGAAAACCAGATCCGTACGGTGCAGAACAAAACCGAACTCGAAGATCTGTACCTGCCGTACAAACCGAAGCGCCGGACCAAAGGCCAGATCGCCCGCGAAGCCGGGCTCGAACCGCTGGCGCGCGCGCTGCACGCGGAGCCGACGCTGGATCCGCAAGCCGAAGCCGCGAAGTACATCGATGCCGACAAAGGCGTTGCCGATGCCGCCGCCGCGCTCGAAGGCGCGCGCTACATCCTGATGGAAGACTGGGCCGATGATGCCGCGCTGCTGGCCAAACTGCGCAGCAAGCTCAACGACACGGCGCTTGTCGCCTCGAAAGTGGTCGAAGGCAAGGAAAACGAAGGGGCGAAATTCCGTGACTATTTCGCCTTCAGCGAGCAGATCAACAAAATCCCGTCGCACCGCGCCTTGGCGCTGTTCCGTGGCCGCAACGAAGGCGTGCTGACGCTGACACTGGTGCCGCAGCAAGTCGCCGAAGGCGAGCGCGCCGATGCGGTCTGCGAAATGATGGTCGCCGAGCATGTCAACGTTGTCGACAAGAAGCGGCCGAGCGATGGCTGGCTGATGCAGACCGCGCAGTGGACCTGGCGCATCAAGCTCGCCACCAAGTTCGAAACCGAGCTGTTCAACGATGTCCGCGAGCGGGCCGAAGCCGACGCCATTCGTGTTTTCGCCAGCAACCTGCGCGATCTGCTGATGGCGGCACCGGCCGGCGCCAAGACCACCATGGGCCTCGATCCGGGCCTGCGCACCGGTGTCAAATGTGTGGTCGTTGACGACACCGGCAAGCTGCTGCATTACAGCGCGCTGTTCCCGCATGCGCCGCAGAACGAGTGGAACAGCTCGCTCAAGCAGCTCTATCTGCTGTGCGCGAAATTCAACGTCGGCTTGATCTCGATTGGCAACGGCACCGCCTCGCGCGAAACCGACAAGCTGGTGGGCGAACTGCTGAAGAATCATCCGGAGATCAAGGCAACGAAGGTTGTCGTCAGCGAAGCCGGCGCCTCGGTGTATTCGGCGTCGGAACTCGCGGCCAACGAGTTTCCGGATCTCGATGTTTCGTATCGCGGTGCGGTGTCGATCGCCCGCCGTTTGCAGGACCCGCTGGCCGAGCTGGTCAAGATCGATCCGAAATCGATCGGTGTTGGCCAGTACCAGCATGACGTCTCGCAGGCGCAGCTTGCCAAAACGCTCGATGCGGTCGTCGAGGACTGCGTCAACGCGGTCGGTGTCGATGTGAACACCGCGTCGGTGCCGTTGCTGGCCAAGGTGTCGGGTCTGAACCGGACGCTGGCGAGCAATATTGTTGCGTTCCGCGACAAGAACGGCCGGTTCAAATCGCGTGCCGATTTGCTGAAGGTCGAGCGTCTCGGCGAGCGCACCTTTGAGCAGGCCGCCGGCTTCCTGCGCGTGATCGGCGGCGACAACCCGCTCGATGCCTCGGCAGTGCACCCGGAAGCCTATCCGGTGGTCGAGAAAATTCTGGCCAAGGCCGGCAAGAACTCGATCAAGGAAGTGATGGGCAACGTCAGCTTCCTGCGCACGCTGAAAGTGACCGATTACACCGACGACAAATTCGGTGCGCCGACCGTTACCGACATCGTCGCCGAACTGGAAAAACCGGGTCGCGACCCGCGTGGCGAGTTCAAGACCGCCAGCTTCAAGGAAGGGGTCGAGACGCTGGCCGATCTGAAAGTCGGCATGCAGCTGGAAGGCGCGGTCACCAACGTCACCGACTTCGGCGCTTTCGTCGATATCGGCGTGCACCAGGATGGTCTGGTACACATTTCCCAGTTGTCCGATCGCTTCATCAAGGATGCACGCGAAGTGGTCAAAGCCGGCGATATCGTCAAGGTCACGGTGATGGAGGTGGACATCCCGCGCAAACGCATCGGCCTGTCGATGCGCTCCGATGCGCTCAGCGTGATCGCGCAAGGCGGTGTCGGCGCCGCGCCGAAATCCGGCGGCGGCAAGCAGCCGACCAGCTACAGCAGCAAGCCGAAGCAGGACAAGCCGGCCGCGGTCGGCGGTTTTGGTGCCCTGCTGGCCGATGCGATGAAGAAAAAATGAGGCTGTGGTCGCCGGGCAAATCCATTTGTCGCAATGCACAAAAAGGTGACGCGACAGCCGCCCGGCGGCAGCCGCTGTAAAGAAAAAAATGGATTTACCAGAAAACTGTAAAAAAATGTTTGCCTGAGCAAAAAGCCGGTGTTATAAAACGCTCGCTAGCGACACAAAGAAGCACCGAGGACACGGTGCCCTGCAGACTGGAAAACTTCCGAAGCCCCTGTAAAGGGGCTTTTTATTTGCCCGCGATTTGATCGCCACGCTGATCAGAGCCGGCCTTTTGCTTTCAGCCGTTTTCGCCGCTGCGTGCGCACTGCCTCTTCCTGGCGGTGGCTGAAGCGCAGATGAAACACGACCAGACCGGAGATGATCAGCAGTGCGCCGGGGATGAATTTGACCCCCGACTCGATCATCACCAGGGCCACCAGACCGAAGCCCACATACAGATAGGGCAGGGACTCATACAGGGGTTTTGGCAACTCCATCTTCGCCTCCGGCTGGGTTGAACAATCCGTCGTAATTCCCATCGGTAAGTTTTAGCAGCTTCAGCGGCGTTTGCATTACCGGCGACAGCCGTTAGAGTGGCAGGCCATTCGCCCAACCCGGTGTAAGACATTCGCCATGCACGGACGTACTTTCAATCTCTTTCTCGCTTTTGTCTGCCATGAGCTGCTGGTCGCGGCTTACTACTTTCAATACGTCGAAGGCCTGAACCCGTGTCCGCTCTGCATCATCCAGCGGGTGGTCGTGTTTGCGCTCGGGGTCTGGTTCCTGCTGATGGCAGGGGTCAATGCCAAGCCGGGTGGCATGCCAGCCAAGCTGCTGAACGGCATCGGCGTGCTCATCAGTTCGGTCGGGATCGTCGCGGCCGGCCGTCAGGTCTGGCTGCAGTCGTTGCCGCCGGCCGACATTCCGGCCTGCGGCCCGGATCTGGCGTTCATGCTGGAATCGTTTTCGGCCGGCGAGATCCTCTCCGAGCTGTTCAAGGGCAGCGGCGATTGCGCCAAGGTCGACTGGACCTTCCTCGGCCTGTCGATGGGTGCCTGGATGCTGGTGGTGTTCAGTCTGTTTGCACTGTTCTTCCTGCTCCGCGCGGTGCGCAAGTAAGCCGTTCCGAGCGGCGACCAAAGCGGGCTGCGGCCCGCTTTCTGGTGGCCCGCTGCTGACATCTCCCTGTCAGCAGCACCGGTCATAGTGCACAAGCCGGCGCGGTCGACGGGTGTACCATATCGCCCTGATTTCCTGCCGGACCCACGCCATGACCCGCCGTGCCGACCGCCTGTTTGCCGTGGTGCAGCTGCTGCGCCGGGGCAAGCTTGTGACCGCCAAGCAGCTCGGTGAGCGACTGGAAGTCTCCGAGCGGACCATCTATCGCGACATCGCCGATCTGCAGGCCAGCGGCGTGCCCATCGATGGCGAGGCCGGGGTCGGTTATCTGCTGCGGGCCGGTTTCGACCTGCCGCCGCTGATGTTCAGCCGGGAAGAGGTCGAGGCGCTGGTGGTCGGGGCCCGGCTGGTGAAAACCTTTGTCGGGGCCGGCCTGGGTCGCGGTGCCGAGGATGCGCTGGCGAAAATCGAACACGTGTTGCCGGACGGGCTCAAGCGCGAGCTGGAAAAATCGCGGCTGTTCGTGCCGGAATACCTCGGCGATGTCGGTGTGCAGGCGGTGCTGGACCAGCTCCGGCAGGCCATCAACCAGAAGAATGTCGTGCAGTTCGGTTACCAGCGCGAAGACGGCCTGCGCAGCGAACGGGCGGTCGAGCCGCTTGGGCTGTTCTGCTGGGGCCGGACCTGGACGCTGGCCGGCTGGTGCGAACTGCGCAACGATTTCCGCCATTTCCGGGTCGATCGCATCAATGCGCTGGTGCTGACCGAACGCAAGTTCGTGGAGGTGGCCGGCCGCTCGCTCAGCGATTTCTTCCGCGCCGTGGAAGCGCAGGAGACCGCCCGCAAAACGGCCGAAGGCTGAGCCCGTCGCTGCTGATAACAGCAAGCGGGCGCGGTGCCGGCCGGCTAAAATGGCAGGCTCTCGTCCGCCTGCCTGTCCTCCCGCCATGGATCAAAACGCCCTGAAACGCCGCGCTGCCGAGGCCGCGCTTGCCTTTGTCGAAGAAAACAGCATTCTCGGGGTCGGCACCGGCTCCACGGTCAACTGCTTCATCGATCTGATCGGTGAGCGCAAGCTGGCGCTGAAAGGCGCCGTATCAAGCTCCAAGGCCACCGAGGCCCGGCTGCGGGCCATCGGTGTCGAGGTGCTGGATCTGAACAGTGCCGGCCCGATCCCGCTCTATGTCGATGGCGCTGACGAAACCGATGCCAAGCGCAACCTGATCAAGGGCGGTGGTGCGGCCCTGACTCGCGAGAAAATTGTCGCCCAGGCTGCCGAGCAGTTCGTCTGCATCGTCGATCAGAGCAAGCTGGTGCCGCAGCTCGGCAAGTTTCCGCTGCCGGTGGAAGTGATCCCGATGGCGCGCTCGCTGGTTGCGCGCGAGCTGGTCAAGCTCGGCGGTGACCCGGTCTGGCGCGAAGGTGTCGTCACTGACAACGGCAACGTCATTCTCGATGTCTGGCACCTCGACATCGTCGATCCGAAAGCGCTCGAGCAGGCGATCAACAACATTCCCGGCGTGGTCTGCAACGGCCTGTTCGCGCTGCGCCCGGCCGATGTCGTGCTGATTGCACGGCAAGACCGCATCGAGCGACTCTGAGGACGGTTCAACGGCGCTGATCACAGCGCCTTTCGCTATACTGCCGCCATGTCCGGTGTGCCCCCGGTGAGCGGGCGCACCGATCATGGCGTTGTCGGGTGTGCTGCCGCGTTGCAGCGGCCCAGGCCAGGAACGGTCGCGCGCTACGGCGCCTCAACACAAGGATGCAGCAATGAACGCTCGGCGTTTCGCCTCCGCTTTTTCCCCCCTCGCTTTCGTCACCCTGTTCAGCCTGCCGGTGCTCGCCGATGAGGCGGGTAACGCCCTGGCGCAGCAGGTGCGCGACCGGCCGACCGGCAAGGACAGCGTCACCGCCGGCAGCATGGTGCTGCTCGAACCCGGCCACGCGCCGCGGTTGCGCCGCATGCGCACCTATCAGCTGGAGCAAACGCCGGATGAAATGTGGACGCTGATCCGCTTCTCCGAACCGGCCGATATCGCCGACACCGGTTTGCTGACGCTGGACCACGCCAGTGGCGAAACCGATCAATGGGTCTACCTGCCGGCGGTGAAAAAAGCCCGCCGGATTCCAGCCGAGCGGCGCGGC
This sequence comes from Pseudomonadota bacterium, assembly GCA_049324755.1. Classification (GTDB taxonomy): domain Bacteria; phylum Pseudomonadota; class Gammaproteobacteria; order Enterobacterales; family Permianibacteraceae; genus Permianibacter. The sequence goes on from JBMOMZ010000059.1 coordinate 123,726, forward strand.
GGCAATTTCGTCGGTTCCGACCTGATTTACGAAGACCTGCGTGATCGCAAGGTCGATCAGGACGTGCACACGATCCTGCGCGAAGAAAAATACGAAGGTCAGCTGTGCAAGGTGCTGGAAAGCATTCCGGTCGACAAGGGCAATTCCGAATACAGCAAACGGATCAGCTGGATCCACCCGCAGACCCTGGTCGCACTGAAAGTGGATCTGTATACCGGTGGCGAGCAGCCCAGCAAACGCATGGAAGTGAAAAAGCTGCAGAAGATTCAGGGCTACTGGACCGTGCTCGAGCTGGTCATTACCGATCTGAAAAGCCAGCACAGCACCCGCATGCTGGCTGACCACGTCGTCTACGACAAAGGCCTGCCGGCGACGCTGTTCACCCAGGCCGTGCTGGAAGATCCGATTCAGGAAGCGGCGCTGGTGAAATGAGCGTGCGCCGTCGCCATCCGGAAACCGCGGCACGAAACCGCGCTGACTCGCGGCGCGAACGACCGCGCCTGCGTCTGATCGCCATCGCACTGTCATCGCTGTGGCTGGCGGTCAGCGCCGCGGCCGCGGAAACCGTGCAGCGCGGTGAATACGAAAGCTATGCCCGCGCCCAGCAGGTGGCAACGGCATTGCGGGCCGAAGGCCGGACCATCAGTCTGCTGCGCGAGCCAGTGACACGCAGCGGTCATGCCGTGCAGCTGACGTTCTATCAAACCGGCGATGCCGCCGACTGGACTGCGCGCAATCTGAAACGCTACGGCTTCAACGCCTGGCTCATCCCGCAACGCGAAGCGCACGGTTTCGTGGTGCAAGTCGGCATTTATCCGGATCGGGCGGCGGCGCAAGCGGCAGTTGAGCGGCTGCGCCAGCTCGGCCATGCCAACATCCGGTTGCGGGCGCTGCAATGGCCGGGTTACCGCTACGTGGTGCAGGAATCGGTGGATCCGAATCGGCCGTTGCCGGAACCGGTACTCGCCAGCGGCAGCGAGTCGGGCGCCACTGTCACCGCGACGGTCGCCGCTACCAGCAGCACTGCCAGCACTGCAACGACAGACGAAGCGGAGAGCTTCAGCTTTGGTGCCGACAGTGGTGACGGTGAGTTGCTGGCCTTCGGTGCCCAAACCAACTACGACGCCTTGTTGGTGCAGAACCAGCACAAGACACCCAGCCAGCGCAACACCGGTTTCCGTTTCGATGAGTTGCGCCTGGAATACGGCAGCCTGAATGCCGACGAGATCGGCGGCGAAGTCAAAACCAGTCATGCCCTGTTGGCGCGGTTTGGTTACGGCTTTCAGATCGGCGACAACCTCGATGGCCGTGTCGCCGTGCGTTTCGATGGTGCCCGGCAAGGTCCGGAGCGCAGCGTCAAATTCGCCGAGTGGGAAGCCGATGAAGTCTTCCTGCGCTATCGCAGCGGCGAACACAAGTTCACGGTCGGTGCCGTCGCGATCAACTGGGGCACGCTCGATGAACTGGCGCCGGGCAATGTCATTGCCCGTCAGGACATGACCCGCTTCGTGCTCGACGATTTGAGCCGGCGTTACCGCGCGCAGGGCGTGCTGCGTTACGAGGGCTGGTTCGATCGCTACAAGCTCGATGTGGTCGCGATCCCGGCATTTGAGCCGGCCGCGTTGCCGGATGCCGACAGCATCTGGTCACCGTATGATCAGCGCCGCGGCTTGCTGCTTGGCGTCGAGCCGAATCCGCTGCTGACGGCGCTGCTGCAGTTCGGCAGCGTTGATACCGAACCGCTTGATGATGATGACGGTGCCAGTGGCGGCGTGCGCTTGTCGCATCAGGGCCAGGGTTTCGACTGGGGCGTGTCGCTGCAGCATGTCCGTCACACCACGCCGTATTTTGTCCTCAACGATGCCGTGCGACTGGCGCTGCTGAGTGGCGCCAATCCGGCGACCGCGCTCGCCGCCGGGGCGCCGACTTTCGCCGCCTGGCATCCGTTCACCGAAGTCGCCTCGGCCGATGTCACGTTCAACTGGGGCGAGTCGACCTGGCGGGCCGAGCTTGCCTATCTCAGTGATTTTCCGGTGACGACACCGGATCTGCGCGCGCTCACCATGCCGGCGGTGCAATACGGCGTTGGCGTCGAGTTTTTCCCCGGCGATGGCAATACCCGGCTGAGTCTGCAAGCCGGTGGCCTGCAGCTTGATCCGGATGAGCCGATCGCGGTTCGCGAGTCGGTTGCGTTCCTGTCCGGCGAACTGGAAATGCTGTTTGCGGCCGAAGCCTGGCGTTTCCGCACCCGTTTCCTCGCCACCGAAGGCGAAGGGCGCGGTGATGTCTACGTCAATCCGGAACTCGCTTACATCCGTGGCGAACCGGATGAGTTTTATCTCGGTGCCCATGTTTTCACCGGTGATGACGGCACCGCCGGCGGCTACCACGACGAGCACGACATGTTTGTGCTGGGTTGGCGCACCCAGTTCTGATCGCGCCGCTTTGGCAGGGGTTCAAGACCAATGAAATTATTGCCCTGGAAAGTGGCGGCGCTGTTGCTGGCGCTGATCCTGTTGCTGCCGGCGGCGCTGCTGCCGTTCCTGCTGATCAACAACTCGCCGGAAATCTATCTCAGTAAAGACGAACCGTCGGTACAGCTGCAGCAGAAACTGCGCGGCATGTTCCCGGATTACCAGACCATCGTGCTGCTGTTCACGCCGGCCGATGTCTTTGCGCCGGCGTTTCTGCACAAGCTGGAAGCGCTGGCCCAGGACGTCAAGCAACTGCCAACGGTGGATCGCGTCCACCGGGTCACCGAGTTCGAACAGATCGCCCGGGTCGATGACGGCTTTGTTGTCCGGCCGTTGATCGATGTCGACAAGCTCGGCACGGCCCCGCTCGATGGCAAGGCCATTACGGCCGATCCGTTTGCGCCGGGTTTTGTCCTGGCAAAAGATGGCAGCGCCGCCGCCATGGTGATCCGGCCGACGCATTTGCCCGATTCGCCGGCGCGGCAGCAATTGCTGGCCGATATCGAAGCGAAAATTGCCGGACACGGCCTGCAGGACGCCTGGCAGGCAACGGCCGGTCAGGTCAGTGTCGATGTCGCGCAATTCGAATCGATGCTGCACGACAACATGATCTTCGTGCCGGCGACCATGGCCATCGGTCTGCTGCTGATCTGGTGGCTGTTCCGGCGGCCGCTGGCCATTGTGCTGGTGGCGGTCGTGATGAGCGCCGCGGCGCAGGCGGCGCTCAGCGTGCTGGTGATCGCGCGCGAACCGTTCACGCTGGTGGCGGCGATTCTGCCGCCGTTCATGTCGGCGCTGAGCCTCGCCTTCATGGTGCATTTGCTCGGCCAGTTGCAAGCGGTGGCCGGCAGCAAACTGAGCCGTGAAGATCGCATTCGCACTGCCGCGGCCCATGTCTTCCGGCCGAGTCTGTTTGCCGCGCTGACCACCGCGGTGGGCTTGGGTTCGCTGGCGGTGAGTCCGATCCGGCCCGTCGCCTGGTTTGGCATTGCCGGTGGTGTCGCCGCACTGGTGCTGTTTGCGACGGTGAATTATCTGTTGCCGCCGCTGCTGCTGCGTTTTGACCAAGGCGAGTGGCCGGCCGAGCCCAAGAACACCCGCGTCCTGACCCGGCTGACGCTGGCCATCGCCAAGTTCTCGATGCGCCGTGCCGGCTGGATTGTCGCGGCGTTTGGGCTCGCCACGCTGCTGTGCTTGCCGGTGCTCGGCAAGCTCTATACCGAAACCGACATCTACCGGTTTTTCCGCGATGATCACGCCATCAACGTGGCGACCCGAACGGTCGAAGCCAAGCTGTCCGGCGCGATGCCGCTGGATGTGGTGTTCGTGGCGCCGGCGCGCGATGGCCTGACCGATCCGAACCGGCTGCGTTACATCGAAGCGTTTCAAGCCTATGCCGACAGCTTGCCGGAAGTGACCTACAGCATTTCGATGGTCGATCTGGTGAAAGAAATGCATTGGGCATTTCAGGACGAAGCAGCGGCGGTGCGTGAGCTGCCGCAGGATGCGGCGCTGATCAGCCAGTATCTGTTCGTTTATGACGGCAAGGATTTGTACGATCTGACCGATCGCGAATTGCAGACCACCCGGGTGACGCTGGCGTTGACCACGCACAGCACGCGCGAGCTGAAAGCGGTCATGGCCAAGATGAAAGCCTGGCTGGCGGCGCAGCCTGCGACCGATCTGCAGATCGATTTCGGTTCGGAGGCGCGCATCTTCACCGATCAGGAAGATCTGCTGGTGATCGGTCAGGTCGATGGCCTGTACCTGTCGTTTGCGATGATCTTCCTGTTCTTCCTGCTGATGTGGCGGTCAGCACCGATTGCCGGCATGGCGGTGCTGCCGAATGCCGCGCCAATTTATTTCGTGTTTGTGTTCATGGCCGCAGTTGGTGTGCCGCTCGACATGGCAACTGCGCTGATCGCCGGCGTCGCCGTCGGCGTCGCGGTCGACGACACGATCCATTTCATGGAAAGTTATTGCCTGCATGTCCAGCAGGGCCGCAACAACCGCTATGCCCTGCTGCACACCCTGCGCCAGAGCGGCAAGGCCTGCACCATCAACACCTTGGTCCTGTCATCGCAGTTTGGCCTGTTGCTGAGTTCGACCTTTGTGCCGACCCAGCATTTTGGTCTGATGACGGCGCTCGGCTTGTTTGCGGCAGCCATTTTTGAATTGCTGCTGTTGCCATCGCTGCTGACCTTGCTGGCACGGCAGTCGTGGTGGCTACGCCATGTACGCAGCGCGCGGACACCACGGCG
>JBMOMZ010000059.1:128560-283902 GCA_049324755.1 Pseudomonadota bacterium
TGATGACGGCGCTCGGCTTGTTTGCGGCAGCCATTTTTGAATTGCTGCTGTTGCCATCGCTGCTGACCTTGCTGGCACGGCAGTCGTGGTGGCTACGCCATGTACGCAGCGCGCGGACACCACGGCGACACTGACGGAAACGCTCGCGGCGCTCAGGATTTGAATTGCTGCTGTTGCCGTCGCGGCTGACCTTGCCGGCACGGCAGTCGTGGTGGCTACGCCATGTGCGCAGCGCGCGGATACCACGGCGACACTGACGGAAACGCTCGCGGCGCTCAGGGCTGGCCGGCGCCACCCGGGATCGACCAGTGCTCGATGCGGATGACGCGTTGCCGGTCGTCAATCACAAAGCTGAGTCCGCCGACATTGATCCGGCCCGGCACCTGCTCGATGGCGGCGGCCGGCAGTGCCGCCTGCTTCAAGGCCTGCAGCAGTTCATCGCGACTGAGCCGATCGGCCATCAGTTCGCTCAGCAACCGCACATCGGCCTTGGTCCGATCGAGCGCGACTTGTGGCCGCAGATGCGCATCCGCTAGTAGGTACAACAGCACAATATTGACCAGCAACAGACAGCCGGAGGCGAGAAAAAACCGCTGTCGCCAACGGGTGTGGCGACGGGACGATTCGGTACTGCGGTGTGAGCGTGAGGCCATGGTGTCCGTCACGAGCAAGATCCCTCTCAAGCTGACTACTGTACGCAACCGGCGCGCCAGTCTCAATGGCCGCTGAAGCGGCTTTCTGGTATCTTGCATCGACGCAGGAAGCGGGCAACAACATGACGCTGAACCCGAGTCAGCCTCATCTTACCGGAGCGATGCATGGAGCATCTCGCGCAGCATTTTTTCACCTATTTCGATTTGCGACGGGCGCAACGTCCGGACGAGATCGATATCGCCCTGCGTTTGCGCTACGCCGTCTACTGTGAAGAGCTCGGCTACGAAGACAAGCACGCCTTTCCCGACGGTCGTGAACGCGACGGTTACGATGACCGCGCGGCCCACTGCTACCTGCTGCACAAACAGAGCGGCCGCGCTGCCGGCTGCTTTCGTCTGATCCTGAGTCCGGACGGCCAGGCACCGCTGCCGTTCGAACAAGTTTGCCAAGGCATGTTTTCCGCCGGTCCGCTGGCGCCGGAAACCTTGCCGCGCCAGCGCTACGGCGAGATCTCCCGTTTGGCCGTGCATGGCGATTTCCGTCGCCGTGCCGGCGAACAGCAATCGCCGATTGGGGTGGCGAGCGACGCCGACGGCAACCCCGATTCGCGCCACTATCCAATGGTGGCCATGGGTTTGTTTCTCGGCGCCTCGGCCCTGGCGCTGAACCTCGGCCTGGAACGCGTTTACGTGATGATGGAGCCGCGGCTGGCGCGTCTGCTGCGCAGCTGCGGCATCGTCTTCACCCAGGTGGGCGATGTGATCGATTACCACGGTCGGCGCGGTCCGTTCGTCATCACCGGTGAGGCCTTGCATCGGCATCTGGCGGCGAGCGCGCACGAGCTGCTCGACGATCTGCGCGAACGCCTGCGCTGACGGACTGACATCTGCGTCGGTAGCGGCGCACGGCGCCAGTCCCGGCTACACTCAGGCCAGCACCGTTCAGGGTTCGGAGCCACGGCATGGAAGCGTTTGAGTATGCGCGGGCGTTCTCCCGCAATATCGGCTGGTTGACCGACGCCGAGCAGCGGCGGCTGCGCAACTGCCGGATCGCCATTGCCGGGCTCGGCGGCGTTGGCGGCAGCCATTTGCTGACCTTGACCCGGCTCGGCATCGGCGCCTTCCACATTTCCGATTTTGACCGCTTCGAACAGCAGAACTTCAATCGCCAGGCCGGCGCGATGATGTCGCATCTGCACCAGGAAAAATGCGCCACGCTGGCGCGCATGGCGCGCGACATCAATCCGGAACTGGCCATCACGACCTTCCCGCAAGGTGTCAACGACAGCAATCTCGACGCCTTTCTCGCCGGCGTCGATCTCTATGTCGACAGTCTGGATTTTTTTGCCGTCGACATCCGCCGGAAAGTGTTCGCCGAATGTGCCGCGCGCGGCATTCCGGCGCTGACCGCGGCGCCACTCGGCATGGGCACGGCTTTTCTGGCGTTTCTGCCGGGCGGCATGACCTTCGAACAATACTTTCGCATGGAAGGCTTGCCGAAAACCGAGCAGCTGGCGCGGTTCATCGCCGGCCTGAGTCCGCGCATGCTGCAGCGGCCGTATCTGCAGGTGCCGGAGGCGGTCAATTTCAGCAAGGAGAAAGGGCCGTCAACCGCGATGGCCTGCGATCTCTGCGCCGGTGTCATGGGCGTCGAGGTGTTGAAGATCCTGCTCAAGCGCGGCCCGATCACGGCGGCGCCGTGGGGGCTGCATTTCGATGCCTATCGTCAGCGCTACAAGAAAACCTGGCGCCCGTTCGGCAATGCCAATCCGCTGCAAAAATTATTGATTGCCCTGATCCGCAACAAACTCAACCTGAACGGCTGACCTCGGTTAAACGGACCTTGCAAAAAAAATGGCGGGTTTCCCCGCCATTTTTCAACGGTTGACATCAGAGCTTCTTGTACAGCGCTTCCGCGGCATCGCGCTGGGCAAACGACTGCTTGCTGTCCAATACCTGCTTCAACTGCTTTTTCGCTTCGCTGGCATTGCCAAGCCGCTCGTGGGCGAGCGCTGCGTGGTAGCGAATCTCGACATTGTCCGGAGCAATTTTCAGCGCCGCGTTGAACTGCTCCAGCGCTTTCTTGGCATCACCCAGTTTCAGATAGGCGTAGCCTTGCGTGTCGATGATATTGGCCTGGTTCAGCTTCAATGCTTCCAGCTTGGCGAGATAGGTCTTGGTGTTGGCGATATCCGAGGTTTCGGCATAGAGCCAGGTCATGTTGTTGAGCAATACTGCATCGTTCGGCGCTTTCTTTTCCAGCAGCTTGTACTGCTCCAGCGCCCGGTCATTGCGGCTGTTTTGCTGATACAGGGTCGCCAGGGCAAAACGGGCAGCATTGTCGTCCGGATTCTGTTTCAGCCACTCGCTGAGCAAGCCGTCGTAGCCCGGTTTGTTGGCGCGCTGCAGCGCGATGCCATGGCTGTTGGCCAAGGCAAAACTCGGCTGCTGCTTGTACGCTTTCTCATAGGCCTTGGCGGCATCGACATACTTGCCTTCGGCCGCCAGGGTGTCGGCTTCCAGTTGCTGACCGATCGGCAGCGCCGGGAATTGTTTGATCAATTCGGCGGCGCGCTGATGCGCGGCGGCGTAATTTTTGCTGCGCAAATCCATCCGGCCCAGCGCCAGATGCGCCTGCCAGCTGTTCGGTCGTTGCTTCAGCAGATCCTTCATCGCATCGGCAGCGCCCTTGTGGTCGCCACTTTCTTCCAGCACGTCGGCCAGGGCAAAGTAGTAATCCGGGTTGCGGTGATTCAGCTGCACCGCTTTGCGCAGCGAGGCAATGGCCGAGCTGTAGTTCTTGTTGGCGCGCTGGGCGAGGCCCTGGGCCAGGTGTGCATCGCCCGCATCCGGGTTGGCAGCGATCATCTGCTGCGCGACAACCAGCGCATCCATCGGCTTGTTCATCTGCAGCAGCCGGCGCAGATAGGTGTTGCCGGTGGCGAGTGAACGGTTGTCCAGCTGCCAGGCTTTCTTCAGCCACTCCAGGCCCTGTGCGCGATCGCCCTTGGCGTCGTAAACCTGAGCCAGCTGCAGCGCGACGATGTTCAGCGTCGGGCTTTCCTTGTTCAGCGCATGCAGTTTTTTCAGTGCGGCGTCGAAATCACGCTTGGCCACATCCACCCGGGCCTGGTTCAGTCGCGCAGTCAGGAATTCCGGCCGCAGCTTCACCGCTTGCTCGAACAGCTGAGCGGCGCGCGGATAGTCGCCCGTGCTCAGCTTGATCACGCCCAGCATGTTGGCCGCCAAGGCGTTGTTGCTGTGCTTTTTGTACAGTTGCTCAGCCAGCTGCACGGCCTTGTCGGTTTGTTTCTGCGACATGTAGGTCGAGATCAGCATCAGATCGCTGATCTGCAATTCGGTGTTGTCCTTGCTGGCGCTTTCGAGCTGGCCGAGGGCGGCGGCAGTCTGGCCTTCCTGCAATTGCAGCAGCGCAAGGCCGGTGCGCAGGTTGTCGGCATCCGGCGAGATCTCGACCGCGCGCTCCATGATTTCGCTGGCCTTGTCGAATTCCTGCAGCTGGATATGGGCGGTGGCCTGATAGGACATCAGCTGGATGTCTTCCGGGTATTTGCGCAGCGCATCGGTGGCGAGCTTCAGCGCGTCACGACCCAGACGCAAACCGAGTTTGGTTTGAATCAGCAGCTTGGTGGCGCCCAGATGATCCGGTTTGCTGGCCAGCGTCCGCGACAGCATTTCCTCGGCTTGCCGCCATTGCCGCTTCTGCACGTGGATGAAGCCGGACAGCAGCTGTGCCTCGGTGTAGGTCGGCATCACCGCCAGCGCCTGGTCGAGCGTGGCCAGCGCGTCGTCCTGCTTCTGCTCCATCATGTGCGCTTTCGCTTTCAGGAACAGGGCGACCGGATGTTTCGGCGTCGCGGTCAGCACCAGATTGATGTCATTCCAGGCGTCTTTGACCTGACCGATGCTGATGAGCGCTTCCCCGCGGGCGAGGCGTATGCGGGCATCATTGGGTGCCTGATCGACCGCCGCGTTGATGGTCTTGATCGCTTCGTCGCGCTGGTTTTTCATCACCAGCAGTTCGGTCAGCAGCAGATGGCTGTTGGTGAAGGTCGGATCTTTCTTTATTGCCTGCCGGGCCAGCGTTTCGGCTTTGCCGAAATCGCTGCGCAGCCGCGCGATCTGGGCCAGACCATAAACCGCTTCGACCTGATCCGGTTGCAGGCTGGTGGCCTGCAGCAGCACTTGCTCGGCGTCGTCGATCTTGGCTTGTTGCAAAATCGCCAGGCCGCGCAAGGCCAGGGCTTCGGCACGCAGCGCGGCCGGATCGCTGCTGGCCTCGGTGATATGGCTCAGCACTTTGGCCGATTGGTACATCGACAGCCAGGTCCGACCGAGCGGTTTCTGCCAACGGTTCTTCGGTGCTTTCAGCTCGCGCGCCTTGTCATACTCTTTTTCGGCGGCCGGCAGGTTGCCGTCCTGGAAGTACAGATCGGCGAGCAGCAGCCGGGCTTCGATGCTGTCAGGCTTTTCCTGCAAGGCGTTGCGCAATTCGATGATGGCTGCCGGCGCGTCGTTCTTCTGCAACAGGCGTTGGGCTTTTTGCCAGGCGTCCTGATAATCGTCGGCGAGTGTGCCGTGGCTCAGGGCGCTCAGGCAGAGGGCGAGGGCGGAGCGGCGAAGCAGCTGACGGTTGAAATCCTTGTGCATCATGGGGCGACTCCTTGTGGCCGATGTGTTCCTGTAACCGATACGTTGTTGCCGATTCTTGTCTGGTCGGTGCGGGTCGGCATGGACGGTTGTCGTGGTCGACCGCTGGTGCTCAGTGACTGCGGGCGACCATCTGCTCGTTTTCGTGCAAATTGTATTTATCGACCAAGGCATACAGCGTCGGCCGGGTGATGCCGAGCAATTCGGCGGCCCGTGACATATTGCCTTCGGCGTGTGACAGCGCCCGCAACACCGCTTCGGTTTCGGCCTGCTCGCGCACCTGACGCAGATTGAGCGGCAGATCGCGGTTGCTCTGCACTTTCAATTGCAGATCGTCCGCGCTGATATGGTGCTCTTCGGCCATGATCACGGCGCGTTTGATCCGGTTTTCCAGCTCCCGGACATTGCCGGGCCAGTCGTGCGACTCCATCGCGGCGATGGCGTCGTCGCGGAAGCCGCGAATGTGCCGGTGCAACTGTTCGTTGAATTTTTGCAGGAAAGCGCGGGCGAGCAGGATGACATCGCCACTGCGGGCGGCCAGGCGCGGGATGTCGACGGTGATTTCGCTGAGCCGGTAATACAGATCTTCGCGGAAGGTTTCGGTTTTGACCATGTCCGGCAGGCTGCGGTGCGTCGCACAGACGACCCGGACGTCGACCGGAATTTCTTCGCGGCCGCCAATCCGTTCAATCACCCGTTCCTGCAGGAAGCGCAGCAGCTTGGCTTGCAGCGCCATCGGCAGATCGCCGATCTCGTCGAGGAACAGCGTGCCGCCATCGGCGTATTCGATCTTGCCCTTGGTCTGGCGGGCGGCGCCGGTGAACGCACCTTTCTCGTAGCCGAACAATTCGCTTTCGAGCAGGTTTTCCGGAATGGCGGCGCAGTTGATCGCCACCAGCCGGTTATTGCTGCGTGGGCTGAGTTCGTGCACGGCGCGGGCGATCACTTCCTTGCCGGTGCCGGAGTCGCCGAGCAGCAGCACGGTCAGATCGGTCGGCGCCACTTTTTCCACCATGCGACAGACCTTGGCCATTTCCGGTGAGCCGGCGATGACGCCGGCAAGCGGCGCGCTGTTGGCTTTTTTCTGCAGCTGGCGGTTTTCTTCTTCCAGGGCGTACAGATGAAACGCGCGCTGGACAATCAGGCTCAGCGAGGTGGCGTCGATGGGCTTCTGATAATAGTCGTAGGCACCGAGGCCGACGGCTTTCAGGGCGTTTTCCCGATCATCATTGCCGGTGACGACAATGACTTTGGTGTGTGGTGCCAATCGCAGAATGGCCTGCAGCGTGGCCAGGCCTTCCGAGGCATTGGCCGGGTCCGGTGGCAGACCCAAATCCAGGGTCACGACTTGCGGTTCGAACCGGCGCAGCGCCGCAATCGCTTCTTCGCGATTGCCGGCGATGGTGACCTCGCACTCTTCAAAACACCAGCGCAGTTGGCTTTGCAGGCCGGGGTCGTCTTCAACCACCAATAAGCGCTTCTGACTCCTGTCCAGGCTTCCCATTACCGTCTTCCCTGTCGTTCACGCGCACGAGGCGCAGACTGAACTCTGAGCCCTGTCCGGGGCTGCTGGTTACTGTGATATCGCCACCAAAACTGCGCACGGTTTCCCGTGCCTGCCAAGCGCCAATGCCCATGCCGGCGTTGCCTTTGGTGGTGTCGAACGGACGGAACAACCGCTCCCTGACGAAGCTAGCGTCCATGCCGCAGCCATTGTCTCTTATTTTTACAGTGACGTCATTATCGGCTGACACCACTGTCAAAATGACTTGGCCGTGTTCGTCGCAGGCTTCCTGGGCATTCTGAATCAGGTGTTGCAGCACCGACAGCAGCCGATCGCGGTCCGCCCGGGCCCGGCCGGGCTGGGCGCTGTCCAGCACCGGTAGCGGTGTCCGGTTGCTGCACTGCCGCACGGCCTCGCGTACCACTTCGTCGACCGCGACGGTGCCGGTCGCCGCCGTTTCGAACGAGCCCTTGCGCAGCGCGACCAGCATCCGCTGCATTTTCTGGGTGGCATTGCCGACGGTCTGGATGGCGTCGTCGATGAAGGCCGGATTGTGCCGGTGCCGGTCGGCATTGCTGACGATGAGCTGCAGCTGGGCCGCGACGTTTTTCAGATCATGGACAACAAAGGCGCTGAGCCGGTTGAACGCCTCGAACTGGCGCGCTTCGACCAGCGCCAGCGTGGTCTGGTACAGCGCCAGATACGACGCCACCTGAGCGGCCGCTGTTTTCAGCAGATCGCGCACTTCCCAGTTGATCGGCCGTTCGGCGCGCGGTTTGGCCAGCAGCACGACGCCGGTCAAATGCTGGCCATGCCGCAGCGGTACAATCAGCCAGGTGTTCGGCAGCTGGAACCACCAGTTCGGCAAGGCGAGATCGGAATAGCGCTCGGGGTATTCGCGGTATTCCGGCAGCTCGATGATCCAGCCGGTGCGGGCGAGAAAGCCCAGCAGTTCGGCGTCGGGTTTGGCGTCGAAGGCCTTGCCCGGCGGCATCGACCAGTGCTCGGCGAAGTCGCAGCGCAGGTTGTCGTCGCAGCGCCAGAGCATGCCGGCCGGTGAGTCGACAATTTCCGCCAGGGCCCGAATCGCCCGCTCGTTGATGCCGCCGCCGCCTTCCTCGCCGGCCAGGGTGCGGTTCAGCCGCAGCCACTCTTCCCGGTAGTCGTACTGGTAATTGAAGAAGTGCTTGTTGATGAACACCTTGATGCGGGCGCGTACCTGGCCCGACACCGCCACCACAATCAGTGCAATGACCGCCAGCGCCAGAAACACGATGCGCAGCGCATCGCCGAATTCGGCATTGGTGCCGCGGATATAGAATCCGACCACCGCCATCAGCAGCAGGTAGCTGCCGGCGGCCAGCACCGACACCGAACGCAGCATCAGCCGGCGCGAGATGAACAGATCGATCGACCAGCGCGGATTGCGGGCCACCGCCACCGCGATCAGCGGCACGGCGGCGGCATAGACAAAACCGCGTGCCGCTTCAATGTCGCTGTCAATGCTGTGGAACAGCAGCGCATCCGAATACAGGTAGAAATCGAATGCAAACACCACGGCCAGGCCAAGGCAGAGAAACTTCAGACCCCAGCGCTGCTCCGGCCGGGTGCGCCGGTACAGCTGCTCGGTCAGCACGCCGCTGCCGAGCGCCAGCACCAGCATGCCCAGCTGATGCAAGGGCACACCGAAGGCGACGCTCAGCATCACGTCGATGACCGGCAGGAACGCCGCCGCCGACAGCAGCAGGGCAATCAGCGCCAACAGCGGCACCAGCCGGCGATACCAGTTCACCGCACTGCCTTCCGCCTGTACCAGCGGTTGCCAGAGTTCGCGCAGCAACAGCAGCCAGCCGAAATAGCGCAGGGTTTCCAGACTGCCGTAAGCCCAGGCGGTGGCCGGCAATTGCAGGACATGAAAGACCGTGGCGCTGAGCGCCCACAGCAAGTGCGCGGCCAGTGCGGCGAGCAGCCAATTGCCGGTCAGCCGGCCACGCCAGCGCGACGCCAGCAATAGCCCCAGCACGCCAAACGCGACCGCGGCGGCGCCATAACCAATCGCGGCAAAACTCATCATGGCGGGATCGCCTCCAGCAGCGGCAGCACGTGTGAGGCCGGAATGGCGTAGGTGATCGAAGTCGGATTGCTGAGTGCGGCTTCCTTGCTTTCCTTGATCAGCACCGAGTTCAGCACGCCGACCACGGCGCCGTCGCTGATGCGATAGAGCGGGCTGCCGCTGTTGCCAGGAAACGACACCGCATCCAGCTGATAAATGGGGTAGGGATCGCGCAGCCGCTTGATGGTTTTAGCGTTGAGCTGGGCCGCCGAACTGGCCGGAATCGCCACCGGCGCGATATTCGCCACCATCGCCTTGGTCGAGGTCGGGTACAGGCCGAGGATGTGGCCGATCGGGTAGCCGGTGAACAGCAGATCCTCGCCTTCGCGCACCGGTGTCGTCGCATCGACTGCCAGCGGCGGCAGCGCCGGGCCGTCCAGCCGCAGCAGTGCCAAATCGTGTTCCGGATCGGTTTTGATCACCCGCGCCGTGCGCGGCTGGGCGCTGTCACCGGTGCCGACAAACACCACCAGCGTCTCGTGCCGTTCGCTTGCCAGCACGTCCGGAATGACGTGGAAATTGGTGATGACATGGCGACCGTCGCCGACCGCAAAGCCGGTGCCATAAACCGCCGCCGGTGGTCGCCGGGTCGGCAGCAGGGTGCCGACGCCCACCACCGAGCGTTTGGCGCTGGCAATACGGTCCGGTACCGACGTCTCGGCCATCAGCGTGCTGCCGGTCAGCAGCAGCAGTGCCGTTGCCAGTTGTCGCGTCCTGCCCTGTCCTGCCGCGGTTTGCATGCCTCACTCCCTTATTCTGTTTGCTACCCGTACCGCCTTCACCGGCGCGGGCCGGAAAACGCCTTGCTGGCGGCCGGTGCCGACACGGTACAATTCCGGCCCGCCGGGTTCACCCGATGACGATGGGATCGTCGCGCCCGGCTGCTGCCTCGGAGTTGTCACGGATGAGCCTTGCCTTTCGCTGTGCCTATCGCTTGCGCCTGTTGCCGCAGCGTCACCACGTGTTCATTTTTCACCGCGTGGTCGAGCAGCGTGACCCGCTGATGCGACTGCTGCCGACGGTAACCGAATTTGCCGCCCAGCTGGATCGAATTCGGGCGGCCTTCACCGTGATCCCGCTCGCCGATTCGCTGCGCCGCCCGCCGGATGGCACGCCGACCGCCAGCATCACGTTCGACGACGGCTACCGCGACAACCACGATCTGGTCTTGCCGTTGCTGCAGGCGCGCCAGCTGCACGCGACGTTCTTCATCGCCACCGCCTTCACCGACGGCGATCTGATGTGGAACGACTGGCTGACCGAAGCCGTGCGCCAACAAACCAGCGGCACGCTGGATCTGCAGGCCTTCGGTTTGGGTCAGCACACCCTGACCGACTCGCTCGATCAGCGCCGCAGCGTGCTTGGCCCGCTCCGGCAACAACTCAAATACCTGAGCGCCGACGCCCGCCTCGCCGTGGTCGCGCATTTGCGCACCTTGGTGCCCAACCCGCCCCGGCTGATGATGAATGCCGATGAACTGCGCGCCATGCACCGCGCCGGCATGGGCATCGGCGGCCACACCCACGATCATCATGTGCTGGCAACGCTGACGACCGAACAGGCGCGCTGGCAGATCCAGCACAACCGCGCGCGCCTGACCGACTTGCTCGGCATCGCCCCGACCCTGTTCGCCTACCCGAACGGCAAACCGAACAGCGATTACCGCGCCGAGCATGTGCGCCTGATCCGCGAGGCCGGTTACGCCGCAGCCTGGACCACCGAGCACGGCGCCTGGGATGGTCGCACCGATCGGTTCCAGATCCCGCGTTTCAGCCCGTACCGCTGGGATGCGCTCGGCTTTCCGCGCCAGCTTGCCGAGGTCAGTTACCGGACGCCGCTACTCTTGCCTGCGTGATAATTGATTCAACTGCTGCAGCAGCAAATGGTGTCTGTGTCCTTGACGTAGCAAGGCGACACCGCCCGTCACCAACAAGACTGTGACGATTACCACCCCAGCTATTTGCCTTGCAGAGCCTGAAAAGTCGCCATCCTTGAGTGCGGAAGCAATGCCGATAACGGCCAATCCCAACAAGACAGCGCCAGTTATTGTTGCAGCACCGCCTCGGTAAGCCTTGGCGTGACCGTAAAAAGCCAAAATGGACAGCGTCAGAAAAATACTCACGGTGATAACGCGATGCCAAACGGCCCCGTGAGCGAACTCAAGCAGTGAGCCCGCACTTAGTGCAGCAATCAGCATGCACAGTATTGCAGCGAGGCGCATTGCGTCGTTCTACCCATGCTTTTCCAGCCACAACTCCAGCACCATCAGAATCCAGTTCAATTCGCCAAAGAACGAGGCGTGGCCGGTTTCGTGTTGGTGCCGGGCATGATCGATGAAGCTCGGCAGGAAAATGTCGCGTGCTTTCAGCGCTTCGAGTTTGCTGGTGACCAGTTCGCGCAGGCCGGCGTGTTCGCGCAGCCAGACGCCGAACGGCAGGCCGAAACCGTGCTTGCTCTTGTCGAGCGTTTCATCGGCGAGAAAACCGCGGCAGGCTTCCTTGTAGTAGTGGCGCAGTTGCTGGCCCGGCAGTTTTTCGTCGGCCGACAGCTGCAATGACAGGTCGATCAAACCGTCGTCCAGCATCGGGTAACGGACTTCGACACCGGCCAGTTCGCACATGCTGTTGACCTTGACCAGATCGTTGTCGGCCAGGGTGAATTTCCAGTCCAGATAGAGCGTGGCATCGAGCGAGTCGTCGGCATCGGCTTCGCGATAACGCTGTTGCCAGATCTGCAGTGGATAATCGCGATTCGACTGCGCCAACTGCTGCGGCGTGAACACCGTTTCCGGCGCATGCAGATGCAGGAAGTTGTAGCTCTGCAGCCGATCCGGCATCGGCACTGCGGCTTGCCGGACGTAGCTCTGCAGCTTGCCGAACGGGCCCGGCCAGCGCGCGCCGGTCGCCTGCAGGCCGACGCCGGTCAGGCGTTCACCTGCGCGGCGCAAACCGCCCGGCAGCCGCCACCAGTGTTCGAACAATTTGTTCTTGGCGTAGCGGGCGTTGCCGGCAAACAGTTCGTCGCCACCGTCGCCGGCCAGCATCACGCTGATGCCGTTTTCACGGGCGAATTTGCCGCAGAAATAGGTCGGCAGCGCGCTCGAATTGCCGAACGGTTCGTCACCAAAGGCGGCGATGGTCGGCAGCGCGGCCAGCGCGTCATCCGGCTCCAGTTTCAGTTCGAAATGTTCGGTATTGAAATGCTTGGCAGACAGCCGGGCATAGGCGCTTTCGTCGTATTGCGGCTGGCTGAACGCGATGTTGAAGGTGGCCGGTTTCGGTTGCTGTCTGGCCAGCACGCCGGCGACGCTGGAGCTGTCGAGGCCGCCGCTCAGAAACGCGCCACACGGTGCGCCATTGCGCGCCCGGGCAACCGCTTGCTCCAGCGCCGGCAACAGCTTGCTGCGCGCCTCCGGCAAGGCCGGATCGCCGCGGTGATGGAACCGGGCGCGGAAATAATTTTCGTCCGTCAGGCGACCGTCTTGCCAGCACAGGACATGGCCAGGTTCGAGTTTGCGACAGCCGGCAAAAATGGTGTCCGGACTCGGCACCATGTGGAAATAGACATAGTTGTACAGCGCCTGGGCGTTGATCGCCGGGTGGTCGCCGGCAAAGCGGGCGATGTCGGCGAGCTTGCTGCCGAACAGCAGCTCGTTGCCGCGCTGACGGTAGAACAGGCGGCGGGTGCCGGTGCGATCGATCGCCAGCCAGAGCCGCTGACTGGCCGGATGCGCCACCAGCAGCAGGAAATGGCCGAGCGCATCGCGCAGGCAGGCGCTGCCATCGCGGCGGAAACGGCTGATCAGTTCGGCCAGGGCCTCGGCACTGGTAGCGCCATTGCCATCGCCGGTGCGGTTGCGCCAGCGCAGATCGCCGAGGACGAGGGCGTGCCAGCCGTCGCGCTGATCGTGGCGGGCGCCGGCGGCAAGCACACCGGCGCCGGCAGCGAAGTGGATGGCGATCAGCGGTTGCGGTGCGGTGGCGGTCAGTGGCGCAACATCCGGGCGATTGCCCATGCGGCCAAGCAAATACGTCATGTCGGTGTTCCTGACGGCGGTGAAACCGGCGTCGGTGTGGGGGCGGTGGACGGCGAGGCCGGTTGTTCCGGTGCCGCCGGTTCGGCGCTGCTGGCGGCGGGGGCCGGATCGCGCCAGGCCTTGGCTTCGACCAGCCGTTTCTTCAGACCGGGCAGCGGGTAATTCAGCGCGTAGGCGCGGTGCGCCGAGGCCAGTGCTTCCGGCCAGCGCTTCTGATCGGCGTACAGCAGACCGAGGTTGTAATGTGCTTCGGCGTAATCGGGCTGGATTTTGACTGCAGTCTGATACTGCTGCTCGGCCTCCGACAGGCGCTGGTTCTGGTGCAGGTAGAGCGCGAAGATCATCCGGGCGACGCTGTCGCGCGGCCGCCAGGCGAGCGCGCGGTAGAAATAGCATTCGGCGCGCATTTTGCCCTGCCAGGCATCGCGCTCGTGGTTTTTCAGCCAGCGCACCAGCGCCATCAGCGCCCGGTGATGGTTCGGGAACGCGCGCAGGGTGTAGTCGAAATCGACTTTTTCCTTGGAGTTGGGTTTGAACGTCGACAGTTCCTGCTCACGCGAGAAATGGAACTGTTCGACCACCGGCAGCTTCTCGGTGAAGTGGCTCGGGTTGGTGTAGTCGTACGGGCCGTAGTGATTGCCGAGATCGCCGCAATCCGGCGGCAGTTGTTCGGCACCGGCAGTGCAGGCCAGCAGCAAGCCGGCGAGGGGCAGTGCCACGCGGCGCAGCCGGTGGCGAAGCAAGGCGAAACGGTGATCCATGTTGCGGTGTGCATCCAATGCAGCGCGAGACCCGGGACGGGCGACCCTTGTGGCCGGCCGGTCACTGTCAGCAGACAGCACCGCCTCGCGTGTGATCAAGGTACCAAGCTTGGCGCCGGCCGGGCAAGCGGCGAGCGGTCGGCGCGGCCGCGTCAAGGGCGACGTCGGCGGCGATCTGCTGTATCCTGTGCGGCCCCCGGTGGCCCCCCGAAAATGGAACGGAACGACCGGGTTGAAGTGGGTATCGCCAGAGGAAACATGGACATGACAGTGATGGCAGATGTCATCCGGGTATTGGGTGAAGTACTGGCGCTCGGTGAGCGCACCAACAAGCTGACCGCCGACACGGCGCTGCTCGGTGCCATGCCGGAGTTTGATTCGATGGCGGTGCTGGGGGTCATCACCCAGCTGGAAAGTGTGTTCGGCATCAGCATTGGCGATGACGAAATTTCTGCGGAAACCTTCGAAACCGTCGGCAGTCTGGCCGCGTTTGTCGAACAGAAGCGCGGTTGATTCCGGATGGCCGCCGGCAACTTCCGACGGCCCTCCCGGCGCCAATTGACGACGGCAAGGATGCCATGCCTGAAGCGTTTTTCCTGAGCGGTGCTGCGGCACCGCTGTTCACCTTGCATTGGCCCGGCAGCACCGCCTGTGCGCCGGTGCTGTTGCTGCCGCCGCTGCTCGAAGAGCTGAACAAATCCCGGCGCGTGCTCAATGACCTGGCCCGTGCGCTGCAGGCGCAAGGCCATGCCGTGCTGCTGGTCGACTGGTTTGGCACCGGCGACAGCGGCGGCGAGCTGGCCGATGCCAGCTGGTCGCAGTGGCAGGCCGATGTCGCCTGCGCCCGCGCTTTTCTCGCCGAACGTTATCCCTTGCCGCCGGTGGCCTGTGCGCTGCGCGGCGGTGCGCTGCTGCTGCCGGAACTGCCGGATTGCGCCTGGCTGCTGTGCGCGCCGATCAGCGATGGCCAGCAGCAAGTGAGTCAGTGGCTGCGGCTGAAACTGATGGCGGCGCGCATGGCCGGCGAAAACTTGAGCAGCGAACAGTTGCAGGCCCAGCTCGATGCCGGCGGCGTTGAAATTGCCGGTTACTGGCTGTCGCCGGCGCTGGTCGCGCCGATGCGCACCATCCGGCTTGCCGACACGGCAGCGTCCGGCGCCTGGCGCCATCTGATCGAAGTCGGCAGCCAGCCGGCGCCGACGCCGGCCAGCAAGATGCTGCTGGCACGCTGGCAGGCGAGCTGGGCCGCGGCGCCCGGTGATGCGTTCTGGCAAACCACCGAAATCGCCGTGTGCCCGGCGCTGGTCGACGCGGTCTGCCAGCAGTTGCGGGCACCGGCGTCGGCCTATGTCGAACCGGTGGCGGGAGCGTCAGCATGAGCGAGCGCGTGTTGCAATTTGCCTGTGAAGGCGAACAACTGCTCGGCATCCTGCATCCGGGCGCGGCCGACGCGCGCACCGGTGTGCTGGTCATTGTCGGCGGTCCGCAGTATCGGGTCGGCAGTCATCGCCAGTTTGTCTTGCTGGCGCGCACGCTGGCCCAACATGGCATTCCCACGCTGCGCTTTGATTACCGCGGCATGGGCGATGCCAGCGGCGCCAGCCGCGATTTTGAACAGATCGACGCCGACATTCGCGCCGCCTGCGACGCTTTCCTGGCCGCAACGCCGGGGCTGCAGCGCATCGTGCTGTGGGGCCTCTGCGATGCGGCATCGGCTGCGCTCTTTTACGCCCCGCGCGATGCCCGCATCGGCGCGCTGGTGTTGCTGAATCCGTGGCTGCGCCAGGCCCAGGCGCAAGCCCGCACGATGGTCCAGCACTATTACAAGAAGCGGCTGTTCTCGCGCGATCTCTGGCGCAAGCTGTTCACCGGCCAGTTCGATTTGCGCGGCAGTGTGCGCAGCCTGTGGCAGACGCTCCAGCAAGCCCGCCAGCGCGCGCCGACAGCCGCCGCCGCGAACGCGGCACCGCCGAGTCTGTCGGCGCGCATGGCCACCGGTTGGCGGCAGTTCACCGGCCCCAAACTGCTGGTGCTGTCCGGTGACGATCTGGTCGCCAAGGAATTCGAAAGCGTCAGCAGCAGCGATCCGCTCTGGCGAGGTTTGCGCGAACAGGCCGGCGTGCAGAGCCACCGGATGGCGGACGCCAACCACACTTTTGCCCGAGCCGTGTGGCGCGATGAAGTCGCGGCGATCACGGTCAGGTTTGTTAACGACTTGCGCTGAGCGCAAGTGGCATGACAGGGAGAACAGCCGATGCCGGGATTGCATGGCTTGCAACGTATCCTGCTGGCGAGCCGCGAAGCGGCGCGTCATGGCGGCTTGCCGGTCTGGCGTCAGCTGCTGGAGATGCTGGTCCTGAAGCTGGTTCGGGATTTGGGGCCGAATTACTATCACAGCGCCCGGTTCTGGCGCCGCGAGATCCCGTTTCGCAACAAGTGGCGCCACGCCAATGAGCGCGAATACGACGAGCTGCTGTTCGCGATCAATCCGGCCAATTACCAGAAAATGTCGCAGCACAAAGTGCTGGAGAAAGCCACGCTGACCCTGTTCGGCGTGCCGACGCCGCGCTTCATTGCGTTTTTCCACGCCAGCCGTGGCGGCGATCGTGACGGCGGCGCGCTGTGCAACGCCAGCGATCTGGCGCGGGTATTGAAGCCCTATGCCGGTCGCTGTGTCTGCTTCAAGGCGGTGGAAGGTTTTGGTGGCCGCAGTTTTGCCGCGCTGGATGTGGCCGACGATGGCGCCAGCCTGCAGCATCCGATCAGCGGCCAGCGCTGGACGCTGGCGCAGTGGTGCGAAGAACTGCTGCAAGCACCGGACGGTTGGTTGTTGGAAGAGTATCTGCCGCAGCATCCGGATCTCGCGGCCATCAATGCCAGCTCGGTCAATACCTTGCGCATCTGGTTGATCGAGCGTGACGGCGTGATCGTGCCGACCCATGCGATTCTGCGCGTCGGCCGGGCCGGCAGTCAGGTCGACAACACCACCAGCGGTGGTTTTGCCTGTCCAGTCGACATGGCAACCGGTCGTTTGCAGCCAGGTTTGGATCTGAGGCGGCCCCACCAACCGATTCAGCAGCATCCGGATTCGGGCGTGACGCTGCCTGGCCGGCAATTGCCGTTCTGGCCGGAAGTATTGACGCTTGGCGTGAAAGCGTTGTCGGTGTTTCCGGAAATGCGTTTTGCCGGCATTGATGTCGCGATCACGCCGACCGGTCCGGCAATGATCGAACTGAACGTGATGCCGGATCGGATCAGCGCCCTGCGCTGGGATCTGCCACACAAAGATTATTTTGAACCGCTTGCCAAGGCCCGTCATGAATCCTGATGCCGTTGCCGCAAGGCATAACGTCCTGGTTGTCGAGGCGCAGGCGATCGGCATGATCGGCGTCATTCGCTCGCTCGGTCGGGCCGGTTATCGCGTGCATGCTGCGTCGGCGCATGCCGATGCGCCGGGCTTGGCGTCGCGTTATGCGAGCACGGCGGTGTGCCATCCGGGTTATGCCGATCCGGCCTTCCTGCCGTGGCTGCAACAATATGTCCGGCAACAGCAGATTGCGGCGATTGTGCCGTCGGAAGCGTTTTTGCTGGCGATAGCGCCGCACTATGAACAGTATCGCGCGCTGCTGCCGGATGCCGGCAGTGCCGAGGCGGTGTACCGCTGTTTTGCCAAGGCCGATGTCGAAGCGTACTTTGCCGGTCACGCCGATCCGGCGGTGCGCGCGCATGTGCCGAAAGCGGTCGTGGTGCAGCGCGATGAGCCGCGGCCGGATGACCGCCATTTTGCCGGGTGGCAGTGGCCGCTGTACGTCAAGACCGACGGCCGTCACGCCGATGCCGGCCATGGCAGCAGCGTGCGTGCCGTGTCTGATGTGTCAGCGCTGCACACCGCGCTGGCCGCGGCGATGCAAACGCATCAGCGCTGCCAGGTGCAGGAGACGGTGCCCGGTGTCAAAGCCACGGTGAATCTGTGGCGCCATCGCGGCGAGTTTCGTGCCGCCAGCATGTGCGTTGCCATGCACGAGAATCCACATACCGGCGGCCTGACCGCCTACCGCAAACTCTGGTGGCACGAGGCCATGCTGGCCGATGCCAAACGCCGCCTCGAGGCGCTCGATTGGAACGGCGTGGCGATGGTCGAATACAAATATGAAGCCAGCAGCGGCCGGTTCTGGTTTCTCGAACTGAATGCCCGCTACTGGAATGCGCTGAATCTGGATTTGCTGGCCGGCAAGGATTTTCCGCGCTGGCAGCTCGACGCGTATTTTGGTGCCGAACCGGTGCAGGAGATGGGCCCGGGCCGGCTCGGTTTTCGCGCCCGCTACACGGTGCCGGCCGATGTCGGTTATGTGATGTCGCGCTGTCGCGATGGCCGGGTCAGTGCCGGGCAGAAACTGAAAACCGTGGCCGAGTTCTTTTTGCTTGCGCTGCATCCGGCGGTACATTCCGATCTGTGGTTCCCGGGCGACCGCGGTTTGTACTGGCGGGCGTGGCGCAACTTTCTCGGCAAACTGGGTCGTTCTTCATGAAGCAGCAGCTGATCCGATCGATCAAACTGGCGGTGCTGGCCGTCGCGCAGCGGCTCGGGCTGTTTGCGCTGGCACGACGACTGACCCGCGGCCAGGCGCGCATCCTGTGCTATCACGGTTTTGCCTATCACGACGAGCACCGGTTCGCACCGAAACTGTTCATGCAGCCGCAAACCTTCACCCGGCGCATGGAGCAGCTGGCGCGCTCCGGTTACGACGTGGTGCCGCTGGCGGAATTGCTGCGGCGTTTGCAGCACGGCGAAGCGCTCGACAATCTGGTGGTCATCACCGTGGACGATGGCTGGACCGGCTTTGCCCGGTTCGCGTTTCCGGTACTGCAACGACTGAAAATGCCGAGCACGCTATACCTGACCACCTGGTATGTCGAAAAGCAGCGACCGGTGCTGAACGTGCTGCGCCGCTATCTGCAGTGGCGCGGCGTCGCGTTGCCGGCGGAGTCGGCCGACAATTTGCAGGAATACCAGCAATTGCAGCGCGCGGCCGCGCAGGCCGGCGTTGCCTTGGTGCATGCCGGCGAACAGCTGTTCCGGCTCAGCACGCTGGCGGAAGTGCAAGCCATGGCCGCGCAGGGGCTCGATGTGCAATTGCATACGCACCGTCACCGCCTGCCGCGCGATCCGGCGGCACTGGCGGACGAACTGAACCACAACCGGCAACTGATCACGGCGTTGACCAAGCGCCCCGCCGACGATCTGTGCTTTCCCAGCGGCGAGTATCAGGCCGAGCACTTGCCGTTGCTGCGCGACAATGCGGTGCGCAGTGCCACCACCACGGTGCTTGGTCTGGTGACCGCGCAATCGGATCTGCTGCAGCTGCCGCGCCTGCTCGATGGCGAGAATTGGCACCCGCTGGAATTTGCCGCCGAGCTGTCCGGCTTCATGACGCTGCTGCGGCGCGCGCTCGGCCGTGATCACGGTGCCGGCCTGTATCCCGCGACGACACGGCAACCGGCATGAGCGGCAAGAAAATCGCCATTGGTGGCGCCATCATGGTCGCCAAGCGCTGGGCCGTGCGGGTGCTCAGCCTGGTCAGCACGATGATCCTGGCGCGCCTGCTGGTGCCGGCCGATTTCGGTTTGCTGGCGCTGGCACTCAGTTTCAGCATGCTGTTCGAAGTGCTGGCGGAGTTCAATTTCGATCTCGCGCTGATCCGCAAACAACAGCTCGACGACAGCCATTACCACACCGCCTGGACCCTGAATGTCATCGGCAACTCCGCCATTGCGCTCGCCCTGGCGCTGGCGGCGCCATGGCTGGCCGCCTTCGCCAAGGCACCGGACGCGACGCTGGTACTGCAAGTCATCGCGCTGTGTTTTTTCTTCGATGGTCTGCACAACATCGGCATGGTCGCGTGGCGCAAGCAGCTGACCTTCAGCAAGGAATTTCATCTGGAGTTCTGGCGCAAGCTGCTGGAAGTGGCGGTTGCGGTCACCTGGGCCTGGTTCTCGCCGTCGGTCTGGGCCCTGGTCGCCGGCATGGTTGCCGGCCGCTTCAGTGGTTTGGCGCTCAGCTATTGGTTGCATCCGTTCCGGCCGCGCTTTTGTCTGCAGCACTGGCGCGAGCTGGCCGGTTTTTCCAGCTGGGCGATGGGCTTCAATTTTGCCGTGACGGTGGCGCAGCGCACCGATCATTTCCTGATCAGCCGAACGCAGGGGCTGACCAACCTCGGTTTCTATTCCAATTCGCAAATGCTGGCGGCCTTGCCGACCGTTGAGCTGGTGATGCCGATCAGCCGGGCGCTGTTTCCCGGTTTCAGTTCGATGCTGAACCAGCCCGAGCGCTTGCGCGACACCTATCTGCAGGCGCTGTGCGGTTTGCTGACGCTGGCCTTGCCGATGGCGGTCGGTTTGGCGTTTGTTGCCGAGGCGGCAGTGCTGCTGCTGCTCGGGCAACAATGGTTGCAGGTCACGCCATTGTTGCAGGGACTGGCCGTCGCGCAGGTGGTGTCGCTGTCCGCCGCCAGCAGCGTGCCGCTGCTGATGGCGCTCGGCAAAGTGCGCGGGCTGTTTCTGCGGGCGCTGGCGACCCTTGTCTATCGACCGGTGCTGATGTACTTCGCGCTCAGCTGGTATGGTCTGGAAGGCGCACCGCTGGCGATTTTTGTCGTGTTGCTGGTGCAGGTCAGCATCGACAGCTGGTTGATCCGGCGCAGCCTGCAATTCAGCCTGCTGTATTGGTGGCGCCGTACCTGGCGGCCTTATGCCGCTGCCGCCGTGATGGCGCTGGCGCTGTGGAGCTGGTTGCCGGCCACGCCGGTGCTGACCATCAGCGACGCACTTGCCCGCATGGCGATTGCGGGACTGATTGCCGCGCCCGTTTATCTGCTGGCCTTGCTGTTGCTGTGGCATGGCAGCGGCCGGCCGGCCGGGCTCGAGCAGATGGCGATTGATTTTCTGAAACGGCGCTTGGCGCCGGCACGGTGAGCGCAGTCGCTGCGCCGGCGTCTTAAAGTTTGCGGGTGGCAAAAAAGTCCGGAAACAACCGCCGGCCCGGCTTATCAAAACAGGCCGAACCGATTTGCGCCGGATTGTCGAGGTTGATCTCGATCACGGCCGGGCCCTGCTCGGTGATCGCGATATCGAGACCGGCAATGGCCATGTCCGGAAAGCAGGCGAGCGCTTTGCAGGCGAGTGCTTCGGCTTCGTGGAAGAACGGCACCACCAGTCCGGTCACCTGGATGCCGGTGTCCGGATGTTGCGCGTAGACCTGGCGCCACAGATCGCCACTGCTCAGTTCGAGCAGGGTGCCGCTGGCCTCATCAAGGGTGCAGATCAAACCGCCGGCGGCGGTGTTATCCACCAGCACATGGCGGCGGCCCACGCGCAAAAACGAGCCCACCACGCGCAGCTGACCGGCCTCTCGTGTCGCCCAGATCCGTAGCGTATTGACCGAATCCGGATTCAACCGCGCCAGCGCCGGATGCTGCACCAGATAGTGCTCGATCAGATAACCGGTTTGTTCGCGCTGCAGCATGCTGAGCAAATCGGCAATGCTGATCCGGGCCCGGGTCAGCGGGTGTTCCAGCTGGATGCGGTCGCCGTCACGGCGCACCACAAACGACAGAAAACCCTGACCACCGGAACCGACCACCCGTTTCAGCGTGAGCTGCCGATCGACCAGGCCATCCAGCAAGGCGGTGAGTTCAGCGGCATTGGTCAACGGTTTGTTATCGGCGCAGCGGCCGTGCTGTGGATGGAAGTAGCCGTACCAGGGCGGCGTGGCAATGCCATGTTGCAGCAGTATCTGTTTTTGTTCCGGTTTGTGCCGGTAACGCTGGCGCGCCGCGGGGGGATTCAGCTGATCAATCAGGGCACTGAAATCGGTGTGATTGAAGTGCTCGAGTTTGTCCCGCCACGGCATGTTGGGGCGCCACATGCGGGCCATCAGGTAGAACCGGAACGTCTGCTGGCGGCGCAGCTTCAGCCAGAGCATTTCGCCGGCCTGACGCCAGAATGACAGGCCGCCCTGCCGCGCTTTGCTGCGCATGATGGCGACAATGTCCTGGGCGAGCTGCAGCCGCTGCAAGGCGCCACGGACTCTCGGGAATGCTGTCAACATCGGACTACCACGCTATCCCGACAGTGCCGATATCGCCTCATCCGGTGACGGGATTCGCCGGTAGCGAGCGGTTCCAGAGGGCTGCTGCCTGCGGCCGGATCCTCATCCACAATCCGGTCGCGCACGCTGCGTCAGCAGGCCACTTTGCTGATGATATAGCGAAACTTGCCGTTCGCTTCGGTCGGAATGTGGTCGACCCGACTGACGGTTACCCGGACGCCTTGGCCGAGCCGGGCCTGCATGCCCTTGACCACGCGCTGCTGCCGGTTGTCGTCCCAGCTGGTGGTCACCAACAGCACTTCCAGTTCGGTCTGGCTGTGCTGGATGATGCGGAAGGATTCGACGCCGTCGATCTCGCGGACAACATAAATCAGCGCCAGCCCGTGCATGACGGTGCCGGTTTCCGACACCACAAAATCGGTGGTCCGGCCTTCGATGTTGGCGAGCAGTGGCAAGCCGCGACCGCAGGCGCAAGGCTGCTGCGACAGCACCGCGACATCGCCGGTACGGTAGCGAACAAACGGAAAATCGCCGGTGCGAAGGTGGGTCACGGTGACTTCACCGGCGACCTCTGGTGCCGTCGGTTTGCCGTCGCTGTCCAGCGTTTCGATGATGACGTCTTCGGCCATGATATGCATGCCGCCATGCGGGCATTCGTGAGCAAGAAAGCCGGCATCGCGACTGCCATAACCGTTGGCAACCGGGGCACCAAACACCCGTTGAATCTGCTCGCGTTGTTCCGGGTACAGCCGCTCGGCCGTGACGAACGCCACTTTCAGTCGGCTGTTGTCGAGCGTGATCTGCTTATCCGCCACGAACCGGGCAATGCGCGCCAGCGCCGACGGATAACCGAACAGCATGCGTGGCCGCATGCGCGCGTAGACATCGAGAAAATGCCGGATGCCGGATTCGGCCAAATCGAAAGCGGGCACCAGCTCGGTGCGCAGCAGGCGATCGCGGATCTGTTTGATCCGATCCTGGGTGTTGACCTCAATCGGCGAGCCCCACAACACCAGCTCCGGATCGCCGATATCGACGTCCCACCAACGGGTCGCACGCCACTTGGCGGCGACATCGTGGCTGATGCGTTCGTTCAACCAGAAAATCAGTGGCTGACCGCTGGAGCCGCCGGTATTGAAGCGCTTGAGCGGCGCGCCCGGTGCCTTCATCGCCTCGCCGTGGCTGCGAATGGTTGACTTGTCCAGGGGCGGCAGCCGCACGAGATCGGCGCGACTGCGGATGCTGTCGGGCGCGATACCGTGGTCGGCAAACAGCTGCCGGTAATACGGAATGCGGGTGGCGATGTCTTGCATGAACCGCTGCAATCGCGTTGCCTGCAAGGCTTCGATCTCGGCGGCCGACAACCATTGGCTGCGTTCGAGTGCGCGCCGCAACGTGACGCTGTCGTGGCGCTTCAGCCGCTCATGCAGCGGAAACAAAACGGTGCTGGCAAGCCAGGTATAAGCCGACATTAGCGTTGTCCTTGCTGACCGGAAGGGAAAAGCACATTGGCAAAGCGGCGCCTGCCGTGGCTGGCCTCGGTGCTCGCCGGCGCCGCGGTTCCGGCCGGGTTCACTTCGCCTTTCTGGATCAGCACATCCAGAATCACGACGATGGCGATCAGGTGATAGAGCAAGTCAAAGTAACACAGGCCGAGGAACACGCCGCCCACGCAGAACGCCAGCAGCGACACCTGCATCATGGCGGCAAGCTGCGCCGCCCAGATCATGTTCTTCTGGGTCGCGAGTTTCTGCAGCTTGCCGGCACGGAACCAGCTCAGCGCCAGCAGTGTCAGGAACAGCGCCAGGCCGACAAAACCGTGTTCACCGAGGATCTTGAAGTAAATGCTGTGGGCATCGTGAAAGTCGGTCGGGTCCGGCGCGTAGATCAGAAACGAATCCGGATTGAATGCGTCGAAGCCACCGCCGACCGGATGATGCAAGGCGACGTTGAAGGCAAAGCACCAGGCATTGACCCGGCCACCGGCGGACAGATCATGACGCTGGATCTTGTCGGTCATTTGCCCGCACCAGGTCGAGGTGTCGGTGTTGCGGTAAAACTCCGCTTCACCGCCGCTGTCTTCGACCTTGATGGTGGACATGCGCTCATGCCAGCTTTCCGGCATGAAGAAATACAGGGTCGGAATCAGGATCACGCCAGCAAGCAGGATCGGCATCTTGCTCGGGCTTTTCCACCAGAAGAACGCCGACATCGCCGCGGCCGCCAGCAAGGCGCCGCGTGAATGGGTACCGAGCGCGGCAACAAAACAGAACAGCATCGCGGCGGTGAGCGCGTGCTTTTGCCAGCTCTTGGTCGCCTGCAGTTGCAGGAAGCGCAGCAGCGGCAGAATGGTCAGCAAGGTCAGACCAAACTCGTTGTTGCCTTCAAAAAAACCGCCGGGCGGGCCCCAGACCCGGTTATCGCCACCGGTCAGCACGGTGAAAATGCCGCCTTTGACGCCGAAGGAAGCGATCGACAGCGCGATCACGCCAACCAGCCAGAACAGTCGTTCACGCGTGTTCACCATCATGATGGTGATGATCGTGAACAACTGGATCTTGAGCACCTTGTCCGCTTGTTGCAGGGCGTAATCGGTGGCCGGGTTGACGAAGAAACTGAGCGTCCACCACGCCAGCATCAACAGGTAGACGATGATGATCGGTTGGTGCATCGGCAGCTTTTTCGGTTCCTTGCTGAACACAAACGCCAGCAGGAAGGTCGCGCCAACGGCACTTGCCACCGGCAAATGCGCGGCCAGTCCCCAACCGAGTTTGTGCGGCACCATGTAGGCGATCCAGCACCACATCATCAGGCCAAAGAACGGCCGGAACAGCGTCACCGGCAGGCCGCCGGCAATCAACAGCAAGATGATGTAATCACGCATCGCGTTGACTCCGGCGCCTGCTCCGGCGTTGGCGCGCCCGCGCGTAACTGGCCTGCAAGGCCGGCCATACTGCCGGCCAGCTGAATTCCGCGGCGCGTGCGCGGCCGGCGGCGATCAGTCGAGTGCGCAGCGCGTCATCGCTGT
This sequence comes from Pseudomonadota bacterium, assembly GCA_049324755.1. Taxonomy (GTDB): domain Bacteria; phylum Pseudomonadota; class Gammaproteobacteria; order Enterobacterales; family Permianibacteraceae; genus Permianibacter. Next base: position 153,434 of record JBMOMZ010000059.1, read on the forward strand.
GCACGCGTTCAAGCGCGGCTGCCATCGCTTCCGGTTGCCGTGCCGGCACCAGCAGCGCGTGCACGTCCGGTTGACAGAGCTGTGGCACGCCGCCGACTTCGGTGCTGACGATCGGCACGCCGGCGGCCATGGCTTCGATCAGGGAGTTGGGGCTGTTGTCGGCGGTGCTCGGGTTCAATACCACCCGCGCCGTTTGCAGCAAGGCGGCGACCTGTTCGCGCGGCAGGCGCCCGGCAAAATGCACGGCCTCGGCGACGCCGAGTTGCGCTGCCAGTTGTTGCAGGTTGGCGCGCTCCGGCCCTTCCCCGGCCAGGGTCAGGCGAGCGTCCGGATAATGCTGACGCAGCAGGGCCAGCGCCCGGATCGCGGCGGCGTTGTCATAGAGCGCTTCCAGATTGCGGGTGACCACGATATGGAATTCGCCTGGCCGTTCGCCGCGTGGCGCGAACAGCTCGGTGTCGACAATGTTCGGAACAATGGCGGCTGGTTGCTGGTATTGCTGAAACAGGGTTTGCAGAAAAGCGGTCGGCACGATCAGGTCATCGCAGCGGCGCAGCGAGCGCTGCACCTTGCTGAACGCGCGGGCAAAAAATTCGCCGGCCAGTCCGCCGCGATAATTGAGCACCACTGCTTTGCGACGCCAGTCGGCGATGGTGATCGCCGGGACGGCAAACAGAAACCAGGACCAGCCGCTGTTGGCGAGGATGTGTACGAGATCGGCGCGGCCGGCCGCGCGCCACAGTCGCCACAGATACGGCAGCAGCCGAAAGCCGGCACGCAGCACCGGCAGCTTGCCGATCCAGGCGGGTTGGTACGGCGCATTGACCGCGACCACGTCGACCTCGACGCGTTCGGCGCGCAGCTGCCGCACCAGCGCTTCGGTTTGCAGTGCCATGCCACCGTTGGGTGGCGGCAGCGGCCCCACCACCAATACCTTCATTGACCGCCGCTCCGCTTGGCGTCGGCATACACGTTTCGGTAGCGCTGGACACTGTTGGCCCAGTTGCGTTCGGTGTCGACGTAGTGACGGCCGTTCTGCAGCAGGGTCGGCCACTGCGCACGCGCGGCCAGCACCCGTTCGATGCAGTCAGCCAGCGCGGCGGTATCGCCAGCCGGGAACAGAAAGCCGTTGTAACCGTCGCGAATCAATTCCTGATGGCCGCCGACGTCCGAGGCCAGCACCAGCTTGCCTTGTGCCATCGCTTCCAGCGGTTTCAACGGGGTCACCAGATCGGTCAGCCGCATTTTGTGACGCGCATACACCAGCACATCGACCAGGCTGTAATAGCGGTTCACCTGCGCGTGCGGGACGCGGCCGGTGAAGATCACCCGATCCTGCAGTCCGAGCGCTTGCACCTGGGCTTTCAGCGCCGCTTCCTGCGGCCCGCCGCCGACCAGCAGCACCCGCAGATCCGGTTGCCGTGCGGCGAGGCGGGCGGTGGCGCTGAGCAACAGATCCAGCCCTTCGTAGGCGTAGAACGAGCCGAGAAAACCGAGCACGGTTTTGCCTTGCAGGCCGAGCTGGGCTTCAAGCTCGTGATCGCGCTGATCGATCCACTGGAACTTGTCGATATCGACCGCATTCGGAATGACGGTGATTTTCTCGGCCGGAATGCCGCGCGCGACGATGTCACGGCGCAGGCCTTCGCAAATGCAGGTGACGGCATCGGCCTGTTTGAACACTTTGCTTTCCAGCGCCCGAGTCATCCGGTAGCGCAGGCTGCCTTCCGCGGTGGTGCCATGATCGACCGCGGCGTCTTCCCAGAACGCGCGCACTTCATAGACAAACGGCAAACCGGTTTCTTTTGCTACTGCAGCGGCCGCCAGACCATTCAGGCAGGGCGAATGGGCATGGATCAGATCCGGCTGCAAGCTCTTGACCAGTTCACGCAGGCGCACTTTCAGGCCGCGCACCACATCCCACTGGTTCAGCACCGGCACCTTCGCCAGCAAACCGGGCGCAGTGCGGTAGAACTGCAGGCCATCGGCGGTTTCGCTGGCGGCGCGATAGGCGCCCTGCTTGGCGCCGGTGACATGGCAGGTCTCGAAACCGAGCGCGCGTTGTTCGCGCAGAATGGCGCCGCTGCGAAAGGTATAACCGGAGTGCAGCGGCAAGGAATGATCAAATACATGCAAGACTTTCATGACTACCGTTTCCTACTCGAATCTTATGGTTTGTTATGGCGGCGCCACCAGGCACTGCCCTGGCGATCGCGCAGTAGCGCGCCGTCAGCGGTGGTGACGTTGATCGCAGCGCGGGCATCGCCGGTGATCAGCACGCAGTCCTTGTCGCGCACGTCGCGACTGACTTTGGCATCGGCGCTGAGTGCGTGCAGCCACAGGCAGCGACCGCTGTCGACCACCAGATAATCCTGCTCGTGCACCAGCAGCTTGGCCGGATCGGCACGGAACTGCGCGCGTGATACCGCCACGCTGGCCAGATGCAGATGCTCGCGGCGCGGCGACGTCGCTTGCAGTTCGGTGCGCCAATAGGCCGGTTCGAACCATTTTTCTTCCGACGCGCCGGTCGCGTAGTTGTGGCCGTCGAGTTCGCGCTCATCACCGTCGGTTTCGACATAGAAACGGTAATGCGGGCCGCCAACCAGACGGAACACCCCATCTTTCGGCAACAGCCGTTGCAGCACCGCGCGCCCCTCGCCGTTCTGGATGCCGAGCTTGTCGCTGGCCGATTCCAGAATGCCGTCGTCGGCACTGCCGACCAGCACGCGGGCGCCTTCGAGCTGTGGCTTGTGAATGCTGTGGAACAGCGATTTCACCGTGTACTCGGGCGCCGTGGTCGCGACATCGTCCAGCACCAGCAGTCGCTCATCCGGCTGCAGGTAAACCAGCGTCCGGTGGACATGCGCGACTTTGCCGTCGCCGCCGTTGTCATCGTAGGCGGTGCTGTTGTAAGCCGCGGTCAAATCCAGCTGGCTGTAGAAATACTGATCATCCGCGGCGCTGTGTGCGAGCACCTTGCCGCCTTCGAGATGCAGGCCCTGGCCCAGGTTGGCACGCCAATCGGCGACGCTGGTGACGGCGCTGCCAGTTGGCAAGGTGATGCGCTGGCCACCGTCGCTGACATTCTCCTTGAACTTGTGATTCGGTCGCACCTTTTCGCCGGGCCGCAGCACCAGCACGCTGTTCTTGGCGATGGTGCGAATGGCGTAGTGCAGCCGGTTGTCACCGAAATACTTGCCGTAGCTGCTGCCGTTGACCAGCAGCGGCTTGTCATGGAACAGGGTGAAATGGCCGGCATCGTAATGGCCATGGTGACTGAAACTGGCGCCGGCGCGCGCACTCAGAAATACCGCGTCCTTGTCCCAGCGGGTGCGGAAATAAAACTGGTTCATGCCGCCGGGGCCGAACCAGATCGCTTTGGGCTGCACGCCTTCGAGAAAGCGCAGCGACGGTTCGGTCATCGGCAGCGGCGCCAGCGCCGGATCGTTGAACAGCGGGAAACCCCAGCGATAGTCCTCGTAATAGCTGCGCTCCGGATAGCGGGCGCGCAGGTAATCGGAATAGCCGGCCAGCAGCGGCTGCTGACACAGGCTGGCAGCGGCATCGATGAACGGCCGGGTTTCTTCGGCCAGATCGACCCGCGAGCCTTCGTCGCCGAGCCCTTCGACCCGGTGATCCGGGCGCGTGGCGTAAACCGGCCACCAGGCATGCCGACAAAACGCCAGCCGCACATATTTGCTGTCGTCGTTTTCGACAAAGCCGTGCAGGTAGGCGCGGGTGGCATGGGCGAACAACATGGCCCGGTTTTGAATCCAGTAGTTGTAGCCTTCCGGCCAGGCTTCGGTCAGTGCAATCGCCTGCATGGTGTCGAGGAAATGCGGCAGGGCACGCTGCAACAGCGCCCTGGCTTCGGCATCGGCGTCGCCGATCGCCACCGCCATGATCAGCGCCGTCGCGGCCAGCGACGCGCGGTTGTGCCACAGCGACGCGGAATCGTCGTCGAGCACGGTAAGCGTGTCGCGCAAACCTTCTTTGATTTTCTTGCGCGCCAGCGCTTCGCTGTCGGCATCGAGCCAGGGCGAGCCGTGCAGCGCGTCGTAGATCAACGCCAGTTCCCAGGCGGTACTCACCGCGCCGGCATCGCTGGCTTCCGAGACATAAAATTTCGGTATCCGGCTGACCAGCAGCTGGCCGATGTCATCACGGCGGGTGCGCAGCCAGCAGTTCAGCAAGTGCAGCCGGCGTTCGTCCTTGCAGCCGAGATAACGCCGGCTCATTTCCTGTTGCAGCGGCGAGTTGGCGGGCAAGGCGTTGTTGCGGGCGACGATGTCGGTGTTCAGCAGCCGCGGCCGCTCCGGGCGTAGGGTCGGCAGCGGATGCGGCAGGCTGTCGCTGTCAGCTTGGGCGGCGGCAGTATCCGCCGCCGCGTTGCCGGCCGCGTCGTCGGTGGCGGCATCCGAGCAGGCGCCCAGCAACAACAGCAACAGCAGCAACGGCAGCCAGCGTTTCACGGTGTCGATCCGTTGCGGTCAGGCAGCGTTTTGCCGATTGCGGTCAGCACCGGTTGCACGCAGGCCTCCCAATTGCTGTGCGCGCGGATGTAATCGCGACAGGCTTCCACCGGCAGCGGCGTCTGCAGTCGCTGCAGGCAGGCGTCGGCAAACGCCTCGGCCGTTTCGTGCGCCAAATCGGTCAGCAGCGGATCGGGCACCAGGCCTTCGAGCGCCTGCGGGGTTGCCACCACGGTGCGTCCCATGCAGAGCGCTTCGAGCACCTTGTTCTGAATGCCGCGCGCGATGCGCAGCGGCGCCACCGCGACCGCCGCATGCTGCAGGTAGGGCCGCACGTCCGGTACCCGGCCGGTGACCGTGATGCCGGCCTGTTTGCCGAGCGCGAGCACGGCGGCACTCGGATTGCTGCCGACGATGTAAAAAACGGCATTGCTGTTCCGGGCGCGAATGCGCGGCCAGACCTGCTCGACAAACCACAGCACGGCATCGATGTTGGCGTGATAGTCCATCGCGCCGGTGAAAACCAGCGCCTGCTCGTGCGCTTGATACGGTGAGCTCAGGCTGGGGTCCGGTGCGAAATACTGATCATCGACGCCGTTGCGGTAAAAGCCGACTTGGGTCGGCGACAGGCACAACCGCTCGCAAAACAGGTTCCGCTCTTCCGGGGTGACCAGCCAGCTGGCATCGAAACTGTCGGCGATATCCCGTTCGGCATCTGCCAACCGGCGCGCTTCCAGCGCATGCACCCATTTCATCGGCGCTTTGCCGCTGACCGCATACTGCCGCCATTTTTCCGAATCCATGTCGACAAAATCCATGAACCGCGGCAGCTCCGGGTAGCGATCGGCAAATTGCGCCATCGCCGAGCTGTAACAGAGCACAGCGTCGACCTCCTTGCTGTTGACCAGCTCGGCCACGCGCTGGTGCACTGCGCCGTAGTTGTACCAACCGAACGACAGCGGCGCGCCGGTCAGCAGCGCCGGCAGGCATTGCAATTTTGATTGCCAGGGTTTGATTGGCTCGATGTGCTGTGATGCCAGCAGTGGCGTCAGTGCATCGACATACTGCCAGTCATTCGGATCGTCAATGAACGTGACCAGATGAATGCGGTAATGCTTGGTCAGTATCCGCAGCAGATGATACGAGCGGATCTTGTCGCCCTTGTTCGGCGGGTAGGGCAGACGATGGGCGAGAAACAGCAGGCTCTTCATCGGTTCAGACCTTCCAGCCGGGGCGATTGCTGAGACACCGGGCCAGCCGCGTTATGGTCCACCTGATCGGGATGAATCGCGCGCATACGATCACACCTTCAGGCCGGGCTGATTGCTGAGGAACCGGGCGAACATCATCAATGTCCACAGCGGGGCACTGAAATCACGCAGGCCGCTCTGATGCTGATCGAGCAGGGTCTGCAGATAGGCGCGATTGAACAGGCCGCTGTCGGCGAGCGGGCCTTGCAACAATTCGCTGCGGATGCGCTCGCGCAGTGGACCGCGGAACCAGGCAGCCAGCGGCACGGCAAAGCCCATCTTGCGCCGGTACATCAGATCATGCGGCAGATGCGGTTCCATCGCTTTCTTCAGCAGGTACTTGCCTTCACCGTTGTGCAGTTTCAATTCCGGCGGCAGCCCCGACAGCCACTCGACAAAGCGGACATCGAGGAACGGTACCCGCACTTCCAGCGCGTGCGCCATCGAAGCGCGATCGACCTTGGTCAGGATGTCGCCGACCAGATAGGTTTTCATGTCCAGATACTGGATCAGGCTCAGCGGATGCTCGGTCGGCGCGTTGGCGGCGTGGGCGCGCATGACTTCCAGCGCGCCATAGCCTTGCAGCTGCGATTTCAGCGCCGGGCTGAACAGCTCGCTGCGCATGTCGTCCTTGAAAATGCTGACGGCATGGAAGTAGGCCTCGACGCTGTCACGCGCCAATCCCTGGAACGTCGCCTTGGCGCGCAGGAAGCGCGGCGCGAAGTCGAGCTTCGGATAGGTCTTGCCGAGAAAGCCAAACACTTTCTGGCGCAGGCCGAGTGGCAGCCGCTGACGCACGCGCTCCTCGCGCATATGCCAGAGATAACGCCGGTAGCCCGCCAGATGTTCGTCGCCGCCGTCACCGGACAACGCGACCGTGACCCGCTCCCGGGCCAGCTGGCAAACCCGATAGGTCGGCAGCGCCGAGCTGTCGGCATACGGTTCGTCATAGAGCCTGGCGAGATCGTCGATCAGCGAGAAATCATCCGGGTCCACCTGACGGACGCTGTGATTGGTGTGATAGCGGTCGGCAATCTGCTGGGCGTACTCGGATTCGTTGAACTTCGGATCGCCGAAACTGATCGAGCAGGTATTGACCGGATCTTTGCTTTCTTTCGCCATCATCGCGACGACCGCGCTCGAGTCGACGCCACCGGACAGGAAGGCGCCGAGCGGCACTTCCGCCATCAGCCGCACCCGCACCGCTTCGCGCAGCCGTGCGACCAGTTCGTCCTGCGCCGCCGCTTCACTGCGGACGGCAACCGGGGTGAACGGCACATCCCAGATGGTCTTGACCGCGCGCACGCCGACCCGGGTGATGAGCAGGGTCGATGCCGGCGGCAACTTCTTGGCTTCGGTGAAAATGGTGCGCGGTTCCGGCACATAGCCGTAGGCGAAATAGTCTTCAACGGCGACCGGATCGAGTTTGCGGACAAAGCCCGGATGCTGCAGCAGCACTTTCAACTCGCTGCCGAAAATCACTTCACCGGTTTGCAGTTCGGCGTAGTAGAGCGGCTTCTTGCCGAGGTGGTCGCGGGCCAGGAACAGGCAGTCGTGGCGGCTGTCGTAAATGGCAAAGGCAAACATGCCGCGCAGGCGCGGCACGCAGTCTTCGCCCCATTGCAGCCAGGCGTGCAGCAGCACTTCGGTATCGGAATGGGTGTGGAAATGATGGCCGAGTGCGATCAGTTCTTTCTGCAGATCGAGAAAGTTGTAGATCTCGCCGTTGAACACGATGACCACCTGCTTGTCATCGCTGTACATCGGCTGCTGGCCCGAGGCCAGATCGATGATCGACAGCCGGCGATGGCCGAGGCCGACACCCTTGCCGCAATACAGACCGGACTCGTCCGGGCCGCGGTGCAGGATGCTGTCGGTCATCCGGCGCAACAGGCCTTCATCGATGGCGCCCGGTGTGCGCAAATGAAAAAGGCCGGCGATTCCACACATGTGCTTATCCCTGTCTTGTCGTTGTGCTGTTGCTCAGCAGCTGGGCATTCAACAGCTGGTCATAAAGATGTTGGTAGCGTGCCATCATGCCGGCCAGACTGAATTCTGCCACGGCACGTGTTCGGGCAGCTGCGCCGTGACGGCCGAGCAGGGCGCGATCATCCACGTAGCGGCGCATGGCAGCGGCCATCGCCTCGGGTTGTTCCGCCGGCACCAGAAAGCCGGTTTCGCCGTCGACAATGAGCTCGGCATTGCCACCAACGCGGGTGGCGATCACCGGCAGGCCACTCGCCATCGCTTCCAGAACGGTATTGGAAATGCCTTCCGCGCGCGAGCCGAGCAGATAGACATCGGCATGGCGTAGCCGTTGTGGCACGTCACTGGCGGCGCCGGCGAGTTCGACTTTGGCTTGCAGATTGTGCTCGCGGACAAACTGCGCACAGGCATCGAGCAAGGGGCCGTCGCCGACCAGGCTCAGTTGCAGCGGCATTTCCGGCCGCATCGCGGTCAGTGCGGCGAAGGCGCGCAAGACGTTCAGCGGGTCCTTGACCTCTTGCAGGCGGCCGACCGACACGAAGCGCAGGCTGTCGTTCTGGCGCGGCGTGGTCGCCGGGGTGAAGCGGTCACAGTCGACGCCATTGCAGATCACTTCAATCTTGCTGCCGGCAATGCCGACTTTGTTGCGCAGGTAATCGGCCAGTTCGTGTGACAACGCCACCACCCGTTGCGCCAGCGGCAGCAGCCAGCGGCGCAGGCGCTGGTAGCGGACGTTGTTGCCGTCAACGTCATTGGCATCGCGGCCATGCTCGCTGTGCAGGCGCGCCGGCACGCCGGCCAGTCGCGCCGGCACCAGTGCTTCCAGTGCTGACAGGTTGCGGGTGTGAATCAGCGCCGGCCGCAACTGACGCAGCAGTTTGTACAGGCGCCACCAGACCGCCAAATCCAGCCCCGGCTGTTTGCGCAGCTCGTGGATCTCGACATCGGCGCGTTGCAGCCGCTGGGCAAACTGGCGGTCGTGATCGGTCACGCAGATGATCGCGTGCCGGTAACGGTCAGCCGGCAGATGGTTGATCAGGTTGACCACGCCGTTTTCCAAACCGCCGATCGCGAACCGGTACAGCACATGTGCCAACAACGGGCGCGTGTCGGTCGGGTCGTTCGGGTTTTTGCGGTCCATGGGCGTGTCAGTCATGGTGTGACTGCTCCGGCCTGCTGCAACTGCTGTTGCCAGACGTGCAGCAAGGGTTCGACCCGCGCTTCCAGTTCGCTGTCGCTGAGCGCCACCGGCCGCTTGATCAGCACCAACAGTGCAGGCGCCGGGGTCTGCTGCAGGCGCGCCTGCAACTGATGCCATTTGGCTTGCCAGCCGGCACCGTAGCGTCGATCGGCAAACAGGTACAGGCGGTGCACCAGCACCGGTTCGCTGTAGCCGTCGCTGAGGCGCAAACCTGCGAGTGACTGACCGAACAGCGCGCGCTGGTCGGTCTGCAGCCGGCGCCAGTGCAGGCTGTTGTAGAACCGGTGATTGCTGTTGACCAGTTCCTCACCGCGCCGATCGACCGGGAAATAGCCGAGCAACACTTGCAGCTCACCGTCCTGGTACACGAGCTGTTGACGGCTGTGTTCGATATAAGCGCCAAGGCTATCGCGTTCGGCCGGCTGCCACGCTGCCGGCAACACCGGTGCTGCCAGCTGCGGCGCACCCTCAACGCTGCTGCGCTGACCGAGCACGGCGGTGGTCACCAGAATCAGCACGGCGGTCACTGCCGGCGGCAGCCAATGTGGGGGCTTGCGGTTGCTGACGAGCACGGCGTTGGTGCTGGCGACCGGTCCGCCGTCGGCGAAGGTGCGGCCGAGCAGAAACAGCAGGAAAATGACGATGCCGAAAAACACCCAGCCATAGATCAGGTGATCGACGCCGACCGCGTATTCGTTGTTGGTCAGGTGCGCGATCATGATGATGCCGAACGCCCGTATGCCGTTCGCGACGATCGGCACGATGATGCTGAGGCCGATGAAAATGGCGCGCCGGGTGTACGAACGATACTGCAGGTACGCATACAAGGTGCCGAGCGCGAGCGAGGCGATCAGGTAGCTGATGCCACTGCAGGCTTCTTCAACCAGAAAATTGCCATTCGGCAGGGCAATGAAATGGCCGTCGCGGAACACCGGAATGTCGAGCAGGCGCAGCAGCGCAACCGCCATGTCGGCGGTGACATCCTGCAACCACGGCACCAGAAACTCGCCGAACGGCACCGCGAACCAGAGATAGAGCAGCGGAAACAGCAGTTGCTTGCAGATCGCGCTACCGCAGACAGCCCAGATCAGCGCCTGCACGCTCAGCACCAGCGCGAAATGGCCGATCAAACCGATCGCTGCCAGATTGCCGAGCAGCAGCAGCAGATTGGCGAACAGCAGCAGGCCGACTCCGGCCCAGCTTGGCCGCGGTGGCTGCGGCAGCCATTCGGCGCGGCGCTGGTAAATCAGCCAGGCAGTGATGGCCGGAATCACCAGACAGTGATTGAAGGTTTTGGAATGCCACCAGATCTGGCTGAGATCGAGTGCCAGCGGCCATTGCAGCGCGAGTTGCAACAGCAGCAGCGCGGCCAGCACAAGGCCGCTGCGTTGCCATGCGGCAACCGGCAGGGGAGCAGTGGTGGTGTCGGTCGACATGCGCATTATCCGAGATGGCGCGACAACAGCGGCCCGAGCAAGCGGGCGACCGGCAGCGGCAGCTTTTTCCAGGTCTCGATGAACAGCCGGTACTTGGGATTGAGCGGATTGACGTCCGGCATCGCCCTGGCGTTCACCAGAAAGTACTCGTAGGCGAGGGGCTGCGGTTCAAAGCCCCAGTTTTTCTTGAAGTGATACGCGCCGGTGTCGATCTTGCTGCGGCCGTAATCAAACAGCCGGGCGCCACGCTCACCGGCGTGTTTCATCAAGGCCCAGTACAGCATGTCATTGCCGGCCAACTGCCGTGCCAGCACGCCACCACCGCCGTAGTAAGGCAGCACTTCATCGCGGAAATAAAAACTCATGACGCTGGCAACCGCGGCACCGTCCTTGCGGATGGTCAGGATCTCGCAGGCATCGCCGAACACCTGCCGCAACACCCGGAAGTATTTGCGCGGGAACACCGGCGTGCCGAGGTTGCGCACGCTGGTGTCGTAGCAATCGAGAAAGTCCTGCAAGGACTCGTCGATGCTGTGGTCGAGGCCGTTACCGATGGCTTTGCGGATCATCGCGCGCTGCTTGCGCGGTATCGCGTTCAGATCGGTTTCGGCATCGCCGGTGATGGTTTTGCGGAACGTGACATGCAACGATTTGCGCGGCCAATCGTCATGCACCGGCTGCCGGTTGCGCACTTCGAGGGCATCGACGTTCAGCTGTTGCGCAAGCCGCTGGGCGGCGTTGTCCAGCGCCTGCTGGATGTCATTGTCGTCCGCCAGAATGCCGCCATAAACACAGAACGGCAGCGCGACCAGATTGTGGCCGAACAGGAAGCTGCGCACCTCGGCCATCGGGTAGACGCCGACGATGCGTTCGCCGCGCAAGGCACAAAGGAAATGGCTGCGATGGCCGAGTCCTTCTTCCATCACGCGCTGCCAGCCGGCGAGATGAAAGAAGCTGCCGTCCGGATGCCGGCGGACGTAGTCGTCCCAGGCAGCGGTCCGGGCAGGTGTCAGAGCGGAAAGGGTAATCGGGGTCACACGCGCATCCATGGCGTTGGCTTCACAGAAAAGGGTTCAATGCAGGTCAAAGGTTGGTGCCGGTTGCGACAGGAAAATATCGTCCATCCGGCCCCAGTCGAAATCGCGCAGCAACTGTTTCAGTCGCGGCGCCATGCGCGTCAGGTTCAGATAATGGCGCACCCGGGTACGCAGATCGAGCTTGTCGGGGCGGGGCTGGGCCGGATCAATTTCCCACGGATGGAAATAGAACACCGCCGACATCCGATCGCGGGCATTGACCCGCTCGATCAGATGCTTTGACAACGCGTACGGAAACAGCCGGAAAAAGCCGCCGCCGCCTGCCGGCACATTGCGGCCGGCGATCTGCGCGGTGGTCACCGGGATCTCGAGCAGCGCCGGCGCCCGGCTCGGGAAAAACGGCCAGCGCGGCGCATCGGGAATGCCGTACAGATCGTGTTTGACTGGATAGATGCTGGAGCTGTAGCGGTAGCCGGCTGCCGCCAGTTCTTCCAGCGCCCACAGATTCTGTTTGGTGATGGAATAGCTGGCAGCGCGGTAACCGGTAATGGCAACGCCACCGAGATCTTCCAGCAGTTGTTTGGTTTTCCGGATATCGGCGGCGAACTGCTCGCGCGTTTGTTGATGGGCGCGGACATGCTGGTAGCCGTGGCTGGCGAGTTCATGGCCGCCATCGACGATACGGCGGACCAGTTGCGGGCAGCGCTCGGCAACCCAGCCGAGGGTGAAAAAGGTCGCCTTGATGCCGGCGTCGCTGAACAGCTGCAGCACGGTGTCGGTGTTGCGCTCGACCCGCAGCGGAGTGCGGTCCCAGTCGGCACGCCGGACATAAGGCTCCATGGCGGAGACCTGGAAATAGTCTTCGACATCAACACTCATGGCATTGCGGTAGCGAGGTGTGGCGGCGGCGGTCATGGTTCGGCTATCACCTCAGAACTGCAGGAAAACTTCGGCGATGACTCGCCCTTCTTCGTAGCTGCGGGCGTCGCGTTCACTGTCTTGTTCGGCTTGCTGGACGGTGAGCGCGGCGTAACTGCGTTGGGAGAAATTCATCCGCAAGCCGAGGCTGGCCAGGCTGAACCGCTCTTCGCCGCTGTCTTCACTGAACACGTTGCGCTGTTCGCGCAGCTGGCTGACCAGATCGAGGCCAGCACCGACCGGCCATCTGACTGACAGCGCGATGGCGTCGGCCTGACCGTCCAGCTCATTGCGGATCAGATACTGCCGGTCTTCGCTGGACGCGGTGAGCGTGATGTTGCCGCTGCGCCCCTGCCAGGCCAGGGTGAACGTGCCGCGATGGCGCTCGAATTCGTCGTCGGCGATTTCAAAGCGGCCGATTTCTATCTCAAATTCTTCCTGTGTCACCGGGTCGATGACGGTGACCAGTTCGGTGCCGAACACCAGCTGTTGCTCGGTGGTGACTTCCTCGTTGTAGCCGAGGCTGGCGGTCATCCGGCGGCCGCGGAATTTCATGTCGGCGCGCCAGGACGGGCCGACAATCAGACCGACATCGGTATCGCGGTAACCGACCATCATCTCGGTACGCCGGCTTGGTTTCCATTTCAGTTCGGCGTCGCTGTAGTTGCTGCCGGCCATCGCGGAAAGGTTGAAGCGGCGGCTCGGTGACCAGCGCAAGCCACCGGCGCTGTAGTCGCCGTTGCGATCGCTGTCGTAACCGCCCAGCTTGTTTTCGCTGCGCCCGGCGCGGGCCAGCAAAGCCAGCGCGCTTGAGGTCTGGTAAGACAGATCGAGCTGGGCCTGGCGAAAATCCGGGTCAGTCAGCTCATCGCTTTCCCGATCCAGGTAGCGCCGGCTGGCACTCAGCCGCCAGTTGAGCGCCGAGCGCATGCCGGCGTTATCGAGCAGGAAACGGTAGTTTTCGCCGTCGGCGTTGCTGAGCAGATCGGTATTCGTCTCGTCGCCGCTGTCATAGTCGTTGACGGTGCGCTCGGCGCGCGCTTCCAGATTGACGCCGGCGCGGCTGGCGTACTTGATGAACGGCGCGACGCTGTAGGTCGAGTAATCGACCCGGTCACCTGCCAGCGCGATGTTATCGTAGGACAGCTGGGCGTTCTGCGAGATGATGCGCTGGCCGGCATTGCCGTTGACGTCGACAAACAGGAACGACGGCAACAGCGTCGTCGTGCTGGACAGCTGCAGTTGCGGGTTGGTTTCGCTGCGGTCGCCCTCTTCGTTGGCGCTGCCGTCGCGGTAATAGAGATTCTGGGCGCTGGCGCGGAAGTTGAGCTTCAACACATCACTCTGGCCGCGCAGGCTAAAGCCTGGCGTGATCTCCGTTACCCAGTCGGCAGTCGGTTCTTCTTCGGCCAGCGTGATGTTGTCGGAGTAGATTTCCCGCAGCATCAGGTTGGGCGTGAATTCCCAGCGTTCGGCCGCCACCGGTCCGGCGGTCAGCACCGAAACCGGAAGCAGGCAGCGGAGAAGGGCGCGTGCACGCATTGGCTCAGTATCCGTAACCGGAACCGTAGCCATAGCCGTAATAACCGGGATCCATTTCGTGTCGGGTTTTGTTCAGGACAAACCCGACCGCCGTTTCCGGCAAGGTGCCCAATCGTTCTATCGATTCGCGAACGTCGGAGCGGGTGGTGCGCTCCGCTTCGACGACGATGACGATCTGTCCCATCAAATGCGCCAGCACGCTCGATTCGGTGGTCGGCAGCAGCGGCGGCGAATCGAAAATCACGATGCGGTCGCGGTAGCGGCTGGACAGTTCCTCGGTCAACTGCTGCATCGCTTTTGACGCGAGCAATTCGGTCGACAGATGGTGCGGGGTGCCGGCCGGCAGAATCGTCAGTGTCGGCAATTCGGTTTTGATCAGCAGCTCACCGATATCCAGGGTCGGGTCGATCAGGTGATCGACCAGACCTTTTTCGGCGCTGAAACCCAGCAGGTTGCCCAAGGACGGCCGGACGACGTCGGCATCGACCAGCAGCACGGTCTTGTCGCGTTCGGCGGCAATGCTGAGTGCGAGGTTGGCGGCGGTGAAGGTTTTGCCTTCACCCGGGTGCGAGCTGGTCACCATGATCAGGTTGGCGTGCTTGAGCACGCTGGTGCCTTTGCCGGCAGCGTTCATCAGCAACGGCCGCTTGATGTGCCGGTACTCTTCCTTGATTTTGGAACGGGTCGCATCAGGCACGACCATGCCGGCCTGACGCAAACGATCCTCATCCAGCTTCAGCAGCGGTTTGCTGTCTTCGCTGGGCCGATGCAGGGCGGCAACCGGGCGCGGGCTTTCCGGTTCCAGTTCTTCGGCACGTTTATCGCCCTTGTGGTCTTGTTGAGCCAGACGGGCGGCGGCGCGTTCGATCAAATCCATTTGTTCGTCCTCACATCAGGAACCGAGCAGTGCGCGACCGGCAGTCTGCAGGTAGAGCAGGCCGGCATATACCGGCAACAACGCCAAGGCGAGGCCAAGGAAGACCCAGTTCTTCATCCGACGAATGCTTTCGGCACGCGGGCTCAGCACCATCGATACCGTACCGAGCACCGGGATCTGCATCGACTGCATCAGCAGTTTCGGGTTGTCGAAGGTGCTCAGGATCTGCGAAATCAGCAAGGCGACCGCAAAGCCGGCACCGATGGCGCCGGCCAACACGCCGGACAGCAGCAGCGTGCGGTTCGGGCCGGACGGTTGCGGCGGCACCCGCGGCGGATCGATCACCTGGAATTTGACGTCGTTGGTGTTCTGATCGCGGTCCTGCGAGATGCGGGCCTGTTCACGCTTTTGAATCAGTTTGTCGTAGTTCTCTTTGGTAACGCTGTAGTCGCGATCAAGCTGGGCCAGCTCGACTTCGATTTGCGGCAGGATGTAGACCTTCTTGTCCAGATCCTGAGCGCGTGCACGCAGCTCGGTGACCCTGGTGCGCAAGCTGGCACTGCGCGCCTCGGCTTCGCTCAGCGATATCTTCAGCTGCTGATAGACCGGGTTGGTGTCGAGCGGGCCGCTGGCGGTGAAGCCGCCGCCGGCTTTCAGCGCTTCGGCTTTCTGCTCCTGCAGTTCGGCGATGCGATTGCGGGTATTGACCACATCCGGATGCTTGTCGGTAAAGCGGGTCAGCAATTCATCGAGCTGTTGCTGCAGGCGGCTGATCCGGCTGTCCAGTTCCGGCAAGTTGGCGCTGACTTTCGGGGCCTGCACCATGCCGAAGGTCGGGTCTTCGCCCTGCAGCTGCCGACGCAGTTCGTTGGCAAGGTTTTCCGACTGGCGCAGTTCCAGTTCCGCTTCTTCCGCCGCTTGCCGGGCTTCCTGCAGCCGCTGGTAATAATCCTTGCCTTGTTCCGGCATCAGGCCGAGGTTTTTGCGCTTGAACTCTTTCAGCCGGTTTTCCGACTCCGACAGACGCTGGGCATATTCTTCAATCTGGCGATCGAGAAAGCGCTGGGCACTGTCGGTGTCCTGACGGGTGTCGCCGAGCGCCTGCTCGATGAACAAATTCAGCAACGACTGCACGACCCGCTTGGCCATCGTCGGGTCATCGGCCTGATAGCTGATCGAATACAAATCGTTATTGCCGGCGCGGCGGAACTGGATGTTCTTTTCCAGGTTCTTGATCAGCGCTTCGAACTCGGCGTCGTTCGACACTTTCAGATCGAGATCGGCACTGCGGATGACTTTTTCCAGATTCGGCCGGGCCAGAATGGTTTGTTGCAGCTGGCGGACCCGTTCCGGCGCCGCCACCGGCACCGTCATGTCATTGAGCAGCGGCTGCAGGACCGAATAGGTGTCAACCTGCACCCGGGTGGTCGCCTGGTATTGATCCGGCATGTGCATGACGAAAGCCCAGCCGGCGATGCAGACCGACCAGGTGACCAGCAAGGCATACCAGCGCTGGCGCCAAATGCCGCGCAGATAGCTGAGAATCTGTTCAATAACATCCTGCATAGGTGCGTTCCATGCGTATCAGGGCCACTGGCGTTGACGCATCCCTGCGGGCCAGCGGCGAATGATCAGAAGAAGGCTTCGGGAATGATGATGACGTCGCCCGGCAGCAGTTCGGCATTGGCGCTGATGTCGCCATCGCGTATCAGATCCTCCAGCCGGACGCTGTACTGTTGTTGCTGACCGTCGACGATGCGGACCACGACGGCATCGTTACCGTCGGCAAATTCGGTCAGACCGCCGACCGCGATCATCACGTCGAGCAGGGTCATGTTCTGCCGGTAGGACAGCGACTGCGGCTTGGCGGCCTCGCCCACCACGCGGACCTGCTCCGAATACGGGCCGACAAAGCCGGTTGCGGTCACGGTGACAATCGGGTCCTTGATGTAGTTGGCCAGCGCCTTTTCCATGTCCCGGGCCAGCTGGGTCGGGGTCTTGTTGGCGGCCATGACGTCTTCGACCAGCGGGGTCGTGATGCGGCCGTCGGGGCGCACGGTGACGCTGGAGCTGACATCCGGGTTACGCCAGACAAAAATGCTGAGGCCATCGCCCGGGCCGATCAGATACTGGTACTGGGCCGGGTCGGTAGTGAAAGGCTGTTTCGGGGCAGCGCTCGGCAGCGGCTGGATACCACTGCACGCGGCGAGCAGGCCGGCGGCCAAAAGGGCAAAAAAGCGGGTGGCGTGGCGCATACGAGGGGTCCTCTCTTTCCTTGCTTGCCGATGGGCTCCGTCCCAAGGCCGCTATTGTGGGCGCGGCTCATGAAATTGGCAAGAAAGCTGACAACGAGTGTAAATGACGCACTGCAGCACCAGTTTGCAATAGCCGTCTAAACGTGCGAAAGTCGGACCATTCCCGCACCAAATTCTTCCCATCGAGGCCCGCTGTGACTGTCCGCGAATCGCTCGGCAAAGACCGTATCCGTTTCCTGTTGCTGGAAGGCATCCACCCGAAGGCCGTCGACTACCTGAAGGCCGACGGTTACACCAATATCGGCTATTTCGAAAAGTCGCTGCCGCCCGAGCAGCTCGAGGCCGAGCTGGCGCAGGCGCATTTTGTCGGCATCCGCTCCAATACCCAGCTGACGGCCGATCTGCTGAAGAAGGCGGGCAAGCTGAATGCGGTCGGCTGCTTCTGCATCGGCACCAACCAGGTCGATCTCGACGCCGCACAGGGACTCGGCATTCCGGTGTTCAACGCGCCGTTCGCCAACACCCGTTCGGTGGCGGAACTCGTGCTCGGCGAAATCATTCTGCTGCTGCGCCGGGTGCCGGAGAAAAGCGCGGCGGCGCACCGCGGTGAATGGCAGAAAGCGGCCAACGGCTGCTTCGAAGCGCGCGGCAAGACGCTCGGCATCATCGGCTACGGCCACATCGGCACCCAGCTCGGCATTCTGGCCGAGAACCTTGGCATGAAAGTGCGCTACTACGACATCGAGAACAAGCTCGCGCTCGGCAACGCCCAGCCGATCAGCACACTCGACGAGCTGCTCGCGACCGCCGATGTCATCACCCTGCACGTACCGGAAACGCCGCAGACCAAGAACATGATCGGTGCTGCCCAGCTCGCCAAGATGAAGCCGGGCGCGCTGCTCATCAATGCCTCGCGCGGCACCGTGATCGATATCGACGCGCTGTATGGCGTGCTGAAAAGCGGTCACCTCGCGGGTGCCGCGATCGACGTGTTCCCGAAAGAGCCGAAGTCGAACAAGGATGAATTCGTCAGCCCCTTGCGCGAATTCGACAACGTGATCCTGACTCCGCATATCGGTGGCAGCACCCAGGAAGCACAAGCCGCGATCGGCATGGAAGTGATCGAGAAGCTGGTCAAGTACAGCAACAACGGCTCGACGCTGTCGGCGGTCAATTTCCCGGAAGTGTCGCTGCCGACCCACATCGGCAAGCACCGGCTGCTGCACATCCACCGCAACGAGCCGGGCATCCTGCGTCAGGTCAACAACATTTTTGCCGACGGCAACATCAACATCTCGGCGCAGTACCTGCAGACCAATGCCGAGATCGGTTATGTCGTCACCGATATCGATCAGGAATCGAGCGACGTCGCGTTTGAAAAACTGAAAGCGATTCCAGGTACGATCCGGGCCCGGCTGCTGTACTGAGATGTGGCGGGCGGAAAACACAAAAGGCGGGGAAATCCCGCCTTTTTGTTTACGGCAGCCCGAGGTGCCGTTCTGCTTTCACCGCGCTCGGACAGTGTCGAGATGATGGTGCAAGTCGTAACGCCGGTTTATTCCCAATCGTCCATCGACGCGTCGTCGCTCGGCCGGAATGCCAGTTTGAACAGTTCCACCCGGCCTTTGGTCTGGGCATCGACCATCCATTCACCGACCAGATTGCCGTCCGCGCCGTAACTCAGGCGGACATGCACGGCATGGTTCTGGCCGCCGCTGCCGTCATATTGCTTGACCAGACTGACGACACCACCGGCGCTCAGGCCTTTGAACGTGGCGCTGAGACCGACCGACGGCTCGCCGCCGAAGGTCTGCACCTCCAGCGAGCGGCCTTTGATCTCGTCGCCGCTGGTTTCGAACACCACCGAGAACCAGACCGCGTTCGGGCCAATCTGATCGCCGTAATCGTAAGCGCCGCTCCACAAGCCATTCAGATAGTCATCGGCCCGCGCCTGCGCCAGCAGCAAGACTTGGGCGACCAACAACCAACACGCCAGCACAACTCGTTTCATTACCGACCTCGGTGGCCGCGTCAGCTATGGCACGGCAAATTTGGGTAAGCTCAGCCTAGCAGAGTTAACGAGGAAAGCCTGCATGCCAACCGCCTTTGTCACCGGCGCCACCGGATTCGTCGGCACCAACCTGTGTCAGCAGTTGACGGCGCAAGGTTGGCAGGTGCTGGCCTTGTGTCGCGACCCGGCGAAGCCGGCGTTCATCGACCGGTTTCCCGTCACCAAGCTGCGTGGCGATCTGGATGATGCCGGGGCCTTGACGCGGCTGCTGCCGCCAGCGCTGGACGCGGTGTTTCATGTCGCCGGCGACACCAGCATCTGGCCGCGCGAGCGGGCCCGGCAATACCAGACCAATGTGCTCGGCACGCGCAACATGGTGGCGGCGGCGCTGGCGGCCGGAGCGCGCCGATTCATTCACACCAGCTCGATCGCGGCGTTCGGCATGCGCGATGACATCGTCGATGAGCATTCGCTGTCGCAGGGCAAAACCGCACCGGTGCATTACTACCGGACCAAGGCGATGGCCGAGGACGAAGTGCAGGCCGGCATCGCGCGTGGTCTTGCCGCCACGTTCATCAATCCCTGCCACATTCTCGGGCCGTTTGATACCGCCAACTGGTCACGCATGTTCCGGCTGATTGCGCAGCGCAAACTGCCCGGGGTGCCGCCCGGCAGCGGCATGTTTGCCGATGTCCGGGAAGTCGCCAAAGCCCATATCGCAGCGGTCGACCGCGGTGGCGTCGGGCGCCATTATTTTCTCGGCGGTGACGAGCTCAGCTTTCTCGCGTTGCTGCAGGAGGCTGGCCGCCAGCTCGGCCAGCCGGTGCCCAGGCGGCCGTTGCCGGCGGCGCTGGTTCAGCTGGTCGGGGCTGCCAAGGAACTGGTTGCGGCGGTAACCGGCCAGGCGCCGGATCTGACCCGCGAGGGCGCCCGCATCGTCTGCTCGCGCGTGCGTTGCGACAGCCGACCGGCCATGACTGAACTCGGCTACCGGCCGGTGCCGGCGGCGCAGCTGGTCGCGGATACGCTGGCCTGGCTGAGCGCCGAAGGCTTGCTCGACCGGCGCTGACGCGCTGCCGGCCCTGATCCGATGCCGAGGCTGACCCGGCGCCAACCGTCCCGGCCTGACTGATCTGGTTTGCGGCAAGGCTTTGATAACCGTCAAAAAGATGTAATCAGTAATCATTCTTGTTTGGCTTCGGCTTGGCTACAATAGCGGCCGATTCAGGGTCGTCGCTCATCTGGCGACCGGCAGCGCCGGCAGGGCGCCATCAATCAGGAGCAGATCGGAATGAAGCATTGGGTGCTGGCGGCCACGATGATGGCCAGCCTGTCGGCCACGGCGGCTGACGAAGTGGTGGTGTATTCGGCCCGGATCGAGGATTTGATCAAGCCGGTGTTCGAGGCCTACAGCAAAGAAACCGGCGTGCCGGTGCGCTTCATCACCGACAAGGAAGGCCCGTTGCTGAGCCGGATCAAGAGCGAAGGCGCCAGCACCGATGCCGATATCCTGCTGACCGTTGATGCCGGCAACCTGTGGCAGGCGGCCAACGAAGGCATTCTGCAGCCGATCGAATCGAAAGCGCTGACCGCGAACGTGCCGGCGCATCTGCGTGACCCGGCGAATCAGTGGTTCGGGCTGTCGATCCGCGCCCGCACCGTGTTCTTCAACCCGGCCAAGGTCAAGCCAGGCGAGCTGTCGAGCTACGAGGATCTGGCCGACGCCAAGTGGCGCGGCAAGCTCTGCCTGCGCTCGTCGAAGAAGGTCTATAACCAGTCGCTGGTGGCCATGCTGATCGCCCAGCACGGCGAGCCGAAAACCGAGCAGATCGTCAAAGGTTGGGTCGCCAATCTGGCCACCGAGCCGTTCCCGGATGACACCAAGCTGCTGGAAGCGATCGACGCCGGTCAGTGTGCGGTCGGCATCGCCAATACCTACTACTACGGTCGCCTGGCCGAGAAAAAACCGGGTCTGAACGTGCAACTGTTCTGGCCGAACCAGCAAACCGATGGCGTTCACGTCAACATCGCCGGTGCCGGTGTCACCAAGCATGCCAAGCACAAGGCCGCGGCGGTCAAGCTGCTGGAATGGCTCAGTTCGCCGGCGGCGCAGAACCTGTTTGCCGATCGCAATCTCGAGTACCCGGTCAACCCGGCGGTGAAAGCCGATGCCAGCGTGCAGCGCTGGGGCGAGTTCAAACCGAATCTGATCAACGTCGCCAAAGCCGGTGAACTGCAGGCGGCAGCGGTCAAGCTGATGGATCGTGCCGGCTATCGCTGAGCGCCACGCCACTGCGGCAGCCGGCCCGTGTTCGCGGTTGGTGCCAGCCTCGCTTACAATCACAATGCCGGCATTTTGCCGGCATTGTGTTTTCTGCCGTTCCGCCGGTTCCGCATAAGGCCTTGCCATTGTGACTGACGTCGCCACCGCTGCTGCACCGGCACTGCGCCCCTCGCGCTGGCGGCTGGCTGGCCGCTGGTCGCGCGCGCACAGCACGGCCGCGTGGATTGCGGCACTGACCGTGCTGCCGCTGCTGGTGCTGCTGGCGCAGTTTCTGGTGCCGCAACCGGAGATCTGGAGCCATCTGCGCGAATGGGTGTTGCCGCGCGTGCTCGGCAACACGCTGGTGCTGTTGCTCGGTGTGCTCGCCGGCGTGCTCGTGCTCGGCGTGCCACTCGCCTGGCTGACTGCGGTCTGCGAGTTTCCCGGTCGGCGGTTGTTCCGCTGGGCGCTGTTGCTGCCGCTGGCGATGCCGGCCTATGTGCTGGCGTTTGTCCACGTCGGCCTCTGGGATTACACCGGCCCGATCCAGACCGCGCTGCGTGCGCTGTTCGGTGCCGATCTGCAACTGCCGTCGGTGCGTTCGCGGCTCGGCGTCATCATCGTCATGAGCTGCGCGTTTTACCCGTATGTTTACCTGCTTGCCCGCAGCGCGTTTCTGACCCAGGGCCGGCGTGCGCTGGAAGTCGGTGCCTCGCTCGGGCTGTCGCCGTGGCAAGGCTTCTGGCGCGTGGCCTTGCCGTTGGCGCGGCCGGCGCTGGTTGCCGGTGCGACGCTGGCGCTGATGGAAACACTGGCCGATTTCGGCACCGTCAGCGTGTTCAATTACGACACCTTCACCACCGCGATTTACCAGAGCTGGTTTGCGCTGTATTCGCTGCCGGCCGCCGCCCAGCTGGCCTCGCTGCTGACGCTGACCGTGCTCGCGCTGATGCTGGTCGAGCGTCAGCTGCGCGCCGAACGCCGGTACGGCAACAGCAGCCGTGCCAGCAGCCCGTTGCCGCGCATGCCGCTGCGTGGTGCCCGCGCCTGGGCCGCGACTTCTTTCTGTCTGTTGGTGCTGCTGCTGGCGTTTCTGGTGCCGCTGGCGCAGCTGCTGTACTGGGCGTGCAATCGCTTTGCCGACGACGTTGATCTGCGCCTGCTTGACTTCACCGGTCGCTCGCTGTCGCTGTCCCTGCTGGCGGCGCTGCTGGTGACGGCGGTGGCGCTGCTGCTTGCCTACCTGCAGCGCCTGAAGCGGGACCGGCTGATGCATATGATGGCGCGCGTTGCCACGCTCGGTTACGCCATTCCCGGCACGGTGCTGGCGGTCGGGTTTTTCCTGCCGATGGCCTGGCTCGACAATCAGCTGATGGCGCTCGCCGCGTCGTTTGGCGTCGAGTTGCCGCCGCTGCTGCGCGGTGGTTTGCTGGCGATGCTGCTCGCTTATCTGGTGCGCTTTCTGGCCGTGGCGCACGAGCCGCTCGACAGCGGGCTCGCCCGCATCAGTCCGTCTCAGGACGATGCCGCCCGCAGTCTCGGTTACACCGGCTGGCGCCTGCTGCGCGCGGTACATCTGCCGCAGCTGCGGCCGGCACTGGTGACCGCGTTGCTGATGGTCTTTGTCGATGTCATGAAAGAAATGCCGATCACGCTGATGACCCGGCCGTTTGGCTGGGACACGCTGGCGGTGCGGGTGTTTGAGATGACCAGCGAAGGCCAATGGGATCGCGCCGCGCTGCCGGCGGTGGCGATTGTGCTGGCCGGTTTGCTGCCGGTCTGGCTGCTGATCCGGCAAAGCGAGAAAAACGATGCCGGCGAACAATCGATGCGCCAGAACACTCGACCTGAATGAACAATCGACTCCTGCCGGACGGCGGCCATGAAACCTGATGCCATGACCACATTATCGACGTCGTCTTCACTCGCCAACCGTGCGCCGCTGTTGTCGGTGCGCGGGCTCGGGCTCGGCTACAACGGCCATCGCATAGTCGAGCAGCTGTCGTTTGACGTCGCGGCGGGCCAGATTGCCTGCCTGCTCGGTGCGTCCGGCAGCGGCAAGACCACGGTGCTGCGCGCCATTGCCGGTTTTGAGCCGGTGCGTGCCGGCGAGATTGTGCTGGCCGGCGAGTGCATCAGCGCGGTCGGCAGCCACAAACCGGCGCACCAGCGTCGCATCGGCATGGTGTTTCAGGACCATGCGCTGTTTCCGCATCTGACGGTGGCGGAAAATGTCGGTTTCGGTTTGCGTGATGTGGCACGTGCCGAGCGTGAACGGATCGTCACCGAGTTGCTGAGCCTGGTGGGTCTTGCCGAGTATCCGGCGCGCTATCCGCACGAACTCTCCGGTGGCCAGCAGCAGCGCGTTGCGCTGGCGCGGGCGTTGGCGCCGTCACCGCAGCTGCTGCTGCTGGATGAACCGTTTGCCAACCTCGATGTGGAACTGCGCGAACGGCTCGGCCAGGAAGTACGCGCGCTGCTGAAAGCGCGCAAGGTGGCGGCGATTCTGGTGACGCACGATCAGCACGAGGCTTTCGCCATTGCCGACGAGATCGGCGTGCTGCACAACGGTCGACTGAGCCAGTGGGCGACGCCATATCAGCTGTATCACGAACCGGTCAATCGCTTCGTTGCCGACTTCATCGGTGAAGGGGTGCTGGTACCGGGCAGGGTGGTCAGCCCGGAGTGGGTCGAGATCGAACTCGGCTGTGTCAAAGGCGGGGTGCCGCAAGATTGCTGCATCGGCTGCGAAGTCGACGTGCTGCTGCGACCGGATGACGTGCTACACGATGACGACAGTCACCTGACCGCGATCGTTGTCGCCAAGGCGTTTCGCGGCGCCGAGTTTCTCTATACGCTGCAGCTGCCATCGGGTCAGCGCCTGCTGTCGCTGGTGCCGAGTCACCATAATCATGCGATCGGCGAAGCGATTGGCATTCGGCTTGAACTGGATCATGCGATCACCTTTCCGCCGCTTGCGACGGAATGAGTGGATATACGACAGCCGCTTGTTCGTTGAAACGGTTACGCGTTGAACCCGTCAGTCATTAAACAAGCGCGCACCGGTCTGCGAACTGATGCTGAAGTAGCCGCAAACGCAGTCGCGGGTCAGCGAGCGGAACTGTTCCTGGCTGAGTTGCAGCAACTCCTCGTGATCACCGGCCTCCAGGAACACCTCGGGTTGGCGCAGCAAGCTGTCATCCACCACGGTTTCGATATTGTAGGCTTGACCAAAGGCCGGCACCGCGCCGTCTCGGCAATCCTGGAATTGCGCCTGGACATGATCTTCGCCCACCAGTGAAAAACCGCGCCGCATCGCCTGTGACAAATGGAATAAACTCAACTGGCGGTCGGCTGGAATCAGCACCAGTACGTGTTGGCCGGCTTCATCTTGTACCAGTACGCCTTTCACCATCTGTGCCATCGGCACACCGCAACTGCAAGCCGCCTGGGCGCTGCGCGCTGCATACGGATGCCGGCGCCGGGTGTATTGCACGCCTTGTCGATGCAGGTAGGTTTGCACGCGCTGGGCAATGGTCATGGCCGGACTCCCTGCAGTGACGGGAGCAGCATGGTAAGCGCGTCGCTGCCTGCTGACGGTTTTTGGACTGCAAGCGGCTAAAAGCCGCGCTTCGATCCCATTCTTTGGGCATAAAAAAACGGCCGCTGGTGCGGCCGTTTGGTTTCTCCAGACAGGCTTACGGCAGCGCCGGCGTGTTCTCGGCGAAATACTCGTGATTGTCGGCGTTATCGAGCGCCTTTTTCGGGCTGCGGCTGGCAAGCCGTTTGGCGGCGGTTTGGCCGTAGGCGTGATCGTCGGTGCCGGCGACCACATTGAAGTGGCTGAGCTCGTGAATGATGGTGCCGCCTTTCGAGTCGGTGCCGGTCATCGGCGCATTCCAGAAGGCATTGCACAGATAAATCTTGTAGGGCTGGGTCGGGTAAACGTAAGCGTAGGCGCTGCTGGTACAGCCGCAGTCGAACACCAGCGGCTTGCTGTCCAGCGCATCGTCGATGGCGACGAAATGATTGGTCGCAACGCCCCAGTTGCTGCTGGTGTAGCTGCCAAACCAGGTGGTGTAGCGCTGGCTGCTGGCACGACTGGCTGTCGGCGTGTTCTGCAGATAGCCTTTCGATTCGGTCGCCATCGTGTTGGCGGCATTGACCGCGCTGCCAATCGAACTGCGCTGCGAATTGCTGCAGTTGGCGGCGTAGCCAACGCTCTGCAGCACAATCGGGCTGGTCGCGTACTGGTTCAGCAGTTGCTTTTCAATCAAGGACTCGCTGGCGCCCTGCACCCATACGATCACCGCTTCGGAATGGCCGGGGCTGACCACCGCTTCGGCACCAATCTTGTTGGCGACGAGGTTGCTGCGATCAAACGGCAGTTCGTGATGCGGTGCGTAGCTGACCTGATAGCTGCCGGTGACGGTGAAATCAAACTGGGTCGACAGATCGATCGTGCGGCTCAGCGTTGCGCCCGGGCGCAGCACCAGAAAATCGGCGGATGTCGGTTGGCCGCGTTTGTAATGTTTGCCGATATACAGCACGTCGACGCCGTCGCGTTTGACCTCGAAGAACGAGCCTTCGTCGGTTTCGCCCGGAATGTCCCATTTCAGCAAACGAACTGCCCGGCGGCTGTTGTTGCGGATGTCGAGTTGGAATTCAACGTCATCACTGGCCGTCAATGTCGTGCGCACGGCGCGCAACTCGACGCTGATGGTCGAATCGGTTGCGGCATGAACGGTACTGAAGGCGCTGGCGGCGAGTGCGGACAACACGAGCAATCCGCGTTTCAGGCAATCCGGCATGAATCGTTGCAGCATGAATGATCTCCCTCGGCGTTGTGGTACCCGGCGTTGGAACCGGGTGTTGTTATCTCCGACCGGGAGCGGCAGTAACGGCAGGCCGTTACCAGCGATCGGGTCGGGCAGCGGCCGGCAAGCCGGCTGAGCTTGCAGGGCACTGTTCACACCGACCACGCGCTGGTGTGCGAGAAAGAAAATGGAAGAGCAGGTCCGGATCTGTCAAGCGCAGGGGCAACAGCGTGGACCTGTCTGCGGCGAGATCGGCAACGCGGTTTCGTTTCGACCGCGAGTGCAGTCGAAACGAAACAGCGGCTTAGCAGAAGATGTATAGGTGACGTGAGGCGTTACAGCTTGGGGATGCGAATGGTGCTGACCATCAGCGAGCCGGACAGCGCGAACATCAGCGTCAGCGGGTGCAGCAGACCCGGCCCGAGCTGCAGTTGCCCGAACCAGAGCGCATCGCCAATGCGACCCTGACCGGCCGCGACCGCCAATACCACCACCAGAATGGTCGAGCTCGGAATGGGGGTGCCTTCGAAGTACTTCACTTTGCCGCTGCTGTTTTCGGTCATCGCTTCCGCGGTGATGTTGTAGCGGGCAAGGCGACTGACGCCGCAGGCGACGAAGCAGGTCAGGATCAGCGCATCCCAGAGCCCGTGCATGCCGCTGGAATAGGCAATCACCGCCGGCGCAACGCCGAACGAAATCACGTCGGCGAGCGAGTCGAGTTCGCGGCCCAGCGCCGACTGTTCCTGGCGCCAGCGGGCGATGCGGCCATCAAGAATGTCGAACACCAGCGCCGCCGGAATGAAGCCGGCGGCCCAGAACAGGAAATTGACATCCTGGGTCTGCAAATAGGCCATGGCGGCGAACACGGCGGCCATGCCACAGAAAGCGTTACCGAGCGTGAACCAGTCCGCCAAGTGAAAGTCGCGGATCATCGAAAAAGGCTTTTTACCGTTCATGTGGCGATCTTCTTTGTCTTGGTCGAACGGACGGCAGCATGCCGCCAAACGGCCGTTAGTGTATCACCCTCGTCCGGCGTGACCAGTCCGGGCTGTTACGGTTCCTGTCGGCGCTGAACCGAAACAAAACACCCTGCCGAGGCAGGGTGTTTGCAGTCGTTTCGCTACCGGCGCGCTCAGTTCACTTTCTGGGCCAGTTCGCCTTTGGCGTAACGGCTGGTCATGGCATCGAGACTCAGAACTTTGATCTTCGAGGCCTGACCGGCGCAGTTGAACTGTTCGTAGCGTTCCTTGCAGATCGCCATCATCGCCTTGGTCGATTCGGCCAGGAACTTGCGCGGGTCGAACTCTTTCGGGTTCTTGGCGAGGAAGCGGCGGATGGCGCCGGTCGACGCCAGCCGCAGATCGGTGTCAATGTTGACCTTACGGACGCCGTGCTTGATCGCTTCCTGGATTTCGCTGACCGGCACGCCGTAGGTTTCGCCCAGATCGCCGCCGTACTCGTTGATGATCTTCAGCCAGTCCTGCGGCACGCTCGACGAGCCATGCATGACCAGGTGGGTGTTCGGAATGCGGGCGTGGATCTCTTTGACGCGGCCGATGGCGAGAATGTCGCCGGTCGGCGGCCGGGTAAACTTGTAGGCGCCATGCGAGGTGCCGATGGCAATCGCCAGCGCATCGACGCCGGTGTCCTTGACGAAGCGGGCCGCTTCTTCCGGATCGGTCAGCAGCTGCGAATGATCGAGCGCGCCTTCGGCACCGTGGCCGTCTTCTTCACCCATCATGCCGGTCTCGAGCGAACCGAGGCAGCCGATCTCGCCTTCGACCGAAACGCCGCAGGCATGCGCCATTTCGACCACCTGGCGGGTGACGCGCATGTTGTAGTCATAGTCTTTCGGCGTTTTGCCGTCTTCGCCGAGCGAGCCGTCCATCATCACCGAGGAAAAGCCCATCTGAATCGAGCGCTGGCACACCGCCGGCGAGACGCCGTGATCCTGGTGCATGACCACCGGAATATGCGGAAACTCTTCGATCGCCGCCAGGATCAGGTGGCGCAGGAACGGCGCGCCGGCATATTTGCGGGCGCCGGCCGAGGCCTGGATGATCACCGGGGCATCAACGGCATTGGCCGCTTCCATCACCGCCCGCATCTGTTCCAGGTTGTTGACGTTGAATGCCGGCACACCGTAATTGTGCTCGGCGGCGTGATCGAGCAATTGCCGCAGGGTAATCAGTGCCATCTCGTTATCTCCTTAATCCATCTCGTCATTCATTTGTCGCTCTGACGTAACCTGGATTAGCCGCCCGAGGCGTAATCCGGGTTCGCGAAGCGAACGTAAATTCTCAGCGCTCTTCCAATCCAACCATCGCTTCAAAACTTTAGTGGACGCGAACAAACCGTGCGCCTGTCAACAGCCTGTCCAATGCGATTCACTTACATCCGGTCGCCAGCGACATGTCGGCCATTAACTTTGATCTGCGCCTTTACGGTGAACAGTGCTTGCACAAACACCTCGACCAGCGGACTGCTGTCGTCGCCCCGAATCATTCTGGCGGACATCAAGCGTGACCGGCGTACGGCAAACAGATCATGATTGGTGTCGCGTAGCAAGCCATCAATGTAAAGATAAGCGCCATTCGTCCATGTGTTGATCAGCCGAATTTCATGCCCATCAACCTCAGCCAGCCACTCCTTGACTGCCATGGTGTTTAGCCCTTCGCCCGTTCAATCAGAATCGCAATCGCCGGCAGTTCCTTGCCTTCGAGGAATTCGAGGAAGGCGCCGCCACCGGTCGAGATATACGACAGCTTGTCGCTGATGCCGTATTTGTCGACCGCGGCCAGCGTGTCACCGCCACCGGCCAGCGAGAACGCCGGCGACTCGGCAATCGCCAGTGCCAGCGCCTTGGTGCCTTCACCGAACTGGTCAAACTCGAACACGCCAACCGGACCGTTCCAGACGATCGAACCGGCTTGCTGCAGCAGCGCGGCGAATTGCTTGCGGGTCTCCGGACCGATGTCGAAAATCATGTCGTCCGCCGCGACATCTTTCGCGGCTTTGACCACGGCCGGTTCATTGGCATCGAACTTCTTGCCGACGACGACATCAACCGGTACCGGGATGTCGGCGCCGCGGGCCTTCGCCTGTGCCATCAGGGTTTTCGCCTGCTCGACCAGATCGGCTTCATACAGCGATTTGCCGACCGGGTAACCGGCTGCAGCGAGGAAAGTGTTGGCAATGCCGCCACCGACGATCAGCTGATCCACTTTCTGTGCCAAGGCTTCCAGAATGGTCAGCTTGGTCGATACCTTCGAGCCGCCAACGATTGCCACCAACGGCCGCTTCGGTGCGGTCAGAGCCTTGGACAGCGCGTCGATTTCCGCCGCCATCAACGGACCGGCACAGGCGATACTCGCGAATTTGGCAACGCCATGAGTCGAGGCTTCGGCGCGGTGCGCGGTACCGAAGGCATCACCGACATAGACATCGCACAGCGCGGCATACTTCTGCGCCAGCTCGTCGCTGTTCTTCTTCTCGCCCTTGTTGCAGCGGACGTTCTCGAGGAACACCACTTCACCGTCTTTGACGTCGACGCCATTCAGGTAGTCGTTGCAGAGCCGCACCGGCGCATTCAGCCGGGCGCGGAACCATTCGACAATCGGTGCCAGCGAGTCTTCCGGCTTGAACTCGCCCTCGGTCGGTCGGCCGAGGTGCGACATCACCAGCACCTTGGCGCCTTTCTCCAGCGCCAGCTTGACCGTCGGCAATGAGGCTTCCAGCCGTGCGGCCGAGGTGATCACGCCATCGCTGATCGGCACATTCAGATCTTCGCGGATCAACACGCGTTTGCCGCGCAGATCCAGATCGGACATCTTGATAACGTTCATTTTTCTTGCAATCTCAATGTAGGGTGCGCCGAGCGCACCAACTGCTTGCCTGGATCCCCGCCTGCGCGGGGATGACACGCATGACGCGTGTCACTTGGCCTTCATCATCGCAATCGCAGTATCCAGCATGCGGTTGCTGAAGCCCCACTCGTTGTCGTACCAAGCCAACACCTTGACCAGGCGACCGTTCACCTTGGTCTGGGTCGCATCGAAAATCGACGAGAACGGCGTGTGGTTGAAATCAACCGACACCAGCGGTTCGTCGTTGTATGCCAGCACGCCCTTCATCGCGCCGTTGGCAGCGGCCTTCATCGCGGCGTTGATTTCGTCTTTCGTGGTGTCGCGCTTGGCAACAAACGACAGATCGACGACCGAGACGTTGGCGGTCGGTACCCGCATCGCGAAACCGTCCAGCTTGCCGTTCAGTTCCGGCAGTACCAGGCCAACCGCTTTCGCGGCGCCGGTCTTGGTCGGGATGATGTTCTGGGCGGCGGCGCGGGCGCGACGCAGATCCTTGTGGTGGCCGTCAACGATGTTCTGATCGTTGGTGTAGGCGTGCACCGTGGTCATCAAACCGTTTTCAATGCCGACCAGATCGTTCAGCACTTTCGCGACCGGGGCGAGGCAGTTGGTGGTGCAGGACGCATTCGAGACCACGGTCATGTTGCTGGTCAGCACGTTGTGGTTGACGCCGTAGACGACCGTGGCATCGACATCCTCGCCACCCGGGGCCGAGATCAGCACTTTCTTGGCGCCGCCGGTGAAGTGGGCCGATGCTGCCTCTTTGCTGGTGAATTTGCCAGTGCATTCGAATACAACGTCGACACTGGCGTCGGACCATTTAAGATTGGCCGGGTTGCGGTCGGCAAACACCCGGATGCGGTCGCCATTGACGTAGATGTTGCCTTCGTCGTGGGTCACGTCGGCGTTGAAGCGGCCGTGCACGGTGTCGAACCGGGTGAAAAAGGCTTCGTCCTTGATCGGGTGCGAGGTATTGATGGCGGTGACGATGATCTCGTCACGACGGGCGTGTTCATAAATCGCGCGCAGTACGGTGCGACCGATACGACCATAACCATTGATACCGACTTTGATTGCCATTGCAAAAGCTCCTGACTGCAAACCAGAAAATAACGATGAACGGCAGCGCCGGTAGCTGACTCGGGTACGAGCCGAGTCAGGCGCCAGACGTTGCCCACTGCTGTAGCGGCTCCCACTTAGGCGGAAGCCGCATTTTTTTCTGCTACCGTACTGCCCTTACCACAATGCGAATTACTGCAATTCGAGCGCCGTCTTGACCACGTTCTCGACAGTGAAGCCGAACTGGGCAAACAGCTTGTCGCCCGGTGCGCTTTCGCCGAATGTGGTCATGCCAATGACGCGGCCATCGAGGCCGACATACTTGTACCAACCGTCGATGTGACCGGCTTCGATCGCCACGCGCTTGCGCACGGCGGCCGGCAACACGCTGTCGCGGTAGGCGGCGTCCTGGGCTTCGAAGACATTGGTCGACGGCATCGAGACGACGCGGACGTTCTTGCCCTGTTCGCGCAATTGGCTGGCGGCCGCCATCGCCAGCGCCACTTCCGAACCGGTCGCGATCAGGATCAGTTCCGGCAAGCCATTGCTGTCGCTGAGCACATAACCACCGCGGGCGATGTTGGCGAGTTGGGCTTCACTGCGAATTTGGTGCGGCAGATTCTGGCGCGAGAACACCAGCGCGGTCGGGCCGTCCTTGCGCAGCACGGCGGCTTTCCACGCCACCGCCGCTTCCACCGTGTCGCACGGCCGCCACAACACCATGTTCGGGGTGCCGCGCAGGCTCGCCATCTGTTCGATCGGCTGGTGGGTCGGACCGTCTTCGCCGAGACCGATCGAGTCGTGGGTGTAAACGAAAATCGAACGCTGTTTCATCAGCGCCGCCATCCGGACGGCGTTGCGGGCGTACTCCATGAAAATCAGGAAGGTGCCGCCGTACGGAATGAAACCGCCATGCAGTGCGATGCCGTTCATGATCGCGCTCATGCCGAATTCACGGACACCGTAATACAGGTAGTTGCCGCTGGCGTCGCTGCCGGTGACGCCTTTGGCGCCTTTCCACAGTGTCAGGTTCGAGCCGGCCAGATCGGCCGAGCCGCCGAGCAGTTCCGGCAGATGCGGTGCCAGCGCGTTGATGCTGTTCTCGCTGGCTTTGCGTGAGGCAATCGTTGCGGCCTTGGCGTTCGATTCGGCGATCCAGGCATCGGCCTTGGCGACGAAATCGGCCGGCAGTTCGCCGTTCATGCGGCGGCTGAATTCGGCGGCAAGTTCCGGATGGGCCTTGGCATACGCGGCGAACGCGCTGTTCCAGTCCTGTTCAAACTTGGCGCCTTTTTCCTTCGCGTCCCAGCCGGCGTAAATTGCCGCCGGAATCTCAAACGGCGCGTGCGGCCAGCCGAGCTTTTCGCGGGCACCGGCGATCTCGGCATCGCCGAGCGGGGCGCCGTGACACTCTTCCTTACCGGCCTTGGTCGGCGCGCCGAAACCGATCACGGTCTTGCAGCAGATCAGGGTCGGTTTGTCTTTTTCGGCACGGGCGGTGGCGAGTGCGGTCTGGATTTCTTCTGCATCGTGGCCGTCGACATTCGGGATCACCTGCCAGCCATAGGCTTCGAAGCGCTTCGGCGTGTCATCGGTAAACCAGCCTTCGACGTGGCCGTCGATCGAGATGCCGTTGTCGTCATAGAAGCAGATCAGCTTGCCCAAACCGAGCGTGCCGGCGAGCGAGGCGACTTCGTGCGAGATGCCTTCCATCAGGCAGCCATCGCCGAGGAAAACATAGGTGTGGTGATCCACGATGCTGTGGCCATCGCGGTTGAATTGCGCGGCCAGCATTTTTTCGGCAATCGCCATGCCGACGGCGTTGGCCAGACCCTGACCGAGCGGGCCGGTGGTGGTTTCGATGCCCGGCGTGTAGCCGTATTCCGGGTGGCCCGGGGTTTTCGAATGCAGCTGGCGGAAGTTTTTCAGATCGTCGAGGGAAACGTCATAACCGGTCAGGTGCAGCAGCGCGTAATGCAGCATCGAACCGTGACCGTTCGAGACCACGAAGCGATCGCGGTTCGGCCATTTCGGATTGCGCGGGTTGTGGCGCAGCACGTCATTCCACAGCACCTCGGCGATGTCGGCCATGCCCATCGGCATGCCGGGGTGACCGGATTTGGCTTTCTGAACGGCGTCCATCGCCAAGGCGCGAATGGCGTTGGCTTTCTCAAAACGACTGGGCATCAGGGGCATCTCGGCTTGGTACACAAACGCGCCGGCAGACACGGCGCAGGGGGCTGGCGAAAAAGCGCGCTATTTTCGCTGAACCGGGCGCGCAGGGCAAAAGCTTTCCCTGATCTGAGTGCCGTGAGCGGCGCGGGCTGCATCCGATGTAATGCATTTGTACAAATGTCAGTCGATTTGACACGGTGTAAAGCAAACGGACGTGCTAAGTCACCAACTGTCAGAGAATTGTACGAGTTGTGTACCAATGTGATGCAGTTCACATTTTTGCGGAGCATGAACCCCCTAGTGTCGGCCGGCCCTTCGGAAGGAGGTCACCGCGTCTGTGCAGGGAGCCTGAGCTGACGGTGAGGAGGGCAGGAGAGACAACCACGATGCGAACGGGCACGTACCTGTTCGCCGGAGACAAGAAGCTATGTCGTATGCCGTTCGTCGCAACAAGCTGCGCCTTGTTGCTGCCATGGTGACCCTGGCCTGCGCCGGTGTTGCTGCCGCCCAAACCCCCACTGACCGTTTCCGCCTGCGCGACGCCGAGCCGGAATTTGATCGCGCCGAACTGCTGGCGGCCCGCGCTGCCGCCCGCGCCCAGAAAACCGGTCTGACCGACCGCCTGATCATCAAGTACAAAGACGGCAGCCAGTCGACCGGCAAGACCGGTCTGGTGACTGTCAGCGCCCTCGACCGCGCCTCGGCGAAAGCCGGTGAGCGGCTGCAGCTGGTCCGCAAGAATGCCTTCGGCGCCCAGGTACTGAAGCTCGACCGCAAGCTGACCGAGCGCGAAGTAAGCGCTATCGCCGCCCGTATCGCCCAGGACGCGGACGTCGAGTACGCCGAGCCGGACCGGATCATGAAAGCCTTCCTGACCCCGACCGACAGCCAGTACAGCTCGCAGTGGCACTATTACGAAAGCACCGGTGGTCTGCGCGCCCCGGCGGCGTGGGACATCACCAATGGCGCTGGTGTCGTGGTGGCCGTGCTTGATACCGGTTACCGCCCGCACGCCGATCTGGCGGCCAACCTGCTGCCCGGTTACGACATGATCTCCGACAGCTTTGTCGGCAACGACGGCAACGGTCGCGACAGCGACGCCCAGGACCCGGGTGACTGGGTTCTGGCCAACGAATGCGGCGGCACCCACGCGGCCCAGGACTCGTCCTGGCACGGCACCCACGTTGCCGGCACGGTCGCCGCCGTGACCAACAACGGTTCCGGCGTCGCTGGCGTCGCTTATGGTGCCAAGGTGGTGCCGGTGCGCGTGCTCGGCAAGTGCGGCGGTTATACCTCCGACATCGCCGACGGCATCATCTGGGCCTCGGGTGGCACCGTTTCCGGTGTGCCGACCAACGCCAACCCGGCCAAGGTCATCAACATGTCGCTCGGCGGCTCCGGTGCCTGCGACACCACCACCCAGAACGCCATCAACAGCGCCCGTTCGCGTGGCACGGTCATCGTCGTCGCTTCCGGTAACGACAACGACAATGCCAACAACTACAACCCGGGCAACTGTTCGGGCGTGGTGAACGTCGCCGCGACCAACCGCAGCGGTGGTCGTGCCTACTACTCCAACTACGGCACCAGCATCGATGTCGCGGCACCGGGCGGTGCCCAGTCGAGCTTCAATGATGCCAACGGCGTGCTGTCGACCTGGAACAGCGGCACGACCAGCCCGGGCAGCGACAGCTACATCTTCATGCAGGGCACCTCGATGGCCGCTCCGCACGTCGCGGGTGTCGCGGCCCTGATCAAGGCGGTCAAGCCGGCGGCAACGCCGGACGAGATCGAAACGATCCTGAAAACCACGACCCGCGCCTTCCCGGCCACCTGCACGAACTGCGGCACCGGCATCGTCGATGCCAACGCCGCGGTGCTGAACGCCCAAGGCGGCGGTGGCGGCGGTGGTGGTGGCAGCACGCTCAGCAATGGCGTGCCGGTCACCGGCCTGTCGGCGGCAACGGGCGCTTCGGTCACCTACACGATGACCGTGCCGGCCGGCGCCACCAACCTGAGCTTCACCAGCAGCGGCGGCACCGGTGATGCCGACATGTATGTGAAGTTCGGTTCGGCGCCGACCACTTCCAGCTATGACTGCCGTCCGTACAAGTCGGGCAACGCCGAAAGCTGCAGCTTCGCGACCCCGACCGCCGGTACCTGGTACGTCACGCTGCGCGCCTATTCGAGCTTCTCGGGCGTCAGCCTGACCGGTAGCTACAGTACCGGCGGCGGTGGCACGACGCTGACCGAAGTGGAAAGCAACAACACCACGGGCACTGCGCAGACCATCTCGACCACGGGCACCACGGTCAATGGCACGCTCAGCGCCAGCAGCGACACCGACTACTACAAAGTGTCGTTGCCGGCTGGCAAGTCGCTGACCGCGGCGCTGACACCGAACAGCACGTCCGACTATGACCTGATCGTCTACAACGCCAGCGGCACCGAGATTGGCCGCAGCGAGAAGGGCTCCGGTCAGGTGGATTCGGTGACGGTCAGCAACACCGGCACCACGGCCTCGGTCCGCTACCTCCGCGTGGTGTACTACAGCGGTGGTACCGGTGCGACCAACGGCAAGTACACGCTGAAAGCCACCTGGTAATCCGCGCCAACGCCGCAACAGGCAGTAGCAAACGCCCACCGCTGGTGGGCGTTTTGCTTTTCCGTGGCTGGCGGCAAGGTTTTGCCGGCAGCAAGTTTGATTTTTCTCGACTACTTTTGATCGGCCGGTCGCTATCCCGCGCCGGTGTGGTATCGAGGTCGTCAAGATGGTCCGCAACCTGAGTGTGAGCAAGCGCAATTTTCTTGGCTTTGGTGTGGTGACATTGATTGTTCTGTTGTTGGGGGTGTTGGCACTGGTGCAGCTAGGGCGCGTACATGGCGCGCTTTCCGAGGTCAAGGATGTCTGGCTGCTGGGAACCCGGCTGTTGGGTGAAATCGAGATGGAACAGGCGGCCGTTCGCCGTTATGAGCTGCGTTCGCTGGTGCTGCTCGATGAAGCGGATCTCCGCAGCACCGTGGAGAAAGTGAAAGCGGTACGTGAACGCATCACCGCTGCGGAAGCAAAGTACGAGTCGACCATTGTTGATGACACGGATCGCCGCTTGTTCAGCCGCTATCAAACCCTCAGTGCGCAGTACCGGCAGCTCGCCGATCACATGTTCTCGCTGCTGGCCAGCAAGCAGAATGCGGAAGCCTTTCAGCTCGGCATGGGCCCCTCGTTCAAGGCCTACACTGACATGCATTCGGTGTTGGAGGAGTTGATCGCACTGAACTCGGACGGCGCGGCGGCGGCAGGCAAGCGGGCGGACGATGTGGTTACCAGCACTTACTGGGAGGTTCTGCTGCTGATGCTGTTGGCGATCATGGTTACCGTGGTCGTTGCCATCCGGCTGAGCCGCAGCGTGACAGTGCCATTGCAAGCGGCGGTACGGGTCGCCAAGCAGATCGCCGCCGGTGATTTGCGCGCCCGGCTCGACGTCGACGGGCGCGACGAGCTGACCCAGCTGCAGCAGGCGCTGGTCGACATGCAGGACAACCTGCAGAGCATGCTGCGGCAGATCCAGGATTCGGCGCAGCAGCTGGCGTCGGCGGCCGAACAGCTGAGTGCGGTGACCGAACAGACCGCCGTCGGCATCCAGCGCCAGAACGACGAGATTCAGATGGCCGCGTCGGCGGTGACCGAAATGTCGGCAGCAGTCGATGAAGTGGCGCGCAATGCCAACCAGACGTCGGCGGCATCGCGGCAGACCGAAGCCACGGCCGGCGTCGGCCAGCAACAAGTGCGGCAAACGGCGCAGGCGATCGATCGGCTGACGGCGAACGTGACGCAGACCGGCGACTCGATCAAATCCCTGGCGCAGCAGGCGAGTGAAATCGGCCGGGTGCTCGACGTGATCCGGGGCATCGCCGATCAAACCAATCTGTTGGCGCTGAATGCCGCCATTGAAGCGGCCCGTGCCGGCGAGCAGGGCCGAGGTTTTTCCGTGGTCGCCGATGAAGTGCGGGCGCTGGCGCAGCGCACCCAGGCCTCAACCCGGGAAATCGAGCAGATGATCGCGGCCATTCAGCAAGGCACACAGGGCGCGGTCAGTGCCATGGCGCAAAGCTCCGAGCAGGCGTCGGGCAGCCGGGCGTTGGCGGAAGCCGCCGACGGTGCGCTGGCCGACATCACCCAGATGGTCAGCAGGATCAATGAAATGAATCTGACCATTGCCTCGGCTGCCGAAGAGCAGGCCAACGTTGCGCGGGAAGTGGACAAGAATCTGGTGGCGATTCGCGATATTGCGGCGCAAACGGCAACAGGAGCGCAGCAGACGTCCAGCGCGAGCCTGGAACTGACCCGGTTGGCGAGCGCGCTCAATCAGACGGTGGTGCGTTTCCAGTTGCGCTGACGTCGCCGTTCAAAATTGCTGCTGCCAGGCCCGATAGTCGGTGCCGACGGCATCGACTATCGCAAAGCCGACGGCGTGTTCGCCGTTGGCTTGCGGCTGGCTCCAGCGCACTTCCGCGGTCAGCAGGAACGGCTTGCCGTTACCGCGCAGTTCAATCAATACATCCAGCAACGTGCCGACTTGCAGCGGCCGGTTGCTGCGGGCATTGAAGCCGTTGCTGGAAATGTCACGGGTGTCGGCGTGCAGCAACACGGCCGGTTGCGGCGGCGCGCTGCTGCCTTGCTGGATCTGGATATGGATCGGATCGTGGCGGGCGAGCCGCGGTTCCTGGCGCTGATTGTCCGTCATCATGAACCGTCCTCGTCGTCGAGAAACTGCCGGCGTTCGCTGACCAGGCTTTGCAGGGTGTTGTCGAGTGCCGAACCGGACTCGATCACCCGCAGGCCGTCGCTCAGCAGCTGTTGCAACAAGGCGTCATGCGCCAGCTCCGCCACTTTCTGACCTTGCCGATCGACGAACACATAGTGCTGATCGGAGGCCCGGATCATGGCCAGATAACAGGCGCGGAACTGGCCGTCGTCGCGGCGCAACTCGACCAGCGCGCCACCGCGCAGGCTGGCGATGATGGCGCGGCCTTTCGCCTGTTGCTGTGCCAGCAGCGCTTCGGCTTCGGCGCGCCGGCGCCCTTCGGCGATCCGTTCGGCGCGTTCCGAGGCTTCCTGCTGTTTGCGTTGTTCAAAGGCCGCTTCGCGTTCGGCCTCGCGCCGGCGCTTGGCCTCGGCGGCGGCTTCCCGCTCCTGCTGCTCGGCCAGCGCCTTGCGCCGGGCCCGCTCTTCGGCGGCGCCAGCGAGCAGTGGTTGCAGCAGCGTCGGCAGCCGCGACAGCAATTGCTGGACCGGGTCTTGGGCACTGAGCCGGCGCAGCCGATCTTCCTGCAAGGCGTGTTGCAGTTCAGCCGGGGTCAGTGCGGCGACCCGGCCGCCGGCAAAATCGGCCAGCAGCAGGTAATCCCGCTGCGGTGGCGCCGCGATCACCCGGACCCGCAACCAGTCGTCCTCGGCGCGCTTGAGCAGCAGGCAGCTGCCGCGTGGCGGCAACAGGTCGCTGCGGCCAACACCGGGGTCGGCCAGCACATCGTCGGGTTCGTCCGGCAATTCGCCCAGCGGCAGGCCGGCATCCGGAATATTGCGGGCACGGGCCGCCAGCAGCGCGGCGAAGACCTCGGGGAAATTCTGCGCGGCCGGCTCGGTGCGGGTTTGCGCCAGCGCTTCCCGGATCCGGCGCAGCAAACCGGGCAGCTCGCCCTTGACCGCTGCGCCGAGCTGTTCCGGGCTGGCCTCGCTGCCGAGCCAGACCATCAGCCGGATGTCGGTGACCGCACGCTGCCAGCTCGGGTCCTGCATGCCGACCCGCAGGTGCAGCAGATACAGATATTTGCGCCAGATTTCGTCGAGAAAGCTCACCACCGAGGCCGGCACCGGCTGACCCCAGACCGCTTGCCGGATGACCCGGCTGACCTGGGTCTGGGCATTGAGGCTGCGCCGGTTCAGCTCCTCCTGCTCCAGCAAGCGGTGGTCGCTCTGCCGTTGCAGTTCGTGGGTTTGCCGGAGCAGGGCATAGAGGCTTTTCAGCGTTTGCAGCAACTGACCAGTGCCGACGCCGGCGACGGCCTGCTCGGCCAGTGCCTGCAGCCGGATCTGCAAGCGCTGCGGGAACTGGACGGTGGCCGGATGGGCGCTCGGGCTGTAGCCGCGGCCGAGCAGCAGCAACTGATGCAGCACCCGCCGCAGCGGCTGCCGGGGCGAATGCCAGAACTGCCAGTCGGTCAGGTTGACGGTGGCGACGGTAAACCAGAACGGTTGCAGGGCCTGCAGGAAATGTGCGTCGAACTCGCCGCTGGCGGCGGTTTGCTCGGCCAGCTGGGCGGCCAGCAGCAGGGCGATGCTGCTGCGATCGCGGCCCTTGCTGAGCGCACGGCTCAGCGCTGCCGGCTCGGCGAAGGCGCCGGCGGCCAGCAGCTCACGCCAACTGGGGTCGGGACTGGCGGGCGGAATCGCCGCAAGGCGCTCGAACAAGCCGTCAGAGGCTGAAGCCATCGTGCCGCGTTCCGGGAGTTTTTGGTCTGAGGGTCTGCCAAGCGTAGTTGAAGCGGCGACCAGGTTCGGCAGTTTTTTCGCCGGGCATCAGCTTTCCAGCTTCAGCACGGCCTCCCAGTGCCGCTTTTCGACCGGGGTGATCGACAGCCGGTTGCCCTTGCGCAGGATCAGCAGCTCGGCCAGCGCCGGCGTGGCCTTCAGCTCGTCCAGCGGGATGAAGCGCTTGAGGTGGCGGACGTAGGTCATGTCGCGCAGGACCCAGCGCGGGTTGTCCGGTTTCGAGTCGGCGTCGAAGTAATCCGAGCGGCTGTCGAACTGGGTCGGGTCCGGGTAGGGCGCCGAGCTGACCTTGCAGATGCCGGCAATGCCCGGCGGCTTGGCATTGGAGTAATAGAAGAAGCAGAGATCGCCGACTGCCATGCCGTCGCGCATGAAATTGCGGGCCTGGTAGTTGCGGACGCCATCCCAGCAATGGGTCTGCTTCGGGCATTTTTTCAGGTCGTCGAGACTGAAGACATCGGGTTCGGATTTGATCAGCCAGTAGTTCATCAAGGGGTTCCGTAGCGGAGGGCGGCGCCGTACACGACTGCCATCAAATTTTCAA
The DNA here is from genome assembly GCA_049324755.1 of Pseudomonadota bacterium. Lineage (GTDB taxonomy): Bacteria > Pseudomonadota > Gammaproteobacteria > Enterobacterales > Permianibacteraceae > Permianibacter. The sequence continues at coordinate 193,696 of JBMOMZ010000059.1, forward strand.
GAAGTAAGAATTGCATCACTGAAACGGTGGGCGTAGAGTCGCATGCTCCGTCTGGCAGTGCGTTCAGAAATCGTCAGCGGATTAAAGAACAACAATTTGGCACGGCGCAAGCTGATGTCTTTTTAAATTCTCGGTGACAAGCAGTGATGATCAAACGCAAACCGGACCTGTTGATGGTCCTGACGGCAGTGCTTCTTGTTGGTGTGATTGCTACCACTCTGCTGATGGATTCAGCGCCCGAAGACAGTAACGAGGTCGCGACCGGATTCGCGAAAGAGAGTGCAACGGATGTTGCGCTCGGTGCCCGCTGAGTCCTGACCGACTCGCGCCTCACGCATAAGTAGTTCTTGTCGAACACTACATCTAGTCGGTAACGATCGCTTGCACGGGCAAATCGTGTGGTTCGCGCACGAGCGCAGAAACTTGCTGCCAGCGGTAACCGACCCCTACCAAGCGCGGCCGACTCCAACCGGAGTGACGACGGCCGCTGAACGTGCGGTCGTAAAAACCTCCCCCCATGCCCAATCGGGTGCCACTGGCATCGAACGCTGTCAGCGGTAGCAGCACCACATCCAGCATCCGGCTTGGCCGTAGCGGCCCGGTCACCGGCTCCGGAATGCCGAACCGGTTTGGTTGCATCCGGCTGTCCGGCCGGTATTCCCGAAACCACAGCCGCCGTGGCGCCAGCCGGGTCACCACCGGCAGGTAGACCCGCTTGCCGGCAGCCCACAAGCGGCGCACCAGCGGGGCCGGGTCGAGTTCGCCATCAAACGCCAGATAGACCGCAATGTGTCGGGTACGGACCGGCCGCAGCTGCGGCCAGATCGCGGCGGCAAAGTGCTCGGCCGCGGCGCTGCGTTCGGCCGGGCTGAGCGCACGCCGGCGGGCCCGCATCTGGGCGCGCAGGGATTTCTTGTCGGTTGGGGTCATTGTGCAGAATGACGGTTCGGTATGCCCTGCAGGGTAACCGAAACTGGAACTGAAAGAAGAGGGGACGCCTGCCGCCTGTGCCGTCTGCGGGTTTAGCCCTGGAACCATAGGCTCCAAGGGGGTACATCCGGCGTCGGATCAGGCTTTCCGGTCGAAACGGACTTGCACAACACCGAGCGGCTCGAACGCACCCAACACTGCAATTATCGGCTCGAGGACATGACGCCGCGCGCGAACACCGCAGCAGGCGCCCTTTCTAACCTTGTATTGTCGAACCGAGGGCGTCACTCATGCCGGTGACGTTCTCGCGGCGGTTCGCGAGGGGTAATACGGGTGGATCTGGGGATCAGGCTTTCACCTTGCAAGGCGCTGTCACTCTATTCGCGCCCGGTTCGGTTCAACCGAGTTCCAATTGTCGGTTTGCCCGCAGGCTATCGTCAATTTTTTCCTGCATCCGGCGCAGCCTTTCGCTGAGCTCGGCGTTACCGCTGCCCGCTTGTTGGGCCAGCATCAGCTCGTGCGCCAGGTCGAGCGCGACCATCAAGGCGATTTTTTCGACGCTCGGGATCTTGCCGCTGTCACGCAGCACGCGCATCCGGGCGTCGAGCTGGCTGGCGGCCGTCAGCAGCTCCTGCTGCTGCTCCGGCGGGCAGGTCAGCTTCAGCTCGCGGTCGAGCAGTTTCAGGGTCAGGACGGTGCTCATGGTATCGGTGACCCTTCAGCGATTGCTGCTCTGATTTTGTTCCAGTCCGCGCAGCCGGGCCAGCATGGCCTCGACCTTGTGCGCGGCCAGTTCGTTCTTTTCCAGCAGCCGGCTGCGCTCGGCAGCGAGTTCGGCCGCTTTGGCGCGCAGCTGGGCGTTCTCGCTTTTGAGCCGTTGGAACTGGCTCAGCAGCTGATCGAGCTGGAGTTCGAGTTTTTGCAGATCGGCCTGGCTCATGATCACGGCAACGGCGGTAAACGACGCGCCACTATAGGGCCTGCCCGGCAAGCTGTGCAATTGGCGCCGGGCGCCGCTACCATGTCGAACATTGTCCCAGCTCACAAAACCGGCACCATGGTCAAAGTCGCCGATTACGCCCGCCGCCGCCGCCGGCTGATGCAGCAACTCGGCAAAGGCAGCATTGCCATTGTCCCGTCCGCACAAGAAATCATCCGCTCGCGCGACACCCATTTCCGCTTCCGCCAGGACAGCGATTTCGCCTACCTGACCGGTTTCCCGGAACCGAACGCGGTGCTGGTGCTGATCCCGGGCCGGCCGCAGGGTGAAACCGTGCTGTTCTGCAACGAGCGCGATCCGCTCGCCGAAACCTGGCATGGCCGCCGTTACGGTCCCGAGCGCGCCGCGGCGGCGTTTCAGTTCGACGACGCCTTTCCGATCGACGACATCGACGAGATCCTGCCCGGGCTGATGGAAGGGCGCGATCGCATCCACTACGCGCTCGGCCACAATCCCGATTTCGACAACACCGTCATGGGCTGGCTCAACACGCTGCGCGCGCAGGTGCGCAAAGGCGTGCATCCCCCCGGCGAGATCATCGATCTGCGCCATCAATTGCACGACATGCGCTTGTTCAAGGACGCCGCCGAACTGAAACAGATGCGCGCGGCCGCGCATGCGGCTGCCCAAGGCCATATCCGCGCGATGCGCGCCACCAAAGCCGGCGTCAACGAAGCGCAGATCGCCGCCGAGCTCAGTTACGAATTCGCCCGTCACGGTGCTCATCACTGTGCCTATAACAGCATCGTCGCTGGCGGCGACAACGCCTGCATCCTGCATTACGTCGAAAACAACATGCCGTTGAAAGACGGTGATCTGTTGCTGGTCGATGCCGGTGCCGAATACGAGTGGTACGCCTCCGACATCACCCGCACCTTTCCGGTCAACGGCAAGTTCAGCGCGCTGCAGCGCCGCTGTTACGAATGGGTGCTGAAAGCACAGCAGGCAGCGATCGAGCAAGTCAAACCGGGCAATACCTGGAACCAGATCCACGATGCCGCCGTGCGCACATTGACGCAGGGCCTGATCGACCTCGGTGTGCTCAAAGGCAAGTTGAGCGATCTGCTCGACGGCGAAGCCTACAAGCCTTACTACATGCACAAGACCGGCCACTGGCTCGGCCTCGATGTCCATGATGTCGGCGATTACCAGATCGACGGCCAGCCGCGCGTGCTCGAGCCGGGCATGGTACTGACCGTCGAGCCGGGCCTGTATTTCGCGCCGGGCACCAAAGGCCTGGCGAAGAAATTCCACGGCATCGGCATCCGCATCGAAGACGATGTGTTGGTCACCAAAACCGGATTCGAGGTGCTGACCACCGGCGTGCCGAAAGATCCGGATGAAATCGAAGCGTTGATGGCAGCGTGACCATGACCGACAGGCAAACCGATTTCGATGTCGTCATCGTCGGCGGCGGCCTGACCGGTGCCGCGCTGGCGCTGGCGCTGACCCAGCCGCCGCTGGCGCTGCGGGTGGGGCTGCTCGATGCGAGCAACAGCAGCGCAAATGAATTGCCGTCCTTCGATGAACGGGTGCTGGCGCTGTCGGAAGGCAGCCGGCGCTTGCTGGTGCAGCTCGGTGTCTGGGATGCGCTGGCGTTTGATGCCTGTCCGATCCGCAGCATTCATGTTTCTGATCGTGGCCAATTCGGTCGCACCGTTCTGACGGCGCGCGAGCAACAACTCGATGCACTCGGTCAGGTCATTGCGCTGCGCGTACTCGGTCAGCAGTTTTATCGGGCGCTGGCGCAGCGCGCCGGCATTACCCGTCTGCACGGCAAGATCAGTGCGTTCGGGCAAACCGAAAGCGGCGTGCAACTGACGCTCGCCGATCACGATGCGACGCAAACACTGCAGACGCGGGTGTTGCTCGGTGCCGACGGTGGCCCATCCGGTTTGCGCGCGCTGGCCGGTTTGCCGGTCGATGTCATCGATTATGCGCAGAGCGCGCTGATCGCCACCGTGCGTGCCGAACGCGCGCACCAGCACTGGGCCTACGAGCGTTTTACCGAAACCGGCCCGCTGGCGCTGCTGCCGATGACCGACAACCGGCTGTCGCTGGTCTGGACGCAAACGGCCAGTGAAGCGGCGCGTCTGCTGACAGTCTCGGATGCCGATTTCCTGCGCGAATTGCAGACGGCGTTCGGCTGGCGACTCGGCAGATTGCGGCAGGTCGGCGTGCGCGAGAAATTCGATCTGCGCCGGCTGCGCAGCCCGGTGCGCCGGCAAGGCCGGCTGCTGCTGATGGGCAATGCCGCGACCACGCTGCATCCGATCGCGGGGCAAGGTTTCAACCTCGCGCTGCGCGATGCGATGGCGTTTGCCGAGGCGCTGCGCCAGCAGCAGGCGAGCGGGCAGGACTGGGCAACGCCGGCGGCGCTGGACGCTTTCGTCCGTTCCCGGCAGGCCGACGCCGACACCGTTGCCGGTATCACCGACAGCCTCGTGCGCCTGTTCAGCAACCGCTATCCGTTGCTGCGGCCGCTGCGCGGTCTCGCCTTGTCGGCGCTGGAGGCGCTGCCGGCGGCAAAGCGGCTGGTGGCGTCGGGGGCGATGGGGCTGGGTCAGCGCGGCTGACCGTTCATGGCGGCCCGCGCTGCTGACGCAGATTCTTAACGCACAGCACGGAAACCGGTGGCCGCGGGACGTGGTTGCTTGCGGTTTGGATCAGCGCCGGGGCTGGTATCCCGGCGCCGGTTATGTCCTAATCCCCGACCTTTTTACGTTCCCTGTCAGGTCAGGGTCGCATGGGTTCAGGAGATCTCGGGATGTCGGCGTTGCAGCAGTCCTCCTCGCCATCGAGGCAACGTCAGGTCTGGCGCACGCCGCAGGCCGGCGATCTGGCCATGCTCAGCCAGCAGACGGAAACCCTGCCGGCCTTGGCCGCCGATATGGTCCGGGTCGAGGTCAAGGCGATCGGGCTCAATTTTGCCGACATTCTGGCGCTGACCGGCATGTACTCGGCGGCACCGAGCGGTGCATTTATTCCGGGGCTGGAGCTGGCCGGCGTGGTCGCCGACGTCGGCGCGTCGGTCACCGGTTTCAAGCTTGGTGACCGGGTCATGGGCTCGGTCCGGTTTGGCGCCTACGCCAGCGTGGTCGATGTCGCCGCTGACCGGCTGCAACCGCTGCCGGCGGGCTGGAGCTTTGCCGAAGGCGCAGCCTTCTTTGTCCAGACCTTCGCGGCCTGGTACGGCATCCACCACCTTGGCGCCGGCAAACGCGGCCAACGGGCGCTGATTCATTCCGCCGCTGGCGGTGTCGGCCTGCAGGCCGTGCGGATTTGTCAGGCGCTCGGCATCGACGTGGTCGGCACCGTTGGCAGCCCGAACAAGGTCGAGTTCCTGAAGGCGCAGGGCGTGACCGATGTGCTGGTCCGCGAGCCGGATTTCGCCGCCCAGCTGAAACGCGAGCTGGCCGACAAGCCAATTCACCTGGTGCTCGATGCGATCGGCGGCAAGGTCCAGGAAGCGTCCTTCAAAGCGCTGGCGCCGACCGGCCGGCTGGTCGTCTACGGCGCCACCGTGTTCGCTCCGGGCGAACGCAAGATGCGCCGTTTCCACATGCTGCTCGAATACCTGCGCCGGCCGCGTTACGACGCGCTGTCGATGATCAGCGAGAACCGTGGCCTGCTGGCGTTCAACCTGATCTGGCTGTGGGAACAGCGCGATTTCTTCGACGCCATGATTCGGGAAATTGCCGAACTGAAGCTGCCGGCACCGCATGTCGGACATCAGTTCCGCTTCGACGAAGCACCACAGGCACTCGAACTGCTGCGCAGCGGCCGTTCGGTGGGCAAGGTTGTACTGACGCTCTGATCGCGATGGTTACACCCATTTATACGGTTCGCGCCAACAGCCACCACCGTCGAAAAGGCGGGATTCGCCATTGCCTTTGGTCGAACCTCCCGATAGCATGGCGCCCCTTCCCCGAGCGGTTAAAATTTGACCGACTGCAGGTGCTGCGTCGGCGGTCTGCCACGACCGCTGGCCGTTGCGCCGGTCGGCAGGTTGGCATGGCATGAACGGCTGCATTCTCCCGATCCGACGCTGGTATGCCTGGGCGCCCGGACTGGCCGGGGTCGCGGCGTGGCAACAATGGGCCCAACAGCCCGGCGCGGACCTGCCGGCGGAAACGGCGGCGGCGCCGGTCGATTTTGTCGAGCCGATGCTGCGCCGACGGCTGTCGCCGTTGTCGCGGGTTGCCTTGCACTGCGCCCATGTCGCGCTGGCCGGTGAGCGCGCCGAGCAACTCGTGTTCGCGTCACGTCATGGCGAGCTCGGTACCACCGTGAATTTGCTGCGCCAGTTGGCGCAGGGCGAAGCGCTGTCGCCGATGGGCTTTTCGCTGTCGGTACACAACAGTGCCGCCGGCTTGTACGGCATCGCTGCCAGGGATGCGACGCCGGCCACGGCGATTGCCGCCGGCCGCGACAGCTTGCAGGCCTGTCTGATCGAAGCGGCGGCCTTGCGGGCATGCGGTATTGGCAGCGTGCTGATCAGTTATGTCGAGCAGGATTTGCCGGCGGTGTATCAGGCGTGGCAAGAACCAGAAGCACCGTTGCTTGGACTTGGTTTGTTGATTGCTGATGGTGGCACGCCTTTGCAGCTCAGTCGCGATGTAACGTCAGCGTCGTATTTGTCGCCGGCGGTGGCGCTGATTCGGGCATTGGCCGTCGCGCAGCCGGCAACGCTGATGGGTGAGCAGCACAGCTGGGCGCTTGCTTATGGTTGATTCGGTCAGTGAATTGGCAATGGCTGCTGCACCGCCGTCGTTGTGGCAACGGTTTTGTCGGCAGTTGAACTACGGCTGGCGCGTGCTCGCCACCGGTTGGTGTTTTTTCAGTTTCAGTCTGGGCGGTTTGCTGCTGACGCTGACGGTGTTTCCGGTCATCCATTTGCGCTGGCGCGATCCGGACCAGCGCCGGGATCGGGCCCAGCGGGCGATCCACCGGAGTTTCCGGTTTTTTATCGGCCAGATGATCTGGCTCGGGGTGATGAGTGTCGAGCTGCGCAATGCCGAACGCCTGCGCGAGCTGAACGGTGTGCTGGTGCTCGCCAATCACCCGACCCTGATCGATGTGGTGCTGATGATCAGCCTGATGCCGCGCGCCGATTGCATCGTCAAAGAGGCGCTGTGGCAAAACCGTTATCTCGGCGGCGTGGTGCGCGCAGCGCAGTACATTCCGAATCGCGGTGCCGAGCAGCTGGTGCAGGATTGTGGCAAGGCCCTGGCAAAACAGCGACCGTTGATCGTGTTTCCGGAAGGCACCCGGACCGTGCCCGGTCAGCCGTTCAATTTTCAGCGCGGTGCGGCCCATGTTGCCTTGGCAACCGGCTGCGACATGGTGCCGGTGATCCTGACCTGCAACCCGCCGACGCTGACCAAGGCGACGCGCTGGTATCAGGTGCCACCGCGCCGGTTCCACGTCCGGCTGGAAGTACTCGATCCGATCCGGGCCGATCAGATCATTGCCAGTGGTACCGAAGCGCCGCTGGCATCGCGCCAGCTGACCCGCTGGTTGCAGCAGTTTTTTTCCGACGCCGTCGCCAAAGCCGACGGCAAACCGTCGGCGATAGCGTAGTACGGAGTCGGTGGCCGCACCGATCACCGTTTGGCATGTGCAGAACGAAGGTAGCAAGCAGGCATGAACGCATTGGAACTCGAGCTCAAACAGCTGATTATCGACACGCTGGCGTTGGAGGACATGACGCCGGACGACATCGATAGCGCAGCGCCGTTGTTTGTCGAAGGTCTGGGGCTCGATTCGATCGATGCGCTCGAACTGGGCGTCGCGGTGCAAAAGAAATACCAGGTCAAGCTGGACGCCAGCAACAGCAGCAACAAGGAGCATTTCCGCTCCGTCCGTAATCTGGCCGCGTTCATCGCCGGTCAGCAGCAACAGGCCGTATGAGGTAAGCGCCATGAAAACCCAGAGTGAAATTTTTGATGCCCTGAAGGGTATTCTGGTGGATGTGTTCGAAGTCGATGGCGACTCGATCACCATGGATTCGCGCCTGTATGAAGAGCTGGATCTCGACAGCATCGATGCCGTCGATCTGGTGATCAAACTGCAGGAACTGACTGGCAAGAAAATCAAGCCGGACGAGTTCAAACAAGTTCGCACGGTCGGTGATGTCGTGCGCACCGTGAGCGGATTGCTGCAGGCCGCCTGATGCGGCGACTGGTGCAGGCACTGGCCATTGGTCTGTTGCTGCTCTACCCCCTGCTGGTTTTTGTCGGCATCCAACGCTGGTCCCCCCGGGGACTGGCGTTGTTGCTATTGCTGGCGTTGATCGCGCGGGCGCTGACCCTGCGGAACGCAGCGGCCTGGCGCGACTGGCGCTGGCCGCTGCTGGTCGGCATCGGATTTGCGCTGCTGGCGCTGCTGCTCAATGACGGCCAGTGGCTGCGTTACTACCCGGTGCTGATCAGCCTCACCATGCTGCTGTTGTTTGCCGGTTCGTTGCGCTGGTCACCGAGCATCATCGAACGCATCGCCCGCATCGAGAACGGCGGCGAGCTTGATGCCCGTGAAGTGCAATACACCCGCAAGCTGACCGCGATCTGGTGTGTTTTTTTTCTGCTCAACGCCCTTATCGCCGTGTTCACGGCGTTGCAGCCGTCGGCTGCCTGGTGGGCGATCTACAACGGCTTGGTTTCCTATCTGCTGATGGCCGTACTGTTGTTTGGTGAGCGGCTGTTCCGCAACCGTTTGCGCAATTGGTTGGTGCCATGACGACGTTGGCTATGCTGCACGAGTTTGGCGATTGGCAGCGACCGGCTGACCTGCCGGTCGCCTGGCAAGCTGACAGCTTGCGCACCGAGCGCGATTTGCGCCAGCGCGTGCAGGCCCTGATGCAACAACTGCCGGCGACACCCGGCCAGCGCTGGCTGCTGTGGTGCGAAGACAGCTACGAATGTCTGGTGGGGTTGCTGGCGCTGTGGCAGTGCGGCCATTGCGCGGTGCTGCCCGCCAATGCCCAGCCGGAGACGCTGAAAACGGTTGCCACGGAGTGTGACGGTCTGCTTAGCGATGTCCTCGCTGACGCGGTGGCGACCCGTCAGCCGCCTGCTGATCGGGCCGATATTCGTTACGCTTTGCCGGAAGACGCGCTGGCGCTGCAGCTCTTCACCTCCGGCAGCACCGGAGTGCCGAAAGCGGTGACGCGCACATTGCGGCAATTGCAGGCCGAACTGCAGGCGCTGCAGCAACAATTTCCGCTGCCGGCGGCAACCGTGCTCGCTACCGTGCCGCATCACCATATTTACGGACTGCTGTTCCGTCTGTTGTGGCCGCTGGCCAGCGCGCGGGCATTTGTCGCCACGCCGGAACATTATCCGGAGCCGCTGCTTGCCCAGATCAAGCGGCACGCGCCGGTGCTTTTGATCAGCAGTCCCGCGCATCTTGAGCGATTGCCCAGCGCAATCGATCTGACACCGCACGCGGCCGACTGTCTGGCCGTGTTCAGTTCCGGCGCACCGTTGCCGCGCGCGGCGGCATTGCAACTGCAACAGGCTCTGGGCAAGGCCCCGCTTGAAGTGCTGGGCAGTACCGAAACCGGTGGCGTCGCCTGGCGTCAGCGCGATGCCGCCACTCTTGCTGCAACAAGTGCCGAACCCTGGCAACTCTTGCCGGGTGTGCAGGCACGCTTGAATGCCGATGCCGTGCTGGAAGTGTTGTCGCCGGCGGCGGAGAAACAACAGTGGTGCGCGCTCGGCGATCGGGCCGAGCTGCTGGCTGACGGTCGGTTCGTCTTGCTCGGTCGTGCCGACCGGGTGGTCAAGATCGAGGCCAAGCGGCTGTCGCTGACCGAGCTGGAGCAGCAGCTGCAAACGCACGAATGGGTCGACGAGGCGGCGGCGCTGGTACTCGAAGGCAGCCGCTCCGTCGTCGCCGTGGTTGCGCGGCTGACGACGGCCGGCACGGCCGCGCTGGCGGCGCGCGGCAAGCATCCGGTCAATGAGGCGCTGCGTCAGCATCTGGCCAACCGGTTTGAACGGGTGTTGTTGCCCAAACGTTTTCGCTATGTCGAGGCCATGCCGCGCGATGATCGTGGCAAACTGACCCAACAGGCGCTGCGCGCCTTGTTCGCCGAAGAGAGCTTGTCATGACCGGCCTGAAACTGCCGACCGTTATCCGAACCGAAACGGACGCCCATCGCGTGACACTGACGTTGCGCGTGCCGGCCGGACTGGCGTTTTTCCCCGGCCATTTTCCCGTGCACGCCATTCTGCCCGGCGTGGTCCAGATCGATTGGGCGATTCATTTTGGTCGCCAGCATTTTCCGTTGTCACCGCAGTTCCGGAAAATGGAGGCCCTGAAATTCCAGGCGATCATCGAGCCGGAGCAGGAGATCACGCTGCTGTTGGAACACAAGCCGGCGGCAGCTGCAGAGCAGCCGGACAAGCTGCTGTTCACGTTTGACTCCAGCCGCGGTCGGCACAGCAGCGGCCGCATCGTGTTTGCCGCCGAGGCCGTCGCATGACTGTCAAACCGGCGTTTCTGGTGCCGAACTACAACCACGGTGGCGCCTTGCCGGTGACCGTGGCCGGGCTGCAACGCTTTGGTCTGCCGATTCTGATTGTTGATGACGGCAGTGGCGCGGACGATCAGCGCGTGCTTGAGCAGTTGCAGGCGCTGCCAAACGTGTACATCGAGCGCTTGCCGGTCAATCGCGGCAAAGGTGCTGCCAGCATGCACGGCTTCCGCTGGTTGCAGCAGCGCGGTTACAGCCATGCGTTTCAGATCGATGCCGATGGTCAGCACGACCAGCAGGTGATCCCGCAGTTTCTTGCTGCCAGTGCAGCCGCACCTGAAGCGATGGTTGGTGGCACGCCGGTTTACGATGCCAGCATTCCAAAATCCCGGTTATACGGTCGCAAGATCACCGACTTTTGGGTCGCACTCGAAACGCTATCGTTCGAGATCAAGGACGCCATGTGCGGTTTTCGCATTTACCCGCTGGCCTCGACCTGCGCGCTGATTGACCGGGTGCGCATCGGTGAGCGGATGGAGTTTGATATCGAGATCCTGGTCCGGTTGCTCTGGGCTGGCGTGCCGATGCAGTTCCTGCCGCTGGCGGTGACGTATCCGCAAGATGGGGTGTCCCACTTCAAGGCGCTGCGCGACAACCTGATGATTTCGCGCACGCACGCCAGACTGTTCTTCGCGATGTTTCCGCGGGCGCCGCTGCTGTTGTGGCGGCGGCTGCGCCGGTTGTGGGCGCCTGTCGTGAAAGCGAAACCGAAAGCGCTGTCGGCAGCAGTCAACGAAGTGCACTGGTCGCAGCAACAGGAACGCGGCTCGACCCTGGGCATCGCCATTCTGGTCAATGCCTACCGGCTGTTTGGTCGGCGGATGTTCTCCGCGCTGCTCTATCCGGTGATGCTGTACTTCGTTTTGTTCAACCGCACGGCAAGGCAGGCCTCACAGACGTTTCTGCAGCGGGTGCACGCCAGTGGCAGCCCGGCACTGCCGCGGCCGCCGGATTGGCGTGACAGCTTTGCCCATCTGCGCCAGTTCGGTGAAGCCTTGCTGGACAAAATCGCCGCCTGGCGTGGCGAAATCAGCGCGCAGGACATGCTGTTCGAGCAGCAGGCCGAACTGCAGCAGTTGAAGCGACGCGGTCGCGGTGCGCTGCTGATTGGGAGCCATCTTGGTAATCTGGAGTTGGCGCGGGCGTTGAGCCAGTACGACGATGTCAAGGTCAACGCGGTTGTGTTCACCGAACACGGCCAGCGTTTCATGGACTATCTGAAGAAACAACACCCGGCCGTCGCCGCCCATTTGATCGAAGTGCAGGACATGGGCGCCGACACTGCTGTGATGCTGCGTGAACGCATCGATCGCGGCGAACTGCTGGTGATTGTCGGTGACCGCACACCGGTGCACAGCGAAGGCCGCACCGAGACGCAAGCATTTCTGGGTGCACCTGCGGCGTTCCCGCAGGGTCCGTTCCTGCTGGCCAGTCTGCTCGACTGCCCGGTCTACCTGTTTTTCTGTCTGCGCGAAGGCAAGCGCTTCCGCATCACGCTCGAGCCCTTCGCTGACACGCTGGCGGTGGCACGGGCGGAACGCAGCAGCATGCTGAAGACGGCGACCGCGCGCTATGCCGAGCGTTTGGCCCATTACGCCAAGCAATATCCGCTGCAGTGGTTCAATTTCTTTGATTTCTGGCGCCCGGCGCCAGCGAAGGCTGAATATCGTGACTGAGAATCGCAATGCCAATGGCAATACCAATCGCAATACAAACCCGCCGGTGTTGATCGGCGGCCACAAGCTGAGCATCGAGCAGTTGGTGGCAGTGGCGGAGCAACGCGCGCCGCTGCAACTGGATCCGGTCCAGAAGCCCCTGATCGATCGCGGTGCCGAATTCCTGCGCCAGTATCTGGCGGGCAACGGCGTGATCTACGGTGTCACCACCGGCTATGGCGATTCGGTCACAACCACGGTGCCGGATGAACTGGTGCGTGAGTTGCCGCTGCACCTGACCCGTTATCACGGCTGCGGGCTCGGCCGCTATCTCGATCCGGTTGCGACGCGCGCGGTGCTGGTGGCGCGACTCAATTCGCTGGCGCAGGGTTACTCCGGTGTTCGTTGGGAATTGTTGGAGCGCCTGGCGCTGCTCATAGAAAAGAACTGGCTGCCGTTTATTCCGGAAGAAGGCTCGGTTGGCGCCTCCGGTGATCTGACGCCGCTGTCTTATGTCGCGGCAGCGCTGGTTGGCGAGCGCGATCTGCTGGTCAATGGCGAGCGGGTCGCCGCGGCCGAGGTGTACAAGGCGCACGGCCTGCAACCGTTGACGCTGGCGCCGAAAGAAGGCCTCGCGATCATGAACGGCACCGCTGTCATGACTGCACTGGCGGCGCTGGCGTATGAACGTGCCGATTATCTGGCCCAGCTGTCCTGTCGCGTCACCGCGCTGGCGTCGCTGACCATGCAGGGCAATCGCGGCCATTTTGATCCGCGCCTGTTCGCGGTCAAACCGCACGCAGGCCAGCAGCTGGTCGCGGCGCGGATCTGGAATGATCTGGCGCCGGGCCAGCCGGAGCAGGGGCCGCGGCTGCAAGATCGTTATTCCATCCGCTGCGCACCGCATGTGATCGGCGTGCTGCAGGATGCGCTGTCGTGGATGCGCCGCGATATCGAGAACGAAATCAACAGCGCCAATGACAATCCGATCATCGACAGCGATGAGGAAGTCGTGTTGCACGGCGGTCATTTCTACGGCGGCCATATCGCGTTTGTGATGGACAGTATGAAGAACACCGTCGCCAATCTGGCCGATCTGATGGATCGGCAACTGGCGCTGCTGGTCGATCGCCGGTACAACCACGGCCTGCCGCATAACCTGTCCGGCGCCCACGGCGCCCGCGCGCCGATCAACCACGGTTTGAAAGCGGTGCAGATCGGTGTTTCGGCCTGGACCGCCGAAGCGCTGAAATTGACCATGCCGGCCAGTGTGTTCTCGCGCTCGACCGAATGCCACAACCAGGACAAGGTCAGCATGGGCACCATCGCGGCGCGCGACTGCCTGCGCGTGATCGAGTTGACCGAGCAGGTTGGCGCCGCCATGTTGATGGCCGTTGCGCAAGCCTATGAGCTGCGCGTCAGCGCCGGCGACATCGTCAGCGCCGCGCATGCGCCGGCGCTCAGTCAGACGGTCGCCGAGGTGCGCCGCTTCAGCAGCTTTATCAGCGAAGACCGGATGCTGGAGATGGAACTGCGCGACCTGATGACCGCGATCCAGCAGCGCCAGTTTGCCTTGTACCACTGACCGGAATCACGCGCCGTGAGTAAAGTGCTACGCGAAGCTGAGGTCGAACTGGAGGTGCCGTTCCATGACTGCGACATGATGTCGGTGGTCTGGCACGGCAATTATCTGCGCTACTTCGAGATCGCCCGTTGCGCGCTGCTGCGCACGTTCAGTTACGACTACATGCAGATGCGCGATTCCGGCTACATCTGGCCGATCATCGACACCCAGATCAAATATGTCGGCTCGGCCCGGTTTGAGCAGCGCATCAAGGTGCGCGCGCAGTTGGTCGAGTGGGAGAACCGGCTGAAGATCGAATACCTGATCCGTGATGCCGAAACCGGTGCCCGCATCACCCGCGGCTACACGGTGCAGGTCGCCGTTGCGATGGCGACCGGTGAAATGCAGCTGGTGTCGCCACCGGTGCTGGCCGAGCGGCTGGGCTTGTCGTCATGACGCGCAACTCGCTGACTCTGATGTTGAGTCTGCTGCTGTCATGTCCGCTCGTCACGGTACACGCCGGTGAGCTGACGTTGACCGACCTGAACGTGCAGTTGGCCAAGCATTTGCAGCAGCGCTCAAGTTTCGTGCAATTGAAAACCGTCAAAGGTTTAAGTCGGCCGCTGCGTTCGACCGGTGAGGTGCTGGTATTGCCGGAGCAAGGCGTTTTGTATGTGCTACAAAAACCGCTGAGCGCGCGTTACGGCATCGGCCGCGACAAGATGCTGCTGGAAGAAGCCGGCCGGCAAAAACTGTTGCAGGCCAACGAAGCGCCGTGGCTGCGCACGCTCGGCCGCTTGCTGCACAGCATGCTGGCCGGTGAACTGGCCGCGCTGGAGCAGGATTTTCATTGCCAGCTCAGTCCGACCGCGACCGGTTGGCAACTGCTGCTGACGCCGCGTCGTGAACCGCTGTCGCTGGCGCTGGCGGAAGTGCAATTGACCGGCGGCGATACCGTGCAGCAGGTCATCATCCGCGATCGCAATGGCGATCAGACCGAGCTGCAGTTTCAAGCCTTGCCGGCGGCCGCGGTGACAGCGGCCGAACAGGCGTTGCTGGATCGGCTCAAGTGACCGCGCTGCGCTCACTGCGGGTCTGGCTGTTCTTGTTGCTGCTGACGCTGGCCGGGGCATTTGTTGCGCAGCGGCTGCAGCAGGGCGACGCGTTCAGTACCGATCTGCTGGCGCTGCTGCCGGCGACCGAGCGCGACCCGCTGGCCGAGCAGGCGGCACAACAAGTACAAACTGCCATTGGCAGTCACACCGTTTTTCTGGTCAGCCATCGCAACCGCGAACACGCACGCACCATTGCCAGCGAATTTGCCGATCAGTTGCGGCAAGCCATGGTATTCGACCGGGTGCAGTTCGAACTGCCGGCAGACGCCCAGCAGCAGCTGGTTGAGCGACTGCTGCCGTATCGCAGCGCGCTGCTGTCGAATGCTGATGCCGAGCTGATTGCGGCCGGTGGCGAAGCGCTGCAGCAGCGCGTGCTGCAGGCGCTGTACTCCCCGCTCTCGGTTGTCGTACCAGGCGCGGACCCATTCGGTTTTTTTGCCAACAGCCTGCAACAGCTCGGTGCCGGCGCTGGCGTCGCGCACGTGGACGACGGTCTGTTGACGGTCACGCACGATGGTCGCTTTTATCTGCTGGTCGATGCGGTCTCAAGCCAATCGGTATTTGATGATCGCTATCAGCGCCAGGCCATCGCCGCCATCGAGCAGGCAACGGCAACTGCCATTGCCGCGGGCGCCGAGGTGCTTGGCACCGGCACACTGCGGTTCGCGGCCCAGGCCCGCGCCGAGGGCGAGCGCGATGTCAGCGTCATTGCCAGCATCAGTACCGTCGGCGTGTTGCTGCTGGTATTGCTGGTGTTTCGTCGGGGTACGCCGCTGTTGCTGATGTTTGCAGTGATCGGGGCATCACTGCTCGGTGCCACCGCACTGGCGCTGCTGATCTACGGCAAGCTGCATCTGCTGACCTATGTTTTCGGCACCACGTTGATCGGTATTGCCGGCGATTACGCGCTGCACTATCTGACCCTGCATGCCAGCAGTCAGCACTGGGATGCGAACGCGGCGATGCGGCAGTTGTTCAAGCCCTTGACGGTCGCGATGCTGACTACCTTCATGGCCTATCTGGCGATTGCGCTGACGCCGTTCAGCGCGTTCCGGCAGATCGCGCTGTTCTGCATGCTCGGTTTGCTGTGCGGTTATCTGGCCGTGCTGGTGTTGCTGCCGGCGGTACTGGTCGCGCCGGCGAAGCGGGCGCCGACCGCACTGGCCTGGACCGGCGCGCTGCATGAGCGTTTGCTGGCCTGGCGTAGCCAGCGCCGACCGGTCTATTTCTTGTTGCTGGTGCTGTTTGCCAGTGCCCTGCCGGGCTGGTGGCTGCTGCGTGCCGATGACGACATCCATCTGCTGCAGAAATCCGATCCCGGCTTGCTGGCGGAACAGCAGCGTATCGCCGACATTCTGCAGCAGAATGGCAACAGCCAGTTCTTTCTGGTGCGCGGTAGCAATGAAGTCGAATGGCAGGCGCGCGAACAGGCCTTGGTAGCGGCGCTGCAGGCGGCGCAGGCGCGCGGCGATCTGATCGGTTGGCGGGCGCTGTCCGACGCCGTGCCGGCAGTGAATCAGCAACAACAGCGGATCGCGCTGCTTGAGTCGGCATTTGCCGATGGTGGCAACTTATCGATTGCCCTGCAGGCGCTGGGATTGACTCCGGATGATATCGCGGCGCTGAAATTACAGACGCTGAGCCACGCCGTGCTGACCATCGGCGACTATCTGGCGATGCCGCACAACCAACCGCAGCGGCTGCAGTGGTTGCCGACGACCGACGGCAGCGTCGCCAGCATTGTCCTGCTCGATGGCATTCGTAATCTTGATGCCATTCGTAATCTCAATGGCACGTACAACCCCAGCGGCATCGAAAATTCAGACGATAAGGCGACGCCAAAACTCGATGGTGTCAGCTTTGTCGACAAGACCGCCAGCATCTCGGCGCTGTTTCAGTCCTTTCGCGAACAGGCGACCGGCTATGTCTTGTTGGCTTACGGTGTGACGCTGCTGTGGCTGCTTTGGCAGTGCGGCTGGCACGGCGCTCTGGTGCGGCTGTTGCCGACCGCGCTGGCGAGTGGGTTGACACTGGCGCTGCTCGGTTATTGCGACCAGCCGTTCAATCTCTTTACCGGCATTGCGCTGCTGCTGGTGCTCGGTATCGGTATTGATTACGCGCTGTTTCTGGCCGAAGGTGAAGGCCATGAACCGGCCAGCCTGCTGGCGATCCTGTTGTCGGCGCTGACTGCGATACTGGGCTTTGGCCTGCTGGTCGGTGCCAGCTTGCCGGCGGTCAGCGGTTTTGGTTTGACTGTATTGATCGGCGTGCTGCTGGCGCTGCTGCTGGCGCCGCTGACCCTGGTTCTTTTGAACGAAAGTCGCTGAAGGATAAATCGTGATCCGTGTCTTGCTGCTGTTGAGCCTGCTGGTGCTGCTGTCAGCCTGTGCCAGCACGCCGTGCGTGCGCTGGGCCGGCAGTGCCCGCTGGTGCGCGGCGCCGCTACCGGCTACACCGCCGTTTGCCCGCAGCGAAGACATTGTCAGTGCCGATGCCCGCGGCGAAAAACTGATGGTGCTGGCAACAACCGAATGGAGCGCCACGCAGTTTACCCAGGTTGTGCTGACACCGTTTGGTCAGCGCCTGTATCGCTTGCAGTACGATGGTCAGCAGCTCGAATTCGATGCCGGCCTGCTGCCCGTGCCGGTCAAGCCGGAACAATCGCTGCTCGATATCCAGCTGATGCTGTGGCCGCTGTCGCTGTTGCAGGCACAGTTGCCGAGCGGCTGGAGCTTGCAGGAAGATCCGGGCACCGGCGCCCGCCGACTGCGCGCCGGTGACGAACTGTTGGCCGAAGTGAACCGGCTCAGTGCCGACGAAGTGGAGCTGATTCAGCACCGGCTCGGTTACACCGTGCGGGTGCAAACGCTGGAGCAGACGCGATGAACGAGCTCATCAATGCGACGAAATATTACCTGTCTGCTCCGGGCCTCATCTGCCCGCTCGGCGACAACGCGCCGACCGTTGCCGAGGCATTGTTCAACGGCAGGCCGGGGCTGGTTGCTGAAACCGGTTGGCTGCCGGAGCGCAGCGCCTGGCTCGGCAAAGTCGATGCCGCGTTGCCTGCCATACCCAGCGCATTGAGCGAATTTTCCTGCCGCAACAACCAGCTGCTGCTGGCGGCGTTGCAGCAGTTGCAGCCCACACTCGATGCGCTGTTGCAGCGTTATCCGCGCGAGCGCATCGGGGTCGTGATTGGTTCCAGCACCTCCGGTATCGATGAAGGCGAACGCGCGATCGCTTTTTATGAGCAAAGCGTTGCGCAAATGCAAACCGCTGCGTTTCCACCGGCATTCAATTATCGCCAACAGGAAATCGGTGCGCCGGCCTTGTTCGTTGCCCGTCAGCTCGGTGTCACCGGCCCGGCCTATACCGTCTCGACCGCCTGCACCTCGAGCACGCGCGCCGTGCTGTCGGCACGCTGGCTGCTGCAGGCGGATCTCTGCGATGCCGTGATCGTCGGCGGCGCCGATTCGCTGTGCCGGTTGACAGTGCAGGGTTTCGCCGCGCTGGAATCGTTTTCGCAAGCGCAGTGCCGGCCGTTCAGTGCCGACCGTGATGGCATCAATATCGGTGAAGGCGCGGCGTTGTTTGTGCTGAGTCGCGAGCCGCTTGCCGAGCAGTCGGTGCGCTTGCTCGGTGGCGCGGCCTCGGCCGATGCCTACCATATTTCCGCGCCGCAGCCGGACGGCCTCGGTGCCGAGCGGGCGCTGCGTGGCGCGCTGGCCGATGCCGGCCTCGATGCCGCGGCCATCGATTATCTGAATCTGCATGGCACCGCGACGCCGAAGAATGACGAGATGGAGGCCAGGGCGGTCCATCGGGTGTTCGGCGCGGCGCTGCCGTGCAGCAGCACCAAATCGCTGACCGGCCATCTGCTCGGAGCAGCCGGCGCGGTCGAGCTGGCGTTCTGTTATCTGGCGCTGCAATACGGGCGTTTGCCGGTACAATCGCTGCCGCGGGTGGCCGATGCCGGCTTGCCCGCGCTGAATCTGGTCACTGCACCGCAGCAGGCCAGCCTCCACACCGTGATGACGGCGAACTACGCTTTTGGTGGCAGCAACGTGGCGCTGGTGCTGGGCCGTTGAAACCGGCAAACGAATTTTCAGGAGAGCGCAGGTGACGCTGGCGTTTCAACAATGGTCGATGGCAGAACTGTTGCCGCATGCCGGCGACATGATTCTGCTCGACGCCGTGCTGAGCTGTGACGATGAGCAGATCGTCGTCACCGCCACGCCGCATGCCGGCACCATTCTGGTCGATGGGCACGGCGTGCTGCCGGCCTGGACCGGCATCGAATACATGGCGCAGGCCATCGCCTGTTTCGCCGGCGTGCACGAGCGCGTGCATGGCCGGCCGCCGAAAGTCGGCTTCCTGCTCGGCACCCGCAGTTACGACAGCAAGGTGGCGGCGTTTGCATTGAACCAGACGCTGCGGATCAGCGCGACCAAGCAATATCAGGAGGCCAACGGCCTCGGCGCATTCCAGTGCCGCATCGAAAACGGAAACGGTGTGCTGGTCGAAGCCAGTATCAACGTGTTTGAGCCGCCAGAGCTGGAAAAATACCTGGCCGGCGAGCAAAACTGACAGCAATTTTTCGACACCTGCCAATTTTTCAAGAGAAGCCCATGACGAATCCCTCGCGTCGCATTCTGGTTACCGGCTCCAGCCGCGGCATCGGTCGCGCCATTGCGTTGCAACTGGCGCGCGATGGTTTTCACGTGCTGGTGCACGGCCGCGCCGACGGCGACGCGCTGCGTGCCGTCGTCAGCGAGATCGCCGCCGCCGGAGGCAGTGCCAGTGCCTTGCCGTTTGATATCAGTGATCGTGCGGCAACGCGCGCGGCCTTGGACCAGGAACTGACCAGCAACGGTGCGCTGTACGGCGTCGTCTGCAATGCCGGCATCGCCCGCGACAACGCGTTTCCGGCGATGACGGAAGAGGATTGGGACGGTGTCATTCACACCAATCTCGACAGTTTCTACAACGTCGTGCAGCCGCTGGTGATGCCGATGGTGCGCGCCAAGAAAGGCGGCCGCATCGTTACGCTGTCGTCGGTGTCCGGCATTGCCGGCAATCGCGGTCAGGTCAATTACAGCGCGGCCAAGGCCGGCATCATTGGCGCGACCAAGGCGCTGGCACTGGAATTGGCATCGCGCAACATCACCGTCAATTGCGTGGCACCGGGCTTGATCGACACCGAGATGCTGCACGGTGTCGAAGTCGATGAAGCGCTGAAACTGGTGCCGGCCAAACGGCTCGGCAAGCCGGAAGAAATCGCCGCTGTTGTGGCCTTCCTGTGCAGTGACAACGCTGCCTATGTCACCCGGCAAGTGATCGCTGTCAACGGAGGCATGGTATGACGCCGAAACGTGTCGTCGTCACCGGCATGGCCGGCATCACCTCGCTCGGTTCGGATTGGGACAGCGTGGCGGCCAATTTGCGCGCGGGCAAAAGCGGCATCCGTTATATGCCGGAGTGGGAACGCTTCGATGGCCTGAACACCCGGCTCGGCGGTCCGGTGACTGACTTCACCGTGCCGGAACATTATTCGCGGAAAAAAATCCGCAGCATGGGCCGCGTTGCCCTGCTGGGCACGGTTGCCACCGAACGCGCATTGAAAGACGCCGGTCTGCTCGATGATCCGCAGATCAAGGACGGCCGCATGGGCATTTCCTATGGTGCATCGGCCGGCAGCATGGAGCCGGTCAAAGCCTTCGGCAATATGCTGAGCACCGGCTCGATGGCCGGCATCACCTCATCCAGTTATATCCAGATGATGGCGCATACTGCACCGGTCAACATCGCGGTATTTTTTGAACTGAAAGGCCGCATCATCACCACCAGTTCGGCCTGTACTTCCGGTTCGCAAGGCATCGGTTATGCCTACGAGGCGATCAAATACGGCAAACAGAAACTGATGGTGGCCGGTGGTGCTGAAGAACTGACCGGCGCCGAAGCGGCGGTGTTCGATACGCTGTTCGCCACCAGCACCAGGAACGACACGCCGGAGCTGACGCCGCGGCCGTTCGATAAAGACCGGGATGGTCTCGTGGTCGGTGAAGGCGCCGGCACACTGATTCTGGAAGAGCTCGAACACGCACAGGCGCGCGGCGCCAAAATTTACGCCGAGCTGGTCGGTTACGGCTGCAATTCCGATGGTGCCCACATCACCCAGCCGGAAGCGGAAACGATGGCGGTGGCGATGAAGCTGGCGTTGGATGATGCTGATTTGCCGCCGAGCGCAATCGGTTACGTCAATGCCCACGGTACTGCGACCGATCGCGGCGATATCGCCGAAACCGCAGCAACCGCTTCAGTGTTTGGCAATGCGATGCCGATTTCATCGTTGAAGAGCTATTTCGGCCACACCCTCGGCGCCTGCGGCGCGCAGGAAGCCTGGCTCAGCATCGAGATGATGAACCGCGGCTGGTTCGCGCCGACCATCAATCTGGTCAACCGCGATGAGCGCTGTGCCGAACTGGATTACATCGTCGGCAATGGCCGCGAGCTGCAAACCGATTACGTGATGTCCAATAACTTTGCTTTTGGCGGCATCAACACTTCGCTGATTTTCAAGCGCTGGCGTTAAACGGAAAGGCCTTTGTGGGAGCGGCTTCAGCCGCGATGTTCTG
The DNA here is from genome assembly GCA_049324755.1 of Pseudomonadota bacterium. GTDB lineage: Bacteria > Pseudomonadota > Gammaproteobacteria > Enterobacterales > Permianibacteraceae > Permianibacter. Next base: position 215,134 of record JBMOMZ010000059.1, read on the forward strand.
TTCTCGAAGCATCGCGGCCAAGGCCGCTCCTACAATGACAAAACACGTCAGCTTATTGATTCACCGCCGTCTTCTGAATATCAAACAGCTCGCGGCAACCCTGCTTGGCGAGTTCCAGCAGCGCGTTCAATTGTTCCGGCGAGAACGGCGCACCTTCGGCGGTGCCTTGCACTTCGATAAAGCCGCCGGTTTCGGTCATCACGACGTTCATGTCGGTTTCGCAGCCGGAGTCTTCCGGGTAATCCAAATCCAGCACCGGCACGCCTTCATAAATGCCGACGCTGATCGCCGAAACCCAGTGCTTGAACGGATTGGTTTTGATCTTGCCTTCCTTGCGCATCCACTGAATCGCGTCGTGCAGCGCGACGCAGGCGCCGGTGATCGAGGCGCAGCGGGTGCCGCCGTCGGCTTGAATCACGTCGCAGTCGAGCGTGATGGTGAATTCGCCGAGCTGTTCCAGCGCCACGGCGCTGCGCAAGCTGCGGCCGATCAGGCGCTGGATTTCCAGGGTGCGGCCACCTTGTTTGCCTTTGGCGGCCTCGCGATCGCTGCGGTCGTGGGTGGCGCGCGGCAGCATGCCGTATTCGGCGGTCAGCCAGCCCTGGCCTTTGCCTTTGAGAAAGCGCGGCACGCCATCGACCACGCTGGCCGTGCAGATCACCTTGGTGTCGCCGCATTCGACCAGCACCGAACCTTCGGCATGGCGGGTGTAGTGACGGGTCAGGGTGTAGGGGCGCAGCTGGTTCGGGGTGCGTTGGCTCGGGCGCATGGGGAGTCCGGGTCGGGAGAACGGAAGAGGCGGGCATTATAGGCTGGTCGACCGTGAAACTCCCCGCCTTGTTAAGGCGGGGCTGGGGGCGGTTAAGCTCAGCACGAGCGCTGCTTGCCGAAGCGAGCAGGTCAGTTTCAACCTCCGCAACCACCCCTAACCCCGCCCAGCCAATTGCAGAGCAATTGGCGCTGCGCCGGCGCCCAATGCACTGGCATTGGGCTGGCCCCCGGCTCGCCCTTAAAAAGGGAGGGGAACCAAGACCGCATCTGAACGCGCCAGTCAGCCCAGGTGCGCATGGCGCACCCTACGGGAACGTGGCGCTGCTAAACTAACCGACCCTGTTTGTCCGCAATCGGTACCCCATGATCCACAGCATGACCGCCTTCGCCCGCCGCGAAGCCAGCAGCACCCTCGGCACCTTCACCTGGGAAATCCGCTCGGTGAACCAGCGTTTTCTGGAGCCGTCTTTCCGCTTGCCGGACACGCTGCGTGCGGTCGAACACCTGCTGCGCGATCAGGCCAAGCAGCGGCTGACCCGCGGCAAGCTCGATTGCTCGCTGCGTTACGAGCCGGCCATTGCCCAGCAACTGCCGGCAATCAACGAGTCCTTGGTGACCCAGCTCAATCACCTGAGCACGCGCTTGTCGGTACTCGGTGTCGAAGGCAGCACGCTGTCGCATGCCGACGTGCTGCGCTGGCCCGGCGTGCTGCAAACCGCCGAAGCCGACGCTGAACAAATGCAGGCGCAAGCGCTCGCCTTGTTCGACAACGCGCTGACCGATCTGATCGCCATGCGCGCCCGTGAAGGCGAGCAGATCAAGCGCATGCTGAAAGAGCGGCTCGACGGCATCACCGCGGAAGTGGTCAAGGCGCGCGCGCTGCTGCCGGAAATCAAAGAAAAAGCCCGCGAGAAGCTGCTGACCAAATTTGCCGAAGCCAAAGTCGAGCTCGACCCGACCCGCTTGGAGCAGGAAATGGTGATGTTCGCCCAGCGCATCGATGTCGATGAAGAGCTGGACCGGCTGACTACCCATGTCAACGAAATCACCCGTCTGCTCGACGAAGGTGGCGCCATCGGTCGTCGGCTCGACTTCCTGATCCAGGAATTGCACCGCGAAGCCAATACGCTTGGTTCGAAATCGGTCAGCACGGCAACGACGGCGGTGTCGGTATCGCTGAAGGTGTTTATCGAGCAGATGCGGGAACAGGTGCAGAACATTGAGTAAGCGCGGGGCAGCCAACTTCGCGTTGTTCCAGCGGACGACAAGTCGCCGCTGAACAGCAGTCCATTGAGACAGGACACGTCATTCCCGCGCAGGCGGGAATCCAGAGACTTTCGCTGAGCACTGGATGCCCGCCTTCGCGGGTATGACGGAATGAGAAATTCAGTTTATTTTTCCCCACCGTTGAAAGTGGAAATGCACGCAATGACGATGACCAACGCAACTGGCAAACTCTTCATCATCTCCGCCGCCTCCGGCACCGGCAAAACCACGCTGGTGACGGCGCTGGTCAAGGACATGCCCGGCGTGATCCATTCCATTTCCTCGACTACCCGGGCCAAGCGCGATGGCGAGATCGATGGCGTGCATTACCACTTTGTCAGCGTCGATGAATTCAAGGCGATGATTGCCCGTGGCGCGTTTTACGAGCACGCTGAAGTACATGGCAATTTCTACGGCACTTCGCGCGAATGGGTTGAAGCGCGGCTGGCCGAAGGCCAGGACGTGATTCTGGAAATTGACTGGCAGGGCGCGGCGCAGATGCGCAAGCTGATGCCGTCCTGCATCACCGTGTTCATTCTGCCGCCGTCGATTGCCGCGCTGGAAGCGCGCCTGCGCGGTCGCGGCAAGGATAGTGAAGAGGTGATCCAGCGCCGGCTCGCCGCCGCCAAAGGCGAGATCGCCCATGCCCCGGAATACGACTACCTGATCATCAACGACCAACTCGATCAGGCCCTGACCGAATTGAAAGCGGTGTTTCTGGCCGAGCGCTGCAAGGCCGATGTGCAGCAGCAAAGGCATGCGGCGCAGTTGCGCGATTTGTTGCGCTGAATATGGCTGAAACAGCACGGAAGCTGGGGTATGGTCACCTGATAGCCGGAGCGGGCGCGATCTGGTTGGCAACGTGACTGATGCCTGCGATGTTGTCCGGCCTGTTTTCTGATCCTGTCGATCGTGCGCTACTGCGGTATCTCCCAATTGAACCCTGCGCAGCGCAACCCGATCATGAATTCTTTGATGCGTGCTTCACTTCGTTGTCGCTGAGCTATGGCGTCATACAGCTTGGGTTGTTCCACGTTCCTGTTCAGGTTTTTCTTGCCGCTGGCATTTCATTTTTGATGTACCGCAAGCTAACGGATGCTCGTTGGCGATTGATTGGCTTTACCTTTCCTCTGATTGCGGTTCCGACTGTTGTTGGGTGGCTTACCTATTCTTATGTCGGTGCTGACGAACTCGTCGGTTTGCTGGCAGTACTTCTGGGTTTGATGATTGGTAGTCGGTATGGGGGACGCGCGCCAACGCAATCAACATCAAGGTCCATTTGAATGCTTGCGAGTCTTCCAGGTAGTCGCCAGGCGCTTCCTTTGTTCTCCAGCGAACTAGCTACACCAAATGGAATTTCCTGCGGCATCTCGTGCTGCCCCCTCTCCCCAACCCCTCTCCCACAAGGGGCGAGGGGCTACACAACTCCTCCCCCTGTGAAGGGGGAGGTCGGGAGGGGGTAGTTGACGCTCAGCGCGACGATGCTTCGCAAATGGTTCTTTAGTCGTTCAGTGAGCGGCCACCCACGGCGCCTCTTTCCACCGCTCCAACAGAAAGTCAATAAGCACCCGCACCTTCGGCGCCAGCAAACGCCCGCTCGGGTACACCGCCCAAATCTGTGATTCATTCGCGAGCGGGTAGTCGCTCAGCACCGGCACCAGTGCGCCGCTGCCCAGCTCCTGGTGCATGTTCCAGATCGATTGAATGCTCAGGCCCAAACCGCCGAGCGCGGCTTCGCGCAGGCTTTCGCCGTGGTTGCAGCGCAGGCGGCCTTGCACTGGCACGGTGATCAGTTCGCCGCTCTTGTCGACAAAACGCCATTGCCGTTGTTCGTTCAAAATCAGGCAATCGTGATGGAGCAAATCCTGCGGGGTTTGCGGCACGCCGCGCGTGGCAAGATAAGCCGGCGACGCGACCAGCAATTTTTCGCTCGATGCCAAGCGGCGCGCGACCAGACCGGGATCGGGTTGCTCGACCAGCCGGATGCCGACATCGAAACCTTCGCGGATCAAATCGACGACTTGATCGGACAGGTGCAGATCGATGCTCAGTTCCGGGTAGCGCTGCAGAAACGCCGGCAGCAGCGGCGTTAAATGCTGGCGACCGAACGAGGCCGAGGTGGTCACCCGCAGCAAGCCGCGTGGTGATTGCCCCGGCGCGCCGATGGCGGCGCGGCCGGCGGCCATCGCTTCGACAATGCTTTCGGCGTGGCGCAGAAAACTGCTGCCGTCTTCGGACAGGCTCAATCGCCGGGTGCTGCGGTGGAACAGGCGGACGCCGAGTTTCTGTTCGAGCTGGCCGAGCCGGTGGCTGACCACCGCGGTCGACAGGTTGGCTTCGCGGGCGGCGGCGCTGAGGCTGCCGAGCTGGGCGATGCGCAGGAAAAGCTGCAGGTCGGCTTCGTCCATTGTCAAAAAATCCCGAAAACAGCATCCGTTGATTACTCAATTATCAACATAAGCCACGCTAATTACACTGCCGCTCATCGTTTCCTGACCTTTTAATCGGAGTCCCTGATGAGCAACCCAAGCTTCAACCAAGCCTTTAACCAAACGCCGGCCACGATGCAGGCCCAGGTCATCCATGCCTTTGGCGAACCGGAGCAGTTCCGGCTGGAGACGGTCGCGCGGCCGACGCCCGGCCCGGGCGAAGTACTGGTGCGCCAGCACGCAACCAGCGTCAATCCGGTCGATTACAAGCTGCGTCGGCATGGTCCGGCCGCAGCGCCGGCGCTGCCGGCCATTCTGGGTTGCGATGTTGCCGGCGAGGTGGTCGCAGTCGGCGCCGGCGTGACCGGCTTTGCCGTCGGCGATGCGGTGTATGGCTGTGCCGGGGGCGTGCGCGGCATGCCCGGCGCCTATGCCGAATACATCAATGCCGATGCCCGCTTGCTGGCGCGCAAGCCGGCCGCGCTCGACTGGCGGCAGGCGGCGGCGCTGCCGCTGGTCGGCATCACGGCTTGGGAAGGGCTGGTCGACAAGGCTCGCGTCCAACCGGGCGACAGAGTGCTGGTGCTGGGCGGCTCCGGCGGCGTCGGCCATGTTGCGATCCAGCTGGCGAAAGCGCGCGGCGCCCATGTCACGGCGACGGTGTCGTCGCCGGCCAAGGCCGAGATTGCCCGGGCGCTGGGTGCCGATGCGGTGGTCAACTACCGGGACGAGACGGTCGCCGATTACGTCGGCCGGCTGACCGACGGCCACGGCTTTGATCTGGTGTTCGATGCCGTCGGCGGCGACAGCCTGAACAGCGCGATGGCGGCGGCGCGGCCGAATGGTCAGGTGATCACCATCGTCGCCAGCCAGAGCTATGACTTGAGCCCGGCGCATGTAAAGGGCCTGAGCCTGCATGTGGTGTTCATGCCGCTGCCGATGCTGCTGAATCGCGGTCGGGAGCATCATGGCGAGATTCTGCGCGAGCTGGCCAGGCTGGCCGATGCCGGCCAACTGCGGCCGCTGCTCGATGCCGAGCGCTTTGCCCTGGCCGACATGGCCGCCGCCCACCGCCGACTGGAGAGCGGGGCAGCGGTCGGCAAGGTGGTGGTCGATATCGGCTGAGGCCGGAAGCGGGTCTTCCAGGCCCCGAAACCTGGTACTGCGCCGCCCGGCCGCCATGCTGCAATGCAGCGTCAGACTGGCCGCCCGGCCGGCCTTTCGGTACACTAGTCGGCCCTGCGCCTTGCGCGGGGCTAGACTATTTATGGTGGTCTGGCTTTATGCGGTTCAAGCCGCAGTCGTTAGTCCGAAAGTTGAAGGGGTTCAGGCATGGCACGTGTCACCGTCCAGGATGCAGTCGAGAAAGTCGGCAACCGTTTTGATTTGGTGCTGTTGTCGGCCAAGCGCGCGCGTCAGCTCGCCACCGGCGGCAAGGACCCGAAAGTCGAGTGGGACAATGACAAGCCGACCGTGGTCGCGCTGCGTGAAATCGAAGAAGGTCTGATCGACGCCGAATTCGTCGAGCAGGAAGAACAGCGGCTGGTGCAGCAAGCCCAGATCGCCGCGCCGGTGGTCGAGGAAACCCCGGACTTCAGTCTCGAATAATTTCTCTCGCTGAGCGGCCCCGCCTATGCAACTTTTCGAGGGCTTGCGTCAGCAAATCTCGGCCTACCTCGATCCCGAGCAGGTCGAGCAGGTTGCCAAAGCGTATGTGCTGGCCCGTGATGCCCACGAAGGCCAGCACCGCACCTCCGGCGAACCCTACATCACCCACCCGGTCGCGGTTGCCGGCATTCTCGCTACGCTACGCCTGGATGCGCAGAGCCTGATGGCGGCGCTGATGCACGATGTCATCGAAGACTGCGGCGTCACCAAAGAGCAATTGATCGAACAGTTTGGCCCGCAAGTGGCCGATCTGGTCGAAGGCGTCTCCAAACTCACCCAGATCCAGTTCGGCAGCAAAGCCGAGCAGCAAGCGGAAAACTTCCGCAAGATGATGATGGCGATGACGCGCGATATCCGCGTCATCCTGATCAAGCTTGCCGATCGCCTGCACAACATGCAGACGCTCGGCGCGTTGGCGCCACACAAGCGTCGCCGCATCGCACAGGAAACGCTGGAAATCTACGCGCCGATCGCCAACCGGCTCGGCATGTACAGCATCCGTCAGGAGCTGGAAGATCTCGGCTTTGCCGCGCTGCATCCCATGCGTTATGCCGTGCTGCGCAACGCGGTCAAGCGCGCGCGCGGCAACCGCAAGGAGATCATCAGCGGCATCGCCCAGGCCATTGAAGCCAAGCTGCAGAAAGCCGGCATCAATGCCCGCGTGGTCGGCCGCGAGAAGTCGCTGTTTTCCATCTACAACAAGATGAAAAACCGGGTTGGCAGTTTTGCCGAAGTCATGGACATCTATGGCTTCCGCATCATCACCGACAGCGAAGACAGCTGCTACCGCGTGCTCGGTCAGGTGCACAACCTGTACAAACCGGTGCCGGGTCGGTTCAAGGACTACGTCGCGATCCCGAAAACCAACGGCTATCAGTCACTGCACACGGTGCTCAAAGGCCCACACGGTTTGCACGTCGAAGTGCAGATCCGCACCGAGCTGATGGAACAGATGGCCAACAACGGCGTCGCGGCGCACTGGCTGTACAAATCCGGCAGTGCGCCAAACCCGGCCGAACTGCGCGCGCGCGAATGGCTGCGCAGCGTCATCGAATTCCAGCAGCGTGCCGGCGACTCGATGGAGTTTGTCGAGAACGTCAAAATCGATCTGTTCCCGGACGAAGTCTACGTGTTCACGCCGAACGGCAATATTCTGGAATTGCCGGTCGGCGCGACTCCGGTCGATTTTGCCTACGCCATTCACACCGATGTCGGCAACGCCTGCGTCGCCGCGAAAATCGATCGCCAGCTCGCACCGCTGTCGACCATTCTGCGTAACGGCCAAACCGTTGAGATCGTCACCGCGCCGGGCGCGCGGCCGAACCCGACCTGGCTCAGCTTTGTCGCGACCGGCAAGGCGAGAGCGAACATCCGTCATTTCCTGAAAAACCAGCGCCGTGACGAATCGGTGGCGATGGGCCGGCGCCTGCTCGAAAACGCGCTGCACGAAAAACCGATCGAGCAATTCCCCGAGGACGAGCGCAAACGGGTCGCGCTCGAAACCAAACACAAGAGCTTCGAAGATCTGCTTGCCGACATCGGCATTGGCCAGATCCCGGCCATTGCGGTTGCGCACCGGCTCGATCCGGAGCGGCGCCAGATCAAACGCATCGACACCGGCACCGAAGAGCCGCTGGCGATCCGCGGCACCGAAGGCATGCTGGTCACTTACGCGCGTTGCTGCTGCCCGATCCCGGGCGACCCGATCATCGGCGTGCTGACCGCCGGCCGCGGCATCACCGTGCACATGTTCTCCTGCCACAACACCGCCGAATTCATCAGCAAGCCGGGCAAGACCGTGCCGCTGCAGTGGGAGAAAGACGTCAAAGGCGAATTCGCCGTCGAGCTGGAAGTGGACGTCATCAACCAGCGCGGCGTGCTGGCCCAGCTCACCTCAACCATTGCCGACGAAGAAGCCAACATCGTCAACCTCGAAATCGATCCGCGCGACGGCAGCTACAACACCATCGTGTTCATGGTGCAGGTACGTGGCCGCTTGCATCTGGCCAACATCATGCGCCGCCTGCGCGCCATGACCGAGGTGAACCGCATTGTCCGGCACCATCGGGCGCAGGCGGAGCGGGTTGGGAAAACCAACTAGTGCGGTTTGAGAGTGATTGCGGAATGTACCGGCTCTATGACGTAGTCAGAATTGCCTCCGGCGACCAGTCGCAGATTGTTCTTGATGATGCCTCTTCGATAAGAATGCCGGTAGTTGACGATATTGCTACTGTTCTACTCGTTCATGAGTTTCCTCCAGCATACGAATTGGAGTGCTTGGATAAAGACGGAAATACGGTATGGGTAGCTACCGTTCCACACAGTTCTGTAGAGATTGCCAAAAAGGAAGAGTGAAGAAATGACCCGCACTATCATCAGTACCGAACACGCCCCGAAAGCCATCGGCACCTATTCGCAGGCCGTCAAAGTTGGCAATACCGTTTACCTGTCCGGTCAGATCCCGCTCGATCCGGCGACGATGCAGATGGTCAGCGGTGACATCCGCGACGAGATCCATCGCGTGTTCAAGAACCTGAAAGCAGTAGCGCAAGCCGCCGGCGGCGACATGAAAGATTTCGTCAAAATCAACGTGTTCCTGACCGATCTGAGCTTCTTCCCGGACGTCAACGCCGTGATGGCCGAGTATTTCGTCGAGCCATATCCGGCCCGTGCCGCGGTCGGCGTGAAAGAACTGCCGCGCGGCTGCCGGGTCGAGATCGAAGGCGTGATGGTGCTGGATTGACTCCGAGATGACCCCCGAACGTTTCAAGCGCGTGCAAGCCGTGCTGGCCAAGCGCCAGCCGGATCTGACCGTGCTGATGGATGAAGTGAACAAGCCGCACAACTTTGCCGCCATCATGCGCACCTGCGATGCGATCGGCGTCGGCGATGTTCACGCGGTGACGCCGACCAAGCGCACTCGCTTCGGTCACGCTACCGCTGCCGGCTCGACCCGCTGGGTTGATTGCCACCGTCACGACGATGTCACCGTCGCGGCCGGCAAACTGAAAGCACAGGGCTATCAGCTGCTCTGCACCCAGCTTAGCGAGCGCTCGGTGGATTTTCGCAGCGTCGATTACACCAAACCGACCTGCATCATCGTTGGCGCGGAAAAATTCGGCGTGTCGGACGCGGCAGCAGCGATGGCCGATCAGCACGTGATCATCCCGATGGATGGCATGGTGCAGTCGCTGAACGTGTCGGTCGCGACCGCGATCGTGCTGTACGAAGCCGAACGCCAGCGCCGCAATGCCGGTTTCTATGATCGGCGCCGATTGTCAGAAGTCGATTACCAACGCCTGCTGGTCGAATGGCTGCACCCACGCGTCGCGCACTACTGCCGCCTGCACCAGATCGCCTATCCCGCCATCAACGCCGACTCCGGCGAGCTGCTGAGCAATCCCGGCGAAGCCGATATCGAACTGGCACCGGAGGACGGGGAGTACTGAGTTTTTGTGGGAGCGGGCTTGCCCGCGATGAAAAAGGATCCGAACGGCCATGGATACGGCTGCTCCTCATTCACACGCGCTTCGACGAGGTCGACGTTCTATTATCGGCCAGATTCATCTCGTCACCTTTCGGACCGACGGTTGCCAGCAATTTTTCAATGAGTGGTTTGCTGGAGTTTGTGTTGTTCGGGAAATGAAGCGGGCAAAGGAAGAAAGGACCGCCGATACGCTTAGCTATGTTGTCATGCCAGATCACGTGCACTGGCTATTGCAACTTAAGCAGGGAACGCTATCCCGTCTCGTGCGAGCGGTGAAATCGCGCGCCGCAATTGCGTACAACGAGTGGGCCGGGCGTAGCGGGCCGGTCTGGCAGGTCGGATTTCACGACCATGCGCTGCGGTCGGACGAGCAAGTAGTCGCTGCTGCTCGTTATGTCGTTGCGAATCCCTTGCGGAAAGCTCTCGTGACTGAGATCGGCCAGTATCCGTTGTGGGATGCCATCTGGCTGGATGAAAATCATCGCGGGCAAGCCCGCTCCCACAGCCTGCTTGCGCCTTGACCGTCCGGAATGCTCAAACCACCCTGTCACTGACAAACTCTCTCGGGTACGCATTCTTTACTTTGCCATTGCGCAGCTTGCCGAGGCCGAGCGTAACGCCGTCAAACTGTACGCGCCGTTCGCCTTGTCCTTCAGCCGACACTTCAATATCCCGTCCCATCAGAAACGCCCGCGCCGACTCGCGACCCACACTGACGCTTCCTGCTTCAGACAGCACCGGGAACACGATGGCAGCGCTGTGCAGGCTACGGATATCGGATTTGTGCAGCTCGGCCACCGGCAGGCCGAACCGGTTGATCAAGAGCCGCTCATGCCAGTGTTCGGCTGATTCAATCAGCAGATGCACGGTGTTGTCGCGCAGGTACAACCGGTCCTCGAACGTCGACGCATCAACACCGAGCTGATCGCGCCAATGCAGCAGCAATTCGCCGCGCACTTTTTTGCTCAAACGGTTGTAGGCGAATTCGGCGGCTTTGCGACGCATCGGCGGTTTCGTTGCAATGGAGCCGGTCTTGCGGAACGCGGTGACAAAAAAACCTTCGCTGTCGAACAGCTGCGGCAGCAGCCACAGCCAACCCTCAGGCGTGGCAGCACGCGCCGCGCCTGGAAACAACGCGTGCAACGGTAAGGTTTCCAGCTGTCCGGCAAACCGGGCGAGCAGATGCCGGCAGACCTCGTGGTTTTCGATCAGGTTCAAGGTGCAGGTGGAGTAGATCAGCACACCGCCTGGCTTTAACGCCAGAAACGCCGATTCAATCAGCTCACGCTGCAACGCCGCGGTGGTTTCGATGGTGGCGAGATTCCAGTCATTGAGCGCGCCCGGGTCCTTGCGCACGGTGCCTTCGCCGGTGCAAGGCGCGTCGAGCAGAACCGCATCAAAGGTTTCCGGCACCAGTTCACCGAACCGGCGCGCATCAAGGTGACAGAGCGCAGTGTTGCTGACGCCACAGCGAAACAATGAGGCCGACAGCGTCTTCAGCCGGCTGGCCGACAGTTCGTTGGCAATGATTGTGCCGCGGTTGTTAAGTGCCGCTGCCAACTGGGTGGTTTTTGAGCCCGGCGCTGCGCACATATCGAGCACAATCGGCTCCGGCGCGTCGAGAAACTCCAGCAGCGCCGCCACCGGCAGCATCGAGCTCGCTTCCTGGATATAAAACTGGCCGCTCAGGTGTTCGATGCTGGTGCCGAGGGCAAACTCATTGTCCGGATGAATCTGCTGATACCAGAATGCCTGCGGCCACCATGGTACAGCGGTCTGGTGCTGCAGGCAGTCGCGAAAGAAACCGGACATGTCCGCCCCGGCGCGGAGCGGATTGGGGCGCAGGCATGGTCGCAGCGGCATCGCGTTACAGGCCGTAATGGCGGTCACCACATCGGCGGGCAGATGTTGATTCAGATACTGCTCAAAAGCGCTGGTCATGTTGTTTGCAGCTGGCAGAGCCGGGCAAGCGGCTAGTCGCGACAGTGTAGATGGTCATAGGCCTGTGCAGCATTGGCCTTGATGTACTTTGCCGCTTTTTCCTGAACGCTCTCCAACGTCACTGGCGACATCGCCTGGGCGTACTCCTCGACGTAGCGGTATTGCCGTTCCCACTCTTGCAGATAATCCGCGGGGTAACAGCCGTATGCATTCAGGTGGCGGGCGAACAAACTCAACAAGTAACCCTGCTCCATGCTATCGGCATGGCGCATCAGTTCGGTGCCGTAGCGTTCCAGCCCGAGCCGGTCGCCGCGCTCGGCTGCACTCGCCAGATACGCCAAACCGCGCTTTCCATGGTGCTCGGTGACGACCGGGTTGCGATGATCAAACAATGCATTACCCGCGAGCGCAAACAACTTCGGATACGGTTCCGCAGCCGTGGCCGCGTTGACCAATCGGATGTTGTGTTCGGCGCGATCATTGAACATCCGCCAGTTCATTTGCAGCACACCGGCGATACCAGCTTCTATTGCGCGCGAGTAGGGTGGCCGTTCGTTGCCTTCGGCATCAGGGGCTCGCTCTGGCAGTGCAAAGCCGAGTTCTTCTTTATAACGGCTGAGAAACAAACGATTTTCGTCATCGTCCGCAGCGGTTGCCAGCAGGCGCTGCCATGAAGCTTCGTCATCAATGGTCAGTTCGGCACAGGCCGACAACACCGCTGTGCGTTCAAACACCGGCTCGGACTCGGCCAAGATGCCGGCCACTGCCGGCGGCACCACAGCCAATGCATTGCGGCGGTGGCGGTCGAAAATCTCCATCTGCTGAATGGCAACCCGACCGGCGACGAATTCGGTATGCGGCAGGCAAGGCTGGCCGCGCCGATGACTGTGACCCATGCTCGCCAGCAGGCGGTCGGCAGCGGCATGACCCGTTGCGGCCAATGGTTCAAGCAGGCGCTGGGCATCGGCCAGGCGCAACTCCGCCAGTGCTTGCACGATGTCGGTGGGTAGTTGCGCCAGTGCAATGGCATTGGCTTGCCGGATGGCGGTAGCGCGCATCCGCTTCATGAAGCGCACCTTGTCCTGTTCCACCGGCAAATAGCGTGCGGCATTACTGGCCGTCGTGTTCGCGCCAGCCGTGTTGACCGCGCCATCACGGGCTAAAACGGCGCCAATTTTCCCGGTCGGACGTGCTGGCTCCGCCGGCGTTTGGCCGGCATTGCCCATTTCGCGCCGTTTCAAATCGGCCGTTGTCGACGCAGCCGGTGCGGATGTTGGCGTCGCACCGAACTGCCACCACAGCAACAACGCTATGCCTAGCGCAAGCAAAACCACCGTAACCCGATGCCGCATCTGCAAAAGCTCTCGCTCCCTGGAGGCGCCGCCATCTTGGCGGTTTGAGCGCGTAGCGGCAAGTCTTGCTGCATAACGACAACGGCCGCAAAACAAAACGCCACGGCGAACCGTGGCGTTTTGTTTTGCTGATGACGCTCAGGCGTCGCCGAGGCTCAGCAGCGTCGCGTTGCCGCCGACCGCGGCGATGTTGTTCGACACGGTGCGTTCAGTGGCAAAGCGGTGCAGGTAGTGCGGGCCGCCGGCTTTCGGGCCGGTGCCGGACATGCCTTGACCACCGAACGGCTGCACGCCGACCACCGCACCGATCATGTTGCGGTTGATGTAGACGTTGCCGACCCGGGCGCGTTTGGCGATGTGCGCGGCGGTGGCTTCGTTGCGGGTGTGGATGCCGAGGGTCAGGCCGTAGCCGTAGCGGTTGATGTCGTCGATGACTTTGTCCAGATCGTCGCTGGCGTAGCGAACGATGTGCACGATCGGACCGAAGTTTTCCTGTTTCAGATCATGGATGCTGCCGATCTCGAAGGCGATCGGCGCCAGGAAATGGCCTTCGCTGGCGTTGGCCGGCAGTTTGCCTTCGGCCAGGAACTTCTTGCTGGCGCGCATTTGCGAGATATGGTTTTCCAGATCGCGCTTGGCGGCGGCGTCGATCACCGGGCCGATATCGGTGCTCGGGTCCATCGGGTCACCGAGCTTCAGTTCCGCCATGGCGCCGTGCAGCACTTCAATGATGCGATCGGCGACTTCATTTTGTACGTACAGCACGCGCAGCGCCGAGCAACGCTGACCGGCCGAGGTGAACGCCGAGCGAATGACATCGGCGACGACCTGTTCCGGCAGCGCCGACGAGTCGACGATCATCGCGTTCTGGCCGCCGGTCTCGGCGATCAAGGAGGCGATCGGCGCATGACGGGCAGCGAGCGTGCGGTTGATCTGGAACGCGGTTTCGGTCGAGCCGGTAAACGCCACGCCGGCGATGCGCGGATCTTCGGTCAACACCGGCGCAAGTTCCGCGCCCGAGCCCGGCAGGAAATGCAGCACGTCAGCCGGCACACCGGCCTGCAACAGCAATTGCACGGCGCGGAACGCAACCAGCGGGGTCTGGCCGGCCGGTTTGGCCAGCACGCTGTTGCCGGCGGCGAGCGCGGCGGCAACCTGGCCGGTGAAAATCGCCAGCGGGAAATTCCACGGCGCGATACAGGCGAACACGCCGCGGCCATCGAGATGCAGTTCATTGCGCTCGCCGGTCGGGCCCGGCAGCGTCACCGGCTTGCCGAAATCGATGCGGGCGCGTTCGGCGTAGTAGCGCAGGAAGTCGACGGCCTCGCGGATTTCGTCGATGCCGTCCTGCAGCGTCTTGCCGCCTTCGCGGGTGCAGATGGCGATCAGTTCGTGCTTGTGCGATTCGAACAGATCGGCCGCTTTTTCCAGCACGGTGGCGCGGCGATCGGCGGGCGTCGCGTTCCAGCCCGGTTGCGCGTTGTAGGCGATCTCGAGCGCGCGCGCTGCCTGCTCGCGGGTGACGCGGGTGACGCTGCCGATCACCTCGGTAATGCGGGCCGGGTTGTAGCACTCTTTCTTGGCGCCGACGATCAGTTCACCGTTGATGATCGGCGTGGCGTGCCACTGGCTGCCTTTGTAGGCGTGCACGCCGGCGACGAAAGGTTCCAGTTCAGCGCGGATGTTCAGGTTGGTACCGGCGGAATTCATGCGAGTGGCTCCGAAAAGTTGCGGCGGCAGCGGAATGCGGGCGTTGTGCAGCGTCGGGAAAGATTTCAGTTTGCGAACCGGGTGCGTGACCAAGGCTGCGGCCGGCGTGTCTTCATCGACCAGCTGGTGCACGAACGAGGTGTTGGCGCCGTTTTCGAGCAGGCGACGAACGAGGTAGGGCAGCAGATCCTTGTGCGCACCGACCGGCGCGTAAACGCGGCAGTACAGATCCGGATGTTCGGCGATCAGCGCGTCATACAGCGCCTCGCCCATGCCATGCAGGCGCTGGAATTCGAAATCGCGGCGGGTGCCGGCCATGTTCAGGACGCTCTTCACCGTTTGCGCGTTGTGCGTTGCGAACTGGGCGAAGAAGGTGCCTTGCTGGTTCAGCAGATACTTGGCGCAGGCAAGATACGACACATCGGTTGCCGACTTGCGGGTGTAAACCGGGTAGCTCTTCAGGCCGGCGATTTGCGACCACTTGATCTCGCTGTCCCAGTAGGCGCCTTTGACCAGGCGCAGCGGAATGACCCGCTTCAGCTCTTTCGCCAGCTGGTTCAGGTAACCGAGCACCGGCAGCGCGCGTTTGGAATAGGCTTGCACGACCAGACCGAAACCGTTCCAGCCCTGGCAGACCTCAGAACGCAGTACGCGTTCGATCAATTCCAGCGACAGCTCCAGGCGATCGGCTTCTTCGGCGTCGATGGTGATGAAGACGTTGCGCTCGCGTGCTTCCCGGGCCAGATCGATCAATGTGGCGGTCAGTTCTTTCAGCACGCGCTCACGTTTGCCGACTTCGTAGCGCGGATGCAGTGCGGAGAGTTTGATCGAGATGCTGGCCGGCGGTACCCGCTGCGGTTTCGGCGCGGCGCCGATGGCGCGAATGGCGGCGGCATACGAGGCTTTGTAACGCACCGCGTCTTCAGCGGTGAAAGCGGCTTCGCCGAGCATGTCAAACGAATGGGTGTAACCGCGCGACTGATCCTTTTGCGCGCGATCGAGCGCCTCTTCGATGGTGCGGCCGAGCACGAATTGCGAGCCCATCTGCTTCATCGCCTGGTTCAGGGCCTGGCGGACAATCGGTTCGCCGCAGCGCTGGATCAAACGGTTCAACAGGTGCGAGGGCCGGCCGTCTTCCTCGGTGCCGAGCGTCATCACTTTGCCGGTCAGCATCAGGCCCCAGGTCGACATATTGACCAGCAGCGATTCGCTCTGGCCGACGTGCTTGTCCCAATCGGCGGTGCGCAGTTTGTCGGCGATCAGTTTGTTGGCAACCTCGGCATCCGGAATGCGCAGCAGCGCCTCGGCGAGGCACATCAGGATCACGCCTTCCTGGGTGCTCAGCGAATACTGCTGCAGGAAGGCCTCGACCCCTTGCTTGTCGCGGTTGCGTTCACGAACGTTTTCGACAAAGCGGGTGGCGTCGTCAGTGACCTTGTCGATCTCGGCATCGCTGAGACTGAGCAGGCCGAGCAGCTCTTCGAGGTAGCTCGATTCGTCGACGTTGTAGTTGCGCGTGATGAGCTCACGCCACTGATCCAGCGACAGGTCCCGGAATTCCGGGTCGAGTGCGCGACGGGCGGGGAACATGCAGACCTCCGGTAACGGCAGGCGGGTGGGGTGTACCTTTGCCCAAGAACGGAAATGCCAAGGAAAGGAAACCCGCCAAGTATGGTCGGTGCCAGCCGATTTGCTGGGCAAACCGGGCTGGACCAACCGCTATTCAATCGGGCGCTATTGTCCCGGTTGCGGCAAGGGCTGACTTGTATGCCGGCGATGGCAGGGGCGAGGGCGGGCTACAAAGGTGGGCCGAATCAGGATCTCCCGCGGACTCTATGGGGGCTGGGGCGGGATATCCCGTTCGGGCAGTTTGGCGGGCTGAGCTTAACCACCCCCCAACCCCTCCTTGACAAGGAGGGGAGAAAACAACGCAACGGATCGTTGCTCGGGACAGTTGCGCAACTGGCACTCTGGCCCGTGAGCGGCGACAATCACTGCCTTGCACGCTCATCCCAACCAGTGGTCGCCACGCCGCCATGGCCCATGCTGACGACATTGCCGCCTTCTTTGCCCAGCTCGCCAACCCGGGTTACATCGAGGCGCTGTTTGACCCGATCCCGGATCTGGTGTTCGCGCTGAAAACCCGCGACGGCAAATACCTGTCGGTCAACGAAGCCTGGGTCAAGCGCTGCGGCCTCAAGCACAAGACCGAAGCGCTTGGTCGCACTGCCCGCGATTTGTTCCCTTCACACATGGCGGCGCGTTACGAAGCGCAGGATCAGAAGCTGCTGCGTACCGGCATGCCGATCGTCGACAGTCTCGATCTGATTTTGTACGCCAACGGCAGTGCCGGCTGGTGTCTGTCGAACAAGGTCGCGCTGAAAGACGGCAAAGGCAAAATCATTGGCATTGCGACACTGTCGAAAGATCTGGTCGATCCGAGCCGGGCCGGTCTGATCGACGAGGCGTTTGCCGCGGCGGTCGATTTCATCCAGGCCCATTACGACGAAGGCCTGCGCGTGGAAGCGCTGGCGAAAATGGCCAGGCTGTCGGTGCCGCAGTTCGAGCGGCGGATGAAACGCGTTTTTCATATTTCCAGTGCCCAGTTCATCACCAAAACCCGGATCGATGCCGCGCTGCAGGCGCTCATTGAAACCGATACGCCGCTCGGTCAGATCGCCGTCGACTGCGGTTGGTACGATCACGCGGCGTTCTCGCGCCAGTTCAAACAGGTGACCGGGCTGACGCCGAGTGAATTCCGCTCGCTGTCGGCGCGTTGAGCATGACGACGTCGCCACGCATTCTGATCATCACACCACCCGGTGCCGCTGCCCGCACCGGCAACCGCGCGACCGCAGTGCGCTGGCGCGCGCAGCTGCTCGCGCTCGGCTGTCGCGTGCGCATTGCCGATCAATTCATCGGTCGCTGTCCGGACCTGACCATTGCCCTGCATGCCCGGCGCAGCGCCGCGGCGGTGCGCGAAGTCAAAGCCAAGTGTCCGACGCCGGTGGCCGTGATGCTGACCGGCACCGATGTCTACAAGGACTTGCCGCATGACGCCGATGCCAGGGCCACGCTGCAGCTGGCGGATCGCGTGATTGCGCTGCAGCCCGACATGGCGCAGCGGCTGCCGGACAATATCCGGGAAAAAGTGCGGGTTATCGTGCAGGCGGCAGCGGTGGCACCGGTTGCGCGGCCGCGTCGTAACAAGCTCGACGTTCTGGTGTCTGGCCATCTGCGCGCGGAAAAAGATCCGTTCCGCGCGGTGCAGGCGCTGCTGCAGTTGCCGTCGTCGCCGATCCGGCTCAGCCATATCGGCGACGAGCTTGCCAGCGGGTTCCGGCAGCAGGCGCTAGACTGGATGCAGCGCGAACCGCGTTATCGCTACTACGGTGGCTGGTCGCCGGCCCGGGCGCGGCGCCGGCTCGCCAGTGCCGATGTGCTGGTCAATGCCTCGCGCATCGAAGGTTGTCCGGCGGTGGTTTGCGAAGCGATGTCGGCCGGCACGCCGGTGCTGGCGTCGCGTATTCCGGCGCACGAAGGCCTGCTTGGCGTTGAGTATCCGGGCCTGTTTCCGGCCGGCGACAGTGACGCCCTGGCGGCGCTGTTGCAGCGCTGCGCCGCATCCAGCGATTTTCTGCTCCAGTTGCGCACGGCAATGCAGCCGCGCCGCAGCCTGGTGTCACCGTTAACCGAGCAGGCGGCGATCAAACGCCTGCTGCAAGAATGGGAGCTGTTGCCACCATGAACACGACCTTGACCACCCCCCCGACTACAACCGCCGACGAGCCGATTCGCTTGACCCAGTACGCCCACGGTGGTGGCTGCGGCTGCAAGATCGCGCCGGCGCTGCTGCAGGAAATTCTCGGCGATTCGATCGTCAAGCAGGTGGTGCCGCAATTGCTGGTCGGGGTCGAGAACAGCGACGATGCTGCGGTCTATCAGTTGAATGACACCCAGGCGATTGTCGCCACCACCGACTTCTTCACGCCGATTGTCGATGACCCGTATGACTTTGGTCGCATCGCCGCCACCAATGCCCTGTCCGACATCTACGCGATGGGTGGCAAGCCACTGTTTGCGCTGGCCATCGTTGGCATGCCGATCAACAAGCTGAAGCCGGCGACCATTCGCGAAATCCTGCGCGGTGGCGAAGATGTCTGCAAAGCGGCCGGCATTCCGATCGCCGGTGGCCATTCGATCGATACCCCGGAACCGATTTACGGTCTGGTCGGTATCGGTGTCGTGCATCCGAAACAGCTGAAGCGCAACGACAGCGCGCAAATCGGTGATGTGCTGGTGCTCGGCAAACCGCTCGGCGTCGGCGTGCTGTCGGCGGCGATCAAGCAGGGCAAGCTCGGCGCCGATGGTTATGCCGCGATGGTCGCCAATACCACCAAGCTGAATACGCCGGGCGTCGAGTTGGCACACATTGACGGCGTCCATGCGCTGACCGACGTCACCGGGTTTGGTCTCGCCGGTCATGGTTGGGAAATGGCGCGCGGCAGCAAGGCCGAGATCGTGTTGCGGTTCGATGCGCTGCCGATTCTGCCGGGCGTGCCGGCACTCGCCGAACAGGGTTTTGTCACCGGCGCCTCGACCCGGAATTGGGCCGGCTACGGCGAGCACATCAAGCTGTTCGATGGTTGCGCGCCGTGGCAGCAAGCGCTGCTGACCGATCCGCAAACCAGCGGCGGCCTGTTGGTCGCCTGTACGCCGGCCAGCGTAGAAGCGGTGCTGGCCAATTTCCGTCAGCACGGTTTCGCCGAGGCCGCGGTGATCGGCGAGGTAGCGGCCGGCGCGCCCTGTGTGCGGGTGCTGGCGAGCGGTTGAACCGGGTTGTGGCAAAGCCCAGGAAGGTTTCGGAGCAAGGAGTAAGGGAAAATGAAAAAATTGGTTGTGGGCCTGACGCTGGTGCTGGCGTCGCTGACCGCTGTCGCGGTCGAACCCTTGAAAGTCAGCGCGATTCCGGATGAAGCGCCGACCGAACTGATCCGCAAGTTCCAGCCGCTCGGCGCTTACCTCGAAAAAGAAATCGGCCGGCCGGTGGTGTTCACGCCGGTCAATGATTATGCCGCGGTGGTCGAGGCGCTGGCCGCCGGCAAAATCGACCTGGCCTGGCTCGGTGGTTTCACCTTTGTCCAGGCCCGGTTGCGCACCGGCAATGCCATCCCGATTGTGCAACGCGCGGAAGACGAGCAGTTCACCAGCAAGTTCATTGCCGGCACCGGCAGCGGCATCAACAAGATGGCCGACATGCGCGGCAAAACCTTTGCGTTCGGCAGCCCGAGCTCGACTTCGGGTCATCTGATGCCGCGTCATTTCCTGAACCAGAACGGCATCGACCCGGATATCGACTTCAAGAATATCGCGTTTTCCGGTGCGCACGATGCGACCGTGGCCTGGGTCGCCAGCGGCAAGGTCGATGCCGGCGCGCTCAATGCTTCGGTCTGGGACAAGCTGGTCGAGCAGGGCAAGGTCGATCAAAGCAAGGTGAGAGTGATCTGGACCACGCCGCCGTACTACGACTACAACTGGACTGTGCGTGGTGATCTCGACAAGGATCTGGTGCGCAAGTTGACCGCGGCATTCCTGAAACTCGACGCCAACAATCCCGAGCATGCCGAACTCATGAAGCTGCAGCGGGCCAGCAAGTACGTCGCGACCAAGCCGGAAAACTATGCCGGCATTGAAGCGGCGGCGCGCAAAGCCGGCCTGCTGAAATAAGCGGAGTAGCTGAAGTTGTCATCGACTGCCCCGTTGGCGCTTGAGCTGGCGCAGCTGAGTTTGCGGCTCGGTCGTGGCGAGGCGGCACGCCAGGTCTTGTATCCGCTGTCGCTGCGGGTCGAGCGCGGTGAACAGATCGCCATCATCGGGCCGAGCGGTGCCGGCAAAACCTCGCTGTTGCGGGTGGCCGCCACCGCGCTGCGCGGCGACGGTGAATTGCGGGTGCTCGGTGCGGAGCCGTGGCGCTTGGCAAGCGGCAAACGACAGGCATTGCGGCGGACGATTGGGCTCATCCATCAAGCGCCACCGTTGCCGGCCTCGCAACGCGTGATCACCGCCGTACTTGCCGGTCGGCTCGGTCACTGGTCGCTGTCACACAGTCTGTGGTCGCTGTGGCGGCCGGTCGATCCGCAAGGCGCGTTTCACTGCCTGCAACAACTCGAACTCGGTGATCGGCTCTACGATCGTTGCGGCGATTTGTCCGGCGGTCAGTTGCAGCGCGTCGGCATTGCCCGGGTGCTGTATCAGCAGCCGGCGTTGGTGCTCGCCGATGAACCGGTGTCGGCGCTCGATCCGGTGTTGGCGGCGCGCGCGCTTGACGTGCTGCAAGCCGATTGCCGCGCGCGTGGTGCGACGCTGATCGCGAGCCTGCATGCGGTTGATCTGGCGCTGCAGCGCTTTCCGCGTGTGATTGGTTTGCGCGAGGGGCGCATCGTGTTCGATGGTGCGCCGGAAGCACTCAGTGCCGAACGCTTGCAGCAGTTGTATGCCGGCGATGCGGATGGCGTTATGACCCTGCCTTCCGCGCTGCCGGCCGCGGCGGTCGCGGCGAGTTGCGCGCCATGACGGCAACGTCTGCCGGGCATGACCAGGCGCCGGCCCGGCGCCTGGTCGCGGTCACGTTGGCGCTGTTGCTGCTGTGGCCGCTTTTTGCCGCGACCGATTTTTCCCTGACCGGCTTGTTTCAGCCCGACAGCTGGCAAGCGATGGCGCATTTTCTGCGCGATTTCGCCACACCGGCCTGGCAGCCGGAGTTTCTGCAGCTGACCGTTATCGCGATGGCGCAAACACTGGCCATCGCCACCCTTGGCATTGCCGCTGCGCTGATCCTTGCCTTGCCGCTCGCGGTACTGACCACACGTACCCTGTCCATCTCCCTGCTCGGGCCGGCACCACGCTGTGATTACTGCCGGGCGGCACGGGCAGTCGTGCGGGCCGTGGCGCTGTTGTTGCGCAGCTTGCCGGAGCTGATCTGGGCGCTGCTGTTTGTCCGGCTGTTCGGGCTTGGACCGGCAGCGGCGATCGCCGCCATCGCCGTCAGCTACGGCGGCATGCTGGCGAAAGTCTATGCCGACATCAGCGAGAGTGGCGCGCTCGAGCCGGCGCGTGCCTTGTTGATCGCTGGCGCGGGCCGTCGGCAAACCTTGTTCTATGGCGTCTGGCCGTCGGTGCGCGACGAGCTGCTGTCATATACCGTTTATCGCTGGGAATGTGCGCTGCGCGCCAGCGTCATCATGGGTTTTGTCGGCGCCGGCGGTTTGGGCCAGCAACTGGAACTCAGTCTGCGCATGTTGAACGGCCATGAGGCGGCGACGCTGCTGCTGGCGTTCATGCTGCTGGTGCTGGCGGCCGATGCGCTCAGCGCGCTGCTGCGCTGGAGTGTGCGGCCATGAACGTCGTGACGTTGCCGTCACCGCCGCGTCGGCCGCTGGTGCGTTGGCTGCTGGCGTTGGTTTTGCCTGGCAGTTTGCTCGCGCTGAGCGTGCTGACGCTCGACTTCGCCAGCTTCGATGCCAGCTGGCGCGGGCTCGGCGAATTTGTTGCGCCGCTGCTGGCGCCCAATCTGGAGCCACGCTTTTTGCTGGTGGTGGCGCGTGCCAGCGCCGAAACGCTGGCGATGGCGGTGTTGTCGACGATTTTCGCCGCCCTGCTGGCCGCGTTGCTGGCGGTGCTCGCGCAAACGGCGCTGCGCTGGCCGCTCAAGCTGCTGTTCAATGCCTTGCGGGCGGTGCCGGAATTGCTGTTCGCCAGCCTGTTGGTGCTTGCGGTCGGGCTGGGTGCCACGGCCGGTATTCTGGCGCTGACCTTGCACACCGCCGGCGTGCTGGCGCGGCTATTCAGCGAAACGCTGGAGAATGCCGATCGCCGCGCCGACGAGGCCCTGCGGCTCGTCGGTGCCGGCCGGCTGCAGGCATTCTGCTACGGCCGTCTGCCGATCATCGCGCCGCAGTGGTTCGCGTACAGTCTTTACCGCAGCGAAATGAACCTGCGCGCCGCCACCGTGCTCGGTGTGGTCGGCGCCGGCGGGCTCGGACAGCAACTGCATGTCGCCCTCAGCGTGTTCCGTTACGACAAGGTCAGCACGCTGTTGCTGGCAACCTTCCTGCTGATCTGGCTGACCGAAAGTCTCAGCCGCGGGTTGCGCCGCGACCGGTTCAGCAGCGCCCAGATCGACTGAACAACGGCCGCCGTCAGCGGCCGTTGCTGTCCGGTTGCCGTCAGCTGCGTTTGACGGTCAACGTGCCACGCTTGGCGCCGTCGCGGATCACATCCAGCGTCTTGTTTTCGCCGGCTTTCAGCTCAAAGGTGAGCGGTTGATAGTAGGGAATCAGCAGCGTCAAGGTGGTTTTGTCCGCCGGCACTTGCCGGAGCCGAATGTCCGCTTGCTTGCTGATCCGTTCTTCAAATTCGCTGCCACCGTAATCGTCCATGCCGCCTTTCTCGACCCAGCGCTTGAACGGCAGCAGCTGGTAATGCGCTGCGCGGATATTGGCGATGTACGTTTCCATGTTGGTGTGAATGGCGCAGCCCACCCGGACAATGCTGTCTTCAGGCCAGCTCAGCGTCAGCGTGACGCTCTTCCCGGGCGGGATCAGGCCGACATCGAATCGGGTGCCGGTCGTGTAGCTGTTGGCGTACAGATTGTGCCGGGCCGTGTCCGAGTTCAGGAAGGTGATGACGGCGCCCGTTGATCCGGCATTCATGAACTGGCTGAACTGCCGGTCTTTCTGATCGATTTGCAGCTGATTGATCGCTCCGTCCGGGTCGCGCACATACAGCACGGCAGCAGTAGGCGGAGTGCCATCAAAGCTTAATTCGCCGGTGATCAAGTCGGTCTGCGCGTTGGCGCAACCGACCACGAGCAACAGAGCCCATCCCAAGCGCATACCGTTCTCCTTGCCAAGAGTGTGTCTTGCAACCATGCGCTGCGCAACGCGCAACGCGCAACGCCTGAATGATGTACTACAAAACGCAACAATCCGATACGCAAGTGCGTCAGCAAATTTTACGTTTCTGCGCGACATTCGGATCGCTGCGGCGCCCAACTTCACAGGATGCCAAGCCGTACGGGCTGCGTGTTGCAACGGTACGGCGTTTGCATTCTGCCCGCCCTCGTGGCCGGACTCGACGCCGACCAGCATAACAACAGATACATTCTTTCGACAGAAGAGGCCTCACATGTACAAGTCTTTGAAGAACGGGCTGGCAGCGCTGCTGCTGGCGCTGGCTAGCCCCTGCTTTGCCGATGTGATCACTTTCGACCACCTGGACCCGAGCGTTTATGGCGACGGCGAATCGGTGTTGGTGGGTGATGGCTTTCGCCTGACCACGCTGGGCATGGGGCTTGTTGGCGACTCCGCCAGCTGCTTTGTCGCCGTCTGCCCGCAGGGTAACGACAGCCGGTACTGGTCGGCACTGAACGACGGCGGCATCTGGCTCGACCGCGTTGACAGCCAGGGTTTTCAGCTGCTGGGCTTCGATGCGGCATTTCTGGCGCCGATGCCGGTCAACGCCGTCGGCGACGTGATTGCCCGCATCATTCTCGATGTCTTCCACGGTCAGAACTACGCCCGCTACCAGTTCGATCTGCCGGCGCAGGCCGAAAACGGCGGTTTCTATTTTGGCCATATCGATCTGTACGGCATCGATGCCGTGTTCGCCGATATCAGCGCCCTGCGGTTCTTTGCCTGCACCTTTGACAGCGCGGGCGAGTGCAGCAACCCGAACGAGAACCTCGGTCAGTTTGCGCTCGACGATATCCGCATCCCGACCGGTCAAACCGTGACCCTGTTCGGTCTCGGCCTGCTGGCCCTGGCGCTGCTGCGCCGGCGCGCCTGAATCACCACGGCATCTGAGGGATAACGCATGAAACAACAATCTGTATCGACGTTAAGCGTGGCCTTGTTGCTGGCACTGGCCGGCGTCAGCCACGCGGATGAAACCAGGCGCGCTTACATTGTGCAGCTGACCGACAAGCCAGTCGCGACCTACAGCGGCGGCATCGCCAATTTGCCGGCGACCCAGCCGGCTGCCGGCAGCAAGCTCGATATCAACGCGGCCACAGTTCAGCAGTACATCGAGTATCTGGAGACGCAGCAGGACCGCGTGCTGGGAAGTATTGGCGAGGCCGATGTGCTGGCGCGTTTCAACACTGTGTTCAACGGCTTCTCGGTGCTGCTGACCGATGCGCAGGCGGCCAAACTGGCCGGCGCCAGCGGCGTCGCTGCGGTCACGGTTGATGAAGCCCGTGAACTCGATACCAGCTACACCACCCGGTTCCTGGGGCTCGATGCTACGGGCGGATTGTGGGAGCAGCTTGGCGGTAACGCCGGTGCCGGTGAAGACATCATCGTCGGCATCATCGACAGCGGCGTGACACCGGAGAACCCGGCGTTTTCCGACAAAGTGGATGCCAACGGTACCCCGATCGCCGCGCATCTGCCGGGCACCGTGGTGTACGGTCCGGCGCCGGCGCGTTGGACTGGCAGTTGCCAGCAAGGTGTGGGGTTCACCACCAGCCATTGCAACAACAAACTGATCGGTGCCCAGTTCTTTGATGCGTCGTATCAATCGACTGCCCACATCAACAAACCGCACTATCTGGAGTACCGTTCGCCGCGCGATCAGGGCGGCCACGGCACCCACACGGCATCGACTGCCGCCGGCAACCATGGCGTGCCGGTCAGCGTCGCCGGCGTGTCGGTTGGCAAGACCTCCGGTATGGCACCGCGTGCGCGCATTGCCGCCTACAAAGTGTGCTGGACCTATATCGACACCGATACCACCAAGCCGCCGAATACGCCGAAAAATTCCTGCTTCAACGGCGACAGCGTCGCGGCCATTGAAAAAGCGGTGCAGGATGGTGTGGACGTCATCAACTACTCCATCAGCGGCACCCAGACCAATTTCAACGATCCGGTTGAGCAGGCGTTCTTTGCGGCGTCTCGTGCCGGCGTGTTTGTTGCCACGTCTGCCGGCAACAGTGGCCCGGGCAATCAGGTTGCCCACATCAGCCCGTGGCTGACCACGGTGGCGGCGTCGACGCATGATCGTTTCCATGAAGGCGGTATCGTGCTGGGCAACGGCATGGAGTACCGCGGTGCATCGCTGACCGATGCGTTGCCGGACAGCGCAATGATTTTGTCTGCCAATGCCGGTCTTGCCGGTGCCAATGCCGAAGAGGTTCGTCTGTGTTTGAAAACCGGCGTGCTCGATCCGGCCAAGGTCAGCGGCAAGATTGTCGTCTGTGATCGCGGTGTCAACGCCCGCGTTGACAAGAGTGCTGCGGTGAAGATGGCCGGCGGTGTCGGCATGGTGCTGGTCAACAACACCGCGACCGAATCGTTGAACGACGATCCGCACAGTGTGCCGAGCGTCCATCTCGACAACGTCAAGGGTGCTGCCGTCAAAGCCTATGTTGCGGCAACGGAAGCGGCCAGCGGTCGTCTGCTGAAGGGCGAAGCCAAGCCAGGCGTCATTGCCGCGCCGCTGATGGCGGCGTTTTCGTCGCGCGGCCCGAACAAGGGCAATGCCAATATCCTGAAGCCGGATCTGACGGCACCTGGGGTGTCCATTCTCGCGGCGTACGCGCCGATCGTGACGTCGCCGGAAATGCGCAACGCCATCGCCGATCTGAGCCTGATTCCGGATGCGACTTACGATTACCTGCAAGGGACGTCGATGTCGAGCCCGCATGTCGCGGGTCTGGCGGCATTGCTGAAGCACAAACACCCGGGCTGGTCGCCGGCGGCGATCAAATCGGCGCTGATGACCACCACCTACAGCGTGTTGCCAGACAATCAACCCGGCGCGGCACAGGGTGCGTTGCCGTGGGGCCAGGGGGCTGGTCATGTCAATCCGAACAAGGCGGCCGATCCGGGTCTGGTGTATGACCTCGGTGCAGAAGATTATTACCGCTTCCTCTGTGGTGCGAATGCCTTGCCGGCCAGTGGCGCCATCTGCCGTAACGTCGGTGCTGTTGCCGCATACAACCTGAACCTGCCGTCGATCACAGTGGCGGATGTTTATGGCAAAGCCACGGTCAAGCGCACGGTGAAGAATGTCAGCAACGTCAGCGCAGTGTACACGGCGTCGGCCAGCGTGCCGGGCTTTACGGTTACCGTGTCACCGGCGGTACTGACGCTGGCGCCCGGCCAGTCGGCAAGCTACACGTTGAGCCTGACGCGCACCACGGCGCCGATGGGTGAATGGGCGTTCGGTGAACTGCGTTGGCAGGATGGTCAGCATGTTGTGCGCAGTCCGATCACCGTCAAAGCAAGCGCACTGACGGCACCGGCCAATCTGAACTACAGCGGTATGACCGGCAGCAAATTGTTCACCGTGGGCACCGGTTTTGCCGGCAGCATGTCGACCTTGAAAGCAGGCTTGAAGCCGGCTACCCGCACAACCGCAACCGTTGGTCTGGCTGGCGCTTCGAGTTACGCCAAGTGTTTGAACAACGCGGCGGGTTTCCGCTCGTTCCCGATCTCGGTTCCGGCCAACACTGCTGCCCTGCGCGTTGCGCTGTATGACAGCTACAGTTCGGGTCAAGGCGCAGACGATCTGGATCTGGAGCTGTACAGCAGCACCGGTGCCAAACTGGCGACCAGCGCCGGCGCCAGCACCAACGAGGCCATTCAGGCGCGCGCACCGGCTGCCGGA
This sequence comes from Pseudomonadota bacterium, assembly GCA_049324755.1. Classification (GTDB taxonomy): domain Bacteria; phylum Pseudomonadota; class Gammaproteobacteria; order Enterobacterales; family Permianibacteraceae; genus Permianibacter. The sequence continues at coordinate 242,427 of JBMOMZ010000059.1, forward strand.
ACCTATCTGGCCTGTGTGGTCGGTTACGCGCCGGTCGGTGGCAGCAGCACGTTCACGCTGTTCTCGTGGGTCGTTGGCAACAGCGAAGACGCAGCAAACTGGAAAGCGGTTGCGCCGAGCAAGGTCTACATCGGTGGCACCGCGTCGGTTGCGCTGAGCTGGAATGTGCCGGCTGACAAGTACCTCGGCGTGTTGCGTTACAGCGACGGCAGCACGGTGATCGGTTCCAGCATGGTGTTGATCGATGCCGAGCCGGCGACCACTGCCAGCAAAATGTCCAACAACGCACTGACTGTCAGCAAAACCGCTGCCAAAGCCAGCTTGCTCGCCAAGCAGGAGGCCTTGCGCTAAGCGCACGTGAATGTGGCTCCGGCATCGCCGGGGCCACAATGCTGTCTGGCCAGATCAGGACATTCGTCGCGGTCGCCGGCGCTGGTTGCTTCGTGGCAACCCGGCCCGGTGCGCCGCGATGAACCTGGGCGGCTGTGTTCGTTGTGCCGATTGATCTACGCCAGTACTGCCAGCGAAAGTTTCCGTCTCAGCGATGTGCACGGCATCGTCGCCGTTTCCGAACGCAATAACCGGCCGCGCCACCTGACTGGCATGCGGGTCTTCAGCAGCCGCTATTTCCTGCAATGGCTGGAGGGCCCGCGCGAGGCCGTCAACGAGCGCTACCTGCGCATTTGCCAGGACCCGCGTCATCACAGCCCGGTCATGCTGGCCTACGAAGCCATCATCGAACGCCGGTTCACCGACTGGGCCATGGGCTATCTCGGCGAAGGGGTGCTGAACCGGCAGGTATTGATGCGCTGTTTCGCCGACGGCCAGTTCCAGCCTTACCAGCTGTCCGGCAGCGCGGCCTCCGTGCGGATGCCGCAGTTGGCGGAACTTGCCTATGCCATCGGGCAGTGCCGGGCCAGTCTGGCGCCGGTCTGAGACTTTCGCACCAATTCGGATGCGGCAGGTCGAATTCCCGCGGGCAGGCAAATGGACAGACCTGCCCCCCTCGCGTAAAATCCCAGAAGTTTAAATCCACCCCTTGTAACCGGCTCCGGTGCCCGCTTAGGCAGGCTTCGGTGCCAGTCGCACGCCTGTCGCCCGGAGGTATCTTGTTCACGCCCGCTCTCCTCGCCCTCGAAGACGGCAGCCTGTTCCGCGGAGTCAGCATCGGCGCCCATGGCGCGTCGGTCGGTGAAGTGGTGTTCAACACCGCAATGACCGGCTATCAGGAGATCCTGACTGACCCTTCCTATACCAAGCAGCACGTGACGCTGACCTACCCGCATATCGGCAACACCGGCTGCAACGCCGAAGACGCCGAGTCGGACCGGGTCTGGGCCGCCGGCCTCATCATCCGTGACCTGCCGCGGCTGGCCTCGAACTACCGCATGGAAGAAGACCTCGGCAGCTACCTGAAAAAGCGCAATGTGGTCGGCATTGCCGACATCGACACCCGCCGGCTGACCAAGCTGCTGCGGACCAAGGGCGCGCTGAACGGCTGCATCATGGCGGGCGGCTCTCCTGGTGAAAAACTCGATGAAGCGAAGGCGCTGGAACTGGCGCGCGGCTTTGCCGGTTTGAACGGCATGGATCTGGCGAAGGAAGTCAGCTGCACCAAAGCCTATGAGTGGAACACCGGCGAGTGGGCCTGGAACCGTGGCTACCACAGCGTCAGTGAACACAGATTCAACGTTGTTGCCTACGACTACGGCGTCAAGCACAACATTCTGCGCATGCTGGCCGAGCGCGGCTGCAAGCTGACCGTGGTGCCGGCACAGACACCGGCCAGCGACGTGCTCAAATACCAACCGGACGGCATTTTCCTGTCGAACGGCCCCGGTGATCCGGCCGCCTGCGATTACGCGATTACCGCGATCGGCGAGCTGCTGAAAACCGGCATTCCGATCTTCGGTATCTGCCTCGGCCACCAGCTGCTGGCACTGGCCAGCGGTGCCAAGACCGTCAAGATGAAATTCGGTCACCACGGCGCCAACCATCCGGTAAAGGACATGGATGCCGGCACCGTGATGATCACCAGTCAGAACCACGGTTTTGCCGCCGATGAAGCGACGCTGCCGAAAAACCTGCGGGTGACGCACAAGTCGCTGTTCGACGGTTCGCTGCAGGGCATCGCCCGCACCGACGTGCCGGCTTACAGCTTCCAGGGTCACCCGGAAGCCAGCCCCGGCCCGCACGATGTCGCGCCGCTGTTCGATCAATTCATCGAGATGATGGCGAAACGGAAATAAAACACCGCTGACCGCGTGCAAAACAAGACGCGGTTGGGGCCCAACCGAAGGGTTGGCGCCATGTAGGTTGGGTTAGGCGCTTCGCGCCGTAACCCGACACTTGGCGCCGGCAACGCCGGCGCAATAAACAGGCCTTTGCTACAAAGACGTTTTCGTGTGGTCCGATTCTTGTGACCCACGAAACCGCACAACGGGAAACGGTACCGCAATGCCCAAGCGCACAGACATAAAAAGCATCCTGATCATCGGCGCCGGTCCGATCGTCATCGGTCAGGCCTGCGAGTTCGACTACTCCGGCGCACAAGCCTGTAAAGCGCTGAAAGAGGAAGGCTTCCGGGTCATTCTGGTCAACTCGAATCCGGCCACGATCATGACCGATCCGAACATGGCCGATGCGATTTACATTGAACCGATCACGCCGGAAATCGTCGCCCGCATCATCGAAAAAGAGAAACCGGATGCATTGCTGCCGACCATGGGCGGTCAGACCGCGCTGAACTGCGCGCTCGATCTGGCCCGCAGCGGCGTGCTGGAGAAATTCGGCGTCGAGATGATCGGCGCCCGCGAAGAGGCGATCAAGAAAGCCGAAGATCGGCAGCTGTTCGCGCAGGCGATGCGCAAAATCGGCCTCGACATGCCGCGCGCCGACGTCGCGCACAGCATGGAAGAAGCCTGGGCCGTGCAGGCCAAGGTCGGCTTCCCGTGCATCATTCGCCCGAGCTTCACAATGGGTGGCACCGGTGGCGGTATTGCTTACAACAAGGAAGAGTTCGAAGAAATCTGCAACCGCGGTCTGGATTTGTCGCCGACCAAGGAACTGCTGATCGACGAATCGCTGATCGGCTGGAAGGAATACGAGATGGAGGTCGTTCGCGACAAGAACGACAACTGCATCATCGTCTGCTCGATCGAAAACTTCGATCCGATGGGCGTGCACACCGGTGACTCGATTACCGTGGCCCCGGCGCAAACACTGACCGACAAGGAATACCAGATCATGCGCAACGCCTCGATGGCGGTGCTGCGTGAAATCGGTGTCGAGACCGGCGGTTCGAACGTGCAGTTCGGCGTCAACCCGAAAGACGGCCGCATGGTCATCATCGAGATGAACCCGCGCGTTTCGCGCTCGTCGGCGCTGGCCTCGAAAGCAACCGGCTTCCCGATCGCGAAAGTCGCCGCCAAGCTGGCGATTGGCTACACCCTCGATGAACTGAAAAACGACATCACCGGCGGCGCGACGCCGGCGTCGTTCGAGCCGTCGATTGACTACGTCGTGACCAAGGTGCCGCGGTTCAACTTCGAAAAATTCCCGCAGACCGAAGCGACGCTGACCACCCAGATGAAGTCGGTCGGCGAAGTGATGGCGATCGGTCGCTCGTTCCAGGAATCGGTGCAGAAAGCACTGCGCGGTCTGGAAGTGGGCGCCCATGGTTTCGATCCGAAAGTGAATCTGGCCGAGCCGGGCGCGCAGGATGAAATCCGTCAGCGCTTGCAGGTGCCGGGTCCGGATCGGATCTGGTATGTCGGTGATGCCTTCCGCGCCGGCTGGACCCTGGATCAGGTGTTCAAGCTGACCCATATCGATCCGTGGTTCCTGGTCCAGATCGAAGAGCTGATGAAACTCGAAGCCGAGTTCGCCAAGCGCGCACTGTCGACCGTGACCAAGGAGGAAATGTTCGAGCTGAAGCGCAAGGGCTTCTCGGATATCCGGCTGGCGCAGTTGTTTGGTGTCACCGAGACCGAGCTGCGCAAATTGCGCCACAAGCTGAATGTGCGCCCGACGTACAAGCGGGTTGATACCTGCGCCGCCGAATTCGCGACCTCGACCGCTTACATGTACTCGACTTACGAGGAAGAATGCGAGGCCGAGCCGAGCAACCGCGACAAAATCATGGTGCTGGGCGGTGGTCCGAACCGGATTGGCCAGGGCATCGAGTTCGATTATTGCTGCGTGCACGCGGCACTGGCGATGCGCGAAGACGGGTACGAGACCATCATGGTCAACTGCAACCCGGAAACCGTCTCGACCGATTACGACACCTCCGATCGGCTGTACTTCGAGCCGGTGACGCTGGAAGACGTGCTCGAAATCGTCGACAAGGAAAAACCGAAGGGCGTGATCGTGCAGTTTGGTGGCCAGACACCGCTGAAACTCGCCCGTGCGCTGGAAGCCAATGGCGTGCCGATTATCGGTACTTCGCCGGATGCGATCGACCGTGCTGAAGATCGCGAACGCTTCCAGCAAGCGATCGAGCGTCTTGGCCTGCACCAGCCGCCGAACCGCACCGCCCGGACGATGGAAGAAGGCGTGCGCCTCGCTGATGAAATCGGTTACCCGCTGGTCGTGCGGCCGTCGTACGTGCTTGGTGGCCGGGCGATGGAAATCGTCTACAACGCCGATGAGCTGCGCCGCTACATGACCCATGCGGTCAAAGTATCGAACGACTCGCCGGTGCTGCTGGATCGCTTCCTCGATGACGCCATCGAGGTCGATGTCGATTGCATTTACGACGGTGAGACCATGCTGGTCGGCGGCATCATGGAACACATTGAACAGGCTGGCGTGCACTCCGGTGACTCGGCTTGCTCGTTGCCGCCGTACAGCTTGTCGAAAGCGCAGCAGGATGAGCTGCGCAACCAGATGCACCTGATGGCGAAAGAGCTCGACGTGGTTGGCTTGATGAACGCCCAGTTCGCGATTCAGGACGGCAAGATTTTCGTGCTCGAAGTGAATCCGCGTGCGTCACGTACCGTGCCGTTTGTGTCGAAAGCATCCAGCCTGCCGTTGGCGAAAATTGCCGCGCGGGTCATGGCCGGTCGTTCACTGAAAGAGCAGGGCGTCACGGAAGAAGTGATCCCGCCGTTCTTCGCGGTCAAGGAACCGGTGTTCCCGTTCGCCAAGTTCCCGAATTCCGATCCGATTCTCGGCCCGGAAATGAAATCAACCGGCGAAGCAATGGGCGTCGGCCAGACCTTTGGCGAAGCCTATTACAAAGCCAAGCTGGCTTGCTTCGCGCAGGCGCCGATGGGTGGCAAAGCCATCATTTCGGTGCGTGATGCCGACAAGGCCAAGCTGCCGGATCTCGGTCGGCAGATGGTCGCGCTCGGGTTCGAGCTGTATGCCACCGGAGGTACGGCGGCCGTACTTAGCAAAGCGGGCGTGCCGTGCACCCCGATCAACAAGGTGACCGAAGGCCGCCCGCATATCGTCGATCTGATCAAGAACGGCGAGATTGCCTACATCGTCAACACCACCGAAGGCAAACAGGCGATTGCGGACTCGTACATGATTCGGCGCTCGGCGCTGCAGAAGAAGATTCCGTATACCACGACCATCGCCGGTGCCTTTGCCAGCTGCGCGGCCCTGCGTGAGCAGGATCGCGATCGGGTGGAGTCGGTGCAATCGCTGCATCGCCGGATCAAAGCCTAATTGGGTTTGCCGAACGGACACCGCCATGCGCATGTCCTGCAAACCCGAATCACTGTTTAGCGCGGCCAGTTTGCTGGAGCAGCAGGCCGCGCGGAAAGGAGTAGAAATGAATCGTGTACCGATGACGGCACGCGGTGCGGAAGCCTTGAATAAAGAACTGCATGAACTGAAGACCGTGGCCCGGCCGAAAGTGATCCACGCCATTGCCGAAGCCCGAGCCCATGGCGATTTGAAGGAAAACGCCGAGTATCACGCCGCGCGCGAGCAGCAGGGTTTCATTGAAGGCCGTATCGCCGATATCGAAGCCAAGCTCAGCAACGCCCAGATCATCGACGTCAGCAAGCTGCAGAATGACGGCAAGGTGATTTTCGGTGCCACCGTCGAGCTCGCCAATACCGAGACCGGTGACGAGCTGGTCTACCGTATCGTGGGTGAGGACGAGGCCGACATCAAAAACAACCTGATCAGCGTCGGTTCGCCGATTGCCCGCGGTCTGGTCGGCAAGTTCGAAGGCGACATCGTGGTGGTCAAGACACCGGGTGGCGATATCGAATACGAAATCGTTGCGGTGAAGTACATTTAAGCAGAAAACAAAAACGCCGCGATGATGTCGCGGCGTTTCTGTCTGGGTCGTGAGGCTGCTGAATGCAGCCATCACTCAGACCAATTTGGGTTTGTTGGCTTTCGGCAGCACAATCTTGCTGTCTTTCGGTTTGGCCCGGAACGCGATCAGGTTGTGGCCGAGGATCTGGACGTTGACGGCGCCCAGCTGTTCGCAGATGGCGTCGGCAATGGCGCGGCGTTCGTCGCGGTCGTCACCGGCCAGCTTCACCTTGATCAGTTCATGGTGAGCGATGGCCAGTTCGATTTCGGCCAGCACGGCATCAGTCAGGCCGTTGGCGCCAAGCATGACCACCGGTTTCAGGCTGTGAGCCAGGGCGCGCAGGTGGCGGACCTGGTTGCTGGCGAGAGGGCTGCTGGGGGTCGGCATGGCGGGCTTCCGGTAAGCGGTACAGAAAAGGGGCGCCATTCTAGCGCCCGGGACAGGGCATCACGAGGGCTTTTGGTCGACAGCGCCGGCCGGGCCCGCTTTGAGTCAAACGAGTATGGCACGTAGCAAGAGTTCGACCCGCTGGCTGCAGCGGCACTTCGACGACCCGTTCGTCAAACAGGCACAAAAGGAAGGCTGGCGGTCGCGGGCGGTGTTCAAGCTGCAGGAGATTGACCAGAAGGACAAGCTGATCCGGCCGGGCATGGTCATCGTCGACCTCGGTGCGGCACCGGGCAGCTGGAGTGAGTATGTACTTACCAGGACCGGCGGCAAGGGCAAGATTGTCGCGCTCGACATCCTGCCGATGGACAGCCTGCCGGACGTCGACTTCATCGAGGGCGATTTCCGCGAGGACGCGGTGTTGGCCGAATTGGAAAATCGGCTTCAGGGTCAGCAGGTCGACCTTGTTTTGTCCGACATGGCCCCCAATATGAGCGGTACGGCCGTGGTCGATCAGGCGCGGTCCATGTATTTGCTGGAACTGGCGCTCGACTTTGCCAAGAACTGGCTGAAGCCGGGCGGCACCATGCTGGTGAAAATGTTTCAGGGCGAAGGTTCGGATGCCTACTTGGTCGAATTGCGACGGCTGTTCAAAACCGTGAAGATCCGCAAGCCAGACGCATCTCGTGACCGTTCTCGTGAAGTGTTTGTGCTCGCGCAGCACTATACTGGTCGGAAAGACTGACTGGCCTTGACGCCGGATTGATTGATGTGCCGTTGCCCGTCGGCAGCGGTGGAAAGGAGTGGTCCCTTGAACGACATGTTCAAAAATGTCCTGCTGTGGCTGGTTATCGCCATCGTGCTGGTGTCGGTGTTCAACAATTTCACCGGCAGCCGCGGCACGGTGCAGTCGATCGGCTATTCCGAATTTATCAGCGATCTGCAGAACGGCAAGATCGAGGAAGTGCAGGTGCAGTTCGACTCGCGCGAGGCGGTCGGCACCTACAAGAACGGTGATCAATTCGTCGCCAGCCTGCCGCCGTACACCGACCGGCTCGATGCCGCGCTGACCGAAAGCAAGACGGCGAAAGTCACCATCCTGCCGCCGGAAAAGCAGAGCCTGTTGTTCGTCATTTTCATCAACCTGCTGCCGGTGTTGCTGCTGATCGGCGTCTGGATTTTCTTCATGCGCCAGATGCAGGGCGGTGGCAAGGGCGGTGCGCTGAGCTTTGGCAAGAGCAAGGCCCGTCTGCTCGGCGAAGATCAGGTCAAGACTACGCTGGCCGATGTCGCCGGTGTCGAAGAAGCCAAAGAGGAAGTGGCCGAGCTGGTTGAGTTCCTGCGCGACCCGGGCAAATTCCAGAAGCTCGGCGGCAAGATCCCGCGCGGCGTGCTGATGGTCGGTCAGCCGGGTACCGGCAAGACGCTGCTGGCGCGCGCCATCGCCGGTGAGGCGAAAGTGCCGTTCTTCACCATTTCCGGTTCCGATTTCGTCGAGATGTTCGTCGGCGTCGGCGCGTCGCGCGTGCGCGACATGTTCGATCAGGCCAAGAAGCATGCGCCGTGCATCATCTTCATCGACGAGATCGACGCAGTCGGCCGTCATCGCGGTGCCGGCCTGGGCGGCGGTCACGACGAACGCGAGCAGACGCTGAACCAGCTGCTGGTCGAGATGGACGGTTTCGAAGGCAATGAAGGCATCATCATCATTGCCGCGACCAACCGGCCGGACGTGCTCGATCCGGCACTGCTGCGGCCGGGCCGTTTTGACCGTCAGGTCGTGGTCGGCCTGCCGGACATCCGCGGTCGCGAACAGATCCTGAAAGTGCATATGCGCAAAGTGCCGGTTGCCGACGATGTCGATCCGGCGGTGATCGCGCGTGGCACGCCGGGCTTCTCCGGCGCCGATCTGGCGAATCTGGTCAACGAAGCGGCGCTGCTGGCGGCGCGCGCCAATGAGCGCGTGGTCAAGATGCGTTTCTTCGATGCCGCCAAGGACAAGATCATGATGGGCGCCGAGCGCCGCACCATGGTCATGACCGAGGAAGAAAAGCGCAACACCGCCTATCACGAGGCCGGGCACGCGATTCTCGGTTACCTGCTGCCGCATTCGGATCCGGTCTACAAGGTGACCATTATTCCGCGCGGTCGGGCGCTGGGCGTGACCATGCAGTTGCCGGAGCAGGATCGCTTGTCGTACTCCAAGCAGTATCTGGAAAACCGTATCGCGATTCTGTTCGGTGGCCGCATCGCCGAGGCGATCATCCACGGCTTTGATGGTGTGACTACTGGTGCCTCAAACGACATCCAGCGTGCCACTGAGCTTGCCCGCAACATGGTGACCCATTGGGGTCTGTCGGAGCGGATGGGGCCGTTGTCGTACAGCGAGGACGAAGGGGAGGTGTTCCTCGGTCGTTCGATCACCCAGCACAAGAGCGTCGCGGATTCCACCGCGAAAGCGATTGACGAAGAGATCCGTGCCATCATCGACCGCAATTACAAGCTGGCCGAGAAAATGTTGAACGACAATCTCGACAAGCTGAACGCGATGGCCGATGCGCTGATGAAATTCGAAACGCTGGACAGCAAGCAGATCGATGACATCATGCAGGGTCGTGACCCGCAACCGCCGGAGGGCTGGAGCGATCGCAACGATGGCGGCGGTAAGGGTTCAGCCACGGTTGATGCCACGAGCAACGCCGATGATGTCAATGGCAAGGCGGCCGCTGCGCATTGAGCGTGGTCGCGTCAGCAGTAAACAAAAAAGCGCCTGATGGCGCTTTTTTGTTGCTCGGCAGTCGGCGACAACCGGCATCGTTCGTCGGCCGGCAACACGGCTCGGTTGCTGATGGGCCACGGTGGTTTGGCCGCGTCGGGCCTCTTTTCAGAAACTGTCTCTTATCGTTACCAGCCACTGCAGTTTGTCGAGTTCCGGATCGGCATCGGTATTGAGCGGCGCCGCCAAATCGAGGTGCAGGACGGTTTGCTTGCCGGGCCGTTCGTTGCCGGTACGGGTTGGGGTGAGTCGCAAGCCAAAACCGACATCCCGTAACCAGCCGCCGTTGTAGCCGTTGTCTCGGCCATCGAACCAGGCGCGGCCGACATCGGCAAACACTGCTGCACCGACGTCGAACAGGGACAGCACCTCGGTGAACAAATAGAACCGTTCCTCCAGGGTCAGCAACGCCATCCGGTCGCCCATCTGATAGCGGGTCGGGTAACCGCGCAGCCCGTTGTCACCGCCGAGCGTGATGGGGTTATCGACAAACAGGTTGCGACCGTGCTGCAGGCGCAGTGCGGCATAAAACTGGTGCGAGCGGAAATCGCCCTGGTAGTAGCGGACATGCAGTTCGCTGCGTTGGTCAATGACCTGGTCGCCGTCATGACGACCATCGACCGCGCCAGACAGGAACATGACCTTGTCATCATCGACCAGGTAATAGCGTTCCGCAGACGCGAAATATAGCCACGCCTCATCGGTTGAGCCGATGGCGTCATCGGCGCGGCCGAAACGCAGCAACGTTATCCAGCCGGTGTTGATGTCCTCGGTGCGGCGCATCTGATTGATGTTGACCGCCTTGACGAAGCTGTCGTGCACCCGCTCCCATTCCAGCCAGCCATAACGGTAGTGTCGATCGCGCGGAAACGGCTGCGCTGGCACCGTGTCTTCGTTGGCTTGGAACCGACTGTCTTCGTCGCTGAGGCCAAAGCGCCAGCGCTGGGTTTCGTGCCCGATCAGACCGCGTGACCAGCCACCGAACACGCTGTGATTCTCTTCCTCGTGCTCGAAGGATTGAATCTCCTCATCGCGGAAATTAAGCGTATCGGTGCGCAAATCCCGGTGTGCCAGTACGCCACCGGCCCATGGCGTTTCCAACGAGAAGAACGGCCGGTACAGCTCAAACGCATGACTCTGGCCGTCGTCGTTATTGGTGTACTCCAGATCCAGGATGCTGCGGGTGTTGCCGAAACTGGGATCACGGTAGCCGAACATGGTGCCGGTACGTTCGGCATCCTGTTCGCGGACAATCTGCACGGCGCGACCGGTGCCGAGAAAGTTGCTGTCCCTGAAACCGAACCGGGAACTGTTGTCGCCACCGCTGCGCGAGAAACTGATGTCGGGCACCAGCGTCCAGACGTCTTTTACACGCACTTCCAGATCGACTTTTTCCAGACATTCGCCGACCGGCCGGATGTCGGCGCCGCGCAGATAGCGGCGGGTGCGCAAGACCCGCTCGGATTCGGCCATCCGGCTGGCGCGGAACGGTTCGCCGGGTTCAAACAGCAGATCGTCGCGAATGACCTCGGTGTCGGTTGGAACGTGCCAGTCGTTGACCAGCCGAAACAGCCAGTTGTCTTCTTCCGGTTTGCTGGTGTCGAAAATCGGATCGACCACAATCTGGATGTCGCCAACCGGCAAGCCACGCGCCTCGAACCCGGCCAGGGTTTCCGGGTCAGCCCCTTCTGCCGGCAGGGCGAGACAGCCGTGATCCAACAGTGAAGCGGAAGCCGGCCCTTCTGTGCCGGGCTCGGACCGGGCGGGAGTCGTCACATCGGTTGTGATATCCGCGGCGCGAGGGCCCGGCATGCCAATTACAGACAGCACCGAAATGAAATAAAGGCGGGAAAACAGAACTGACACGCCGACAACAACTCCCTGTCATGTGGTGCGGGCAGCGCGCGGAAGTGCGCAACCGCTGGACCAGTGCTCGAGTATATGCAGCCGCTTCGTGCTTGTCGCGACCCGGCCAGCGTCAGTGCGATAATGCCGGACCACGCTTGGCGAAAAATGAAGCAAGCCGATGGCTGTCAGCGATTACCGTTGGCCCAACAGTGGACCGCCGCTGTTGATGGCCATTCTCAATGTCACGCCGGACTCGTTCTCGGACGGCGGTCGTTATGCCGCGCCAGCCCTGCTGCGGCCGCGATTGGAGCAATTGCTGGCCGATGGCGCGGACATCATCGACATTGGCGGCGAATCGACCCGGCCCGGGGCAGAACCGGTCAGCATCCAGCAGGAGCTGGACCGGGTGATGCCGGCGATCGAACAGGCGCTGGCATTGGGGGCGGTGGTGTCGATCGATACGCGGCACCCGGAGGTGATGGCGGCGGCCTTGGCCGCCGGTGTGGGCATCATCAATGACGTCAACGCGCTGCAGGCGCCCGGCGCCATGGCGCTGGTCAGCCAGTATCAGCCGGCGGTCTGTCTGATGCACATGCAGGGCGAGCCGCGTTCGATGCAGCAGCAACCGCACTATGACGACGTGGTCAGCGAGGTGAACGCCTTCCTGGTTCAGCGTGCGTCGAGCTGCCGGCAAGCTGGCTTGCCGGCGGAGAAAATTTGTCTGGACCCGGGATTTGGTTTCGGTAAGAGTGCCAGCCACAATTTGCAGCTGCTGTATGCCCTGCCCACGCTGGCGGCGACCGGCTATCCGGTGCTGGCGGGCTTGTCGCGAAAATCGCTGATTGGCCACGTCACCGGTGCGCCGGTGGCGGAGCGGCTGGTCGGCAGTGTGGCGCTGGCATTGCTGGCGGCGCAACGCGGTGCCCGGGTGTTGCGGGTGCACGATGTCAAAGAAACCAAACAAGTTTTGCAGTTATGGCTGGCGATGGAAGCGCAAGGACAGCCATCCCGACAGGAGTGAAGCAGGAAGATGAGCAAGCGTAAGTATTTCGGCACCGATGGCGTCCGCGGCAAAGTCGGCGAGTTTCCGATCAACCCGGAGTTCGTGATGAAGCTCGGCTGGGCCGCCGGCAAGGTGCTGGCCAACGGCAGCGGCAGCAAGGTGCTGATTGGCAAGGATACCCGGACCTCCGGTTACATGTTCGAAGCTGCACTGGAAGCGGGTTTGTCGGCCGCCGGAGTCGAGGCACACATGCTCGGGCCGATGCCGACGCCGGCCATCGCCTACCTGACCCGGACTCTGCGCGCGCAGGCCGGCATCGTCATTTCGGCGTCGCACAATCCGTACTACGACAACGGCATCAAGTTCTTCTCGGCCGACGGCTTCAAGTTGCCGGACGACGTTGAAGCGCGCATCGAAGCCATGCTCGACGAGCCGATGACCACCGTCGACTCTGCCGTGCTCGGTCGTGCTCGCCGGGTCAGTGAAGCCACCGGTCGCTACATCGAGTTCTGCAAAGCCACCGTCGCCAACAACCTCAGTCTGCGCGGCCTGAAAGTGGTGGTCGACTGTGCCCACGGCGCGACGTACAAAGTGGCGCCGGCCGTGCTCGAAGAGCTGGGTGCCGAGGTGCACACCATCGGTGCCGAACCGAATGGTCTGAACATCAACGACAAGGTCGGCGCGACCGCGCCGGCCTTGCTGGCGGAAACCGTGGTCGCGCGGGGTGCCGATGTCGGTGTCGCGCTCGACGGTGACGGTGACCGTTTGATCATGGTCGATCACAAAGGCGAAGTGGTTGACGGGGATGAGATCCTGTTCGTGATCGCGCGCGATGCACTGCGCCGCGGCAAGTTGCCCGGTGGCGTGGTCGGCACCGTGATGAGCAACCTCGGTCTGGAAGTGGCGCTGCGCGAGCTGGGCATCGGCTTTGGCCGCGCCAAGGTCGGCGATCGCTACGTGCTGGAAATGATGCAGGAAAAGGGCTGGCTGCTCGGTGGCGAATCGTCTGGCCACATTGTCTGCCTCGACAAAACCACGTCCGGCGACGGTATCGTTTCCGCGTTGCAGGTGCTGTCGGCGATGGTGCAGAACGGGGTCAGCCTGCATGACCTGAAACACGGCATGCAGAAGTTTCCGCAGACCCTGATCAACGTGCCGCTCAAGGCCGGCAGCAAGCCAATGGAGGCCGCTGCGGTCAAACAGGCGGTGGCAAACGTCGAGCAGGAGTTGGGTGATACCGGTCGGGTGCTGCTGCGGCCGTCCGGCACCGAACCGCTGATCCGGGTCATGGTGGAAGGTCGGGACGCCGCGCAGGTCAAGCGCTGCGCCGAGCAGATTGCCAGCGCCGTGCGTTCGGCTTGACGCGGCCAAGCACCAGGTCGGCAAGAAAAAACGCGCCGTCCGGCGCGTTTTTTCATACGCGCAAACCGGCGCCGGTTTGCTGCAGCCAGTGCAGAAATTCGTCCGCCGGCACCGGCCGGCTGAAATGATAGCCCTGGCCGCGATCGCAGCCCCAGTCACGCAGCAGCACGGCTTGTTCCCGGGTTTCGATGCCTTCGGCCACCACCTGCAGATCGAGGTTGTGGCCCAGCTCAATGGTGGAGCGGACAATGGCGGCATCATCGCCGTCGGCACGCAATTGCCGGATGAAGGCCTGATCGATCTTCAGTTCCTGTACCGGCAGTTTTTTCAGATAGGCAAGTGAAGAGTAGCCGGTGCCAAAGTCATCGATGGCCAGCTTGATGCCAAGCGCCCGCAACTGCTCCAGCAAGGCCATCGCCCGTTCCGGCTCTTCGATAAAGCCACTTTCAGTGACTTCCAGACCAAGACACTCCGCCGACACCGTGCTGCGTTCGAGGCTTTCGGCCAGAAAGTCGCGCAGACTCTCATCCAGCAGATCATGAGCGGAAATATTGACCGCGATATGCATCCGGACCCCGTGCTGCTGCCATTCACGCGCCTGACTGAGGGCGCGGGCGATGATCCAGCGCGTCAAGCGTTTGATGTCGCCGGTCTGTTCAGCAAAGGGGATGAAGTCGACAGGTGGAATGAAGCCGCGGCTTGGGTGCTGCCAACGGACCAGGGCCTCACAATAGCTGTGATCACCACCCTGCAGGTTGACTTTCGGCTGGTAGTACAAACGCAGTTCGTTCTCGGCGACAGCGCGGCGCAGATCGCCGAGTAATGACAAGTGTTCGGCGCGAAACGGTTGCAGGCTGGGATCAAAGCGAACGATGTGGCGACGCTGCTGACGGCTGTAATAGAGCGCGACATCGACTGCACGTAGCAGCGCGCTGGTGTGCTTGCCATCATCCGGCGCCACGGCATAACCGAGACTGACGCGCAGATCGACCGTTTGTCCGCCGGCAACAAACGGCAGTTGCATGACACTGACCAGTCGCTCGGCCAGCACGCGGCCGGCACGATCACCCGCGTCCGGCAACAGAATGGCGAATTCATCGGCGCCAACGCGCGCCAAGGTGGCGCCTTTCGGCAGCTGGCCATGCAGCCGTTCGCCGGCGGCGCGCAGCAATTCATCGCCAAGGGCATGACCCAGGGTGTTGTTGATGAGCTTGAATCGATCCAGATCGAGCAGCAGCACGGCACATGGCGCCGAGCTGCTGAGCAAGCGCGTCAACTGCTCGGTGAAGTAGGTGCGATTGGGCAGCGCCGTCAACGGATCGCGATAAGCCAGCTCCAGGATTTGTTGTTCACGGCTGGCGATGGTCTCGCGCATGGTGTTGAAAGCCTGCGCCAGATCGCCGATCTCATCCTGTCGGTTGATGACGGCATCGACCGCGTAATCGCCAGCCTCCATCCGATGCGCGGCGGTCTGCAACTGTTGCAACGGCCGCACGATGCCGCGCGCCAACATGACGGTGGCAATCAGCGCCAGTGCCAGCGCCGCCAGGCCCAAGCCAAGCAGGTAGCGTTGCAACTGACGATGCGGCGCCAGCGCCTGCTCAAGCGATCGTTGCAAGACGGCAATTTCACTGCTGTCTTGCTCTGCCAACGCGACGATCAGGGTTTGATACGGCAGCTCGGCCAGCATCAGCGTGTGGATGGCAGAATCCGGTCGTGGCGGCAGTTGCTGGGTCAGCGCATCAGCCAGCGCCGCCGGCAAGGTCGACGCTTGCAGTCGCCAACGCCGTGCACCATCGGCATCGTGTTGTTGGCCCAGAAAAGACACCTGCAAACCGGTCAGTTTTTGCAAGTCATTGGCAACCGCGGCATCGATCAAAAAGCCCATTGCCACCACCGCAATCGGCTGTGGTGCTCGCACCGTCACCACGACCAATTGATAAGCCTGCTCGTCCAGACTGACGATGGCACTGGCGGCGCCTTGCAAGCGCGCCTGTTGCAGCAACGCAGGGAACGGAAACAAGCCGGTGACCTGATCGGCGCGGCTGTCAGCCAGCAGGCTGCCATCCAGACTCGCCGCCAGACTGATGTCGGCATTGATCCGGCCGCGATGATTCTGTAACGCTGAGGTGATGGTGCTTTGATCGCGGCTGGCGATGGCTTCACGAAAGCCGTAATCTGCCGCCAGCACTTTTGCGGCCTGTGTCAGTTGTTGCTGATTCTGTTCCAAGGCACGGGCAAAAACTGCTTGACCCAGTTGTAACTCTTCCTGCAACTGAGTGGTCACCAGATTGCGCTGCATTTGCGACACCAGCCACAGCACGCCCACCAACACCAGCAACAGCAAGCTGCCGTAAGTCAGTGCCAGGCGCCGGCTCAGTTGGCGGCGAGGTGCCGCGACCGCGCTCATCTCAATAACTGCTCGAAGCGCTTGCCCGCGGCCGCAGGCTGACCGGTACGCGTAGTGGGGCTGAGGCATCAGTGACGGTGATGGCGAGCGTGCTGGTGGGGGCGTTCAGTTCCGGGTGCCACAGCTGCAGTTGATGCGGCCCCGGCGGCAGCTGCAAGACCAGTTCGCCATTGCCATTGCTCTTGCCAAACCAGGGCGTATCGACCACGAGCACGTAAGCCAGCATCCAATCGTGGATATTGCAGCCCAAGGCCACGACGCCGGCGCGGTCAAACAACACCGGTTCGGCCGGTACGCCGCTGTAGAGCTTCAGTTCAAATTTTTTGGCATC
The DNA here is from genome assembly GCA_049324755.1 of Pseudomonadota bacterium. Taxonomy (GTDB): domain Bacteria; phylum Pseudomonadota; class Gammaproteobacteria; order Enterobacterales; family Permianibacteraceae; genus Permianibacter. The sequence goes on from JBMOMZ010000059.1 coordinate 258,827, forward strand.
GGAAAACGAGTAGACGTGATGCCGGACAGTGTCCTTGTTCGGGAACCGGATTCGGCTGCCGACCGGCGCCACGGTGACATACGGCACAAATTCCTTGTTGATCTGAACGATATCGGCCTGCACGCCGACCGGTTTGGCGGCGGCAGAATGCACATAGGCGACGATGTCCGGCACTGGCTTGCCGTCGGAGTCTTGCAGTTGCAGACGAAACTCGGCAGCGATGCCGAACGGACAACAAAGCAATGCCGTCAACAGCGGTGCAACACGCAGTGATGAGCCCATGGCTACCCTTCCTTTGCCGAGCAATCAGGGACCGGCCGCAACCGGGTCCACCACGTGTGGCTTCATCGGTGCCAGTAACGCCAGCAACTCGTTCTTTTCCCGACTGCCGACACCGCGCGCATCCAGGATGGTACGCAGCTGCTCAACCAAACCGTAGAATTCCCGTTCGGTAATTTGCAGCCCGCGGTGGACCAGACGCATATCGTCGCCCGTATAGGTGCAGGGGCCGCCGGCGAGCACGCAGAACTGCTCCGCCAGTTTCTCCTTCACCCGTTGCAGATTGACTCTGTGAAAGCTGCGTTTGGTGTTGGGGTCGGTGCTGGCGACATCGATCAGCTGGTCGGTGATCGCTTGCAGGGCCGGCTGTCCGCCGAGGCGTTGATACAAGGTGTCGGCCGCCAGTGGCGTGCTCAGGCAAAGCAGTAGCAGTAGCACTAAATATCGCAACATTTTTGACAGGCCCTCCGGGGCGATTAGCATTGAGCATAGACAGTGACCGCCCATTGGTCACCCTGCCTGGGAGCGGGTATGAGCAGAATCACACGTGTTCTACGTACGCTGGGCCTGTTTGCGCTACTGGTCCAGACGATCCATGCCGACCCGGGTGGCCGGCTGCCGGCGACCGGGGGCGTGGTATCGGTTGATGGCAGTGGTGGTGGTGGTCTGAGCCACTGGGCGCTGATCACCGGCTATGGCACGGCAGATGAGTGGGGCGGCGCCATTAGCTACACCCGGTTGCCGTTGCCGGACTATCAGTTCGAAAGTGTGGCGTTAACTCTCGGCTTGTTCGACCGTGTCGAACTCAGCGTGGGGCGTCAGCGCTTCGATCTGGAAGACGTGGTGCCCGGCGAGCACATCGAGCAGGACACGGTTGCCGTCAAGTGGCGACTGGCAGGCGATGCGGTGTTTGCTCCCGACTCGGTTCTGCCGCAACTGGCGCTTGCCGTGCAGCACAAGCGCAACCGCGATTTCGATTTCATTCCCGCGGCGCTGGGCGGCCAGCGTGACAGCGACAGTGAGTTGGCTTTGCTGGCCAGCAAGCTCTATTTCGGCGCGCTGTTCGGCCACAACGTGCTGCTCAATGCCGGGCTGCAGTACAGCCGAGCCAACCAGTTTGGCTTGCTGGGTTTTGGCGGCCCCAATGACGACCGTAGGGAGTGGTTGGCGCAGGCCGCCATGGCGGTGTTCCTGACCGACCAACTGCTGCTCGGTCTGGAATACCGACAGAAGCCCGACAATCTCGCGGTTCCCGAAGACGATGCGCACGATCTGTTTCTGGCCTGGGTGCCGAACCGGCGCGTTGCGCTGACCCTGGCCAGGGTGGATTTGGGTCGCATCGCCGTGACCGAAGACGACCAGGTCGGCACCTATCTGCAGTTGCAGCTCAATTATTGAACAAGTCGGCGGCCGTTCGCCGCGAGCCCGGCCCGGCCGCGCTGCAGCTTGCTTGTAACTTGGCGGCCGCATCGCTACCATATGCGCCCGCTTCGCCAGGCCCCTTTTTATGACCTCGTCGCGCCCGCGTATCGTTGCCGGTAACTGGAAAATGCACGGTTCGCGCGAACTGGTTCGGGCTCTGGTACCGGCTGTGCAACAGGCTTTGCCGACCACCGGTCACTGCCAGGTCGTGTTCTGTCCGCCGGCGGTGTATCTGGCCGAACTGGCGGGTTTGCTGAATCACTCGCGCTGCGCGCTCGGGGCTCAGGACGTCAGTGCCCATGCCGGCGGCGCCTATACCGGCGAGCTGGCCGGCGCGATGCTGAAAGAGCTCGGCTGCCAGTTCAGCATTGTCGGGCACTCGGAGCGGCGCCGGTACCACGGCGAAAGCAGCGAGCTGGTCGCCGCCAAAGCGGCGGCGGCATTGGCAGCAGGATTACGGCCGATCATCTGTATCGGCGAAACCCTGGCCGAACGCGAAAGCGAGCGGACCTGGGCCGTGCTGGAGCAGCAGTTGACGGCGATTGCCGGCTTGCTGCAGCACGAACGGGCCGGCGCACTGGTGCTGGCTTACGAACCGGTCTGGGCCATAGGCACCGGCCGGACCGCGACGCCGGAACAGGCGCAGGAGGTACACGGGCAAGTGCGGGCCTGGCTGAAACAGCAGGCGCCGGCCTTGGCCGGGCAGCTGCCGATTCTGTATGGCGGCAGTGTGAAAGCAGATAACGCGGCGGCGCTGATGGCGCAGCCGGATGTGGACGGAGCCCTGGTCGGGGGCGCCTCCTTGCAGGCCGATGAGTTCATTGCCATCTGCCGCAGCGCCGAGTAAGCGCTGACAAAACGTCGGAAAAGACTGACATGTACGAAATTCTGCTGGGTCTGTTTCTGGTCATCGCGCTGGCGTTGATCGGCATCATCCTGCTGCAACAGGGCAAGGGCGCTGATCTCGGCGCTTCGTTCGGTGCCGGTGCCTCGAACACCGTGTTTGGCGCTGCCGGTTCAGGCAACTTCCTGACCAAGGCGACCTGGTGGCTGGCGCTGGTCTCGCTGGTGATCCTGCTGGTGCTGGGCTACATGGCCAGCCACCGTGACAAGGCCGCGGCCGTCACCGACGACGTCTTTGCGGAAGCGCCGGCGGCGGATCTGCCCGCGACCGAGGCCACAGCCGTCCCGGCCACTGATGTCCCGGCCGCGACCGAAGCGGCGCCGGTCAACAGCGACGTGCCGGCTGCACCGGCCGCAACCGAACAGCCGGCCAGTGATGCGCCGAAGCCGTAAGGCAGCTTGAGGTCAGCTGACCTGCACAATTCGCGGAAGTGGTGAAATTGGTAGACACACCATCTTGAGGGGGTGGCGCCGCAAGGCATGAGGGTTCAAGTCCCTCCTTCCGCACCAATTCTCCGGTCGGGTTCTCCGACCGGTCAGAACGGAAAATGGCATCGGACCGCAAGGCGATGCCATTTTTTCTGCCCGCACCGCCCTGGGCGTGCGGGAAAAAACGCTGCCCGGCGCAGGCCGGCAGTACGAAGGAGGTGGCTCCACGCCGGCACTGACGTTGCGCTCGGTCAGAAAAAGCCGGTGGGAAGCTGCTAAAATCTCGTGGTTTTTTGTCCCGCCACGTTTGTGCGTGCCGCTGATGGGGTTTCAGGCAGGCGGCGCGCAGGGTGAACAACATGCTGCAGAACTACACTCCCATCCTCGTGTTCATGGGGGTCGGGCTCGGCCTTGGCACCGTTCTGGTCGCCCTCGGTTGGTTGCTCGGCTACCTGTTCGGTCGGCACAAGCCGGACGCGGCCAAGAATGCGCCGTTCGAATGCGGCTATGACGCGTTCGAAGATGCCCGCATGAAGTTCGACGTGCGTTTCTATCTGGTCGCCATCCTGTTCATCATTTTCGATCTCGAAATCGCCTTCCTGTTCCCGTGGGCGGTGGTCATCAACGAGATTGGCTGGTTCGGCTTCTGGGCCATGGCGGCCTTCCTGGGCCTGCTGGTCGTCGGTTTCATTTACGAATGGAAGAAAGGCGCGCTCGAGTGGGAGTAACCCGCTCAGGCGCTGGTTTGCATTCGTAACGCTGCAAGAGGATTCCGGAAATGGCGGTTGAAGGCGTCATGGAAAAAGGGTTTGTCACCACCTCGGTTGACACCCTCGTAAACTGGGCCAGCACCGGCTCGATGTGGCCGATGACATTCGGTCTGGCCTGCTGTGCCGTCGAGATGATGCACGCCGGTGCGTCGCGTTATGACCTCGACCGTTTCGGCATCGTGTTCCGGCCGAGTCCGCGGCAATCCGACGTGATGATCGTCGCCGGCACGCTGACCAACAAGATGGCGCCGGCGCTGCGCCGTGTTTATGACCAGATGCCGGAACCGCGCTGGGTCATTTCGATGGGCTCCTGCGCCAACGGCGGCGGTTACTACCACTACTCCTACGCAGTGGTGCGCGGTTGCGATCGGGTCGTGCCGGTCGACATCTACGTGCCGGGCTGCCCGCCGACCGCGGAAGCGCTGCTGTACGGTCTCATCCAGCTGCAAAACAAGATTCGCCGCACCAACACCATCGCGCGGCAAGCCTAAGGATCCCGCTCATGCAATTGGCCGAACAACTGACGGCACATTTCGGCGCGCGCCTGCAGGCCTGCGTTGTCGATCGTGACGAAGTGACCATCGAAGTGTCGCGTGAGGATTACCTCGGCGTGTGCCAGGAACTGCGCGACAAGGAAGCCTTCCAGTTCAAGCAACTGATCGACCTCTGCGGCGTCGACTACTCGCAGTACGGCGCCACCGAATGGGAAACCGAAGACGCGTCCAGCGCCGGTTTTTCGCGCGGCGTTGATCGCGACCAGCCGCGCGAAGCCAGCTGGAGCAAGCCGCGTTTTGCCGTGGTCGTGCACCTGCTGTCGGTCAGCAATAACCAGCGCATTCGCGTCCGGGTGTTCGTCGACGAGCAATTCCCGATCGTCGCCAGTGTGTCCGAGCTGTGGCCGGTCGCCAACTGGTTCGAGCGCGAAGCGTTCGACATGTTCGGCATCCTGTTCGACGGCCACAACGATCTGCGCCGGCTGCTGACCGATTACGGTTTCGTCGGCCATCCGTTCCGGAAAGATTTCCCGCTGATCGGCAACGTCGAAATCCGTTACGACGCCGCGCAAGCTCGCTGCGTTTACGAACCGGTGTCGATCGAGCCGCGCGTGCTGGTGCCGCGCGTCATTCGCCACGATCAGCGTTACAGCGCGAAGAAGGCCTAAAGAAATGGCAGAGATCCGCAACTACACCATCAACTTCGGCCCGCAACACCCGGCCGCGCACGGCGTGCTGCGTCTGATTCTGGAGCTGGACGGCGAAACCATCGTCCGTGCCGATCCGCACATCGGCCTGCTGCACCGTGGCACCGAAAAGCTGGCCGAAAGCAAGCCGTTCAACCAGAGCATCGGTTACATGGACCGGCTCGACTACGTCTCGATGATGTGCAACGAGCACGCCTACGTCATGGGCATCGAGAAGCTGCTCGGTATCCAGGCGCCGGTCCGGGCCCAGTACATCCGCGTGATGTTCGACGAGATCACCCGCATCCTGAACCACCTGCTCTGGCTCGGCGCGCACGGTCTCGACATCGGCGCGATGACCATGTTCCTGTACTGCTTCCGTGAGCGCGAGGCGCTGATGGACTGCTACGAAGCGGTGTCGGGCGCGCGTCTGCATGCGACCTACTACCGCCCGGGCGGTGTCTACCGCGATCTGCCGGATCGCATGCCGCAGTACCAGCCGTCGAAATTCCGCAGCGAAAAAGACACCAAGAAACTGAACGAAACGCGTCAGGGCTCGATGCTCGATTACCTGTGGGCCTTCACCGAAGATTTCCCGAAGCGCGTCGACGAATACGAAGCGCTGTTGACCGACAACCGGATCTGGAAACAGCGCACCGTCGGTATCGGCGTGGTGTCGCCGGAACGGGCGCTGGCGCTCGGTCTGACCGGGCCGATGCTGCGCGGTTCGGGCGTGGTCTGGGATCTGCGCAAGCACCAGCCGTACGAAGTTTACGACCAGCTCGATTTCGACATTCCGGTCGGCAAGAACGGCGACTGCTACGACCGTTATCTGGTCCGTGTCGAAGAAATGCGCCAGTCGAACCGGATCATTCGTCAGTGCATCGAGTGGCTGCGCAAGAACCCGGGCCCGGTCATGGTCGACAACTACAAGGTGGCGCCGCCGCGCCGCGAAGCCATGAAGCACGACATGGAAGCGCTGATCCACCACTTCAAGTTCTTCACCGAAGGCTTCTGTGCGCCGGAAGGCGAGGTCTACAGCGCGGTCGAACACCCGAAAGGCGAGTTCGGCATTTACCTGGTATCGGACGGTGCCAACAAGCCGTACCGGGTCAAAATCCGTGCGCCGGGTTTTGCCCACCTGTCAGCCATTGATGAAATCGGTCGTGGCCACATGCTGGCCGACATCGTTGCGATTATCGGCACGATGGACATCGTGTTCGGGGAGATTGACCGCTAATGAGCACGCAAAATTCCAATCAGCCGAATCCGAACAAGCTCAAGGAACTGCTGCCGGCCTCGGCGATTGCCGAAATCGAAGTCTGGCTGGCCAAGTATCCGCCGGACCGTCGTCGTTCTGCCGTCATGGGCGCACTGACCATTGCCCAGGATCACCTGAACTACCTCAGCACCGAAACGATGGACGCGGTTGCCGATTACCTCGGCATTCCGCGCATCGCCGCCTACGAAGTGGCGACGTTCTACTCGATGTATCAGCTGCAGCCGGTCGGCAAGCATGTGATCAACGTCTGCACCAACGTCAGCTGCATGCTGCGTGGTTCGGACCAGATCGTCGATCACCTGCAGAAGAAACTCGGCATCGGCTTCAAACAGACCACCAAGGACGGCAAGTTCACGCTGCGCGAAGTCGAGTGCCTGGCCGCTTGCGGTGGTGCACCGTGCTGCCTGATCGACAAGACCTATCACGAGAACCTGACCCCGGAAAAAGTGGATCAGATTCTGGCCAAACTGGATTGAGGAAAAACCGATCATGATCGATGTTGCCTACCAGTTGCACAAAGGTCCGGTCTGCTACCGGACCATCGGCCTGCCGGAGCCGTGGTCGCTGAAGACCTACGAGTCGGTTGGTGGTTACGCCCAGTGGCGGAAAATCCTCACCGAGAAAATTCCGCCGGAACAAATCATTGAGTCGCTGAAGCTCGGCAACCTGCGTGGTCGCGGTGGTGCGGGCTTCCCGACCGGTCTGAAGTGGTCGTTCATGCCGCGCAATGCGCCGGGCCAGAAGTACATGGTCTGCAACGCCGACGAAGGCGAGCCGGGCACCTACAAGGATCGCGACATTCTGCGCTTCAATCCGCACCAGCTGATCGAAGGCATGGCGATCGGTGCCTATGTCATTGGCGCGACCGTTGGCTACAACTACATCCGTGGTGAATTCTACGAGCCGATCATGCGGTTCGAGAACGCGCTGAAAGAAGCCTATGCCGCCGGCCTCATCGGCAAGAACATTCTCGGCAGTGGCATCGATTTCGATCTGTTCACCCACTACGGTGCCGGTGCTTACATCTGCGGTGAAGAAACCGCGCTGATCGAATCGATCGAAGGCAAAAAGGGCCAGCCGCGCTTCAAGCCGCCGTTCCCGGCCAACTACGGCGTGTTCGGTCGGCCGACCAACGTCAACAACGTCGAGTCGTTTGCCTCGGTGCCGGTCATCCTGGAAAAAGGTGGCCAGTGGTTCCTCGAGCAGGGCAAGCCGAATAACGGTGGCACCAAGATCTTCTCGGTCTCCGGTCACGTCAACAAGCCGGGCAACTTCGAAGTGCCGCTCGGTACGCCATTCAAGGATCTGCTGGAAATGGCCGGCGGCATGCTGAACGGCAAGAAGCTGAAAGCGGTCATTCCGGGCGGCTCGTCGACGCCGATCCTGCCGGGTCACATCATGATGGACCTGACCATGGATTACGACAGCATCAGCAAGGCCGGTTCGATGCTCGGTGCCGGTTCCGTGATCGTGATGGACGAAGACACCGATCTGGTCAAAGTGCTGGCCCGCATTTCGCACTTCTACTACGAAGAATCCTGCGGTCAGTGCACGCCGTGCCGTGAAGGCACCGGTTGGCTGGCGCGCATGCTGCACCGGATTCTGCACGGCGAAGGCACCCGCGACGATCTGGCCAAGCTGGATGCCGTCGCCGCCAACATTTCCGGCCGGACGATTTGCGCGCTCGGCGATGCCGCAGCGATGCCGGTGATGAGCTTCCTGAAGCATTTCCGCCACGAGTTCGAGCATTACATCGAACACAAGCGCAGCATCGTCGGCGGCGGCGGTCACTGAACCGGTAACTGAAGCAATGAATTGAGTTGTCTTCAACATGACAACTCGGGCAGTCAACGAAGGGGCGGCCGGGGCAATGGCTGGCTCACTTCCTCTGCAAGAGACGTAGACGATGGTCAACATCGAAATTGATGGCAAGAAACTGCAGGTCGAACCGGGTTCGATGATTATCGAAGCCGCTGACGCCGCAGGCATTTACATTCCGCGCTTCTGCTATCACAAGAAGCTGTCGGTTGCGGCCAACTGCCGGATGTGTCTGGTCGATGTCGCCAAGGCACCGAAAGCGGTGCCGGCCTGTGCGACGCCGGTCAACGAAGGCATGGTCGTGCAGACCAAATCACCGAAGGCGCTCGATGCCCAGAAAGCGGTGATGGAATTCCTGCTGATCAACCACCCGCTTGATTGCCCGATCTGCGATCAGGGTGGCGAGTGCGAGCTGCAGGATCTGGCCGTCGGTTACGGCCGCGATGTGTCGCGCTACACCGAAGGCAAGCGCGTGGTCGAAGACAAGGACATCGGTCCGCTGATCGCGACCGAAATGACCCGCTGCATCCACTGCACCCGCTGTGTCCGCTTCGGCACCGAAATCGCCGGCGTCCGTGAACTCGGCGCCACCGGCCGCGGCGAGCACATGAGCATCGGCACCTTCATCGAAAAGAGTGTTGATTCGGAAGTGTCGGGCAACGTCATCGATCTGTGCCCGGTCGGTGCGCTGACCGCCAAGCCGTCGCGCTTCACCGCCCGTGCCTGGGAGCTGCAGGCGCGGCCGAGCGTGGCCCCGCATGACTGCCTCGGCTCGAACGTCGATGTCCATGTCCGCCGCAACGAAGTGATTCGGGTGGTGCCACGCGAGAACGAAGCCATCAACGAAGTCTGGTTGTCGGATCGCGACCGTTTCTCCTACGAAGCGCTGAACAAGGCGCCGCGCCTGACCACGCCGCGCATCCGCCGCGATGGCCAGTGGCAGGATGTCAGCTGGCAGGAAGCGCTGGAGCTGACCGCTGCCAATCTGAAGCGCCTCGCCGGCAGCGAGCTCGGCGCGCTGGCGTCGCCGTCGGCGACCACCGAAGAGCTGTACCTGCTGCAGAAACTGCTGCGCGGTTTGAACTCGAACAATATCGACGTCCGTCTGCGTCAGCGTGATTTCAGCGATGACGCCAGCCAAGCCCTGTTCCCGGCGCTCGGTTTGCCGGTCGCCGATCTGGAAACGCTCGACACCACCTTGCTGATCGGTTCGAACCTGCGTCGCGAGCAGCCGATTGCGGCGCTGCGGCTGCGCAAGAGCACCCGCACCGGCATCGTGATGTCGGTGGCCGATGCCGATTACGACTGGAATTTCAAACTGGCCGAAGACCTCATCAGCAAGGATTTGTTGGCTGAAGTCGCCGGTATCGCGAAAGCCTTGGCCGAAGCCAAAGCGGATGCCGTTCCCGCTGATGCGAAGGCCGTTCTCGCTGGTGTGACCACCACCGATGCGCACAAACGCGTGGCGACCAATCTGCTGAAAGACGGCAAGAAAGCGGTGCTGCTCGGCGCTGCGGCGCTGGAACATGAAAACGCTGCCAGCATTCGCGCCTTCGCCCAATTGATCGGTACGATCAGCGGCGCCAGCGTCGGTGAGTTCAGCCACGGCGCCAACATGGCCGGCGCTTTCCTCGCGGGCGCGCTGCCGCATCGTCGCGAAGGCGGTCAAGCGGTTGCTGCCGGCCGCAACGCGGTCGAGATGTTCAAGCAGGGCCTGAAAGCCTGGCTGTTGCTCGATGTCGAACCGGAGCACGACAGCATCGTTGGCAAAGCCGGCAACGAAGCGCTGAAGAGCGCCGAGTTCATCGTTGCGCTGACGCCGTTTGCGGACAGCGTCGCCGCGCAATACGCCGACGTGCTGTTGCCGATCGGCGCGTTCACCGAAACCTCCGGCACCTATGTCAACGTCAACGGCGTGTTCCAGTCGTTCGCGGCGGCGGTGCCGGCCAAAGGCGAAGCGCGTCCGGCCTGGAAGATCCTGCGCGTGCTCGGCAATCTGCTGAACCTGAAAGGTTTCGATCACAACTCGTCGGAAGATGTGCTGGCGGAACTGAAAGCCGTGCTCGCGCGGACCCCGGCACCGGCGATCAGCTGGAAAGCGCCGACCAAAGTGAGTGGCGGCAGCGCCGGTCGTCCGCTCGGCCTGTATCAAGTCGATGGCACCGTGCGCCGCGCGGCCAGCCTGCAACAAACAGCGGCCGGCCGTAGTGCGGCCGAGCTGCCTGTGCGCGTGGAGGCCTGATTCATGTTGATGGATTATGTAATCGAAGGCGCCTGGATTCTCGCGAAGATCGTCGCGATTGTGCTGCCGCTGATTCTGGCGGTGGCCTACGCGACTTACGCGGAGCGGAAAGTGATCGGCTTCATGCAGATCCGCATCGGCCCGAACCGGGTCGGTCCGCTCGGTCTGTTCCAGCCGTTCGCTGACGTCATCAAGCTGCTGACCAAGGAAATCGTTCAGCCGACCGCGTCGAACAAAGGTCTGTTCATGATCGCGCCGATCGTCTGCTTCGCGCCGTCGCTGGTGGCGTGGGCGGTGGTGCCGTTCGATGCCGGCATGATCCTGGCCGATGTCAACGCCGGCCTGCTGTTCCTGCTCGCGATGACTTCGCTCGGCGTCTACGGCGTGCTGATCGCCGGCTGGGCGTCGAACTCGAAATACGCCTTCCTCGGCGGTTTGCGCTCGGCTTCGCAGATCGTGTCGTACGAGATTGCGATGGGCTTCACGCTGGTCTGCGTGCTGATGACCGCACAGACGATGAACCTCGGCGACATCGTCGAGAAGCAGGCCGGTGGCGTCTGGAACTGGTATATCTGGCCGCTGTTCCCGATGGCGGTGATTTACTGGATCTGCGGCGTTGCCGAAACCAACCGGGCACCGTTCGACCTGCCGGAAGGCGAGTCGGAAATCGTCGCCGGCTTCCACGTCGAATACGCCGGCTCGGCCTTTGCGGTGTTCTTCCTCGCCGAATACGCCAACATGATCCTGATCAGCGTGCTGACCGCGACCTTCTTCTTCGGCGGCTGGCTGAATCCGTTCCAGGGTATTCCGGTACTGGAAGTCGCAACCAGCTGGGTGCCGGGCACGATCTGGCTGCTCGCAAAAGCATTCTTCTTCCTGTTCGCGATGTTCTGGCTGCGCGCAACCTATCCGCGCTTCCGTTATGACCAGGTCATGCGCCTCGGTTGGAAAGTCTTCATTCCGTTCACCCTTGTCTGGGTGGTCGTGGTGGCCGTCTTCGTCAAGACCGGCTTTGGCCCGTGGTACTAAGCGGAATTCACGACATGTTGGAAAGCATTCGCCGTTTTTGGCACACCTACACGATGAAAGAACTGCGCCACGGTCTGGTTGTGACCTGGCGGCACATGTTCATGCAAAAAATCACCGTGCAATTCCCGGAAGAGCGGACGCCGCAGTCGCACCGTTTCCGCGGTTTGCACGCGCTGCGTCGCTACCCGAACGGGGAAGAGCGCTGCATTGCCTGCAAACTCTGTGAAGCGGTTTGTCCGGCACTGGCGATCACCATCGAAGCCGGCCCGCGCCAGAACGATGGCACCCGGCGCACGACCCGTTACGAAATCGATCTGTTCAAGTGCATCTTCTGCGGTTTCTGCGAAGAGTCCTGTCCGGTTGATTCGATCGTCGAAACCCGCGTTTTCGATTACCACTTCGAGAAACGTGGCGAGCAGATCATGACCAAGGCCAAGCTGCTGGCGATCGGCGACAAGTACGAAGCCCAGATTGCCGAAGACCGCGCCCTTGACGCGGCCTACCGTTAAGGAAACGACATGGAACTGAAATCCCTGGTGTTCTATGTGTTCGCGGCGCTGATGCTGATCTCCGCGACCATGGTCATCACCGTGCGCAACGCGGTCCGCGCCGTGCTGTGTCTGGTGCTGACCTTCTTCTGTGCCGCCGTGCTGTGGTTGCTGACCGAAGCCGAGTTTCTGTCGATTGCGCTGGTGCTGGTCTATGTCGGCGCGGTGATGGTGCTGTTCCTGTTCGTCGTGATGATGCTCGACGTCGATTATGCGGCGGTCAAGCAGGGCTTCACCCGTTACCTGCCGCTCGGCGTCATCGCCGCGATGCTGGTGTTCGCCGGCATCTGGGGCATGGTCAGCGACGGCGGTTTCGGCGCCGGTGCTGCCGCGCCGGCCGGTGGCGGCGACACCCCGAACATCAATGTGCTCGGCAAGCTGCTGTACACCGAATATTTCTATCCGTTCGAACTGGCGGCCGTGATTCTGCTGGTGGCGCTGATCGCCGCCGTCGCGCTGACCTTCCGCGGCACCCGCATGCGCAAGGTGCAGGACGTCGGCCGTCAGGTCCATGTCAGCAAGGAAGAGCGGCTGCGTGTCGTCAAAGTCGAGCCGGTTAAAAAGGTGCAGCCGACTGCCGATGGAGAAAAAGCATGATCACGATCGAACATTATCTGGTCGTCAGCAGTGCGCTGTTTGCGATCTCCATCGCCGGCATCATCCTGAACCGCAAGAACGTCATCACCTTGCTGATGTGCGTGGAATTGCTGCTGCTCGCGGTCAACACCAACTTCATCGCCTTCTCGCGTTACCTCGGTGACGCCACCGGTCAGGTGTTCGTGTTCTTCATCCTGACCGTGGCGGCGGCGGAAGCGGCGATTGGTCTCGCCATTCTGGTGGTGCTGTTCCGTAACCGCAGCACCATCGATGTCGAAGAACTCGACGAGCTCAAGGGGTAAGCCGCAACCATGGAAAAGATTTATCTTGCCATCGTGCTGGCGCCCCTGTTCGGCGCCATCCTTGCCGGCCTGTTCGGCAAGCAAATCGGCCGCGTCGGCGCCCATACCGCGACCATCCTCGGGGTCGCGATTGCTACGGCGCTGTCGGTCTATGTGTTCTGGCAGCACGGCGTCAACGGTCTGCCGATTTATAACGCCAGTGTCTACGAATGGGCGACCATCGGCGGCCTGCGCCTGGAAGTCGGCTTCCTGGTCGACAACCTGACCGCGATGATGATGGTGGTCGTGACCTCGGTCAGCCTGATGGTGCACATCTACACCATCGGCTACATGGCCGATGACAACGGCTACCAGCGCTTCTTCAGCTACATCTCGCTGTTCACGTTCTCGATGCTGATGCTGGTGATGAGCAACAACTTCCTGCAGCTGTTCTTCGGCTGGGAAGCGGTGGGCCTTGTCTCCTACCTGCTGATCGGTTTCTGGTTCAAGAAGCCGACCGCGATCTACGCCAACATGAAAGCTTTCCTGGTCAACCGGGTCGGTGACTTCGGCTTCCTGATCGGGATCGCGGCGGTGCTGTACTGGTTCGGTTCGCTGGATTACGCCACCGTGTTCGCCGCGGCGCCGGACTGGGCCAAGCAAGGCTTGAGCCTGCAAGTGACCGACAGTGTGCAGTGGTCGGCGATCAGCGTGATCTGCATTGGCCTGTTCATCGGCGCGATGGGCAAATCGGCGCAGGTGCCGCTGCACGTCTGGCTGCCGGATTCGATGGAAGGCCCGACCCCGATTTCGGCACTCATTCACGCCGCGACCATGGTCACCGCCGGTGTGTTCATGGTGGCGCGGATGTCGCCGCTGTTCGAGCTGTCGGAAACGGCGCTGACTTTCGTCATCGTGATTGGCGCGACCACGGCGCTGTTCATGGGTTTCCTCGGCATCGTCCAGAACGACATCAAGCGCGTCGTTGCCTATTCGACGCTGTCGCAGCTCGGTTACATGGTCGTTGCGCTCGGTGCCTCGGCCTATGCCGCCGGGGTGTTCCACCTGATGACCCATGCGTTCTTCAAGGCGCTGCTGTTCCTCGGTGCCGGTGCCGTGATCGTCGCCATGCACCACGAGCAGGACATCCGCAAGATGGGCGGCCTGTGGAAGCACATGAAGGTGGTCTGGATCACCGCGCTGCTCGGTTCGCTGGCGCTGATCGGCACGCCGTTCTTCTCCGGCTTCTATTCGAAAGACGCGATCATCGAAGCGGTGCACGCTTCCACCATCGCCGGTTCGGGTTATGCCTATGTCTGCGTGCTGGCCGGCGTGTTCATCACCGCGTTGTACAGCTTCCGGATGTTCTTCCTGGTGTTCCACACCAAGGAGCGCTTCCATGACGCCGACAACCATCATCATCACAAAGTGCCGCATGATGATGGCCACAAGCACACCGGTACGCACACCCATCACGGCCATCACCATGATGATCACGGCGTGCCGCATCACCTGCCGTGGGTGATCACGCTGCCGCTGATCCTGCTGGCGATTCCGTCGGTGATCGTGGCCTGGTTCTGGGCCGAGCCGATGCTGGCCGGTGACTTCTTCAAGGGCGTCATCTACGTCGCGCCGGAGCACAATTCGCTGGCCGTCGTTGCCGAGCATCTGGAACATGGCTGGGTCGCCTTCGCGCTGCATGCGCCGATGACCGTGCCGTTCTGGCTCGCTGCCGCCGGTGTGTTCACGGCCTGGTTCATCTGGGTCAAGAACCCGAAAATCGCCGATGCCGCACAGGCCAAGCTGAAAGCGGTGCACACCCTGCTCATCAACAAATACTACTTCGATGACATCAACCAGGCGCTGTTTGCCAACGGTTCGGTGCGTCTCGGTGGCCGGCTGTCCAAGCATGGCGACACCCAGCTGATTGACGGCCTGATCGTCAATGGCAGCGCCAAGGGGGTTGGCAAGCTGGCGGTGCAGCTGCGCAAGCTGCAGAGCGGTTACCTGTATCACTATGCATTCGGCATGATCATCGGCTTGCTGCTGCTGATCGGCTGGCTGTATTTCCGTGTCTAAGCTAGGGGCCCAATGAACATGACAACTCTTCCCCTGCTCAGCCTGCTGGTCTGGACGCCGATCGTCGGCGCCCTGCTGGTGCTGTTCGGTGCCGGTGAGCGCAACAACGGCAGCACGGCCAAGTGGTTGGCGCTGATCACGTCGTTGCTTACGCTGGCGCTGTGCGTGCCGCTGTACACCGGTTTTGATCTGACCACGGCCAACATGCAGTTCACCGAACTGAGCCCGTGGTTCAGCATTTCCGGCCTGACCATCAACTACGCGCTCGGCGTTGACGGCTTCTCGATGCCGCTGATCCTGCTGACCTCGTTCATCACCGTGATTGTGGTGATCGCCGGTTGGGAAGTGATCGAGAACAAGGTGTCGCAGTACATGGCCGCGTTCCTGGTCATGACCGGTCTGATGAACGGCGTGTTCGCGGCACTCGACGCGATGCTGTTCTACGTGTTCTGGGAAGCGATGCTGGTGCCGATGTTCCTGATCATCGGTATCTGGGGCGGTCCGAACCGCGTTTACGCGACCATCAAGTTCTTCCTGTACACCTTCTTCGGTTCGGTGTTCATGCTGATCGCGTTGATCTACATGGCGATTCAGGCCGGTAGCTTCAGCATTCTCGAGCTGCACAAGCTGCCGATGGCGCTGGACGTGCAGCACTGGATCTTCGCCGCGTTCCTGCTCGCGTTTGCCGTGAAGGTGCCGATGTTCCCGGTCCACACCTGGTTGCCGGACGCGCACGTCGAAGCGCCGACCGGTGGCTCGGTGGTGCTGGCGGCGATCATGCTGAAGATGGGCACCTACGGTTTCGTCCGGTTCAATCTGCCGATCGTGCCGGATGCGTCGCTCGCCTGGGCCGACGTGATGATCGCGCTGAGCCTCATTGCCGTGGTCTACATCGGCTTTGTCGCGCTGGCGCAAAAGGACATGAAGAAGCTGGTTGCGTATTCGTCGATTGCGCACATGGGCTTTGTCACCCTCGGCTTCTTCATCGCCTTTGCCTTGCTCGCCAACGACCACGACATGCAGGCCGCGCTCGGTGTCCAGGGCGCACTGGTGCAGATGGTCTCGCACGGTTTCATCTCCGGTGCGATGTTCCTCTGTATCGGCGTGCTGTATGACCGCGTGCACAGCCGCCAGATCGGCGATTACGGCGGTGTTGCCAACACCATGCCGAAGTTCGCCGCGCTGATGATGCTGTTCACGATGGCCAATGCCGGCCTGCCCGGCACCTCCGGTTTTGTCGGCGAGTTCATGGTGATTCTGGCCGCGTTCAGCGCCAACTTCTGGTACGCGATTCTGGCCGCGACCACCTTGATCGTCGGCGCTGCCTACAGCCTGTGGATGTACAAGCGCGTGGTGTTCGGTGAAGTCGCCAACAGCCACGTCGCCGAGCTGGAAGACATCAACCGCCGCGAGCAGTTCATGCTGGTGGTGTTGGCACTGGCCGTGCTCGCGCTCGGTCTGTATCCGAAGATGCTGACTGAGCTGATGGAGCCGACCGTGCAACACCTGTTGCAGGTCAGCCTGCAGTCGAAACTGCCGGGAGCCTAATCGCCATGTTGGAGAACGGCATGCAAACTTTTTCTTTCGCCCCGATGGCTGCCGAGCTGTTCGTGCTCGTCATGTCCTGCGTGGTGATGCTGGTCGATCTGTTCGTGCCCGGTCCGAACCGGCGCAACAGCTTCTGGATGGCGCAGGCCACCCTGCTGGGCGCGTTGCTGATCACCATCAACCTGGCGTCGATGCCGGACGCACTGGTGTACGGCGCCCATTTCATGCATGACAGTCTCGGTACGGTGCTGAAAGTCGGCCTGTACATCGTCACCGCCATTGCGCTGCTTTATGCCCGTGCCTACATCGCCGAGCGCCAGTTCATGCGCGGTGAATACTATCTGCTGAGCCTGCTCGCCATGCTCGGGGCGATGGTGCTGATCACGGCCTACAGCCTGCTGACCATTTACTTGGGTCTCGAGCTGATGTCGCTGTCGCTGTACGCGATGGTGGCGATGCAGCGCGACAGCAAGCAGGCACCGGAAGCGGCGATGAAGTATTTCGTCATGGGCGCACTGGCGTCCGGCTTCCTGCTGTTCGGCATGTCGCTGCTGTACGGTGTCACCGGCCACATCACCATCCCGCACCTCAGCATGCTGCCGAGCGATGAAGGCGCGCTGATGCTGTACCGGTTTGCGCTGGTGTTCATCGTCGCCGGTATCGCGTTCAAGCTCGGTGCCGTGCCGTTCCACATGTGGATTCCGGACATTTATCACGGCGCCCCGACCTCGGTGACGGCGTTCCTCGGCAGCGCACCGAAAATCGCCGCGTTCGCGATGATCATGCGCCTGCTCACCGAAGCGCTGCCGGAAGTCAAAGCCGACTGGGTGGTGATGCTGGCGGCACTGGCCGTTGCTTCGCTCGTTATCGGCAATATCGCTGCGATCGCGCAGAGCAATCTGAAGCGGCTGCTGGCGTACTCGGCCATTGCCCACATGGGTTACTTCCTGATCGGTATCGCATCCGGCACCAGCGAAGGCTATGCCGCCTCGATGTTCTACATCCTGGTCTACGCGCTGATGACGCTCGGCGGCTTCGGCATGATCCTGTTCCTGTCGCGGGCCGGTTTCGAGAGCGACAACCTCAATGATCTGAAAGGCCTGTGGCAGCGCAGCCCGTGGTATGCGCTGCTGATGATGCTGGTGATGATGTCGATGGCCGGTATCCCGCCGTTCATCGGTTTCTGGCCGAAGCTGCAGGTGTTCATGGCCGCGGTCAACGCAGGCCAGGTCTGGCTGGCGTTGACCGGTGCGGTGTTCTCACTGATCGGCTGCTACTACTACCTGAAAGTGGTCAAGGTGATGTTCTTCGATCAAGCCGAGGACAAGTCGCCGATCACGGCATCGACTGCCATGCGCGTGGCGATCAGCGCCAACGGGCTGGCGATGCTGGTGCTGGGCCTGTTCCCGAGCACGATACTGGCGTACTGCCTGAAAGCGTTTGGCGGGTAGCAACTGAACTTGTTCGACAACAAAGGCCGCGAATTGCGGCCTTTGTTGTTTCAACCAATCACATACGTTTGTGCTGAAACACTCGAAAATTGTGATGAGCTACGAAATGCTACAAAGCGATACTCAAACGCAATGGAGCTATCAAAATGAGGGGGGGTAATATCCGTTTCGTCCATGAGCGCAAGGACGAAGCGGTTGACTCGTTATCATCCCGATAATGAGTCAGGTTCCTCAAACGATGCGCGAGTTGTTTGGGCAGTTGTACTTCTAACAGAAGTTCACGCTTTCTGATTCGTCTGCCATGAGCGCAATCTGCATTGCAGGTGAATTGGCATCCATCGCGCAGCCAAGTCAGGTAACCATCGCGCCATTCGTGCGCTAGGACAATGAACGCGGCAGAGTGGACATGGTGTCCTCCTGCTCAGCCTTTTTTTGTACTAAGGAATGAAAATGCGTATTTTGGAAGTGAATGAAGTGCAACAGGTCTCGGGTGGCGATGGTGTTACCGCTGCTGCAGGTGCAATTGGAGCCGCAGCGTCTATCGCGGCGGCAGGCGCAGTGACAACGGTGGCTTTTCCTGTGGCGGCCGCTGTAGCCGTTGTGACCTTTGCCGTCAGCTTCGGCGGCACGCTCTTGGCTCGTAGCTAACGATCCGGCGCTAGGTTGCAGTATAGATTGGGACGCGAATTGGTGTCGTACCAATCTATACTGCCATGCTCAGGGGAATATTGATGATGTCCTTGTACAGGCCCCACATCTCAGTCAAGTTAAATAAGTTTGTCCGGGTCATCGGCTTGTTGGGAAGTTTTGTATTTCTGCATAACGTACTGATAGGAGTTTCGGTTCTCATTGGCTTGAATGATGCCACAACAACATGGACGACGGAGCGATACATTATTGTGATAGTTGGCAATTTGTTGCTGTTGTTATTCCTTCTCCCTCCTTGTCTATTGGGAGGTTACCCAAAATGGATATTGCTACTTGTGCCGGAGAATTTGCTCAAATCGGTAAAAGCGAGAGTCGTTTGGCGTTGGAGTGTACGTGATGCTGATGGCTAGTTAGCATATGGAGTATGCCTATCTTCTCCCGTTGACTGCTCTTACGGCGGTTACGTCAAAAGCACGAGTAATCGAATGGGAAGCGGGAAAGTACTGGTATCACGCTTTGAGCGCCCTGCTCTGGACATTTTTTGGTGTCGTGCCAGCGGCAGATGCGTTACCCCATTCAATCATGCTTGCCAGCATCATATGGCTAATCGGAGACGGGTGCGGTGCAGTTGATTTTTCCTTGTCAAAGTTGGTCGAATTACCTAAAAGCAATTTGCTCAGCCTCATTGCTATAGCTGGGATGTGCTCAATCATCCTGATTTCGTTCGTAATGCGATTGCCGTCAATGATGATGATCATGCTATCCATTTGCTATTTACTAGCAAACATCGGTGTTGCAGGGGAGAGAACTTTCTGGGGTTGCTACGTTTCTTTTTGGCTGGTTCTATTGCTCGCGAGATAGGACAAATGAAGTCGTTCATCGACTAATGTCCTTTCCAGAATATCTGCAGTTTCCTCAAACGATGCGCTAGTTGTTTGGGCAGTTGTACTTCCAACAGAAGTTCACGCTTTCTGATTCGTCTGCCATGAGCGCAATCTGCATTGCAGGTGAATTGGCATCCATCGCGCAGCCAAGTCAGGTAACCATCGCGCCATTCGTGCGCTAGGACAGTGAACGCGACAGAGTGGACATGGTGTCTTCCTGCGCGTCCCTTTTTGTTCTAAGGAGTGAAAATGCGTACTTTGGAAATGAATGAAGTGCAACAGGTATCAGGTGCAGCTGAGCAGATCTCTGGCTATGCCGGTGCTGGCGCTGTGTTGACGGTATTGGGTAGCGGCGCTGCGATGGGACCAGTAGGTGTGCCTGTAATGGTTGTTGCAGGTGCAGTGGCGGCTGGTCTGGCAATTGCCCAATTCCTGTCGGATCTCAAATAACCGGATGTGAGTATGCTGCCTGCGGAATAGCAAGAAGCAGCATACTCACGAACAATCAATTTGAGTGCAAATACGCTATGACAATTTCTCAGCGACGCATTGCACATGAGAGCTGTTACGTACTTGGCGCTATACGGTTCTGATGCTCAGCCAAGTAAAGGTGCCCTTATGCGTGGTAAACAGTATTGGTGTAATGTCGATCAGTTACCCTCGAATGCAGGGGATGGCTGGGCTGTCTGGCACAAGGGAAAAGTGCGGAGCCTGGACTTAACAGGAGTAACTAGTGTTGCTGAAAGATGGCAGCCTGCAAGTGACATTCTAATTGCAGAGCCTGGCGGTAAATACTTCCTTCCCCCTGTCTGCATAGCGCATTTACAGAAAGTGATTTTGAGAACTATAGCGCGGAGAACTTGGAATATTATCATACCTTTTATGGTGCTGGCCTTAGCAGTTCTTAGCATTGGCATAGTTAAATCGTCGCCAAAAGTGATGCTGCTAGGAGCTTTGATCGTGCTCTTCGCAGCAATATTTGCTTTAGATTACTATGTGGGTCTCCGGCATCACCGTACACTGGCTGAAAGGGCCATGTACTTTCATTGGTTGAATAAGAAAGGCTCGCCCGCTAGGCATGGCTTGGTACTTTGGACCTCCTTTATCCTACTGATGGCAATTGGACAAGTCCTGCTTCAGCAGTTTCTTGGTGGCATGACTTCAACATTTCGAGCTATTGGGGTTATTTATCCAGTAGTTCATGATGGTGAGTATTGGCGATTGTTAACTGGGCCATATTTGCACTATTCGCTCATGCATTTTTTTACCAATGCCTCGTTGTTGTTGCTTATCGGGCCAATGGCGTTGGCTTCTGTTGGTCGTGCATCCATCATTGTTTTTTTTATTGGAAATGTTGTCTCAGCCGTGATTCAAATGCTAATCGGGGCTAGTGATTATGATAATTTTGGAGGCATATCGGGTGGGGTCTATTCTTTATTCGGGATGATTGTCATGGCAGGAACACTTAAGAGGAAATTGCTCCCTGCAGGGATTCCTCTGCTTTATGGTGGGCTTGCATCAATAGGGATTATTAGTTCCGAATTGTTGGATGAGAATTCCGCAACAGTGGCGCATGTTTTTGGTTTTTCCTTTGGGCTTGTCTCAGGTTCCATTTGCGCGCTTTATCATCGATCAAGTAAACATTTTCTGTAGTCGGATTACTACTCAACACACAGTGAAGATAAAAAACGGGGTCGAATCTCGACTAATGCCATTTCCAGAATGATCTCAATAGGCTTTTATCCAGATATGGCATACCGGAATCTGGAAGTTCGCCGTTCTTTACGTTGTGAAAAAATTCATGTCCACTCTTTTTCGTCCCGAATCCCTTAACGCCAAACGTGATCGCCTGAGCGGTTCCGTATCCATGCGTCAATCGGTTCGGTACAGTGCATTTGCGCTCGCCAGCATCGTCGTGGTAGTGGCCCTACTGCTGTTTTTGGTATTCGGCGAATACGCTCGTCGCCAGACCGCGACTGGTCATATTGTGCCGACGACGGGTGTGGTCAAAGTGTATCCGCGCCAAGCCGGTATGCTGGAGGAGCTGGAGATAGCGGAGGGTGTGCGGGTCGAAGCCGGGCAAGTGCTGGCGCGCATCAGCAATCGTCGCGAGCAGACCGGCGAAAGCGATATCGATGCGCAGCTGGCGCAGCAACTTCAGGTATCAATCGAGCAGCTGGAAAGCAAGGTTACCGACGAAGCTAAGGTGGCGGATCTGGATGCCGACAGGCTGTCGCGACAGGTCGATAGCACTCGCTCCGATATTGCCCAATTGCAGTCGCAGCTCGCGACTGAAGACGAGCGTTTGATGCTGGCCGATGCGCGCAAGAACGATTTCGAACGCCTTCGCAAACAGGGCTTTGTCTCTGAAGCGCAGTACAAGGATCAGTATCAAGCTTGGCTGGATGCCAAGCTGCGGCGGGAGGAGACCAACCGCTCGCTGGCTACGCAACAAGCGCAGCTGACTGACCTGCTGTTGCAGCAACAGCAACTATCCGGCAAGTGGACATCGCGGCTGGCCGATCTGCGCAATCAATTATCGGAACTGCAGCAGCGGCTGATCGACGTGGAGAGTCGGCGCGAGTTCGCGATTGTGGCACCGGTCGCCGGAAAGGTCACGGCGATTCAAGCCAAACCAGGACAAACCTTGACGCCGCAGCTGTCGCTGCTGACGATCATTCCGACTGATGCCGAGTTCGAGGCCGAGCTGTATGTGCCGACCCGGGCGGTCGGTTTTGTTCAACCCGGTCAGCAGGTTCGACAACAAAGGCCGCAAATTGCGGCCTTTGTTGTTTCAACCAATCACATACGTTTGTGCTGAAACACTCGAAAATTATGATGAACTACGAAATGCTACAAAGCGATACGCAAACGCAATGGAGTTATGAAAATTGGGGGGGGTAATATCATTTCCGTCCGTGAGCGTAAGGATAATGCGGTTGACTCGTCATCATCCCGATGGTGAGTCAGGTTCCTGACTGAATGCGCCGAGTTGTTTGGGCAGTTGTACTTCCAACAGAAGTTCACGCTTTCTGATTCGTCTGCCACGAGAGCACTCCGTTTTGCAGGTGAATTGGCATCCATCGCGCAGCCACGTCAGGCGGCCATCGTATCGTTCATGCGTCAGGACAATTAAGGCAACAGGGTGGACATGGTGTCTTCCTGCGTGACTTTTTGACTTTGAGGAATGAAAATGCGTGCTTTGGAAGTGAATGAAGTTCAACAGGTAAGTGGCGGTGGGTGGTTTCAGGATGTCATTGACACCGTCGAGGAAGGCATCGCCTTCGCGCGCGGCATCTGGGACGGCGTCGCATGTGGCTATGAATCCACCAATCCAGTTTGATAAACAACAGGGAATAATCATGAAAGAACTACAGCAAGATGAAGTCGTGCTTGTTTCTGGTGGCACAACGCCGGAAGAAGTTGGTCACGCTATTGGGCATGCCATCGGAGTGTTCTGGGGGTATGTGCAAGCACTTGGCGAATCAATGGTAATGGATGTATAGGCAGCGCGGTGCTTGGATATGGGCAAAACATGCCTATATGAAACCGTGAGGCTGTAATCTGAGCTATGCAGCTGCTTTTTACATGTTCATTAGCAGTTGCATAGTTCGCCTGGCAGCGTCGAAATCGGCATGTAACATGAAGGAAGATAACTGATGGCTAGAGCAACCTCAGTTCGCGACATTTTCACATCAAAAAAAAGCAAGGTTACGATAGTTCTTATCTTAGCCTTTGCCCTACTCATCCTGCATTCTCCTGAAGACGTCATGGCGTTTTTTATTGGGGTGTTCAAGGGTTCCTTTGACGGCTATCTCGCGACAAATCCACTTGGTTAAGGAGACCATAATGACTTCCCCGTCAACCCTCTGAAAAGGGGAAAATAGGATCAGACACGATTACTCCTGCAATACTTCTTGCTACTCCAATCTGATGCATAGCCATGTATTCGCCCCTATTCCGTCCTGAATCTCTGGAAGCCAAGCGGGACCGATTGCGCGGCTCAGTCTCCTTGCGTCAGCCGTTCCGTTACCGCCTGTTCGCGGCAACCAGTGTGTTGCTTGTCATTTCATTGGTTGCCTTCCTGATCTTAGGCCAGTACGCGCGCCGCCAGACCGCCATGGGCCATATCGTGCCGACCGCCGGTGTCGCCAAACTGTATCCACGTCAGACCGGCTTATTAGAAGCTCTTGATGTGCAAGAGGGGGAACAGGTCGAAGCGGGGCAGGTACTGGCGCGCGTTAGTAGCCGCCGCGAACAAACCGGCGAAAATGATATTGATGCCCAGTTGGCGCAGCAATTGCGCGAGTCGGCTGAGCAATTGAATGGCAAGATTAGTGACGAAATTCGATTGGCAGAGCTGGATACCAGCCGACTTACACAACAAGTGGCCAATGCCCGTGTCGATGTCAGCCGTTTACAGACTCAGCTTGCGACGGAGACTGAGCGGCTGACTATAGCTGAAAAACGGAAGAACGATTTCGAGCGCTTACGTAAACAGGGCTTTGTCTCTGAAGCGCAGTACAAGGATCAGTATCAAGCTTGGCTGGATGCCAAATTGCGCCGTGAGGAGACCAACCGTTCGTTGGACTCACAAAAGGCTCAACTGACCGATCTGCTGCTACAGCAGCAGCAACAGCCTGGCAAACAGGCATCGCGACTTGTTGACTTGCGCAACCAGTTATCGGACCTGCAGCAGCGGTTGATTGAAGTGGCTAGTCGGCGTGAGTTTGCTGTGGTTGCGCCGATCGCCGGCAGGGTGACGGCCATTCAAGCCAAGCAGGGGCAAACGGTTACCCCGCAGCTGTCGCTGCTGACGATCATTCCGACTGATGCCGAGTTCGAGGCCGAGCTGTATGTGCCGACCCGGGCGGTCGGTTTTGTTCAACCCGGTCAGCAGGTTCGACAACAAAGGCCGCAAATTGCGGCCTTTGTTGTTTCAACCAATCACATACGTTTGTGCTGAAACACTCGAAAATTATGATGAGCTACGAAATGCTACAAAGCGATACGCAAACGCAATGGAGTTATGAAAATGGGGGGGTAATATCCGTTTCGTCCATGAGCGCAAGGACGAAGCGGTTGACTCGTTATCATCCCGATGATGAGTCAGGTTCCTGACTGAATGCGCCGAGTTGTTTGGGCAGTTGTACTTCCAACAGAAGTTCACGCTTTCTGATTCGTCTGCCACGTGAGCACTCCGTTTTGCAGGCGAATTGGCATCCATCGCGCAGCCACGTCAGGCGGCCATCGTATCGTTCATGCGTCAGGACAATTAAGGCAACAGGGTGGACATGGTGTCTTCCTGCGCTGTATTTTTCGACTTTGAGGAATGAAAATGCGTGCTTTGGATATGAATGAAGCTCTGCAAGTCAGCGGTGGCCAGACTGCCAACCAAGCGCTTGCTGCGGATGCAATTCTGACTGCGTCCGTGGCATTGCTGGGATTCTGTCTTTCGGGCGGAAACCCAGCAGGCGCCATGGTTGGTGCTGAAGTTGGTCACGCGATTGCTATGATGATCATTGAATGATTTTTGAACCTACTACTAGAAGCCATCTCAAAAACAGGTTTAGCTAAGCTATTGATTCAGGATCGCTTTTCGACGATCAAGTAATTGTGTGTTGCGTTGGTGGATCGACAACGCATCAAGTTCATGATCATATACTGTCCATGAACCTGACAAATG
>JBMOMZ010000060.1:0-79365 GCA_049324755.1 Pseudomonadota bacterium
ATTCCTTTCTGAAACTGGATGGCATTGATGGCCATGGTGGCACCTTCGAGTTTGCCGTTTTCGCCAGTTTCCGCTGCCTTCAGGCGCATTTTCTGCGCTTGTGATGTGGATCGACACTAATCAGGAACCTTTTAAAACGGGCGCCACCGCGCGGCAGGTTCCACCTGCCGATTCACTAATCAGCAAACGTAGACCGGATCTTGCGAAGCATGATCCCGGGAATTTAGCTACACCGCTGAGAAACACCTTTTAACTTTGCTTTATGGAACACAGCGAATGCGCGAGATTCTTCAAGATGCGACTTGGCAGGCGATTGGCGCAATTTTCACGGTTGCAGCAATTGCTGTTTCAATTCTCCTCTATCGACTTCAGCGACAGCATCGAGCGTTGACTTACAATGTCAAGAGCGCTTATTTGCTGATGAAGAATGCCGGTGAGCTTCATGGTCGAGTCGCGGTCCTGGTAGACGGCGTGCCGGTTGAAAATGTTGGCATTCTGTTCTTGGAGACTCAAAATTAAGGGAACACCCCAGTTGCGCGTTCAGACTTTGATGTGCCATTCGCAGTTCGATTTAGAAACGATTCCATTGTCATTTCCGCAAGCATTTACAAGGAAGAGCTGTCGGCCCTTGGTGCGGCCATTGAGGAGAGAGACGGAGTAATGTGGCTCCACCCGCTGCTAATGAACCCTAAATAGCCGATCCTACAAAAGGGGAAAAGGGGACGGATTTATTTTCCCCAATTGTCTGCTTTGGGTCGTTAGCTGACGCATTGCAGCATCGGCTTATTTCCATTCTCTGATCTGGCATTTGCCGCACCCGAGAGGTTATGCGTTGCATCCATTGGGTCGGCGTTACACCGCCTCCCGCCGCCCCAGTGCTTGTAGCAGCAGCTTTGCCGCGGCGGCGCTGGACGCCGGGTTCTGGCCGGTGATCAGCCATTCGTCCCGTATGGCGTGTTCGGTGAAGTTGTCGGCGGCAACAAAGTGGGCGCCGTGTTGGCGCAGTTCGGTTTCGAGCAGGAAGGGCATGGCGGAGGTGAGGCCGACGGCGTCTTCTTCGGCGTTGCTGAAGGCGGTGAGTTTGCGGTTGTGCACGAGCGGGATGCCGTGTTCGTCGCGCGCTTCGATGAAGGCGGCCGGGCCGTGGCAGACGGCGGCGATGAATTTTTGTTGCTGGCGGAATTCGCGCAGCAGGCGGGCCATGGCGGCGCTGTGCGCGAGATCGAACATGCAGCCATGACCACCGGGAATGAACAGCGCATCGAACGAATCGGCGTGAGTTTTGGTGAGCGGCTCGGTGTGACTGAGCGCCGCCAGCGCCGGTTGCCAGTCGGGGTGTTGATCAATTTCCGCCGCGCTGCGCGGATCGAGCGGGGCGCTGCCACCGGCGGCGCTGGCGACGCTGATGCGCATGCCGGCGCTGCGGCAGAGCAGGTAGGGCACGGTGAATTCTTCGGCCCAGAGGCCGGTGGCTTTGCCGTTGGTCATGCGGCTGGCGCTGGTGACGACAAACAAAATGTGTTGCGGTTTCATGGGCGCTCCTTGCGGCTCGGGATGGTGGTTCTCGTTTGCTGCATTTTTGTTGTGATGCTGACGGGGTAACTTGGTTGTGGCCCCCTCTCCCCAACCCCTCTCCCACAAGGGGAGAGGGGCTCAGAAAGGTGCGCTTGCCTGACTTGTGCGTCGTTAGCTCCCTCTCCCCCCCCCGCTCCGCGCCCCTGCCACTCGCTGGCTCGTGGCGCTGCGACGGAACGTAGCAGTGCTACGTTAATTCCCGTCTCGCCCCTCGAGGGGAGAGGGGCTCAGAAAGATGCGCTTGCCTGACTTGTGCGTCGTTAGCTCCCTCTCTCCCCCCGCTCCGCGCCCCGGCCACTCGCAGGCTCCTGGCGCTGCGACGGAACGTAGCAGTGCTACGTTAATTCCGGTCTCGCCCCTCGAGGGGCGAGGGGCTCAGAAGGGTGCGCTTGCCTGACTTGTGCTTCGTTAGCTCCCTCTCTCGCCACCCCCCGTTCCGTGCTCCTGCCACTCGCTGGCTCGTGGCGCTGCGACGGAACGTAGCAGGGCTACGTTAATTCCCGTCTCGCCCCTCGAGGGGAGAGGGGCTGAGAATGGAGCACTTAGCGGTGCTCTGATTAAGTCCGGAGTAGCGAACACGCTGTCGTCCCGGCGAAAGCCGGGACCCATTTTTACGGAAGAAAATGGATACCGGCTTTCGCCGGTATGACTACGTTCCAACTTGTTCAGACCTTCCAACCAACTTCAGTTTCGTGTCACCGTCACTCGCCGGCTCGTGGTGCGACGCGGGTAATCGCTCGCTCAGGGTTCATCGGCCCAGCGTTGGGCGATGGCGAGGAATTGTTCTTCCTGGGCGAGAAACGCATCGACCACGTCGGGATCAAAGTGACGGCCGCGCTCGGCCATGATCATCTCGCGGGCTTGTTGGTGCGGATACGCGGGTTTGTAGACGCGGGCGGAGATCAGCGCATCGTAGACATCGGCGAGTGCCATCAAGCGGGCGGACAGCGGAATGGCATCGCCGGCGAGGCCGTCCGGGTAGCCGCTGCCGTCCCATTTTTCCTGGTGGGAGCGGGCAATTTCCTTGGCGTAGTGCAGGAATTCGACCGGCATGCCCAGTTCCTGTTCGGCCCGTTCGATGGCTTCGACGCCCAGCAGGGTGTGCGTTTTCATCTGCTGGAATTCTTCGTCGGTGAGTTTGCCGGGTTTCAGCAGGATGCGATCCGGTATGCCGACTTTGCCGATGTCGTGCAGCGGCGCCGATTTGAACAGCAGCTCGATGACTTTGTCGGTCAGGATGTCTTGGTACTTCGGCAGTTTGCGCAGCGCTTCAGCCAGCACGCGGACGTAGTGCTGGGTGCGGCGAATGTGAAAGCCGGTGTCGTTGTCGCGGGTTTCGGCCAGCGACGCCATGGCCATGATGGTGACGTCCTGAATGGCTTGCACTTCACCGGTGCGGCGGGCGACTTCGGCTTCGAGGTAACTGTTTTGGTCGCGCAGAAAATCGGCGGCGAGTTTCAGCTGCAGGTGGGTGTGCACGCGGGCGAGCACCACCGGCGGACTGATCGGTTTGGTGATGTAATCGACCGCGCCGAGTTCCAGACCGAAGCGTTCATCTTCGATTTCCGATTTGGCGGTCAGAAAAATCACCGGAATGTGGCGCGCATTCGGCAGCGCTTTCAGTTCGCGGATCACGGCGTAGCCGTCCATGTCCGGCATCATGATGTCGAGCAGGATCAGATCCGGTTGTTGATCACGCACCAGTTGCAGCGCCTTGGCACCGCTGTTGGCGACTTTGACTTTGTAGCGGTCGCGCAGCAGCCCGCTCATCAGCGTCAGGTTGTCCGGCGTGTCGTCGACCACCAGAATCACCGGCTTGCTCAGCAGCGGTGTCGGCGGCAACGAGGCGTTGTGGCGGGATTCCGGGGCGTCCATGGTCATGCAAGGGTCCTGAAGCGTGACGGCCGTGCCGGGCGCGGACGGTTACGGCCGGGGTCGGCGCATGGCGAGCTGCAACAGCTGGGCGGCGCTATCGAAATCATAGTCGTCAATTGCGCGGGCGAGCGGCACGAACGTATCGGGACCGAGCCAGCGCCGCAGGGCGTCGCGCAGGTGCTCGAACTGCTCCTGCGCCTCGCTGTCACCTTCGCGCAGATGCAGCAGCAGGGCGGTCAGCGCCGCATCGTCGGGCGCACCGACCGCGTCGTGGTTGCTGCTGGCGGGCGCGTCGACCTGCCACTGCGGCAGCTGTTGCTGCAAGGCCGCCAGCAACGCCGACAGCACTTCGCGGTAGTGCTGCAGCGCCGGTTGCCAGATGGCGGCCGGCACTTGTTCCCTTGCCATCTGTTCCAGTTCGCCGGCGGCAGCGGCGACGGTGTCGGCGCCGATATTGCCGGCCACCGATTTGTCGGTATGGGCGAGGCGCTCGGCGAGCGCGTAGTCCGGGCTCGCGAAGGCGCGTTCGAGTGCGGCGGCGCTGTCGCGCTGGTGCTCGACAAATTTCGCCAGCAGCTGCCTATAGGCCGACACTTTGTTCAGGCTGCGGCGCAGGCCTTGTTGCATGTCGAGGCCGGCAATGACCGGCAGACCGGCCGGCAGTGGCGCGGCGTTGCGCGGCTTGCTCACGGTTGATGTTGATGTTGGTGCTTTGGCGGTGCCGGCCGCACGCGCCGGCAGCCAGCGCAGCAGCGCATCGAACAAATGATCAGGGTCGATCGGTTTGCCCAGGTGATCGTTCATGCCGGCGGCGAGGCAGCGCTCGCGATCGCCGGCGAGCGCGTTGGCCGTCATCGCGATCACCGGCAGCGTGGCAAAGCGCGGATCGGCACGCAGCGTGCGGGTGGCGGTGAGGCCGTCCATCACCGGCATCTGCATGTCCATCAGCACCAGATCGAACGGCTGCTGGGCCAGCAGTTCCAGCGCTTTCGCGCCGTTGTCGGCAACCGTTACGCTGACATTCAGCTCGGCGAGCAGGCCGCAGGC
Source organism: Pseudomonadota bacterium (assembly GCA_049324755.1). GTDB lineage: Bacteria > Pseudomonadota > Gammaproteobacteria > Enterobacterales > Permianibacteraceae > Permianibacter. The sequence goes on from JBMOMZ010000060.1 coordinate 4,498, forward strand.
GACATCCTGATTCAGCTCATTGTCTTCGACCAGCAGGATGCGCGCGCCGGCCAGACCGGCGAGTGCGTCGCTGACGTTGCTGCTGGGCGCGACCTGAGGCGGCGTCGGGCTGCGTGCGGTCGCGAGCCGATCGCTGGCGGCCGGGCTCAGCGTGCGAATGGCGGTATCGAACAGCAGCGACGCATGCACCGGTTTGACCAGCACGTCGGCGATGCCGGCGTGCTCGGCGTCGCGGAACACTTCTTCGCGGCCGTAGGCGGTCACCATGACGATGGCGGGCGGTTTGCGCAGCGGCAGATGCTGCAAACGGCGGGCGGTGCCGATGCCATCCATCACGGGCATTTTCCAATCGAGGAACACGATATCGAACGGCGCGCCGGAGGCGTCGGCCGCCTGAATGCGTTGCAGCGCGTCGGCGCCGCTGCCGACCTCGTCGCAGCGGAAACTCATGCTGCGCAGCAGGTCGCTGAGCACTTGCCGGGCATTCGGGTGGTCGTCGACCACCAGCACGCGGCGGCCGCGCAGATCCGGTTGCGGCAACAAGTCATGACGCAGGTGCGCGCCCTTGCCGACATTGGCGGTGAACCAGAATGTGCTGCCTTTGCCAAGCGTGCTGTCGACGCCGACTTCGCCGCCCATCAGTTCGGCCAGCTTGCGCGAGATGGCCAGACCGAGGCCGGTGCCGCCGTACTTGCGTGTGGTCGAGCTGTCGGCCTGCTGGAAGGACTGGAACAGTTTGGCTTTCTGTTCGGTGTCAAGACCGATACCGGTATCGCGCACGGCGCAGTAAAGCTGCAGCCGTTCGCCGTCATCACGCTGCTGTCGGACGATGATGGTGACATCGCCCTGCTCGGTGAACTTGATGGCGTTGCTGGCGTAGTTGATCAGGATCTGACCCAGCCGCAGCGGATCGCCAATCAGCGTGTGCGGCAATTGCGGGTCGATATCGAAAATGAATTCGAGGCCTTTCAGCGCCGCTTTTTCCGCGACCAGATTGGCCACGGTATCGAGCACCCGCTCCAGCTCGAACTCGACCTCGTCGATATGGAAATGGCCGGATTCGATCTTGGAGAAATCGAGCACGTCATTGATGACACCGAGCAGGTGCTGACTGGAGGCCTGGATTTTTTCCAGGTAATCGCGCTGCCGTGGTTGCAGCTCGGTTTTCAGCAGCAGATGCGACAGGCCGATGATGGCATTCATCGGTGTGCGGATTTCGTGGCTCATGTTGGCCAGGAACATCGACTTGGCGTTGGTGGCCGATTCGGCCAGCTCCTTGGCGTGTTGCAACGCCTCGCCTTGCTCGTGCTCCAGCGTTTCATCCATCCAGAACCCGTTCCAGATGATGCTGCCATCGGGCTGGCGTTTACCGATCGAGCGGTTATAGATCCAGCGGATCTCGTCGTTGACCTTGACCCGCATGTGCAGCTCGGTGTCTTCGCCGTTTTCGATGGCACGCTGCACCAGCGGCATCAGCCGGTCGCGATCGTCCGGCAGCACGGTGCGCCAACGGTTGTTCCAGTCGGCGCGGATTTCGGCGGCACTGACGCCGAGCGTGTTCTGCGCATTCTCGGCGACAAAGACATAACCGACCGGGCCCTTTTCGGCGCGTCGATACTGAAACACGGTCAGCGGCAACTCGGTGGTCATGTCGATCAATTGCTGGCGACTGGCTTCGGCCACCTGGCTGTAATGGCGCAGTTCCGCTTCCAGATCCTTGCGCGCGGTGATGTCGTTGAACAGGCCGATGAACTGGTGCACGTCGCCGTCGTCGTCGCTGAGGGTGGCGAGCGCAATGTCGGCCCAGAATTGCTGGCCGTCGGTGCGGTGCAGCAGCAGTTCGGTGCGCCAACGCTGCCGCTCGGCGACCACCATCTGCATCTGCTCGGCGAGCGCCGGGCTGCGCATCAGCTCGGCAATGGGCGTGCTCGGCAATGTTTCCTCGTCGAGGCCGATCAATTGCCGGAAATGTGGATTGATGTAGCTGAGTACGCCGTCGGCATCGGTGATGAAAATGGCCAGCGGACTTTGCTCAACCACGCGTGATAGGGTGCGCAGTCGCGCTTCATAACGCTGACGCAAGCCGAGGTGACGCTGCCGGCTCAGCCACCACGAACCGGTGAGCGCCACCAGTAGCAGCGGCAGCACGCCGCTCAGTACTTGATGACTCAGGCTCCAGCCGTAGTTGGGTTCGGCGAAGGCCAGCAGTTGCCAGTGACCGTTGCGGTCCTGCCAGTCCAGCGTGATCGCGTGCAACTGGTAACGTTGACGGCCGATCTGCAGTTGCTGATTGGCATCCGGCTGGTACAGGATTGGCTGGCGTTCGCGGTAGTAATTGCCGTAACGGAATTCGCCGGCGGCGCGCTCGCGATCGGCGGCGGTGCCGAGCACAACGAACTGCCACTCCGGTCGGTTGCTGGCAAAAATCACCCGCTCTGGCGTCAGCACCGCGAGCGGCAGATTTTCGCGTTGCAATACCGCATCGATGATGGCGAAATCGATTTTGTTGACCAGCACGCCGACGATGCGACTGTCATCGAAGATCGGCGCCGCGACATAGATGCCGCGCTCGCCGGTGTTGGTGCCGAGCGCCGGATAAAGATTGGTCTGGCCCTTGATGGCCAGCTGGTAATAGGGGCGCTGATCGAGTTTGCGGCCGGTGCCGGATTTGCCGCTGTCGATGTGATACGCGACGATCACGCCGTCGGCATTCATCACGAACGTGTTCTGGGCGCCGGTTTGCCGGGCCAGTCCGCGCAGTACGTGCAGGCTGTCCGGATCGTCCGGACCGACAGTGCCGAGGGCACTGGCTCGCAAGCGCGAACTGGCGCGCGCCAGCGCCTCCACTGCGCCAGTGATGCGGCCTGCGGTGGTCTGTACCGCGATACGGGAGTTCAGACTGTCGAGCCGATCCTGCAGCGCGGCGGCACGCTCGTTGACTACCGCTTGATTGATCACGACAGCACTGACCATGCCGATCAGCAGCGCGGCTGCGGCAATCAGGATCTGTTGGCTGCGAAAACTGAGTCGAACCGGTTCTGACGCCACGGAAATTCCTGGCAACGCGGAGCTGCCTGCCATGCCTGTGCCATAAGCAAAGGAATAGCCGATTCAGGCAGTTAGCACCAGCGCACCGGCCGATGTGCTGACCTTTCCGGACCAGCCACGCCGGGACCGGTCACGGCGCGCCGTACCGGTTCCGGCTTGCCGTGGCGGTCACCGCAAGCTCAGGCGCAGCAGGCGGCGCGGGCACAGGCGGCCAGTCGTGGCGCCCGCAGCGGCGCCGGCGTCGTGCTGCTGGCAGTGGCCGGCGACCAGCGGTCAACCTGACTCGGCGACAGGTAGCCGTGGCTGGCCAGCTGACCGATGGCAACACGTGACAGGCTGGTCCAAAGCGATGGGGTAAACCGTTTCATGGCATCTCTCCTTTCCTCGAAGGGGCGCAGTCCTGCGCGGCGAGCCAAGGCGAACCCTGGGGGAAGCGGGTCCGGCTTGGCAGTCGACAGGACAGCGAGCACAGTCTGAACCTGGGTCGATTAATAGATAATCTGTCTGAAATTCACAGCACTGTTTCCAGATAGATGCTGATCGCGGGCCTGGAGCGGCGTAAGCTCTGCTCCCATCAGCAATGGGGCGGAGGCGCCCCTGGGAGCAAGCGCGATGGCATTGACTGAACGGCTGGCCGACATGGCCGTCTTTGCCCGGGTTGTCGAATCGTCCGGTTTCTCGACCGCGGCCCGGGATCTGGATCTGTCCAAGGCGGCGGTATCCAAGGCCGTGGCCCGGCTGGAAAGCCACCTTGGGGTGCGGCTGCTGAACCGTACCACCCGCAAGCTGACGCCGACCGAGGCCGGCATCGCCTTCCATGCTTACTGCAAGCAAGTGGTCACTCAGGCCGAAGAGGCCGAGCAGCATCTGGGCCAATTGCAGTCGGCGCCGCGCGGCACGCTGCGGCTCGGTGTGCCGCTGTCCTTTGGTCTCGCCCAGGTCGCCAAGGTGTTGCCGAGCTTTCAGCACCGCTACCCGGAAGTGGAAGTCGAGCTGGTGTTTGTCGACGGCCAGCTCGACATGGTCGCTGAGGCGTTCGACCTTGCGATCGAAGTCGGCGAGCCGGCCGACTCCAGCCTGATCGCGCGCCGGCTGACCACCTCGCGCAATGTCATCGTCGCCAGTCCCGATTACATCGCCCGCAATGGCGCGCCGCTGACGCCGGCCGATCTGCAGAAGCATCCGTGCCTGCTGTCATCGTGCGCGGTGGGTGGCCGCTGGGATTTCGTCGGTCACGGTCGCGCCGAATCGGTGTATGTGTCGGGGCCGTTTCGCAGCAACTTTCTGATGGGCATGCGCGAAGCGGTGCTGGCCGGCCAGGGCATCGCCCGGATGCCGAGTTTCTGTGTCGCCGATGATCTGGCCGCCGGTCGGCTCAAGTGCCTGTTCAGCGACTGGACGCACCGGCCGGAAGGCATTTACGCGCTGTACCCGCACCGCAAGCATCTGCCGGCGAAAGTGAAAGCGGCGATCGATTATTTCCTGGAAGTGTTCGGCGACAACCCGTATTGGGATGCGGTGCTCGACGAGTCGACCTGTCACTGCTGACAGGGCGCTGACATGACATGTTCAGTTTTCGGCGGCATCCGCGCTGTGCTTGCGAAACAATGCCTGCCATTACCGATGCCGCCGAGGGCGGCTTTAAGGAGTGCAGATGAAACCGCGTGATGTCATCGAGCTGCTGCTGCTGGCAGCGATCTGGGGCTCATCGTTCTTGTTCATGCGCATTGCCGCGCCGGAGTTTGGCCCGATCCCGCTGATTTTCATCCGGGTGGCGATTGCCATGGTGTTTTTGCTGGCGGTGCTCGGTTTTCGTGGCGAGCTTGCTGGTGTCAAAGGCCACAGCGGCCATTTTTCGGTAGTCGGCCTGCTCAATTCGGCGATTCCGTTCACCTTGTTTGCCTTTGCGACGCTGTCGCTGACCGCGGGGTTCACCTCGGTGCTCAATGCCAGCGTGCCGCTGTTCGGTGCCTTGGTGGCGTATTTCTGGCTCGGTGACAAATTGTCCGGCGCCCGCATTGCCGGTTTGATTGTCGGCTTTCTCGGCGTCACCGTGCTGGTCTGGGGCAAGATCTCGTTCAAGGACAACGGCAGCGGCTGGGCGATTGTCGCCGGTCTCGCTGCCTCGCTGTCGTACGGTATTGCTGCCAATTACACCAAGCGGCATTTGAGTGGTGTGCACCCATTTGCCAATGCCACCGGCAGTCAAATTGCCGCGACGCTGATGCTGCTGCCGTTCGCCATTGCCTACTGGCCGGAAACGATGCCGTCGGCGAAAAGCTGGTTCAGCGTATTGGCGCTGGGCATTGCCTGTACCGGTATCGCCTACATTCTGTTCTTCCGGCTGATTGCCAATGTCGGCCCGGCGAAAGCGGTGGCGGTGACGTACTTGCTGCCGGTGTTCGGCATGCTCTGGGGCCTCCTGTTCCTGAGCGAAGCGATCACCAGCAACATGCTGCTCGGTTGTGCCGTCATTCTGCTCGGCACGGCGCTCGCCACCGGCATCCTGAAATGGCCGGCCCGCACCAAAGTACTGGCGCAGCCGGTGCAAAGCTGATTGCTGCCTCGGTGCGTGACCGCAGCAAAAAAGAAAAGGCGGTGGCCATCGTGGCCACCGCCTTTTTGCTTGCGCCCGGGGAAAGCGTGGCGCCGCTGCGCGACGGACTTTACTGCGGCAGGCTCAAGGCCTGCGCGGTGGCGATCAGCACCGCGGCAATGCGCACGCTCGACTGAATCGCGAGCTTGCTGGCACCCTGTTTGCTGACTTCGTGCACATGCGACTCGATGCACATGCCACAGCCGTTGACGGCGGATACCGCCAGCGCCATCAATTCGAAATCGAGTTTGGCAATGCCGTGGTTGGCGAGGCCGTTCATGCGCAGCCGCGCCGGCAACGCGCTGAGCTCGGCATCGCCGGCCAGATGCAGGAAGCGGTAGTAGACGTTGTTCATCGCCATGACGGTCGCCGCGGTGCGGGCGGCATTGACGTGCACATCATCCAGGTATTGCCGGGCATCGGCTTCGACCGCGGTGGCAACGCGATCGTTCTTGCTGGCGTAGGCAACGGCCAGGGCGATACTCCAGATCTGGGTATCGTTCAGATCCGGTGCGCCGTCGCCGGTCAGCACGGTGCCAAGATTCAGTTTGGTGTCACGCGCTGCCTCGGGCAGGGCGGCGCGCAAGGTTTCAATCGCTACATTTTCCGTGGACATGGCTCGCTCCTGCGCGCGTGCCGGACACGCGCGCTGACTCAATGAGGTAAGGGAAATTCAGTTTGGGTAAAAACGGCGGCCCGCCCCTGCGAAAAGCCGGGCCGCCGACAGTCACACCGAAGGTCTTAACCGACTTTCAGCGTGTCCTGACCTTTCTGCCAGTTGCACGGGCAGAGCTCATCGGTTTGCAGCGCATCCAGCACGCGCAGCACTTCTTTGACGTTACGACCAACATTCAGATCGGTGACCATGACAAAGCGGATGATGCCTTCCGGGTCGACGATGAACGTCGCGCGCTGGGCGACGCCTTCGGCTTCGTCGATGATGCCGAGTGCGCTCGACAATTCCCGCTTGGTATCGGCCAGCATCGGGAACGGCAGCTTGTTCAGCTCGTCCTTGTGCTGACGCCAGGCCAGGTGCACGAACTCGGTGTCGGTCGACATACCCAGCACTTGTGCGCCGCGGTCAGCGAATTCGCTGTTCAGCTTGCCGAACTCGGCGATCTCGGTCGGGCAGACAAAAGTGAAATCTTTCGGCCAGGCAAACAACACCACCCACTTGCCGGCAAATTGATCATGGCGGATGTCGACAAACGCGTTGTTGATGTCATTGCTGACAGTGGCTTTCAGGTTGAAGGCAGGCAGTTTTTTACCAACGGACAACATGGCTACAGCTCCTTTACAGTGAGTGAAAAAACAAATCGGTCAAGGCATCGGAATCAGCGCGCCAGCAAATCGGCGCGCAGGCATTCCCCTTCGCTTTCGCTGCCGGCTTGCGCGTTGGCGGCGGCGTGCAGGCACCGCCACCACCAGGAGTCGGGATCGCGCATCGGGTTACTCCGGTTACCACGTCAAATGCAGTGGTCGTTTCGGGTGGCGCCATCTTCGCGGTGACGGCCGGATTTGCCCATTCGAACGGTTGAATCTGTTTGATAGGTATTGCCTATTGAACCGGCTTGGCGGCATAGTCCCGCTCATGCCGGCCAGCAACGGCCTGGGAGTGAACGATGAACCTGCGTGATTTGCAGTATCTGGTGGCGGTGGCCGAGTACAAACATTTCGGCAAGGCAGCCGAGGCCTGCCATGTCTCGCAGCCGACCTTGAGCCAGCAGCTGAAAAAGCTCGAGGAATACCTTGGCGCCCAGCTGATCGAACGCGACAGCCGGCGGGTGCAGTTGACGGCATTGGGCAGCGAAATTGCGACCCGCGCCCGGCGCATTGTCAGTGACGCCGATGCGCTGGTGCAGCTGGCGCGTTCAGCATCCGATCCGCTGGTTGGTGAACTGCGGCTTGGCGCGTTTCCGACGCTGGCGCCGTACTACCTGCCGTCGGTGCTGCCGATGCTGCGGCAGAAATTGCCGGATCTGAAACTGTTTCTGGTCGAGGACAAAACCCCGCATCTGATTCAGCTCGTGCTGCGCGGCGAACTTGATGCCGCGCTGCTGGCCTTGCCGGTGCCGCACGACGGTCTCGAAGCGATTCCGCTGTTCAGCGAGCCATTCTTGCTGGCCGTGCCGAAGCAGCATCTGCTGGCCAAGCGCAAACAGGTGGCGCTGGACGATTTGCAGGGCCAGTCGCTGCTGTTGCTGGAGGATGGCCATTGCCTGCGCGATCAGGCACTGGAAGTCTGTCAGCTCGCTGGCGCCGGTGAAAACGCCACCTTCCGCGCCAGCAGTCTGGAAACCTTGCGGCAGATGGTGGCGGGTGGTATCGGCATCACCTTGATGCCGAAAATGGCGGTGCGCGATCAGGAAGAAGGCGTGCGCTATTTGCCGCTCAAAGCCAGCACCGAGCGCACGGTCGGCTTGGTGTTTCGCGCCAGCACTTCACGCCGGCGTACCTTGATCCATCTGGTCCAGCTGCTGCGCGCGCATCAGGGCCTGCCGACTGCCGGTCGCGCCCAGGCGGTGGCGGCGGCCCGCTGAGTCGCGCACCTCACGGCGCCAGATCTTCTGGCGCCAGTGCGAAATCCGGGTGGAAGTTGTAGATGTTGTAGTGATCGAGCAACACCACCCGCGGCCCGACCTGCCGTTCATACGGCTGCTTCTCCAGAATGCGCACCGCCAGATCGACGGCAATGCGTCCCTGAATCACCGGCGAATCGGTCGGTGCGGCCAGAATCCGGCCGCTGCGCAAGCCGCGAAACACACTGGCGTTGAGGTAGTAGGCGAGGGTGCGGACACGCGGTTCGGTGCCGCTGCGCAGCAGATGCGACGCGGCTTCGGCGGTGACCGCGGTGCCGACCACCAAATCCAGACCCGGTTGCGTTTTCAGCGCTGTCTGCACCAGTTCGGTTTGCACCCGCAGGCCGGTGTCGCCATGGCTGCTGTGGACGATCTGGCCGCAGTCCGGCTGCAGTTGCTTGCGAAAACCGGCGTCGCCGTCGCGCACCCAGCCGGCACCGCGCGGGCCGGGAAACCAGGCGATGCGAAACTGCCGGCGTTCGCGGGCACACAGGGCATTGATGAAATCGGCGGCGGCAGCGCCCATGTCTGAAAACGCGACCCGCGCCCGGGCGCTGATATGCGGGCTGTCGATGCCGTTGATGAGATCGATGAGCGGCAGACCGGCACTGGCCAGTGTCGCCAAGGTCGGATTGAGTGCCCGCTCGTGCAAGGCGCCGATGATCACGGCGTGATACTGGCCGTTGCCGCAGCGTTCCCGTAATTGCCGGATTTGCTGCGCCAGCTGGTCATAGCCGCCGGCGTAGACGGTGTCGAGTTGGACGCCGACACGTTTGGCCTCGCTTTGCAGGCCCCAGTCGACTGCGCGCCAGTAATCATCCTTGCGGTGCGGCAGGGCCGCACACAGCCGCCAGGTCTGCGTGCTGGCGGCAAGCGGTTGGTAGCGGAACTGCAGCCGGTCGCTGCGATTGCCGTGCGCAACGGTGCGCTCGACCGGGTAGGGAAACCAGTCGGCCGCTGCCGCCGGACTCGCCACCAGTGTCAGCAGGCAAGCCATCCATGCTGCAATGCATTGCATTCCGAGAACCCCGACATGATCGCAGGGAGCCTGCCGGCAGTATAGGCTAGACTCAGCGAACACCGGGACATGAGGCACGGATATGGCGGCAGCGGCACGGGTGCTGGTGGTGGACGATAACAGCACCAATCTGGCAGTGGTTGGCGAGATGCTGGAACGGCAAGGCTTTGACGTGTACGCGGCCAACAGCGGCGAGATGGCCTTGCAGATGACGCCGCTGGCCAAGCCGGAGATTGTGCTGCTCGACGTCATGATGCCGGGCGGCATGGACGGTTACGAAACCTGTCAGCGCCTGCGTGCGCTGGAAGGCATGGCGCAGGTGCCGATTCTGTTCCTGTCCGCTGACAGCACGCCGCAAAGCAAGATCCGCGGCTTCCAGGTCGGCGGCATGGATTACGTCAGCAAACCGTTTCAGGTTGACGAATTGCTGGCGCGTTTGCGCACCCATCTCGACTTGTTCCGTTTGCGCACCCAGCTCGAAAGTGAAGTGCAGCGTAAAACCCAGGCCGTGCATACGCTGGTGGCGGAACTCAACGACTCCTATGAACAAGCTTTGGCGTTGCTGGCACGGGCCGGCGAGTTTCGTGACAAGGACACCGGCAACCACACCCGCCGGATTGGCGAGTACGCCAGCAAGCTGGCGATGCTGGCCGGTTGCGATGCCGATTTCTGTCGCCGGATCAAACACGCCGCGCCGCTGCACGATATCGGCAAGGTGTCGATTCCGGATCGCATCCTGCTGAAAGCCGGCCCGCTCGATGCCGACGAATGGGACATCATGCGCACGCACGCCGAAGCCGGCGCGAAAATCCTGCGCAAGTACCCGCAACCGCTGTTTCAGATGGCAGCTGAAATCGCCGGCTGTCACCATGAGCGCTTTGATGGCAGTGGCTACCCGAATGGCCAACGCGGCCAGGACATCCCGCTGGCGGCGCGCATCACCACCCTGGTCGATACCTATGATGCGCTGCGCTCGCGCCGGCCATACAAGCCGGCATACAGTCACGACCACGCCATGCGGGTGCTGGTGGAAGGCGATGGCCGTACCAACCCGATACATTTTGATCCGGATCTGTTGGCCCTGGTGGTGCAACACCAGGAGCTGCTGCGGCCGGTATTTGATCTGGATGTCCAGCAGGTCGGGATGGCCGAGGTGCTTTGATGAGCGGTGAGGGAAAACGCCGGGAACGATTGCAGTCGCAGCTGTTTCTCCGGGTCGCGCTGTTGGTGCTGGTGCTGATCCCGTTGTTCGGGGTCATCCGCTATCAGAGCACCCGTGATGCGTTGCAGGAGGAATTCGAACAGCGCATGGATGGCGCGACCGAAGTGTTGTCAGTGGCGCTGCGCGAACCGCTGTGGGAATTTGACGAAAGCCAGATCGGCGAAGCGGTCAAGGCGCTGTCCTATCTCGATGAACTGCAGCGGGTGCACATCACCGATCAAAGCGCGGCCCGTTACGAGTGGTGGTTTGATCGCAGCCAGAAACCCGATTTGCTGGAGCAGGCCGGTGCGCCGGCCGCGCGCAGCGATGGTGCGGTGATGCGGACGTTCACCATCAAGGCTCGCGGTGCCGATCTGGCGACCGTCGAACTGGAATTCAGCGATGCCGAGGTGCGCTCGGCGCTGCAGGAATTCCTGACCAGCATGATCACGCTGGTTGGCGGCTTCACCGTTGCGGTGTTGCTGCTGATGTACGTGCTGGTCGAGCGTTATGTCGGCCGGCCACTGCTGCATCTGCAAGCGGCGCTGGCCGACGATGCTGCGCCCGGCGATTTGCCGAAAGTGGTGGCCGAGCTGCCGCCGAACGAGCTGCAGGCTTTGGCTGAGCGCTACATGGCGGTGTTGATGGATCTGCGCAGCCATCAGGAGCACCTGACCGACATGGTGGCGCAGCGCACCCAGGCGCTGAGCGACACCAATCAGCAGCTGGAAGCGGAAATCCAGCGCCGCAACACCATCGAGAAAGAATTGATCGCGGCCCGCGAGCAGGCGGAACACGCCAGCGAAGCCAAGACCTATTTCCTGGCACACATGAGTCACGAGTTGCGGACGCCACTGAACGGCATCATCGGTTACGCCCAGCTGCTCGGTCAGGGCGAGCGCGAACCGCAGGAAGTGGCCGAGTTCGTCGCCAACATCAACCGCTGCGCCGATCATTTGCTGGAGTTGATCAACCGGATTCTGGATCTGTCCAAGATTGAGCAGGGCCGGATGGAGCGGGTGGACGCGCCGTTCGGGCTGACCCGCTTGATTGACGATGTCGCGGCGGTAGTGCGGCCGCGTGCCGACAGCAAAGGCCTGCAGCTGTTGGTGCAGCGCGATCCGAGCTTGCCGGCCGCGGTGGTCGGCGACATGGCAAAGATCAAACAGATCCTGATCAACCTGCTCGGCAATGCGGTGAAATTTACCGAGCACGGCCAGATTGAATTGAGCGTGCGGCCGTTGCTGCCGGGCCAGCTGCAGTTTGCCGTGCGCGATACCGGCGTCGGCATTTCCGAACGCGATCAGCAGCGCATTTTTGACCCGTTCCAGCAGGCCGGTGCCGCGGCCCAGCAATGGGGGCAGGAAGGCACTGGCCTCGGCTTGTCGATTGCCCGGCGCCTGGTGGAAATGCTCGGTGGCAATTTGCAAGTGGAAAGCCAGCCCGGCAAAGGCTCCTGCTTCCGTTTCAATCTGCCATTGCCGGTCAGCGATGTGCCTATCGAAGAAGGCGAAATGCTGACGCCGATCGCCTTGGTCGGCAGCGAGCAACCGCAAATCCTGATCGTTGATGATGTTGCCCACAACCGCGACACGCTGGCGCTGCAACTGCGCCAGATCGGCTTTCGGGTCGACACGGTTGAGTCCGGCGAGGCGGCGCTGGTGTCGGTGGCAAAATCGCGACCGGCCCTGGTGTTCATGGATATCCGGATGCCGGGCATGGACGGCATCGAGTGCGCCAGGCAGCTGCGGGCGCGCTATCACGGTTTGCCGGTGCTGGCCTTCACCGCCAGCGTGTTCGATGCCCAGGTCAATGCCGACATCCGCGCCCATTTCGATGGTCTGGTACTGAAGCCGGTCGATCTGGCCCAGACTTGCGCCGCCATCGCCAAATGCCTGCCGGTGCAATACCGCTATGCCGAGAAAACGGGCCTGAGCGAAACGGCCGATGATGAGTCATTGGCCATCAGCGAAACCCTGTCGGCCAGCGAGCTGGCGCACCTGCGGGCGTGGCTGTCGACCGGTGCCCTGGCCCGGATTCGCGATTTTGGTGCCGCGCTGCGCGAGCGTGAACCGGAACAGGCGGCGCTCGGCGAGCAGCTGCAGAAACTGGCCCGCGCTTACGACATCGAGGCCTTGCGCCGCTTGCTACGCTGATTCTCGCCAGATCCGGCTGCCGGCAAACCGGCGGCCGTGACCGTCGGTCGGACGATAACTCCAGCAAGCCCCGTTTCCCCTGCTACCATAATTGGTACGGCCCAAATTCAACGCCTTCACGAGGACTCCATGCGCCGGCTGCTGTGCTTGCCGCTGCTGCTTCTGGCGGCTTGCCAACCCACGATTGACAACAGCGATACCGACGCGCTTGCGGACAGCTTGCGCGACATGACGGCGGAACGGACTCCGGAACAGCGCAAGGCCCTGGCCGACGCGCTCGCAGTCATTGCCCTCTCGGAAGTGGGCTACAGCGGCAAACCGCCGGAAGACGCGGTGGCCATTGCCGAAGATGCCACCCTGGGCCCGGCTCTGCTGCGTGTACTCGATGGCGACGATTACGACGACATCATCGAGATGGCTGATGCCCTGCGGCTGACCCGCGAGGAACGCACGTTGGCAGCGGCACAGCGCGCCCAGCAGGAGGTCAAGGCCAAGCTGGCCCAGGCCACCGCCGAGCTGGAGCAGCTGCGCGATGTCGGCGTGCAGAATGCCCGCTACAGCTGGACCACCGGCGATTACATGCCGCAAGCGGTGGTCGAGTTTGATTTGATCAACCGCACCGACGAGCCGGTCACCGGGGTCAAACTGCGCGGCACGCTGACCAGCCCGGACCGCACCGAACCCTGGGTGTATGAGGTGCTGACCCATGAGCTGATCCGGCCGCTGCCCGGCCAAAGCCTGGAACGCTATCGGCTGGTGCCGAACCAGTTTTCGGCCTGGGGCAATCGCCAGTTGCAACGCCGGCGCGATTTGCGGCTGAGCTTCACCGTGATCAATGTCCGCAAAGGCGAAGACTGGCTGGTCTCGGCCGATCCGGAACAATTGCAGGCCGAGCTGCGCCATTTTGAAAATGCCGAGTTGCAGGCGCGGGCGGCAATGACTGCACTGAAAGGCAAGCAGGCCCGGTGACGACCGAATGGGCTGTGTCCCAGACTGAATGAAAAACGGCGGGATTTCCCGCCGTTTTTTTTGGCCCCGGCTGGCGTGGTGGCAAACCGGGCAGAAAAGAACAGGGCGCAGTTGCCTGCGCCCTGGACAGACCCGGTGTGAGGAACCCTCATTACCCACCCCGGATTTGCTCTGCTAGCAAACGCGATTCCGTCAACAAAAGCTGCGCACAATTACCGCTGTGCCAGCACTCGAATCGCGCGGCCAAAACTGCTAGGCAGTCTGGCTGCGTGCCCATCATCGCGTTACCAGTCGCCGAGAATGGCGCCGATCACGATACCGGCGGCAAGGGCATCGCCGAAGTGGTGGTAATGACAGCCGGCATGAATGTGGATGCCGTTGTGGAAATAAAACGGGTCGTAGAAGTGGCTGTGGAAGTCGTGCCGCAGGTGGTAGTGGCGGTAATGGCCATAGCCGTCGCGGACGTAGATCACGCGGCGCGGGGCCGGCGCGTAATAGTAATGGTGATGATGGCGGTCGTAGTCGCGGTAATGGCGATGGTCACGATCACGCCAGTCATGGTCATGGTGGTCGCGATCGCGGTGGCGATGGCCGCTGTGACGGTCGTCGCGCCGATCATCCCGCCACTCGCGCCGGTCATGGTCGCGGCCTCGGTGATCGTCGTAGCGGTCGCTGCGGCGTTCTTCACGGTGGTCCTCACGATAGTCACGGCTCTGGCCGTGGCTGCGGCTCTGCTCGCTGTAAAGGGCGCGCTTGTCGCCGCCGTCGCGTTGGTTGCCGCGCGAGTTGTCGCGGTCAGCCATGGCCTCGCCAGCGCCAAGCAGCGCCAGGCTGGTCAGAACAAGAGCAAGGGTGCGCATGGTTCAGGCTCCTCAGGGGGCGGGCGAGCAGGTCTCGCACCGTTGCCGTCATGCTGAGCTGCGGCAACTGAATCCGGCCTGAACCATGCGCGAGCGCTTTGCCGGTATTACTTCCAGTCCTTCAGGCCGTACTTGGCCATGATGGCGGCCAGCTTGCCGCTGCTGCGCAACGCACGGACGCCGTCCGTCAGCAGCTTGGTGTACTCCTTCGAGCTCGGCTTGGCCGGGCTGCAGGCGATATACATTTCGGTGGGTTCGCCAAACAGACCGGCATTCTCGATCTGGCCGGTCAGGCCCATTTCCTTGATTTTGGCTTCGGCGACATAGACCGACTCCAGGGTCGTGACCACCCGACCGGCCTGCACCTTCTTCAGGTTCTGTTCCAGCGCGTTGTCGCCGCTGACGCTCTGAATGCCGGCGGGGTTGGCCTTGGCAAAGGCTTCAAATTCGTCGCCATAGGCATAGCCGCCGATGACAGCGACGGTCTGGCCCTTGAGGCTGGCCAGCTCGCCGCTGTACCGCCAAGCTTGGCCCTTCTTGACCCAGAACGCCTGCACATCCATGCCAAGGGGTTCGTCGGGAAAAACGAAATCCGGCGTGTCTTCCTTGTAGGCGCCGACCACACAGTCGAACTTGCCGGCCCGGGTTTCGGCCACGGCCCGTTCCCACGGCAGGGTCTGATAGTTGACGGTGTGACCACCCGCTTTCAGCGCTTCCTGGGCAATCTCGATCATGAAGCCGGGCTCGGCGGCGCCCGGTTCGCCATTCATCGGGAACCAGATATCGGCGCGCAGCGTGACTTCGGCTGCCGAGACGGTGCCGGCCAGCATGCCGGCGAGGCAGAACAGGGTAAGGCGTGACATAGGCAGGACTCCTGACCAGACAAGGCAATCAAAGCGTAGACGCCGAGCCGCTGACTGCAAGCGGGGAGCTCTCTTTGCCAGGATCGGCCTGATACAATCCGCGCCATCTGATGACCGTGGAGTCCTGGTTTGTGGAACGTTTGATTGAGCGCAGCATGTACGCCAGCCGCTGGTTGCTGGCACCGATTTACCTGGGCCTGTCGTTGGCGCTGATTGCGTTGACGGTGAAGTTCTTCCAGGAGTTTGTTCACGTTTTTCCGCACTTGCTGCAAATCAAGGAAAGTGATCTGGTGCTGCTGGTGCTGGCGCTGGTCGACATGGCGATGGTCGGTGGCCTCATCGTCATGGTGATGTTTTCCGGCTATGAGAACTTTGTTTCCAAGCTGGACGTGGTCGAGGGTAACGAAAAGCTCGACTGGATGGGCAAGCTCGACACCGGTACGCTGAAGCAGAAAGTGGCCGCGTCGATCGTCGCCATCTCGTCGATTCACCTGCTGCAGAAATTCATCGGTGTCGAGTCGCTGTATAAACAGCAAGTCGCGGCGTTGAAAAGTCAAGGTGTCGAGCTGACCCCGGAATTGCTCCAGATGATGTCTGAGCAATCCAGCGACATGTTGATGTGGTATGTCATCATCCACATGACATTCGTGGCGTCGGCCTTCGGCATGGGCTATCTGGACAAGATGACCAAGTCGGCGCACTGACCCGGTGCCGGTCTTGTACCTTGGGCGCGGTGCCGATTGCCCCCGCTTTCACACGTTTTCCATGAGCAGCTGACGCCAACACCCCATCTGCAACCGCCAAGGAGGCGAGTGTGACCCTTGATCAGGCCAACTTGTTCATCCTGATTGGTGGTGCGCTGCTGCTGTTCAGCGTGTTTGCCAGTCTGGTCTCGGCCCGGTTCGGTACACCGCTGCTGCTGGTCTTTTTGATCGTCGGCATGTTGGCCGGTGAAGACGGTCCGGGCGGCATCCATTTCGACAATGCGCCGGTGGCGTTTCTGATCGGTACCGTGGCGCTGGTCATCATCCTGTTTGATGGCGGGATGCGCACCGATTCGCGCCGGCTCCGGGTCGCGCTCGGCCCGGCCAGCGTGCTCGCTACCGTGGGTGTGCTCATCACCTGCGTTCTCGTCGGCGCCGCTGCCCGGTACGCGTTCAATCTGAGTTGGGCCGAAGGCCTGCTGCTTGGCGCTATCGTCAGCTCGACCGATGCCGCGGCGGTGTTTTCCATTTTCCAGTCCCAGCGCATGCAGCTGAAAGATCGGGTCGCCTCGACGCTGGAGATCGAATCCGGCAGCAACGATCCGATGGCGGTCATGTTGACCATTGCCTTGTTGTCGATGCTGGCAGCACCGAATGAATGGCCATGGTGGCGCATGCTGCTGCTGTTGCTGCAGCAATTTGCGCTCGGCTTGCTCGGTGGTTGGCTCGGTGGCCGCTTGCTGGTGCTGGCCTGCAAGCATGTCCGGCTCAACATCACCTTTTTTCCGATTCTGGCGCTGGCGGCGAGCGCGGTCATTTATGCCGGTACCGCGGCGGTCGGCGGCAGCGGGTTTCTGGCGATTTATCTCGCCGGTTTTCTGCTCGGTCAGGCCAAGCTGCCGGCCATGGTGCATATCCTGCGGGTGCAGGACGGCCTGACCTGGCTGTCGCAGATCATCATGTTCCTGATCCTCGGTTTGCTGGTGACGCCATCGGAATTGTTGCCGCTGCTGCTGCCCACGCTGTTGATCGCGGCGGTGCTGATGTTCGTTGCCCGGCCGCTGGCCGTCTGGCTCAGCCTGTTGCCGTTCCGGTTTCCGTGGCGGGATCAGGTGTTCATCGGCTGGGTGGGGCTGCGCGGCGCAGTGCCGATCATTCTGGCGCTGTTCCCGCTGCTGGCCGGCGAGCCAAACGCCAAACTGTTTCTGAACGTCGCTTTCGTGATCGTATTGTTGTCGCTGGTGATTCAGGGCTGGTCCATCGCGCCGCTGGCGCGATTGCTGCGGCTGGAGTTGCCGGCCCAGCCAGAACCGCAGTTTCGCATGCCAATTGAAAGCCCCACCCATGATCAGCTGTGGGAAGTGGCCTCGTTTCGCATCGGTCACGATACGCCGGCACTGGCGCACAGCGTCGACGAGTTGATTTTGCCGACGGCGGTGCGCGTGGCCGGTGTGTTCCGCGGCGACAGCTGGCACGACCCGGTGTTGATCGACGAACTGAAAATCGGTGACGTGGTTTATGTGGTGGCGGAGAGTTCGCTCATTCCGCAAGCCAGCCGCGTGCTCGGTGATGCGGTGGCAACGCCGCGCCTGTCTGCCGATCACTATTTTGGCGAACGCATTGTCCGCGCCAGCATGCCGATGACTGAGCTGGCCCGCAGCCTCGGCTTTGCGCTGGCAGCGAATCTGGCCGGCAAAACGGTCGGTCAATTTATTGAAGGGACGTTTCGTGGTCGCGCCGTGGTCGGTGACAGTGTCACCGTTGGTCATGTCCGGCTGGTGGTGTGCCGGGTGCTGCACGGCCACGTTTCACGGGTCGGCATTCATGGCGAGCCGCGGCCTTTGCCGCGCGCGGATATCGAGCCGGTTCAGACCTGATTGGCGTGCTCGTCGCCGCTGCGAACGGCGTCGGTCTGTTCTTGCAGCAGGTTGATCTGGCCGGCGAAATAGCTGTCGCCACCGAACCACGGAAAATGGCGCGGAAAGGTCGGATCGTGCCAGCGCTGCGCCAGCCAGCCGCAGTACTGCACCAGGCGCAGGCCGCGAAACACTTCCGCCAGTTGCCATTCGCGCCAGTCAAAATCACAGAAATTCTCATACTCGCCGACCAGCAGCGCGCGTTCGGCCGGCGTGTGCGCCAGCATCCACAGATCCTGCACCGCCGGCGCGGTCCGGCAATCGTCGAAATCGATCAGCAGCACGCCGTCACCGGTCCACAAAATATTGCCGGGATGCAGATCGCCATGGCAGCGCTGCCAGGCGACATCGTGCAGCCGTTGCAGTTGTGCGCTGCAGGCCTCGAGCAAGGTTTCGGCAGCGCGTTGGTAGGCGCTGCGCAAATGCGCCGGCAGCAGCGGGCTTTGCAGTGTTTCGGCGAGCGCCGGCCGGGCGAACTGTTCGACATCGAGCCGTTCGCGCACCGTGAATGCGCGTTGCTGGGCGACGGCGTGCAGGCGGCCGACGGTGCGGCCCATCACTTCCAGCTGCGCGTCATTGCCGGCTTCAAACGGTCGGCCGCCGCGTTGTGGAAACACGGCAAAGAGAAAACCGCTGGCTTCGAACACGCTGACGCCGTCGCGCTGCACTGGGGCAATCACCGGAATGTCGGTGTCGGCCAGTTCAAACAGGAATGCGTGCTCTTCCTGAATTTGATCGCGGCGCCAGCGGCCCGGCCGATAGAATTTGACGACAAACTTGCCGCCGTCCTCGTCGCGAAAACTGTAGACGCGGTTTTCGAAACTGTTCAGCGGATGCAGCGCCGC
Source organism: Pseudomonadota bacterium (assembly GCA_049324755.1). GTDB lineage: Bacteria > Pseudomonadota > Gammaproteobacteria > Enterobacterales > Permianibacteraceae > Permianibacter. Next base: position 23,253 of record JBMOMZ010000060.1, read on the forward strand.
TTCCGGCAGAAAGCCGGCGCTTTCCAGCGCCAGCAGAATGGTGTCCGGTGTCAGTCCGGCATAGACGTGTTGGTGCTCGCCGGCATCGGCTACGCCAGTTTGATCGTGGTCCATTGCCGTCGCCGCCAAAGCCAGACAAACACCCCGGTTTGGAAGCCGCGGTAACCGACATAAATCGACCAGATGGTCAGCAGGCCCATGCCGAGCACCGGACCGGTGAGATAGGCGAGCGGCAGGAACACCAGCCATTGCAGACCGAGCGTGACCGCCATGGTGCTCATCGTGGCGCCGGCGCCTTGCATGCCGTTGAACAGCACCGTGCCGACCGCATCCAGCAACAAACCGATCGCCACCAGCCGGAGCGGGATCACGCCCAGTGCTGCGACCTCCGGATCGACAATGAAGATGCTCATGATCCACGGCGCCAACACAAACATCGGCACCGCGATGATGAACACGACAATCAGCGCCAGCTTGGCGACATCCCAGCCCCAGCGATAGGCATCAACCGCATCGTTACGGCCGAGCGCCTGCCCCACCAGCGTTGCCGCCGACAAGCCAAATGCCAGACAAGGCAGGAAGGCCACCAGCAGGGTGTTGGTCAGCACGTTGGCCACCGCCAGCTCACCGGTGCCGACCTGACCGACAATCCAGAACAGCACGGTGAAGCCGAGCGAGAAAAAGAACTGCTGGGCGCAGGCCGGTACCGACACCTTGATGATGGTCAGCACCGTTTCGCGGCGCGGCAGTGACGCCAGGAAGCCATATTGGCGGGTGTGGCGCCAGGCATAACTGAAATAAATGAGTGTGCCGATATAAAGCGAAATGGTGGTGCCAAGACCGGCGCCAAATGTGCCGAGTGCGGGCAGGCCGAACTCACCGAAAATCAGCACGTAGTTGATGCCGATGTTGATCGTGTGCATGACCAGCAGGGTCATGAAATAGAAGCGGGTGAGCTTGATCGCGCTCCAGTAGGCGCGGAACGAAAAGTTCATGCCCATCGCGGCGATGCCGGCGATGCGCGCCTGCAAATACGGCGTCCCTTGTGCGGCGACTTCCGGATCGTCGGTCAGCAGCGAGACGATCCAGGGTGCGCACAAGATCAGGATGATCGCGAGCGGAATCGCCGAACAGGCGATCAGCAGCAGCGAACCGTTCAGCGGCCGCGCCGCGATCTCGTGCTGACCTTCGCCCATCCGGCGCGCAACCATGGCCTGCACGCCGGCCGACAGGCCGATGAACGCGGCGGCGAGCAGCCAGTTGACGTAACTGGTGATGCCGACGGCGGCAACAGCTGCCGGGCCCAACCGACCGACCATGTACATGTCGACCAGATTGAGAATGTTCTGCGAAATCATGCCGCCCATGACGGGCAAGGTCAGTTGCAGGATTTGCTGGGAGCGTTCGCGGTTCAGCACGGTGATGGCAGGGCTCGTCGATGCAGCCGGCCAGCGGCTACAAGAAACCGGCCATGCAGGCCGGTCGTTCTTTGATAATCAGCAACCGGATTCTAACACCGGGGCGCGGGCCGCAAGCGGCTTATTGCGGCCGTTTGAACCGCAGCACAAAGCGATCAGTCTGGAAGCGGATTTTCGGTTCGAAACTGGACAGGCTGCGGTCATCATTCGGGTTGCGCAGCAGCTCGGCGCTGGCATCAAGACGGAAGCCCACCTGCTCGAGATCCTGACGCAATGTCGTCTCTTCGATGCGATGCAGCGGTTTGGCGTCCTGATGGCCGCGACCGGCCTTGGCGCTGTGATCGATGACCGCCAGTGTGCCACCCGGCTTCAGCGCGGCGAACAGTTTGCGAAACAGCGCAACCCGGTCCATCGCCGGCCAGCCTTCCGCCGGGTCGGCGTAATACATGTCGTGAAATGCCATGCTGGCGAAGATCAGATCGTATTGTTGCGCACTCAACTGCAGATCGTCGGCTTCGACATCGAGCCGTTGCACATTGGGCAAGCGTTGATTGGCCAGACGGGTGTCGAGCTGGGCGCCGACCCAGTTCAGATACGGTTTGTTGTTGAAGGCATCGACCCGACCTTGCGGGCCGACGGCACGCGCGAGCAACTCGGTGTAATAGCCGCCGCCAGCAAACACATCGAGCACGACCTGCCCCGGTTTCACCTGAAAGAATTCGAGCACGGCTTCGGGCTTGCGATACAGATCCGCCTTGCGATCGGCATCGCTGCGCGCCGGGTGGGCAATCGCATTGCTGATCGCGCTGTCGGCGCTGACGGCCGCCGTGAGCAGCACGCCGCAGAGCAGTGCGGAGAACGTCCGGAACATGTCGCCTCCTTGGCAGCTGATCGACACGACGTCAGGGTGACGCGGTGCGCTCGGGGTCGGGCGAGTATAGCCAGCGTCGGGCTGCAACCGGCACCGGCAAAATTACCGACTTCGCGTGAGCCAGTGCTGGCTCAGACCGTGCGCGCCAGACACCAGACATCCACCCGCTGGACGCCGGCCTTGCGCAAAGTCCTGGCCAGCGTCAACACGGTAGCGCCGGTGGTCAGCACGTCGTCGATTATCGCGACATGGCCGGGCAGGGCCGCGCACACGGCAAAGGCGTTGCGCAAATTGCGCCGGCGCTGCAGGGCCGAGAGCCCAATCTGATCGGCCGTTGCCAGTTGCCGGATGACGGCCTGCGGCACTACCGGCCGTTGCAGATACCGGGCGAGCGGCCTGGCGAGTTCCAGCGCCTGGTTGTACCCGCGCTGGCGCAGCCGGCTGGCATGCAGCGGCACCGGCAACAGCACCTCGGGCGGGTTTGCGGGAACGCCGGCAGCGCTGAGCGCGGTCGTCAGCAGCTCGGCGAGCGCCGCGCCCGCGGCGAGATTGCGGTGAAACTTGAAGCTGGCGACCAGGGCGTTGATCGGGGCTTCATAGCGCAGCGCGCAAATCGTCCGCTCGACCGGCGACGGCCGGCGCAGGCAGGGGCCGCAGGTATCGCCCGCGTTGGGTGGCAGCGGCAGGGCGCAGCGCCGGCAGGCATGGCCGAGCCAGGGCAAATCTGCTGCACAAACCGGGCACAGGCCGCGGTCGCGGCCGGCCGGGCAGCGGCACAGCGGGCACAGCGGTTCCAGCCACTTGTAAACCATAGGCATCCGTTCCGGTTGACAGCTACCCGTGGCCGGCTATGATGCCGGCCTGTTTATAGGGGTTTTCCAGACCCCAAACCGACTGTACCCGGAGAGACGCCTTGAGCCAATTGATTGACCGCCTGCTGACCGGTGCCATCCGCCACGACTGGTCGCTGGCCGAGGTCGAGCAGATCTTCAATTTGCCGTTCAACGATCTGCTGTTCGTCGCCCAGAGCCTGCACCGTCGCCACTTCAACCCGAATCAGGTGCAGACCTCGACGCTGCTGTCGATCAAGACCGGCGCCTGTCCGGAAGACTGTGCCTACTGCCCGCAGAGCGGCCATTACGACACCAGCCTGTCGAAAGAGCAGCTGATGGCGATTGAAGACGTGGTCAAGCGCGCCAAAGAAGCCAAAGAAACCGGCGCCACCCGCTTCTGCATGGGCGCCGCCTGGCGCAGCCCGCGCGAGAAGGATTTTGTCGTCGTGCTGGAAATGATCAAGGCGGTGAAGTCACTGGGTCTGGAATCCTGCGTCACGCTCGGCATGCTCAGTGACGATCAGGCCCAGCGCCTGAAAGCAGCCGGCCTCGATTACTACAATCACAACCTCGATACCTCGCCGGAGTACTACGGCAAGATCATCACGACCCGTACTTACGAAGACCGGCTGAACACGCTGCAGCATGTGCGCGCTGCCGGCATCAATGTCTGCGCCGGCGGCATCGTCGGCATGGGTGAAACACTGAATGATCGTCTGGGCCTGCTGCGCGAACTTGCCAACCTGCCCGAGCATCCGCAAAGCGTGCCGATCAACATGCTGGTCGCAGTCAAAGGCACGCCGCTGGAACACACCGAAAAGCTCGACTGGCTGCAGTTCGTCCGCACCATTGCCACCGCCCGCATCATGATGCCGAGCTCGTACGTGCGGCTGTCGGCCGGCCGTGAAGCGATGAGCGAAGAGATGCAGGCGCTGTGTTTCAACGCCGGCGCCAACTCGATTTTCTACGGCGAAAAACTGCTGACCACCGGCAACCCGGAAGCCGATCGCGACCGCGCGCTGTTCGCCAAACTCGGCATCCAGCAGGAGCAGCGCGAGATGATCGAAGACGAGCATTTCGAACTGCCGAAAGCCAAAGACGAAACCGCGCTCTATCACGACGCCTGCTCGACGCACTGACGGTTTAGCGCCCTCCCCTGCGAGGGGGTGAGTTGAGGAATTACCAACAGGCCTAGTGGCCTGTTGGGCTCAACGAGCGCCAAGCGCTCTGCGCTTGGCTGGGCGGGCTGGGGTGGGGTAGTTGCCGCTCCGGTCTCGAATTTCGCGCTGGAGCTGAAACCATGAAAGCCTTCCTCCACACCGCCCTGACCGAACGCCGGCAAAACGATCTGCTGCGTGTTCGCCGCATCATCGACTCGCCGACCGGCGTCAAGGTGCGACTCGGTGCGCGCGAACTGATCAACTTCAGCAGCAATGATTACCTCGGCCACAGCAATCATCCGGCCGTGGTGGCCGCGACCAAAGCCGCGCTCGACAAATACGGTCTTGGCAGTGGTGCCTCGCATCTCATTACTGGCCACAGCCGCGAGCACGAAGCGCTGGAGGAAGAGCTGGCCGCGTTCACCGGCCGCGAGGCTGCGCTCGGTTTCAGCACCGGCTTTATGGCCAATCTCGGCATTATCGGTGCGCTGGCAAGTGACAGCGATGCCGTGTTTGAAGACAAGCTCAATCACGCCTCGCTGCTCGATGGCGGCATGGCTTCGGGCGCGCATTTTCAGCGCTACCTGCACAACAATGTGGCCGCGCTGAATGACAAACTCAGCGCGTCGATGGCGCGGCACAAACTGGTTGTCAGCGATGCCGTGTTCAGCATGGATGGTGATCTGGCGCCGTTACCGGAACTGGCACAGGTGTGTGCCGAACAGGAAGCCTGGCTGATGGTTGATGATGCGCACGGCTTTGGCGTGCTTGGCGAACGCGGCGCCGGTGCACTCGAACACTTCCAGCTGAATGCCGAGCAGGTGCCGATTTACATGGCGACGCTTGGCAAGGCGCTCGGCACCTTTGGTGCGTTTGTTGCCGGCTGCCGTGACTTGATCGACTACCTGATCCAGTTCTCGCGGCCGTACATCTACACCACGGCGATGCCGGCGGCGATTGCCGCCGCCACGCGTGCCAGTCTGCGGCTGCTCGAAACCGAAAGCTGGCGCCGTGAGCGGCTGCGCCAACACATCGCACTGTTCAGGGCCTGCGCGCGGGCGCGCGCGCTCAATCTGATGCCATCCGACACGGCGATTCAGCCACTGCTGATCGGTGATGCTGGCAAAGCGCTGGCGCTGAGTAAAGCCATGGATGCACGCGGTTATCTGGTCAGCGCGATCCGACCACCGACCGTGCCACCGAATACTGCCCGGCTGCGCATCACGCTCAGTGCCGCGCATGACGAGCGTGATATCCGCGAACTGGTCGATGTGCTGGCGGAATTGCTGACCAGACAAGAAATCTAGGAGCGGCTTTAGCCGCGATAATTATTTGTAGTGAGAACGTGATGACGTTGCCGTTTGCTGAAACCGTTGGCGAAGGTCCGGAGCTGGTGCTGCTGCACGGCTGGGGTCTGCACGCCGGCATTTATGAACCGATCCGCGCCGACTTAACGGCACAATTCCGGGTGACCTTTGTCGATCTGCCGGGCTTTGGCCGCAGCGCGGCGCCAAGCGAGCCGTACAGCCTGGCGATGCTGCGCGATCAGGTGTTGGCAGTGGCGCCAGCCAAGGCGCATTACCTTGGCTGGTCACTCGGCGGTCTGGTTGCCACGCAAATCGCGCTCGATGCGCCGGCGCGGGTCAACAAGCTGATCACCTTGTGCAGCAATCCACGCTTCCTGCAAGGCGAAGACTGGCCGCATGCAATGAAGCCGGAAGTGCTCGATACCTTCACCCGTTCGCTCGAAGAAGACTACCAGGCAACGCTGCTGCGTTTTCTGGCGATCTCATCGATGGGTTCGGACACCCAGAAAGACGATTTGAAACAGTTGAAAGAACGCCTGTTCAGCCACGGCACGCCGGCAACCGATGCGCTGCGCGGCGGGCTGGCCTTGCTACACGATGCCGATATCCGTTCGCGCTTGCATGAGATCAAGCTGCCGTTCCTGCGTCTGTATGGCCAGCTCGACGCACTGGTGCCGGCCAAAGTGGCGCCGGATGTGCAGGCGCTGAACCCGAACAGCCCGCACCATGTTTTCCGGCACGCGAGCCATGCGCCGTTCCTGTCGCACAAGCGCGAATTTCTGGCGCTGGTCAAGGAGTGGCTGAATGGCTGATTCACCCACGAACAGGAACCCGCCGGATTTCAACCAGAACGAACGTTACGCGCTGGAAAAACGGGCGATCGCCAAATCCTTCAGCGCGGCCGCCGCGAGTTACGATGCCAATGCCTTCCTGCAGCAGGAAATCGGCAAGCGTCTGCTGGAACGGCTCGACTACATGAAGCTTGCGCCCGAGCGCATTCTGGATATTGGTTCGGGCACCGGCGCCTGCACGCGCGCGCTGCAGAAACGGTTTCCGAAAGCGCGGGTGTTTGGGCTGGATCTCGCGTTCGGCATGGCGCGCGAAGCGCAGCGCCGGCGTGGCTGGTTTGCCAAGGAGCAATACCTGTGTGCGGACGCCGAGCGGCTGCCGTTTGCCACCGGTAGTGTGGATCTCGTCGTCTCCAATCTGGCGTTTCAGTGGTTGGCCGAACCGGAGATCGCGTTCAGCGAGATTCAGCGCGTGCTGAAGCCCAATGGCCTGCTGCTGTTTTCCAGTTTTGGCCCGGATACCTTGAAGGAGCTGCGCGCCGCCTGGGCGACGGTGGATGATCGCATCCACGTCAACCGGTTCATGGACATGCACGATGTCGGCGATGCGATGGTACGGGCCCGGCTCGCCGATCCGGTCATGGACATGGAAGCGCTGGTGCTCACCTACAAGGAAGTGCCGGCGCTATTGCGCGAACTGAAAGGCATCGGCGCGCACAACATCAACGCCGGCCGCTCGCACGCGCTGACCACACCGGCACAGCTCAAGCAGATGATGACGGCGTATGAAACATTCCGGCGTGCCGACGGCAGCGTGCCGGCGACCTGGGAAGTCGTTTACGGTCACGCCTGGGGCACCGAAGTGCGGGCGCGGCCAACCGGACTCGCGAATGAATTTGCGATGCCGGTCAGTGACATTCCGATTCGGCGCAAGCAGCCGTGATCAGGTTGTGAGCAAAGCCTGTAACAGAAATCTGTCGGCGCGGCTTTAGCCGCGATGGTTTTCCTGGTGCTGCATGCAATCGCGGCTAAAGCCGCTTCCACAGGCAATTGACATATTTTTGGTGGCAGCGGCCTTGTCCGCGATAGCTTTGTCGGACAATATCGCGGCCAAGGCCGCTGCTACGGGATAGCTTTTTCAGGGTGTGTCACGCATGAAAGCTTTTTTCATCACCGGTACCGACACCGAAATCGGCAAGACGTTTGCCACCGTCGCATTGACCCGCGCGCTGCGCGCGGCCGGTCGTCGGGTGTCGGTGTTGAAGCCGGTGGCGTCCGGTTGCGAGCGCATCGAGGGCATTTGGCAAAACGACGATGCCCGTGCACTGCGTGCCGCCGCCGACAACGATCAGGATTACGCCAGCGTCAATCCGCTCGCGCTCGTGCCCGCCATCGCGCCGCATATTGCCGCGCAGGAAGCCGGTGTCGAGTTGTCGGTCGCGCGGTTGTTGCAGCTCACCGACGCCACACGCAGTCGCAGCGATGAGCTGCTGCTGATCGAAGGCGCCGGCGGTTTTCTGGTGCCGCTCAACGGCCACGAAAGCTACGCCGATTTTGTCCAAGTGCTGAACCTGCCGGTGATTCTGGTCGTCGGCATGCGGCTCGGTTGCATCAACCACGCGCTGCTGACGGCCGAGGCCATCCGCGCCCGCGGGCTGACGCTGGCCGGCTGGGTCGCCAATTCGCCGCAGCCGACCATGAGCCGCTATGCCGAGAACCTGGCGTATCTGCGCGAGCATCTGCCGGCGCCGCTGCTGGCCGAAATCCCGTGGCAGGCCGAGCGGCCGGAGCAGGCCTTCACCGGCCAGCTGCCGGCGCTGCTGGCCTGAGTCCGGCAGGCGAGAGCAGACCGGCGGTAGCAAGCGGGCGAACCCCGGCAGCTGTTTCTGGTCAAAAAATGAGCTAGACTGGCGCTGCCGACGGTCATCCCGACCGTGCCGGTTTGCGCCCACGACAGTCCTGTTGTCGTCGTAAGGAGTCGCCCATGGAAATACGTCCTGCGTTTCAGTCCGGCATTGAAGGCTTTCAGCGCGCCACCCAGCGTGCCGCCGAAGCCTCGCAGCAGATCGCCCAGGCTGGTACCACCCAGCCTGAACAGGATCTGGTCAAGCCGGTGGTCGAGCTCAAGCAGGCCGAGCAGCAAGCCGCCGCATCCGCCAAGGTCATCGAAACCGAAAACCGGGTGCTCGGCAGCCTGCTCGATATCCGCGCCTGAACGCCGGTTGACTTGAGTCGCCGCCATGTTGCCTGTAGCGGCTCCACTGACCACGGCGCTGCCGCCAACCATCCAGCCGCAGCTGGACGCGATCCGGCGTGACAACGCCAAATTCGAACCCATCCCGCAGCCGACCGGCCTTGGCGCCGGCAGCCGTACCCGTGCCGAAGCCGACGACTACGACCGCAACCGTACCGGTCTTGAGGCGCGCGATACCGCCAGCCGAAACGAAGCGGCCAGCCAGGCCAACGCCGGCAACCGGGCCGACAACAATGCCCGCGTTGACCCGGATGGTCGCAACAATCAGAACCCTCAGCAGAATCCGCAACAGAACGGCCAACAGGATGCCCGGGAGCGGCAACAGCAGCGCCAGGTTCAGGCCCAGGTCAATGAGCTGAAAGGGCGTGACCGCGAAGTGCGCGCGCACGAAGCTGCTCACTCGGCGGTTGGCGGCCAATACGCCGGTGCGCCGGTGTTCCAGTACCAAAGAGGTCCGGATGGCCGTCGTTATGCGGTCGGCGGTGAAGTCAGCATCGATGCCAGTCCGGTACCGGACAACCCGCAGGCGACGATCCGCAAACTGGAAACGGTGCGCGCCGCCGCCCTGGCGCCGGCCGACCCGTCGCCGCAAGACCGGCAAGTCGCTGCACGCGCCACCGCACTGATCGCCGAAGCGCGCCGGCAATTGGCCGCACAGCTGCGTGAAGAATCGGAAACCGGCGGCGGCGCCAATGCGGGTAAAGTCCGGCTTGCCAGCGACAGCGCTTCCGATGCGGTGTTCGGTTCCGACAGCGAGCTCGCCAGCCCGACCGAATCGGGTCTGACCGTCTACCCAAATGCACCGTTGCGCAGCCCCTGTCCGATGTGCAGCAAACCGCACCTGAGCCCGGTCAGCAGCCCCCCGACCCTGGCCAGCAATTTCTCCCTGACCGACCGCCTGCGCACGCTCGGCGTCACCGATTATTCGGCGCGCGATTTTCGCGCCAGCGCCTGAGCTTCCAACGCCGGCCTTCCGATGCCGGGCCGGGACGCCAGCTCTGCCGGTTGATCGCGAATTGATCAGCGTTTGAGCAACGCGATCCGGACTCAATCCGCCGCTGATCGGTTGGCTGCTGAAATTCCCGATCAACTGCCTTACACTGCCGGCGTTCCCTTGCTGCCGGCCAATCCTGATCGTGACTGTCGTTCGCCTTGCTGTGGCCAATCCGGCCGTCACGCCCCGTGGCAAAACCGCGCCCACGCAGCGGCCCTTTCTGAAATGGGCCGGCGGCAAATTCCGGGTGTTGCCGCATATCCTGTTGGCGCTGCCACCGGGCAAGCGTCTGATTGAGCCCTTCGTCGGTTCCGGCGCCGTGTTTCTCAACACCGAGTTCGAATCGTACCGGCTCGCTGATATCAATCCGGACCTGATCGGCCTGTATCAGACCCTGCAGGCCCAAGGCGAGGCGTTCATTGATTATGCCCAGCGCTGGTTCACCGCCAAGAACAATTCCGCCGAGCGCTATTACGCGCTGCGCGACAAATTCAACAAGCTCGGGCCCTGTCTGGAAAAAGGCAGCAAAGACAAAGATCGGCGGGAAAAAGCCGCGCTGTTCCTGTACCTGAACCGGCACGGCTACAACGGCCTGTGCCGCTACAACAGCGACGGCGGTTTCAACGTGCCGTTCGGCAAATTCAAGGCGCCGTATTTCCCGGCCGAGGAAATGCGCGCGTTTCACCAGAAAAGCCAGCGTGCCGAATTTGTCTGCGCCGATTTCCGCAGCGTGATGAAATCGGCCAAAAAGAACGATGTCGTCTACTGCGACCCGCCGTACGTGCCGCTGACCGCGACGGCCAGCTTCACCGCTTACACACGTTCAGCTTTCGGCCCGACCGAGCAGTTTGATCTCGCTGCCGCCGCCGATGCGCTGCGCCGCAAAAGCGTGCCGGTGCTGATTTCCAATCACGACACGCCGATCACCCGTGAGCTCTACCAGAGCGCTGAACTGATCGCCTTCCCGGTCCGCCGCTTCATCAGCTGCAACGGCACCCGCCGCAACCATGCCAGTGAGCTGTTGGCGCGCTATTGAAACCCGCTTGTCATCTTGCTGCGCTATAGCCATGGTCCTGCTGCAAAGGAGCGAGATCATGTCTGCCATCAATAGTCGGTTCAATCCCAGCAATCTGCAGCATGTCACCATTGTCAACGCAGCAATCGCGACGGCGGATCAGAAGAACCGCGGCCGGATCAGTTCGGCGCGCGCGGCCTTGAACGAGCACGGCATTGAGTTGATGCGGCCGGAAGATGATGCGCGGTTGGAGCGCTTGGTGATTGACTTGAGTGAGTGGCGGTAGCTCGTAACAGCGAATCGCATCTCGTACCAGCCCCCACCCTAACCCTCCCCCTGGCAGGGGAGGGAATAAACGCGCCTTCCCCTGTAAAGGGGGAGGCTGGCAAAAGGTAGTAAATCACGAGAAGAACTGCGCGGTTACGCTCAGACCTTCACCTTTACATAACTACCCGGCGCCGGTTCAATCGCATTTTTGATCACGCGTGCCGGTTCGTTCTGTTTATCATCCTGCGTGACCCAGTTGTGCCAGTCGCGCCACCAGGAACCGGGGTGTTGGGTCGCTTCGGCGAGCCACATGTGTGGATCATTCGGTAGCTCGTCATTGGTTTGATAACCGTATTTGTCGCTGCCATCCGGGTTGATCACACCAGCGATATGACCGGAGCCGCCGAGCACGAAGCGGACCGGGCCGCCGTGCAGCAGCGCGCCTTTGTAGGTCGCGGTCCACAGTGCGATGTGATCCTGTTCGGTCGACAGGAAATAGGCCGGCGTTTTGATCTTGCGGATGTCGATCGGGGTATCGAGCAGCGTGATGCCGTTCGGTTCCTTGAAGCGGTTGTGCAGGTACATGTTGCGCAGATAGAAACTGTGCATCTTGCTTGGCAGGTTGGTCGCGTCGCAGTTCCAGTACAGCAGGTCGAAGGCCATCGGCGTTTTGCCGAGCAGGTAGTTGTTGACCCAGTAGCTCCAGATCAGATCGTTTTCACGCAGGCTGTTGAACGCGGTCGCCATGTTGCGGCCGTTGAACACGCCTTCTTTCTGCATCTGGGCATCGAGCAGGTCGAGCTGCTGTTCATCGATGTAGGCGCCGATCTCGCCCGGCTCGGAAAAATCGATCAGCGTCGCCATGTAGGTGGCGCGGGCAATCGGATTTTTTTTCTTGGGTTGCGCCGAGAAGTAGGCCAACGTGCTGGCAAGCAGGGTGCCGCCGAGGCAGTAACCCATCGCGTTCAGTTCTTTTTCGCCGGTGATGTTCAGCACGGCGTCGATCGCTGCCAAGGTGCCTTCACTCAGGTATTCGTCGAAGCCCTTGTCCTTGTGCGCAGCGCCGGGGTTGACCCAGGAGATCACGAACACGGTGTGGCCTTGCTCGACCGCCCAGCGCACCAGCGAATTCTGTGGTCGCAGATCGAGGATGTAGAACTTGTTGATCCACGGCGGCACGATCAAGAGCGGTCGCCGGTAGACCTTGTCGGTGCTCGGGGTGAACTGCAACAGCTGGATCAGATCGTTCTGGAACACCACCGCGCCCGGTGTTGCCGCGACATTGACGCCGGGTGTGAAGGCATCGAGATCGGTCATCTTGATGTTCAGCCGGCCGCCGCCGCGGACGGTGTCCTCCAGATAATTGGCGACGCCGCGCAGCAGGCTGAGGCCATTGGTGCGCTGCGCTTCGGCCCAGACATCGGGATTGGTCAGCGGGAAATTGCTCGGGCTGAAGGCGTTGATGGCTTGTCGGGTAAAAAAGCGCAGCGCTTCGGTTTGTTCACGCTCGCTGACATTTTGCGGCTGCAGCGCCTTGAACAGCTGCTCGGTGTACATCAAATAGGTTTCGCGCAGCAGCGCGTAATAGCCCTGGTTCCAGTGCTCGCTCTTGAAGCGTTTGTCGCTGCTCGGCGCGGTCGCCGCCTGGCTCAGCCGCTGCGCGAGTTGTTGTTGTGTCGCCGCCGGATCCGTGAACGCCTGCAGGCTCGGATGTTGCGGTCCGCGCGCTTGCCAGAGCCCCCAGCTTTCCTGGAAACAACGCGCCCAGATCGCGGCGAGCCTGGCCATGTCCTGGCTGAAATCGGCGCCGCCTTGGGCATAGATCGCAATCAGCTGCTGCCAGGCTTTGCTGATCCGGGCCATCAACTCGGCCTGTTCCAGCATCGGGTCTTGGCTGGCAACGGCTTGATCCGGTTTCGGGCTGCTCATTCCTTTCTCCTTGTTCCAGCTCTGGCCAATCACTCGCGACAGGCTAATCTGGTTCGTTTGTGCCGATTAGCCTGTCGATGTGGCCGGTAGGGCGTCTTCAGACTGTCATGCTGGCAGATTATTGTTGCAATGCAACATAATCGCGTCTATGCTGCGTTGCAGCAAACTGCCAAAAGGAGGCAATGCCATGTGGAACAATCTGTTTAACTCGATCAACGAACAAGGTCGTTCGTTCTACCAGCCGGTGGTGGAGTTTAACCAGCTGGTGTTGCGTCAGGCGGAAAAGCTGGCCCAGGCCCAGCTCGAAAGCTTCAACGCCTATGCCGCCATCGGCCTCAAGCAGCTGCAAGCTGCGGCCAAGGTCGGTGATGCCGAACAGCTCAAGACGCTGGCCAGCCAGCAGCTCGAAGTGCTGCAGGCGCTGCAGGCCAAAGTCAGCGAAGACGCCAGCAAGTTCGGCGCGCTGATTGAAGAAAACCGCAAGGAAATCACCGGTTTCGTTGCCGAGCGTTTCCCGGTTGCCGAAGCTGCCGCCAAGCCGGCCAAGGCCAGCAAAGCGGCCTGAGTGGCGCGTGGTTGAGCAGTAGTAGCGATGTATTGCAGTAACCGAGCGACTCACCCGGTGTCGCCCGGACCCCGGCAGCACAGGACGTGCTGCCAGCTTCTGAAGTTCTGACAGTCTGCGGGATTCCATCCCTTCTCGAAGCCCCGGTCGGCGTCATGCCACCGGGGTATTTTTTCGCCTGCAGGGATGGCAGGTGTGCCGGAATTGTCGGGAACAATTCCGGCGGCCCCAGGGAAGGGGGGTATGCCGTAGTGGTCAGGAACCAATATGGCCGCCTGCAGGGATGGCAGGTGTGCCGGAATTGTCGGGAACAATTCCGGCGGCCCCAGGGAAGGGGGTATGCCGTAGTGGTCAGGAACCAATACGGCCGCCTGCAGGGATAGCAGGTGTGCCGGAATTGTCGGGAACAATTTCGGCGGCCTCCTCATGGACGGGAAGCATGCCGAGCCGGTCGGGAACCGGAGTGCCCGCCTGTGGGGAAAGCAGACGTTTTTTCGGGCCAACTGAATCCATCAAGGCGAGTGCCGCGCTATGCGCACGGCAGGCTATTTCGCCGCACTGTCCAGCACCATATTGACGATCACCACCAACGTGATGATGAACACGATCACGAACACGATGCCCAGCGCGATGTAATCGCCCGGTTTGCCGTGCTGGAAATCCTGCTCGCGCTTCTTCTCGCTTTGCACGCCAAAGGCGGCGGCAGCGACACTTTGCAGCAGACTCGCCAGACCGGGGCGTTTCGCGTCCGGTTGGCGTTCGGGTTGTGATGAAGTATCTGCTCGCGGTTCGGACATGGTGACGGTACTCTGCTCAACGGTGGTCACGATGGCGCTATTGTCACCGATCTGCGCCGGGCTTGCAGGCGACGCCGTTTCGGTGCCGGCCACTGCCGTCGTTGTTCAGCCAGCCGAAATGAAAAAGCCGGCAATCGCCGGCTTTGACCTGTGATTGTGCGGGCTATCAGCGCACAAACAATTCGAGAAAATCGATGAAGTGCAGGCTCGGCATCTGGTGCGAGCCCAAAGCCCAGTCAAACCAGCTGACATCGTCCTGTTTTTGCTTGCATTCTTCTTGCGGCGGCGGCGGGCACTGCTCGCCTTGCTGCGGCACTGTTGGTTGCTGGCCTGGCGCCGGCGCCGGACACAGGTTCTCCGCGGCCAATACGCCAACAGCACTAAATGCCAGAAAGGCCAGCACAGGTAAGCGTTTCATGAACAGACTCCATCCGAGCGATGACGGACAACGGGCGATCCCACTCCGATCGCACCCGGCATTGTAGGCTTAAGCACCGCGATCCGATCACACCATTGGTCGGCAAAATTACCAAACTTGTGCGTTAGTACTGCCAACTGCTGACAGCCGTCCCTGCCGCAGCCGGACGATGGCCAGCGCCATTTCCAGCGCCTGTTCGCCATTGAGGCGCGGATCGACCAGACTTTCGTAAGCGCGGGTCAGATCTTGCTCGGCCAGGCCGCGGGCGCCACCGGTGCATTCCGTGACGGCCTCACCGGTCAGTTCGAAATGGACGCCGCCGAGGATCGAGCCGAGCCCGCGGTGGATGGCAAAAGCCTGTTCCAGCTCGGCCAGGATGTCCTCGAACCGGCGCGTCTTGAGTCCACTGGCGGTCAATTGCGTGTTGCCATGCATCGGGTCGCAGCACCAGAGCACGGGCTGGCCTTCCTGCCGGACTGCATCAATCAAGGCCGGCAAATGATCATTAATGCGGGCGGCGCCAAAACGGTGGATCAGGGTTAACCGCCCCGGGATGCGACCGGGGTTCAGCCGCTCGCAGAGGGCGCGCAATTCGGTTGCCGACAGGCCGGGACCGATCTTGACCGCCACCGGATTGGCGATGCCGCGCAGGTATTCGATATGGGCACCGTGCAACGCAGCGGTACGCATGCCGACCCAAGGCAGATGGGTCGACATGTTGTACCAGCGACCGGGGGTGCTGTGATGCACATCGGCCTGCCGGGTCAGCGCCGATTCGTAATGCAGGTGCAGCGCTTCGTGGCAGGTAAAGAATTCCCGGCGCTCGCGCGGCGGCGTGGCGCCGGCCGATTGCAGCAGGACAAACGCACGCCGCACTTCCTCGACGATCTGCCGGTATTCAGCCGCACGCGGGCTGTCGGCCATGAAATCGAGGTTCCAGTGCTCGGCCTCGGCCAGATCGGCAAAGCCGCTGTCGGTCAGCGCACGAATGTAATTCAAGGTCAGCGAGGCGAGGCTGTAACCGGTCAGCAGCCGTTGTGGATTGGGCGTGCGGGCTTCGACCGAGAACTCCGCTGCGTTGATCAGATCGCCGCGATAACTCGGCAGCGTGACACCGTCGCGGGTTTCGCTCTCATCGCTGCGCGGTTTGGCGTACTGGCCGGCGATGCGGCCGACCCGAATGACCGGTACGTTGAGGCCATGCAGCAGCACCAAACTCATCTGCAGCAAAATTTTCAGCTTGCCGGTAATGCGTTCGCTGGTGCAGTCACTGAAGCTTTCGGCGCAGTCACCGCCTTGCAGCAAAAAGCGCTTGCCGGCGGCGGCTTCGGCGAGCTGCTGTTGCAGCAACTCGATTTCATTGACCGTGACCAGCGGCGGTAACCGGCGCAATTCGGCCGTGGCGCCGGCCAGTGCGGCCGGGTCCGGGTAGGGCGGAAACTGGCGCAGCGGCAAGGCTTGCCAGGAATCAGGGTGCCACATGGAAAGCTGCCATCCACCGGGGAAGCGGTGGATTTCACGACGTGGGCAGCGCGCGTCTGCAATTCATCAATGCCGTCATGGTACTCCGCCAGCCTGGCATTTGCATGACGCGGATCAGCATGCCGTCAGAATGACAGATCTTGGCTCAGTGCCGCCTGTGCCGGTGCGGTCAGCTCGAACAGGCTGCCGATGCCAACCAGCCGGTTCAGTTCACTGCGAAACGCCGTGGCCCGGTGCCGGGAGTTGCCGAGGATCGGCAGCAGCGCGTCATTGAGCTCGCGCACCGGCAGGCTCGGGACCGGGGTCAGGATCAGGGTGAACAGCCGGCAGCCCTGTTGCAGCAAGGTGTGCAGCGGGCGGGCGGGGGTGTCGGCGGTCAGTACCTGCCATTGCAGGCTCGGCTCGGTTTGCAGCAGCAAACGCCGGTGGACGACCCGATCGACCGCGCCGACCGCGTTGCAGCAATCGGCCAGCACGTCGTACAGCACCGGCAGATCCGCCAGGGCGCCGAGCACGCTGCGGCCGTCGTCGCCGGCAAACGGCGGCGCCGGCGGCTGGCCGTGTTGGTGGGCAAGCGCCAGCAGCTGCGGATGTTTGTCGTCATCGCGGGCAAAAAACAGCGGAATGGCGCTGATGCCATGCACCAACACCTGTTCCGACAATTGCGATTCGGCGGTTTCCTGCTGCTCGCTGTGGCAGGCCGGCAGTCGGCCGCGGTTTTGCTGGATGATGTGGGCAAAAAAGCGCGCGGCCCGGTGCCCGACCACGCGAAAATCGCGCTCCAAGGTCAGATGCCGGCCGAGCTGGCGGACCACCCGGTAGGGCTGATCGGCCAGCTCGTCCGGTTCTTTCACTTTTTGCTGCAACACCGGGAAGCTGACGTGCAGCAGTTCGCGTGGCGTCAGACCGCTGTCGCTGTGCAATTCGAGACCAAGACCGTTGATGGAAAAATCGATCGACTCACCGGCCAGTTCGGCGCCGTTCTCGCGCCGCAGCAGCACCGGCGTCTGGTAGCGGAAACGCTCCTGCTTGCGCGCACCGCGCAAGCCCATCGCGGTCAGCGGTGCGCATTCGCCGGGCGCCTGCAGGCGATCGGGCACCAGCGCGAATTCGCGCAGCCAGTCGGGCAGAGGCAGCGCGCAGGGTTGTGTCGGCAGCGGTGCCAGCGGCACGATGCTGGCGGTCAGATGCAGTTGTTGCAGACGCTGTTGCCAGCCGAGCACAAGGCTCGCAAGTTCATCCGGGAGCAGTTCCAGAAACGGCTGGGCAATGGCTGGGTCGAGCGGACGCTGGGGCTGGCAGATCACGGCCAGCGCGACCGTGTACGGTTGCAGCGGTTGCCAGCTGGCGCGCCGTGCGGCAGTAAGCGCGGTGGCCGGCACCAGATAATCGCCGCCGTCGCCGCGCAACCAATACTGCAAGGGCGTCACGGTTTGCCGACCGGTAACCGACGGCAGCCGGCTGGCCAGTTTTTCCGCCAACCGCGGCAAGGTTTGCAGGTTGTGCTCGCGCTGCCAGTTGGCCGCGGTGGTGACAAACAGCAATTCATGCGCCGCAGTGGCGGACGCGGCGCCGAAATACGCTTGGGCATACCACACGCTCTGGCTGTACAGCCGTTCATAGATGCGCGCGTAAGTCGCCGGCAGCGCATCCTTCAACTCCATCTTGTAGCGCGCCAGCTGCTGTTCGATGAAGCCGGGCACAAAGGCATCAAATGCGTGTTCACCGCCACGCATCAAGCGCTTCAGCCGGACGATTTGCCGATCACCTTCGCGCTCGCAGCCAAGCACCCGATAGGCAATGCTGCCGAGTGGCTCGCCGGCACGCTGTTGCAGTTCGTCGTAGTGCAGCAGCAGATCGGTTTGCGGCGTGAGTTGGTGTTCCGGCGCGATCTGGACCCGCACGCCGAGCAACGACAAATCCAGCGTCTTGCCGGCCAGGCGGGCAGAGCTGTTGTCGGTGTCGATTTCCAGCGTTACCGCCGAGACGTAATTCATGCGCGATTCGTGCCGGTGTGGCCGGTAACCGAACGGAATGCGGCGGATTTTTTCCTCGGCCTCGACCGCGATTTCGCGCTGACTGGCGAGTGGGGTCGCGACCTGGCTGTCGCTGGCGAGGGTTTGTTCGTACACGCCGATGGTGTAACGGCCGTTGAATGCGGCCAGCGCCTGTTCGAAGGCCGCGATGGCGGCGTCGTCGAGCCAATGGGTGCGGCCACCGTGCGGATAGGCGCGGCAACGCTTGCCGCGTTCCGGCCGCAAATCAATGGTGCGCAGACAAGGTTGTTCGAGGCGGCGGGCTTCCAGCGGATCGCGGGTCGGTTTGCGGGTGACCGGTGGTTTCGGGTCGGCCATTTGTTGTTCTCATCGTGTACGGCGCCGTGTCGAATCAAGCATAGCCGGATCTCGCTCGCTCGGTGCGGTCGGTTGCGCTGATGTATCGATTTGTATCGCAGTCGTATCGGTGCCTACCTGGTGTCAGCTAGCTTTACGAACAGCTCTCGCTTGCAAGTGCAGCTTCAGCCAAGTCGTTGATTTTATTGGTGGTGCTGACATGGTACGCATATTGCTTTTCTCAAGCACGGCGGCATGGGCTAGGTCAGGCCGCGACACAGCTTGAGGAAAAGGACGATGAACTTGGTAAAGAATTTCGGTTTGGCCGCCCTTGTGGCTGCAGGCACGATGCTGGCAGCACCGGCCCACGCCATTGTGATCACGTCGGAAAACGACGCCAACGCACTGGCCAATGCCCTGTTGGCGGGCGGTGGTGCCGGTATTGATCTGGGCTCGGTAACGGTGTCGGTCAGCGGCCACAACAACGGTGTCGCGTATTCGACCGGTGTGTACACCAATGCCTCGAACACCTATGGCATCGGCAACGGCATTGTGCTGTCAAGCGGTGACGTCAACGCCTACAACGACGGCCCGAATAATTCGAGCGGCACCACCACCAACTACGGTGTCAGCGCGACCGGTGCCGAAGAAGCCATTCTGGACCCGATCACCGGTGGCAGCTTCAATCACTACGACGTCACCAGCATCACGCTGACGTTCAACATGCTGGCCGGTTTCGACAGCGTCTATTTCAACGTCGTGTTCGGCTCGGATGAATATCCGGAATGGGCTGGCAGCAGCTTCATCGATGCCTTCGGCCTGTTCGTCAACGGCACCAATGTCGCGTTCGCCAACGGCGCCCCGATCAACATCAACAACCCGGGCATGGGCGCTCCGGCCGGCACCGAGCTGGACGGCGTGCTCGGCGGCTCGACCGGTGAATTCGGTCAGTGGGTTCACACCTTCGGTACCTTCGTCGGTGATGGCGCGCAGAACGTGACCGTGACCTTCATCATTGCTGACTCGGGCGATGCCCAGCTCGACAGCGTTGCCTACATCAGCCAACTCGGTGGCTCGGAGCCGCCGGTGGAAGTGCCGGTGCCGGCCACGCTGGCGCTGTTCGGCCTCGGCTTGGCCGCACTGCGTGCGCGTCGCAAATAAGCGGCCGCTTCGGTAGCGAAAATGGCGACCTTCGGGTCGCCATTTTTTTTTGCCACGCTGGCGCGTGCGGCTGGGCTTACCACTATGTTGCATCGTCGTCGGGCGCATTGTTTTCGCTGCAAAGCCCGTTAAGCTGGCGGCCCCTGTCATCAGCGTCTGTCATCGCAATGGCCAAAGCCAAAACCGTGTACGCCTGCGCCGCTTGCGGCGCGATCAGCAGCAAATGGGCCGGGCAGTGCAGTGACTGCGGTGCCTGGAACACCCTGAGTGAACAGGTCGAAGTGGCGACGCCGGCGCGCAGCGGCCGCTTTGCCGGTTACAGTGGCACGGCGTCGCAGGTGACCCGGCTGACCGCAGTAGCGCCGGGCCAGATCGAACGCTGGCCGACCGGCGCCGGCGAGCTCGATCGCGTGCTTGGCGGCGGTCTGGTGCCGGGCTCGGTGGTGCTGCTCGGCGGCGACCCCGGCATCGGCAAATCGACTTTGCTGACCCAGACCCTGTGCCTGCTGGCGCAAACCCGGCCGGCCTTGTACGTGACCGGCGAAGAATCGCTGGAGCAGGTCAGCTTGCGCGCGCAGCGGCTGGGTCTGGCCGAATCGCCCTTGGCGCTGCTGGCCGAGACCCAGGTCGAACGGATCATCGCCACGGCCGAAGTCGAGAAGCCACAAGTCATGGTGGTCGACTCGGTGCAGACGCTGTACACCGAGCAGCTGCAGAGCGCGCCCGGCGGCGTGTCGCAGGTGCGCGAGAGCGCGGCGCAACTGACCCGTTTTGCCAAGCAGACCGGCACCGCGCTGTTTCTGGTCGGCCATGTCACCAAGGATGGCGCGCTGGCCGGCCCGCGCGTGCTCGAGCACATGGTCGATGCCGTGCTCTATTTCGAAGGCGAAAGCGACGGCCGTTACCGGCTGGTGCGGGCCGTCAAGAACCGCTTCGGCGCAGTCAACGAACTCGGCGTGTTCGCGATGACCGAAACCGGCCTGAAGGAAGTGAAAAATCCGTCGGCGATTTTCCTGTCGCGTGCCAACGAACCGGTGCCGGGCTCGCTGGTCACCGCAACCTGGGAAGGCACCCGGCCGCTGCTGGTCGAGGTGCAGGCGCTGGTCGATGAGACCAAGACCGGCAATCCACGCCGGGTCGCGGTCGGCCTCGACGGCAACCGCTTGGCGATGTTGCTGGCCGTGCTGCACCGCCATGGCGGCGTGATCACTTACGATCAGGACGTGTTCCTGAACGTGGTTGGTGGTGTTCGGGTGTTGGAGACCGGCGCCGATCTGCCGCAGCTCTTGGCGGTGCTGTCGTCCCTGCGCAACCGGCCGCTCGATCATGGCCTCATCAGTTTTGGCGAAGTTGGCCTGGCCGGTGAGTTGCGGCCGGTGCCCAACGGCCAGGACCGGTTGAAAGAAGCAGCCAAGCACGGTTTCAAACGCGCCATTGTCCCGGCGGCCAATGCCCCGCGCGCGGCCATCCCGAACATGCAGGTACAGGCGGTGAAAACCCTGGCCGAAGCCCTGGCTGTGGCGTTTGACTGAGTGCGGCTGACGCCTGGCCGTTGGCGCGGGCGCAGTCACGGACAGATGGGTGCGCCCGGCCAAACCTGGCTGGGTCAGCTCACATCAGACGGGGCGATGCTGCCAGACCCGGCGGCCGTATCAGGCATGCAGCGCGGGCAGTTCGCGTTCAAGCAGGGAGCTGTCGCCGAGGTTCAGTTCGACCAGCCGGCGCAGATGGGTGATGCTGTCGACGTCGATGTTTTCGCATTCGAGGCCGTAGACGCCCTCGCGCTCATGCGCGATCTGCACCTGCATCCGGATCTGGTGCTCGGCATCGAGCGAGATTTCCAGCGTCAGCGGGGTTTCCAGACTGACATCGCTGTATTCCGCGGCGATGGCGACCAGGGCGCCATGCAAGGACAGATCATGGACGTCACACGGAACCCGGCCGTTGGCATCGCTCAGCACGGCGTCGGTGAAAAAATCTACCCGCCGGAACCGGCGGCGGTCATCGTGACTGGTCATGGGCGTGTGGCAGCGGGAATTCCTGGTTACAAGTATAGAACCCTCCGCCCGACCTGATCGGCAAAGTTCGACTTGGCGTAATCGCCACATGCACTATCCTTGTGGTCGGGCCGGCGCGGCAGCCGGCGCATTTCTGTCTGTGGGAACCCCATGAATCTGATCATCGGTGCGATTGTTGTCTGGGCCTGCGTGCTGACCGGCTTCGTGCTCTCTGGTGGCCAGCTGTTGGCGCTGTGGCATCCGTTTGAGTTGCTGATCATCTGCGGCGCCGCATTCGGTGCCTTCATCATCACCAACCCGATGAAAGTGGTGGCCGCCACCTTCAAAGGCTCGTTGGGTTTGCTTGGCGGCATGCCCTACAACAAGACCCTGTATATGGAGCTGCTGGCCTGCCTGTACGACGTGTTCCAGAAAATCCGCAAGGAAGGCCTGATCGCCATCGAAGCCGATATCGAAGATCCGAAAGCCAGTGCCATCTTCAGCAAGTACAAGCTGATCAGCAAAGACCACCATGCGATGGATTTCATTTGCGATTACCTGCGCCTGATGGTGGTGGGCGACATGAGTGCACACGAGCTCGAAGCACTGATGGATGCCGAGTTGGAAACCCATCACGAAGAGGCCTTGCTGCCGGCTGGCGCGCTGCAGAAAATTTCCGACGCATTGCCCGGCTTCGGTATCGTCGCCGCCGTTTGTGGCATCGTGATCACAATGGGCAGCCTCGGTGGTCCGCCGGAAGTGCTTGGCGCCTTGGTCGGCGCGGCGCTGGTCGGCACCCTGCTCGGTATTCTGTTCGCCTACGGTTTCGTCGCGCCGATGGGCGGTCAGATCGAACACCGGGTGCGGGAAGAGGGCAAGTTCTACCAGTGCATCAAAGTGTCGTTACTGGCCTGTGTCAGCGGCGCGCCGCCGCAAATCGCCGTCGAGTTTGGCCGGAAAGTGCTGTACAGCACCGAGCGGCCGTCGTTCACCGAGCTGGAAAAGCGGGTGCGCGGTGGTTAATCGGCTGGCTGCAATCGGATAAATGAGAGCACGACATGGCCGCTGACGGCAAAGAACCCATCATCATCAAAAAAGTGAACAAAGGTCACGGCGGTCACCACGGTGGCTCATGGAAAGTGGCCTTTGCCGATTTCACCACCGCGATGATGGCGTTCTTCCTGTTGCTGTGGTTGCTCGGCAGCACCACCAAGGAACAGAAAGGTGCGATTTCGAAATACTTTCAGGATCCGGGCGGCGCGTTGATTGGTGAGGGCGGCGCCAATGCTTCGTTGATCGAGCTGGGGGAGCCCAAGCTGCCGACCTCGCAGGACACCCCGGAAGTGCTCGCGCCCGGCGCCCAGGCCGATACCGAGCAGGAAGGGCCGGCTGACGAATTGGCGATGCAGAAAAAACTGGAGCAGGAAGAGCAGGCCCAGCTGGAAGCGCTGAAGCAGCAAATGATGGAAATGGTCGAAAGCAACACGGCCTTTTCCGACTACAAGGATCAGGTGCTGATCGACATCACGCCGGAAGGGCTGCGCATCCAGATTGTTGACAAGGACAAGCGGCCGATGTTCGATTCCGGCAGCGCCCAGATGCAGTACTACTCGATTGCGATTCTGCAGAATCTCGCCAAGCTGATCGCGACCGTGCCAAACCGGATCTCGATCACCGGCCACACTGACGCCACGCTCTTTTATGATCAGCCGGATTATTCCAACTGGGAGCTGTCGGCGGACCGTGCCAATGCCGCGCGCCGGGCGCTGCTCAGGGGCGGGGTGCCGCCGACCCAGATCGCCCGGGTCGAAGGCTTCTCCGACTCGCTGTTGTTCAACGAAGCGGATCCGAATGATCCGATCAACCGTCGCATCGCCATTATCGTGCTGAAGAAAAAAGTCGATGACGCCTTGAAGAGCAATGCCTTGGGCGACTGGGCGACTCCGCCGGATGATGCCGCCGGTGCCCCGGCGGCAACCCCACCTGCGCAGACACCGCCTGCCACTGACAATCTGCCGGCACCGCTACCGGGCAATGGCTGACAAAAAAAAAGGCGACCAAACGGTCGCCTTTTTTTCTGCCGTTGTCGGCTCAGAAATGCCAGCCGAGCCCGACGCCGATGGCCAGCGGATCGACATCCAGCGCACTGATCTTGGTGCCGTCCAGATAGACATCGGTACCGATCATGATTTTCTTGACGTCGACGTTCAGCAGCCAGTCCTGGTTGATGGCCCAGTCGAAACCGACCCGGTACGCCGCGCCGACACTGTCGTTTTCCAGTGTCACTTCGGCGGCGCCGACAGCCATGTCTTCGTCCATGAACAGGGTGTAGTTGACGCCGGCACCGACATAGGGACGGAAGTCGCCGCCTGCATTGAAGTGATAGGCCAGCGTGAAGGTCGGCGGCAGGTGTTTGAAGGTACCGATCTTGCCGACGCCATCGACTTTGACGTCGTGCTGCTGCGGAATGGTCAGCACCAGTTCGGCCGCCCAGCTCGGGCTGAAGAAATAGCTGATGTTGATATCCGGAATCAGCTTGTCGTTGACCGAAATGGCATCGGCCGGCAGCACTTCAGCGCTCGATTGCGAATCCATGTCCAGATTCAGGGCGCGCACCCGCACCAGCCACGGACTTTCTTCAGCAAAGGACAGCGAGCTGGCGGCAACCAGGGCCAGGGCAACAGCGGTTTTGCGATGACGCATGAGAGAGCTCCTTTGAAAATAGCCACAATGAAACTGCATCTATTTTCGGAGCCTGTCGGGAACAGACGTTTGCGCTAACGCAAATGCCCTCGCGAATGCGCGAGGGCGAGGCGCAACATCCCATCAAGTTTGATTTGCCGCAAGAATGGCCTGATAACTCTGCCAGCGGCTGCTGGCGATGGCGCCGCTGTCGGCCGCCGCGCGCACTGCGCAGCCCGGCTCTTTTTCGTGCGCGCAGTTGCGGAATTTGCAGCGGGTGGCCGCGTCGGCGATGTCGCGAAAGCCGCGGGCAATTTGATTTTTATCAAGATGCCAGAGGCCGAACTCGCGCGTGCCGGGCGAATCGATCAATTGGCCGCCTTCCGGCAGGAAATGCATGCGTGACGCGCTGGTGGTGTGCTGACCGAGTTCCGAACCGTCCGATACCGCACCGACATCCT
Source organism: Pseudomonadota bacterium (assembly GCA_049324755.1). Taxonomy (GTDB): domain Bacteria; phylum Pseudomonadota; class Gammaproteobacteria; order Enterobacterales; family Permianibacteraceae; genus Permianibacter. The sequence goes on from JBMOMZ010000060.1 coordinate 47,985, forward strand.
GAGCGGCGTCGGGCAACAGCGCGTTGATGAGACTGGATTTGCCGACACCGCTCTGGCCGACAATCACGCTGCAGCCGTCCTGCATGTGGGCGCGCAGCGCCGCCAGACCGTCGCCGCGCCGGCTGCTGATGGCAAACACCGGGTAGCCCAGTGTCCGGTACAGCTGCAGCCGCTGTTCCAGCTCCGCCCGGGCGTCGTCGGTCAGCAAATCGATTTTGTTCAGTACGATGGTCACCGGAATGCCGGTCACTTCCGCGGCGACCAGATAGCGATCGAGCAGCACTTCCGACAGCGTCGGCACGGGCGCCACGACGACGATCAGGTGATCGACATTGGCCGCGATGATCTTGATGCCTTCGTACGGATTCGGCCGCTCCAGCTGCGAGTGACGCGGCAACAGATTGACCACCACCGCACTGCCTTCGCTGTCTTCATACCACTCGACCCGGTCGCCGACGGCAGCGCTTTTCAGGTGCTGGCGCAGATGGCAGCGACGCTCGCGGCCGTCGTCACCGCGGACATCGGCCTGCTGGCCAAAACGGCTGACAATGAGACCCGGCCGCATCGGCTGGTCATCGGCGGCCTTGGAATACAGATCGCGCTTGCGTTGATCGCTGCGACCGGCTTTGCGATCGCGATCGGTGGTGCGGATTTCCTTGGCCATGTCGCGGCGCTTTACGCCAACACCGGACCGACATTGCCCACGGTCAGCAAGGCGTCGATTTTGGCGCAGCAGATGAAATCATTGCGGGTCAAACCGCCGGCATCATGGGTGCTGTAGCGCACCAGCACGCGGCCATAACTCACTTCCAGATCCGGATGATGGCCTTCCTTGTTGGCGATCCAGGCGATCGCGTTGACGAAGCTCATCACGTGGTAATAGTTCTTGAAGCGGAATTCGCGCCGCAGCTCGCTCGGACTGCCGACCAGCTGCCACTGCGGCAGCTGGCTCAGCAACGCCTGTTGTTCGCTGGCCGACAGTTGCGGCGGCACGCCGGTCACACAGGTTTCTTGCAACAGGGGATTGCTCATGACGGTTGGCACTCTGCAGTTTTGCCGGCCAGGGGCCGGATTCGCCGGAGCCGGCGGTGCTAGAATCAGGGCCTGCATTGTAGCCCGGCTGACCGGGAGAGGCCCATGACCGCCACCGCCGAATTGTTTCATCCGGACAACCTGATCTGGATCGATCTGGAAATGACCGGGCTCGATCCCTTGTCCGATCGCATCATCGAGATCGCCACCATCGTCACCGACAAGGACTTGAACGTGCTCGCCGAAGGCCCGGTCATGGCCATTTACCAGAGCGAGCAGGTGCTGGCAGCGATGGACGAGTGGAACCAGAACACCCATGGCGCCTCCGGTCTCATCGCCCGCATTCGCGACAGCAGCATCACCGAGGTCGATGCCGAGAAAGCCACCATTGCCTTTCTCGAACAGTGGGTGCCGAAAGGCAAATCGCCGATCTGCGGCAATTCCATCTGTCAGGATCGGCGCTTCCTCGCCCGCCACATGCCGGAGCTGGAGAGCTATTTCCATTACCGCAATCTCGATGTCAGCACGCTCAAGGAGCTGGCCCGGCGCTGGCGCCCGGACGTGCTGAGCGGGCTGAACAAAAAGAACAGCCACACTGCGCTCGAAGACATCCGTGAATCCATCGACGAGCTGAAGCATTACCGCAGCCAGTTCCTGCGTCTGACGCCTTAAGTCACTGCATCATGACCCTTGCTGCCCTGCCGTTTCCTGCCGGCGCGCCGGTATTGGCGCCGGCCGCCGTGCGCGCGCTGGAGCAGCAGGTGGCCAGCGATGACGGCATTCCCACCGCCGAACTGATGGCGCGTGCCGGCGCCGCCGCGTTTGCCGTGCTGCGCGAATGTTGGCCGCAGGCGCAGCGCATCACCGTGGTCTGCGGCCGCGGCAACAACGCCGGCGATGGGTATGTGCTGGCGCGCCATGCCTACCAGGCCGGGCTGCAGGTGCAGGTGCTGCAAGTGCCGGGCGAGTCGTCCGGCGCGGCGGCCGCGGGCGATGCGGCGGCGGCGTTGGCCGCCCTGCCGGTACCGCCACAGGGTTTTGAGCCGGGCAAACTCGCCGATGCCGATGTCATCGTCGATGCCTTGTTCGGCATCGGCCTGCGCGGCAAGCCCAATGCCGCAGCGGCGCTGGTGATCGCCGCGATCAACGCCAGCCACAAGCCGGTGCTGGCACTCGACATCCCGTCCGGGCTCGATGCCGAAATCGGCGCGGGGGTCAGTCACGCCGTCCACGCCACGGCGACGGTCACTTTCCTGGCCGTCAAACCCGGACTGGTCAGCGGCCGTGCGGTCGAGGCGGTTGGCGAGCTGATCTTCCGGCCGCTCGGCCTTGCCGCGAGCCGGCTCCGTTCGGCGGCCGAATGGCTGGCGCTGGCCGATCTGCGGTCGCGGCTGCCGCTGCGCCGTCGCGCCAGCCACAAAGGCGAACAGGGTCATGTGCTGGTGATCGGTGGCAGCGCCGGCATGGGCGGGGCTGCCCGTCTGGCCGGCGAGGCGGCACTGCGCACCGGTGCCGGTCTGGTCAGCGTGTACTGCCATCAGGATTACGCCGGCCCGATGCTGGCCGCACGGCCGGAGTTGATGGTGACCGGTTACGCGCCGGTGCCGGATTTCCTGCAACTCGATCCCCTGCTCGGCCGGGCCGATGTGCTCGTGCTTGGCCCGGGGCTGTCGACTGCGGCCTGGGCGGCGCCGGTGCTCGAACACGTGCTGGCCGCCGCGTCCGGCAAGCCCCTGCTGCTCGATGCCGATGCGCTCAACCTGCTGGCGCGGCGACCGCCGGCCAAACCGCTCGAGCATGTCATCCTGACGCCGCACCCCGGTGAAGCGGCCCGGTTGCTCGGTGTGACGACGGCCGAAATCGAAGCGGATCGCCATCAGGCGGTGCGTGAACTGCAGCGCCGCTATGGCGGGGTGGTGCTGCTCAAGGGCGCCGGCAGCCTGGTGTTTGACGGCCAACGGCTCAGCGTCATCGCCGGCGGCAATCCGGGCATGGCCAGTGGCGGCATGGGCGATGTGCTGGCCGGGGTCATTGCCGCGCTGTGCGGTCAGGGTTTCAGCCGATTCGATGCGGCGAGGCTGGGGGCTGCACTGCATGCCTGGGCCGCCGATCAGGCGGTGGCGAAACGCGGCGGCGAGCGCGGCTTGCTGGCCGCGGATCTGTTCGGGCATTTTTCCGCCGGTCTGCAACCCGATAGCAAGATGCCATGATGGTTCTGTTTGTCGAGAAACCGCTATGACGACCAGCCGTTTCCTGCCCGATGAAGCTGCCACCGAGGCGGTTGGCGCGGCGCTGGCGCCGCTGCTGCGCGGCGGCGAGGTCATCGCCCTGTCCGGCGATCTGGGCGCCGGCAAGACCACGCTGGTGCGGGGTCTGCTGCGCGCGCTGGGTCATGGCGGCGCGGTCAAAAGCCCGACCTACACGCTGGTCGAAAGCTATCGGCTGCCGGCCTTTGAGCTGCACCACTTCGATCTGTACCGGCTCGCCGACCCGAGCGAGCTCGATTACCTCGGTTTGGACGAATTCCTGCATCCGGGTGCCGTTTGCCTGTTTGAATGGCCGGAGCGCGGCGCCGGTGTGCTGCCGCCGGGACTGCGTATTTGCCTGCGCCGCGACGGCAGCGGTCGGCAGTTGCAGGTGCTGGCGGAGGGGCCGGCTGCTCAGGAATTGGTCAAAAAACTTGATTTTTCAATGAAATCAACAGACTATTTAAAAGTCTGAAAGTTGTTTGGCAGGATCTGGCCATGTTCAAGACCCTACTGATGAGCGCGCTGCGTGCGTGTGCAAGCCTGCTGCTGTTGGCGCTGGCCGGCACCGTTGCGACCGGCATTTGGGCGGTGGCTGAGGCCTCGGAAGTCAAAGGCCTGCGCGTCTGGCAGGCGCCGGACAATACCCGCGTGGTGCTCGATCTGAGCGCGCCCACGGAATTTTCGGTCAGCACGCTGACCGGCCCGGATCGGCTGCTGATCGATCTGAAAAGCGGCAAGCTGGCGGTCAATCTGGACACGCTGGCGCTCGACAGCAATCTGGTCAGCAAGGCCCGGACCTCAACCCCGCCGGATGAACAAACCCTGCGGCTGGTGCTCGATTTGGCGCAACCGGTGGAACCGAAAGCGTTCGCCCTGAAACCGTTTCAGCAATACGGTGACCGGTTGGTCATCGATCTGAAAGGCAGGCAGCAGATCAGCAAACCGCAGCCGGTGATCGAAGCACCGAAAACCGATGAAAGCCGCGATGTGATCATCGCGGTCGACGCCGGCCACGGCGGTGATGATCCGGGTGCGCTCGGGCCGAAAGGTACCCGGGAAAAAGACGTCACGCTGGCCATCGCAAAGAAGCTGGCCGCGCGCATCAATGCCACCCCCGGCATGAAAGCGGTGCTGACCCGCTCCGGTGATTACTTTGTGCCGCACCGCAAGCGCACGGCGATCGCCCGCGAGCAGCGCGCCGATCTGTTCATTTCCATTCACGCCGACGGTTTCAAGGACAAGCGCGCCCGCGGTGCCTCGGTCTGGGTGCTGTCGCACCGCGGTGCCCAGAGTGAAATGGGCCGCTGGCTGGAAGAAAAGGAAAGCGCCTCGGAACTGCTCGGCGGTGAAGACGCGCTGAGCCTGGCCAACTACGACGATGACGTCGCCAAAGTGCTGCTGGATCTGTCGATGTACAACGCCGTGGGCTCCAGCCTCGACGTCGGCTCGCATGTGCTGAACGAGATCAAAGGCGTGGTGCCCAAGTTGCACAACAAACGGGTGCAGCAGGCCGGTTTTCTGGTGCTGAAGAATCCGGACATTCCGTCGATTCTGGTGGAAACCGCGTTCATCTCGAATCCGCAGGAAGAGCTGTTGCTGAAAGACGGCAAGCACCAGGACAAACTGACCCAGGCGATTGTCGATGGCGTCAAAGGCTACTTTGAACAGCGGCCGCCGGAAGGCAGCCGCTTTGCCCAGCTCAAGCGCAGCAAGCATGTCATCGGTCGCGGCGACACCCTCGCCGATCTCGCCAGCCGCTACAAGGTCAGCGTCGAAGCCATCAAGGCCAAAAACGATCTGAAAAGCGATCGCCTGCTGGTCGGTCAGGTGTTGATGATCCCCTGAGCCGGTACTGGCAGCATGAACGGCCCGCCATTGTCGGGCCGTTTTTTTTTGCCGCCGTTCTGTCATGCCGGCCCGCCGGGCCGGCAGCGATTTCGGTACACTGACGGCCGCCATTTCCTTCGTTTGCCGAGTCCTGTGTCCACCGCCCGCATCCAGTTGCTGTCGCCACGTCTTGCCAACCAGATCGCCGCGGGTGAGGTGGTCGAGCGGCCGGCCTCCGTGGTCAAGGAGCTGTTGGAAAACAGCCTCGATGCCGGCGCCACCCGCATCGACATCGAGATCGAGCGCGGCGGTATCCAGCTGATTCGGATCAGTGACAACGGCAGCGGCATTCATCCCGACGATTTGCCGCTGGCGCTGGCCCGGCATGCGACCAGCAAAATCGCCAGTCTCGATGATCTGGCGGCAGTGATGTCGCTCGGCTTTCGGGGCGAGGCGCTCGCCAGCATTGCCTCGGTCGCCAAGCTGTTGCTGATCTCGCGCCGGCGTGGCGAAAGCGCCGCCTGGCAGGCGTTTGCCGAAGGCGCCGGCATGCAGGTGCAGGTACAACCGGCTGCGCTCAGCGAAGGCACGCGGATCGAAGTGCGCGATCTGTTTTTCAACACGCCAGCGCGGCGCCGCTTTCTGCGCAGCGAAGCGACCGAATTTGCCCACATAGAAGATGTCGTGCGCCGTGTTGCGCTTGCGCGTGCGGACGTCAGTTTCAGCCTGAAGCACAACGGTCGCGGCGTTCGCCACTGGCGTGCCGGTCGCGCCGAACAGGCGCTGACCGAACGGCTCGGCGCGGTGCTGGGCCGCAGTTTTCTGCTCACGGCCCAGCCGCTCGATCTCCGGCTCGACAATGTGCACCTGCATGGTTATGTCGGTCATCCGGCGCAGCACCGGGCGCAGGCCGACGGCCAGTTTGTGTTCGTCAACGGTCGCGCGATACGCGATCGGGTGGTCAGCCACGCCATTCGCGCCGGTTTCGCCGATCGCATTCCGCCCGGGCGTTCGCCCTGCTACGCGCTGTTTCTTGAGTTGCCGGCGACGGATGTCGACGTCAACGTCCATCCGACCAAGCACGAAGTGCGGTTTCGCAACGCCCGCTGGCTGCATGACTGGTTGACCCGAGCGGTTGCCGACGCTGTCGCCCGTACGCAGGAACAGATCGACACCGAAACCGGTGAAGTGATGGCCGCGCGGTACCCGGCCACCGCAGCGGTGATGCCGGCAACGGTACGGGAATCGCCGGCGACATTTGCCGCGCCGCTGGCGTCTGTTGCCGGCATCGCCGCACGCGCGCGCGTCGCGCCGGCATGGCCCGCGCCAGCGGTGCCTGCGATCGAGCCGCCGGCAAACGACACGCCGACGATCAACCGATCGCCGCCCAACACGATGCCACTCACGGCAATGACCGCCAGCGCAGACGGCATCTGGCTGCAGCGGGTCAGCCCGACGCTGTTGCTCGATGCGCGGGCACCGGTGCGGCTGTGGCCGCTGGCGCCGCTGCTGCAGGCCTGGCTGGACGCGCACTGGTTGGCGGTGACGCCGGTGCCGATCTTGCCACTGCTGTTGCCGGTGGCATTGCCACCGCTGGCCGAGGTGGACCGGGAGCGGCTGCGCACGCAGGGCTTTCAACTGCATGGCGACAGTCTGCTAGCGGCGCCGCGTTGCTTGCGCGGCGCCGATTGGTCTGCCCTTGTGCCGGAGCTGGCGCTGGCGCCGGTCGAGGACTGGCTTGCGATGGCGGCGCGCCATCTGCTCAGGCAGCGCTGCAGCGAGTCCATCGCGTTTTGGCAGGGCATTGTGGCCTGGGCGGACACGGCTGCCGCCGCTGTCGCGGTGGTGCCGACTGCCGAGCAATGGGAGGCGCTGTGCCAACGCTGAATGCGGCCGCGTGGCAACCGGGCGCCTCGCTGTTACAACCGGTGCTGTGCCTGATGGGACCGACTGCTGCCGGCAAGACCGCGCTTGCCGAAGCGATTGCCGATCGCCTGCCGGTTGATCTGATCAGCGTCGACTCCGCGTTGATTTACCGCGGCATGGATATCGGCACCGGCAAGCCCGACGCCGCCGAACTCGCGCGCTATCCGCACGCGCTGATCGACATCTGCGATCCGCTGGAAAGCTATTCCGCCGCCCGTTTCCGCAGCGATGCCCTGGCGCTCATCGCGCACGCCCATCAGCGCGGCCGCTTGCCGCTGCTGGTCGGCGGCACCATGCTGTACTTCAAGGCCTTGATCGAAGGCATCGCCGACTTGCCGGATGCCGATCCGGCGGTGCGGGCGCGGCTGGAGCAGGAGCGCGAACAGCTTGGCCTGGCGGCCTTGCATGGCCGCCTGCAGCAGCTCGACCCGGCCGCGGCGGCGCGGATCCACCCGAATGACCCACAGCGGCTGCTGCGGGCACTGGAAGTGATCGCGGTGACCGGTCAGCCGATGTCGGTGCTCTGGCAGCAAGCCGCGGCCCGGCCGGCGTCACAGCGTTTTGTCCAGGTCGGTTTGCTACCGGACCGGGCCTGGCTGCATCAGCGCATCGCCGAACGTTTCGAGGCCATGTTGGCGGCAGGGCTCATCGACGAGGTCGAACGGCTGCGCCGGCGCGGCGATCTGAACCCGGACCTGCCGTCGATGCGCTGCGTTGGCTATCGCCAGTGCTGGGACTGGCTGGATGCCCGCGATCGCGGTCAGTCCCCGCCGCTGGCGGATCTGCGCGAACGCGGCATTGCCGCGACCCGGCAGCTGGCCAAGCGCCAGTACACCTGGCTGCGTGGCTGGCCACTGGCCCTGGCCCTCAGCGACTATACCGGCGAACGGTCGGTCGCCGCATTGGAGCAAGTACTCACTTTAATAAAGTCCCAAGACAAAACAGGGTCTTAAGCCGGACAGGCCGTGATATGAATGATCTTGAAATCAGTCACGGCCGTACCCATCTCACCGGCAGTGGGCCAGTCCATCGGCTACAATTGCTCAGCGGCGCCCGATTTGCGCCCATGGCATTTTATTGTTTATCCAGTCTGCAAAAAGGCCCGCGCAAGGCGGTAAGCGCGGCGACAACACAATCAACAAGGAGAATCCCATCATGTCCAAAGGGCAGTCGTTACAAGACCCTTTCCTGAACGCCTTGCGCCGTGAGCGCGTTCCGGTTTCGATTTACCTGGTCAATGGCATCAAATTGCAGGGCCAGATTGAGTCGTTCGATCAGTTTGTCGTGCTGCTCAAGAACACGGTCAGCCAAATGGTTTACAAGCACGCCATTTCGACGGTAGTACCGGCCCGCAATGTCCGGCTGCCGCATCATGGCGGCGCACCCGGTGCCAGCGGCACCGAAGCGACGGAAGATGAAGTCAGCCAACCGGGCAACGAATAATCCGTTACCACACAGCCGGCGGTTCGACCGCCGGCTGTCGCTGATGCCCTCAGCGACATTCCTCTCATTGATGAAGTTCCTGCATGTTTGACCGTCATGCCGGTGGCGAGGCGGCCGTCCTCGTGCATCTGGATTTTGCCAACGGCGATTACGCCGAAGACGTGGCCGAGCTGAAAGAGCTGGTCCGTTCGGCTGGGCTGACGGTACTCGAATTGATCACCGGTTCGCGCAAAGTGCCGGACCCGAAGTACTACCTTGGCGAAGGCAAGGCCGAAGAATTGAAGGCGGCCGTGCAGGCGCACGGCGCCCAAGTCGCGATCATCAATCACCAACTGTCGCCCGCACAGGAGCGAAACCTGGAGCGTCTGCTGCAATGCCGGGTGGTCGACCGGGTTGGTCTGATTCTCGATATTTTCGCCCAGCGCGCCCAGACTTTCGAAGGCAAGCTGCAGGTGGAGCTCGCCCAGCTCAAGCACATTTCGACGCGGCTGGTGCGCGGCTGGACCCACCTCGACCGCCAGCGTGGCGGCGGCGTCGGCATGCGCGGGCCCGGTGAAACCCAGCTGGAGACCGACCGCCGGCTGGTGATGGCGAAAATTGATCAGATCGAAAAGCGCCTGGAAAAAGTCGCCGAACAACGCGAGCAAAGCCGGCGTGCCCGTCGTCGCAACGAGGTGCGCACGGTTGCGCTGGTTGGCTACACCAACGCCGGCAAATCGACGCTGTTCAATGCGCTGACCACCAGCGAGGTCTATGCCGCCGACCAGCTGTTCGCAACGCTCGATCCCACGCTGCGCAAACTGCCGGTGGACCGGGTCGATGCACTGCTCGCCGACACGGTCGGCTTCATCCGGCATTTGCCGCACGATCTCGTTCACGCTTTCAAAGCGACGCTGACCGAAACCCGCGAAGCCGATTTGATCGTACATGTGGTCGATGTCGCCGATCCGATGCGTGACGACAAAATCCGCTCGGTGGAAGGCGTGCTGGCGGAAATCGGCGCGCACGAAGTGCCGCGGCTGACCGTGTACAACAAAATCGATCTGCAACCGGAGTTGACGGCACGGGTCGACCGTGATGAAAACGGTGTTCCGGTGCGCGCCTGGGTTTCAGCGCACAGCCGGGCCGGTTTGCCGGCATTGCTCGACGCCATTGCCGAGCGGGTCGCCGATACCGAGCTGACGCTGGCCTTGGCGCTGCCGCCGGCAGCGGGCAGATTGCGCGCCCGTCTGTATGCTGCCCATGCCATCAAATCCGAGCAGATTGACGATGACGGCGTCAGCCATCTTTCGTTACAGATTAAAGCGGTCGACTGGGCGCGCATGCGATGCGACCCGGACTTGCAGCCGTATATCCCGGCACCGCACAATTCCGGCTCCGACGAACCGGACGATGCGCCAGAACAGGTGCCGGAACGGACACAGATTTCACCCGCTTCAACAACTGAAGCTTTTGCCTACGTGGAGCACTAGCCATGCCTTGGAATGAACCCGGTGGCGGCAACCAGGACCCTTGGGGTCAACGCCGTAAACCGCAGGGAGGTCCGCCGGATCTGGACGAAGCGCTGAAACAGTTCAGCAAGAAACTTGGCGGCATTTTTGGCGGCGGTAACGCCGGTGGCGGCGGCAGTGTCGGCAAAGGCGGCGGCGTCATGGGGGTTGCCGCGCTCGCCGTGGTCGCGCTGCTTTACGTCGCGGTCGGTTTCTATACCGTCGACGAAAAGGAAAAAGCACTGGTGCTGCGCTTCGGCGAATACAATCGCACCGAAGGCGCCGGTCTGCATTGGCGCGCGCCGCTGATCGAACAGAAGGAAATCGTCAATACCAGCTCGGTGAATCAGGAACTGATTCGTGGCCGGATGCTGACGGAAGACGAATTCCTGGTCGATGTCTCGCTGTCGGTGCAGTACCGGATCAGCGATCCGCAGGCATTCAAGTTCAACCTGGTGGATCCGGATTTCACCGTGACTCAGGCGGCCGAATCGGCGCTGCGCTCGGTGATCGGCCGGTCGACGCTGGATGACATTCTGACGGTCGGCAAGGCCGCCATCCAGAGTGAAACCCGTGAGGAAATGCGCACGATCCTGGAACCGTACGACGCCGGTATCGATTTGGCCGACGTCAATTTCCAGGAAGCGAAAGCGCCGGATGCCGTCCGGGCCGCGTTCGATGACGCCATCAAGGCGCGCGAGGACCAGGACCGGGTGGTGAAAGAGGCCGAAGCCTACCAGAGCAAGAACATTCCGCTCGCCGAAGCGCAGGCACAGCGCGTGCTGCAGGAAGCCGAAGCCTACAAGCAGCAGGAAATTGCCCGCGCCAAGGGTGAAGTGCAGCGTTTCGAAAAACTGTTGCCGCAGTATCTGGCGGCGCCGCAGGTCACCCGTGACCGCCTCTACATCGAAACGATGGAGGAGATCATGAGCAAGGTCAGCAAAGTCATGGTGGATGTCGAGAAAGGCAACAACATGCTGTATCTGCCGCTCGACAAGATGTCGGGCCGGCGTGACAGCGCAGCAGCCGCTGCCGCAGCCGAAGGAGCTCGCTGATCATGGGTACGCGTACACTTTCGTTGCTGCTGCTGGTCGTGGTGCTCGGCCTTGTCGCTGCCAGCACCCTGTTTGTCGTCGATCAGCGTGAACGCGCGCTGGTGCTGGCGTTTGGTGAGGTGAAACGGGATGCCGATGGCAAGCCGACCGTGTTCGGGCCGGGCCTGCATTTCCGGATGCCGTTTGTGGACACCGTACGCCGGATCGATGCCCGCGTGCAGAACCTGGAAGGCGAACCGGATCGGGTCGTGACCCAGGAGAAGAAGGACGTCATTGTCGACTCTTTCGTCAAGTGGAAAGTCGCCGATGTCTCGCGCTTCTACCTGTCGACCAACGGTGACATCCGCCGTGCCGAAGATCTGCTTGAACGCAAGATCGACGCCGGCGTGCGTGATGAGTTTGGTAAGCGCAATATCCGCGATCTGGTTTCGGCGAATCGCCTGGAAGCGATGGGCTCGCTGCTCGATACGGTGAAGAAAGACGCTGCGGATCTGGGCGTCGAAATCGTCGACATCCGGATCAAGCAGATCAACCTGCCGGAAGAAGTGTCGGAGTCGGTGTACAGCCGGATGCGGTCAGAGCGGCAGAAGAAGGCCACCGAGCTGCGTTCGGACGGCGAAAAGCGCGCCAACATCATCCGCTCGCAGACTGACGCCAACGTCAAGATCATCCTGGCGCAGGCGGATCAGGAATCGCGCCGGATCCGCGGTGAGGGCGATGCCCAGGCCGCCAAGATCTACGCCGATGTCTATCAGCGCAATCCGGAGTTCTATTCCTTCCTGCGTTCACTTGATGCCTACAAGGCGACGTTCAAGACCGAGCAGGATGTCATGGTCATGGATCCGGACAGCGATTTCTTCAAGTATCTGAAGAACAAGAATGGTCGCTGACTTAGCGTGGCCGCAGGTGTGGTTTGCCTGCGGCCAACATGCTCTCTCCTCTGATTTTCGGTACGGACCATGAACATCTCATGGTCCGATCTTTTCGCCGGCCTCGCGCTTGCCATGGTGCTGGAAGGCCTGCTGCCGTTTCTGAGTCCGCAACGCTTTCGGCTCAGCCTGTTGCAGGCCGCGCAACTCCCCGACAACACCTTACGTTGGCTCGGCTTGCTCTGCATGCTGGCGGGGGCGCTGTCTTTGTATTGGATACGTTGATGAAATTCTTGCTGGCGCATGCGCCGGATGCTGAGCATTGGGAACCGCGGCCATGGATCTGCTGATCATTCTTTTGCTGATTGTGCTGAACGGCGTGTTCGCGATGTCGGAAATCGCCGTGGTCTCGTCGCGCAAGGTGCGGCTGCAGCAGCGCGCCGAGGCCGGCAGTCATGGCGCCGCTGCGGCGTTGAAGCTGGCCAACGAGCCGGGCCATTTCCTGTCGACGATCCAGGTCGGCATCACCACCATCGGCATTTTCTCCGGCGCCTTCGGTGAGGCGACGCTGGCCGCGCCGTTGGAGACGTGGTTGCTGCAGTTCCCGCTGGTTGCCGACTACGCGCGGCCAGTGGCGGTGGTGCTGGTGGTCATGCTGATCACGTATCTGTCAGTGGTGTTGGGTGAGCTGGTACCGAAACGCCTGGCGCTGCACAACCCGGAAGGGCTGGCGACCCTTTTCGCGCGTCCGCTCAATGCGCTTGGCCGGATCGCGTCGCCGTTGGTGGCGCTGTTCAGCAAATCGAGCGAGCTGCTGCTGCGGCTGCTCGGCTCGAAGCCGGACAGCGATGCGCCGGTGACCGATGAAGAGATCAAGGTGCTGATGCAGCAGGGCACCGAAGCGGGGGTGTTCGAGTCCAGCGAAGGCCAGTTGGTGGCGAATGTGCTGCGCATGGATGATCTGAACCTGAACCAGATCATGACGCCGCGCATCGATGTCTCGGTCATCGATGTTGCCGATTCGCCGGAACAAATCCGTGATCAGATTCTGGCCTGCAATTATTCCCGCCTGGTGGTGTGCCGGGACGGTCTCGATCAGGTGATCGGCGTGGTCTACGCCAAGGATTTGCTCAATCAGTTGCTGAGTGGCAAAACCCTGGATGTCCAGGCCGACATGCGGACGCCATTGTATGTGCCGGAAACCGTGGCGCCGATGCAGTTGATGTCCCTGTTCAAGCGGCACCGGGAAACCTTCGCGCTGGTGGTCGATGAATACGGCGATGTGCAGGGGGTGGTGACGCTGGCCGATATCATGGAAGCGATCGTCGGCGATTTGCCGTCTGAAGATGCGACCGAAAATGCCGATATCGTCCGGCGCGAAGATGGTTCGCTGCTGGTCGATGGTTTGCTGGCCATTGATCGGCTCAAGGAAGTGCTCGGTCTGAGCGAGCTGCCGGACGAGGAAAGCGGCGACTACCACACCGTTTCCGGTTTCGTGATGACCGTGCTCGGCCGGTTGCCGAAAACGGCGGATCATTTCGATTGGCAAGGTCACCGCTTCGAAGTGGTCGACATGGACCGCAACCGGGTCGACAAGCTGTTGGTCGTGCCACCAGCCGCGGCGCGGCAGCCGGAATAGCGCAGCCAGCCAGCCGAGGCGGAGTACGAATTTTGTACTGACGCCTCAGTAAAGCGGAGGCAGCCGGCCAGTTTGCTTATTCCGGCTTGATCTGCCGGCTCAAAAAGCAGGCATCCGCCGGCAAGAAGGCGTAAAATCCGCCCCTTCGCCTGCCGGGTCAGCCGGCGGGTGACTATTCTCTTTTCCGTTTCAGCTAAACGAGGTTTCAGTCCGGTCATGGCCAAATCCGTCGTCGTTCTCGGTACCCAGTGGGGTGACGAGGGCAAAGGCAAGATTGTCGATCTCCTTACCGACCGCGCCCAAGCGGTGGTCCGTTACCAGGGCGGCCACAACGCCGGCCACACGCTGGTGATCGACGGCAAGAAAACCGTGCTGCACCTGATCCCGTCCGGCATCCTGCGCGACGGCGTGGCCTGCTATATCGGCAACGGCGTGGTGCTGTCGCCGGCGGCATTGCTGAAAGAAATGAATGCGCTGGAAGCGACCGGCGTGCAGGTGCGCAGCAAGCTGCGCATTTCGCCGGCGACGCCGCTGATCCTGCCGTATCACGTCGCGCTCGATAACGCCCGTGAAGCCAAGCGCGGCAAGTCCGCCATCGGCACCACCGGCCGCGGCATCGGCCCGGCCTACGAAGACAAAGTCGCCCGCCGCGGCCTGCGTCTTGATGACATGTTCAACTTCGCCCGCTTTGAAGAAAAGTTGACCGAAGTGCTGGACTACCACAATTTCGTGCTGACCCAGTACTACAACGCGCCGGCGATCGACAAGGCGCAGCTGCTGGCCGATTGCGAACTGTGGGCAAAAGAATTGCTGCCGCTGGTTGCCGATGTGCCGGGGCTGCTGCATGACGCCCGCGTCCGTGGCGACAACCTGCTGTTCGAAGGCGCGCAAGGCACCGGCCTCGACATCGATCACGGCACCTTCCCGTTCGTGACTTCGTCGAACACCACCGCTGGCGGTACCGCCACCGGTTCCGGTTTCGGCCCGCGTTATATCGATTACGTGCTCGGCATCACCAAGGCCTACACCACCCGTGTTGGTGGTGGCCCGTTCCCGACCGAACTGACCGATGCGCTCGGCGAACAGCTGCGTCAAACCGGTCATGAATTCGGTGCGACGACAGGACGGCCGCGTCGCTGTGGCTGGCTCGATCTGGTCGCGCTGCGCCGGGCCATGCAGATCAACTCGGTGTCGGGTCTGTGCCTGACCAAGCTCGATGTGCTCGACGGCATCGAGACCGTCAAGATCTGTGTCGGCTACAAGTGCTCGAAGAACGGCGAGCTGACCCATCCGCCGGTGTCGGCCGACGAGTTCGCCAGCATCGAGCCGGAATACATCGAAATGCCGGGCTGGAAGCAATCCACCGTCGGCGCCAAGAAACTGGACGATCTGCCGAAGCAGGCGCGCGCCTACATCCAGCGCATCGAGCAGGAGCTGGGTGTGCCGGTCGACATCATTTCGACCGGTCCGGATCGCAACGAAACGATCCTGCTGCGCCATCCGTTCGATGCCTGAAGCCCCGGCGCTTAGGCAGCAATAAAAACAGCGGCTACGGCCGCTGTTTTTATGTGGTTACAGCCGGCCGGCTCAGCTAGGCTTGTTCACACCTCATGCTTGCATGCCACGCGCCATGGCTGAACCCGACACCTCATCGCCCAACGCTTGTCCCCATTGCGGTCGGCCTATCGCTGAGCAGTTCTGTGCGCAGTGCGGCGAGCATCGGCCGCTGCCGTTGACGCTGGCAGCGTTGGTGCCCGATGTGTTCGAGCAGTTGTTGCAGTTTGACTATCCCTTGGCGCGCACGCTGAAATTGCTGGCCTCGCGCCCTGCCGAACTGGTGCGGCGTTACTGGGCCGGTGACCGCAAGCATTTCACCCATCCGTTCAAGCTGTGCTTCTGGGCAGCCACGCTGGATTTCGCGCTGGTCATGGCCCTGGGTCTGGTCAACACGCTGGTGATCGGCGCCGAAAGTGTCGGTGGTCCCGAGCTGCTGCTGATGCTCAGCATCGGTCAGTACATGCAGTTTCTCTATTTCATTCCGGTGGCCTGGCTGGTGGCCTATCTGCTGCGCCCGGAGGTGACGCCGTTGGCCGGTTATGTCGCGTTACTGTATGGCTTTGCTGCAATTCATCTGCTGAAAGCGTTGACGATAGGCATCGTCGTGCTGCACAACGAGCTCGGTTTCTGGCTGCATCGCCTGATCACGCCGCTGTATGTCGTCTGGCTGTTCTGCGGTTTGTTGCCGGGCGCGATGTGGGCGCGAGTGGCGCGGGGACTGCTCCTTTATCTGAGCTATATGCTGTGCCAGATCGCGGTCAATTCGCTGTCGGTGTTTTTACATCGCACCTGGCAAAGCGTGTTCTGAGGCGTTCCGGCGCGTGCCTTCCGGCGGCTGGTGTCCGGCTTCAGAATTGCCACTGCAGTGACAGCGCCCATGCCGTCTGATCCGGCAGCGCGAGCCGGTGTCTGTCGCCGCTCTCCAGCGCGTACCGCAGTTGCTGGGAAAGCTTGCGCTGCAGGCCCAAGCGCAGCTGCCCTTGTTCGTGCCACTGCCAGTGCAGCTCGCCACCGAATTGCCATTGCCGGACATACAGTTCGCTATCACGTGACCCGGCTTCATCGTAGACATGCCACTGTGCACCCGCCGGCATGACAAAACCACGCCATTGCCAATTGTCAGCAAATGACCAATGCAGCTCGGTACGTGGCCAGCCGAGTTGCAGTTGCACGCTGGTTGGCAACGTCGGCTGCCAGCTGAAGCCGGGATACCAACGGTAGCGGCCCAGCTGATCATCGAGCCGAAGCGCAAACTGCCATGTTGTTTCGGTGTCGGTTGAAAATCGTAACGCCCATTCGCCTTGCCAGCGCAAGTCATCACCGTGCAAGGCCCCGTCGCGCAGCGCGTTGGATGAGGTGGCGATGACCGGTTGCAGCGTGAATTGCCACGGCGGCTGCTCGAACGTCAGGGCCAGCGAGAGCTGATGCAGATGGCCGTTATTGGCCGGCTCAGCCGGCGATTCGGGAAAGGCAAGAATGCGGTAGTCGTGCTGCCACTGTAGCTGCCATGTGGCTGACGCCTGCCAATCCCATTGCAGTTGCGAGCGCCGTTGTTCTCCTTCATCTGCGGCGGAGGACGTTGTCTGCAGCAACAGCGTGCTGTCCGCAGCAGCGTTGGTCAGCGGCAACAGCAGCAGAAGCAGGAAGGTGTTCATGGCCCCGACCAGTATAGTGCGTCGTAGCGGCGACGCACTGTCGGGCACGGATGCAAAAAAAGGGCGGGATCGCCGCAACGCTATCCCGCCCTGACAAGCCGTCATATCGCAACGCATCGACTGACAGACTGGGGAACCGTTTCACCCGTTTACGCGGCGGGTTTCAAGCCAGGCGGCGCGGATGCCGCTGCACTTGAGGGCGCTGTCGTTGCCGGTGTCGCTGTGGATGTTGATGTCGATAAAGCGGTGGCCTCCGCGCTGACCGGCGCGCTGCTCTGCTTGCTGCGGCCGTGCAGAATCAGGAACTGGCCCAGGCCGATCGCCAGCACGCCAAAACCGCTCGACAGATGCCATTGCATGTCTTCAAAGACGGTCGAAATCAGCAGCGCGACGATCGGCGTCAGCACCGCAATGTACGACGCGCGCGAGGCGCCGATTTTGCCGACCAGGGCGAGATAGGCACTGAACGCAATCACCGAACCGAAAATCGCCAGGTAAAGCAGCGACAACACATAGCCGGTGCGCCATTCGAACGCGAACTCGGCACCCGACAGCGGCACCGCAACCGCCATGAAACCGGCACACCAGAGCATCCACCAGGCATTGGTGGTCAGCACCGGCAGGCCGGCCTTGGCGTTGCGCATCGCGACCATGTTGGCGCAGGACGCACCGAACGAACCGACCAGCGCATAGATCACGCCGAGCGTGCCGTCGCGGCCGGAAAACGCCGCCACCTCCGGCCAGAACACCAGCAGCATGCCGAGCACGCCAAGGCCGGCGCCGATGGTCAGTTCGCGGGTGATCGGCGAGCCGAACAGCCAGCGCGACAACACGATATTGAAAAACAGCATGGCCGAGCCGGCGACCGCGACCAGGCCGGAGCTGATCTGCATTTCGGCGCGGTAAATGAACGCGTAATTGACCGCATAGAACAGCCCGAGCAGTGCCATCCACAGCTGCTGGCGACCGTTCAGCGCCAGCGATTCGCCTTTCAGCCGCGCCCACAGAAACAGCGCGCCGCCCGCGAGCAGGAAACGATAGGTGACCGAAGCCTCCGGTGCGACCGTGCCGAGCTGAAAGGTGATGGCGATCCAGGTCGTACCCCAGATCAGGGTTGAAATCAGAAACTGCTGGGCGGTGCTCATGATGACAGTCGGGCTGCAGGTGTCGGTGCCGTGGACGACGGCGGGCGCTACGGGATAGCGCAAAGTCTAGGCAGGCTTGGGTGGCCAGTACAGATGCAGTATTCTACAAATTGAACCGGTACAGTTTTCTTGCGAGACAACTGTACTGCTGGCTGAGGGACAAACTGTGCTGTACGAGCAAATTGCGGAAACGGTCCGTAGCCGGATCCAGTCCGGTCTTTACGAACCCGGCGACCGGCTGGTGTCGGTGCGCAAGCTAGCAAGCGAACAGGGCATCAGCGTCAGCACCGCGGTGCAGGCCTACCAGCTGCTCGAAGACGAAGGCGTCATCGAAGCACGGCCGCAGTCCGGCTACTACGTCAAGGCGCGGCAGGCGCCGCCGATGCCGACCACCCGGCTGCCGAAACCGGCCAGTCGGCCGATGAAGGTTTCGACCGGCGAGATGATCATGGACGTGCTGGAAACGCTGAAGGATCCGTCGCTGGTGCCGCTCGGTGCGGCGCAACCGGCCGCCGAGCTGCTGCCGGTGGCGGCGCTGAACCGCTGCGTCACCGAGGTGCTGAGGCAGGAGCCGAATTGCCTGTTCCGCTACGAAGGCACCACTGGCAACGCCGAGCTGCGCCGGCAGATCGCCCGGCTGATGCTGCAGGCTGGCATCGATTGCGGTGCCGATGACATCGTCATCACCAACGGCGGTCAGGAAGCGATGCTGCTGGCCATTCGCGCGGTGGCCGAACCGGGCGATGTCATCGCAGTCGAGTCGCCGACCTATTACGGCGTGCTGCAGGCAATTCAGTCGCTCGGCATGAAAGCGCTGGAGATCCCGACCGATGCCAAAGAGGGCATGAGTCTGGATGCGCTGAAGCTGGCGCTCGAACAATGGCCGATCAAAGCCGTGTTCGCCATGCCGACCTGTTCCAATCCGCTTGGCTCCAGCATGTCGGAAAGCAAAAAAGCGGCGCTGCTGCAATTGCTGAAAGAGCACGATCTGCCGCTGATTGAAAACGACGAACACGCCGAGTTTGCCAATGCCGGCAGCCGGCCACCGGCGGCCAAGCACTATGACAGTGACGGTCGGGTGTTGCTGTGCACGTCATTTTCGAAAACGCTGGCACCGGGTTGCCGGGTCGGCTGGATTCTGCCGGGCCGCTATCAGGAACAAATCACCTATCTCAAATACGTCAGCAATCTGGCGTCACCGATGCTGACCCAGCGCGCCATCGCGCGCTTTCTCGATGGCGGTGGCTACGAGCGCCATGTCCGCAAATTGCGGCAGTTGTATGTGCGTCAGCAGGAGCGGTTGTCGCAGGCGATTTTTCATTGTTTTCCACCGGGCACCAAAAGCTCGCACCCGGAAGGTGGCATGGTGACCTGGGTTGAACTGCCCAACAAGTTATCCGGTTTCGAGCTGTATCAACGGGCGCTGGCGCGTGGCATCAGCATTGTGCCGGGGCGGTTGTTTTCGGTGCAGAACAAATACGAGCATTTCATCCGGCTGAGCTGCGGCGGCAGCTGGTCACCGGCGATCGAACGGGCCGTTGCCACATTGGGTGAACTGGCGCAGCAAATGCTGAGCGAGAATCAGCGCAGTGCCTGAGTGCCGTCGGCGAGCACGATGCGACCACGGCCCGTGGCCTTGGCGTGGTACAGCGCGCGATCCGCGCGGCTGAAGCTGTCTTCTGGCCGGTGGTCGGTTGCAACCAGCGCCGCTATGCCAAAACTCGCGGCCAGTGCAACCGCCAGCTCGCCGTCCTGCACAGCATGGTGACGCAAGTGCTGCAGGCATGCTTCAGCCAGTTGTTCGGCATCTGCCGGCGTGGTCCCGGGCAGCAGCACGGCGAATTCCTCGCCGCCGATCCGCAGCACATGATCGCTGTGCCGGCGGAAATGCTGCTGCAACACGTTGGCGAAATGCTGCAGGCAGTGATCGCCAAACGGGTGACCATGGCGATCATTGATGGCCTTGAAATGATCCAGATCGGCCAGTACCAGCGTCAGCGGCGTTTGCGTGCGCCTGGCCTGATGCCAGAGTGTTGGCCACACCTCGTTGAACCGGCGCCGGTTGTACAACCCGGTGAGGGCATCGGTTTCGCTGAGCCGGAGGATTTCGGCCCGGCTGCGCAGCAGCGAATATTCGAGCCCAAGCTGGGTGTGAAACGTGCGGCTGTAGCGGCGGCCGGCTGCCATGAGATACAGCAGGAACACCAGCAAGGTGATGGCGACGGACAAGTGATCGCCGAGCAGGTGCTGGCCGATCTGTGGCATGAACAAGACGCCGATGGCCAGCATGTTGCGGGCAAAATCCAGCGCAAACGCGCTGGCACTGGCAGCACCGAAGGCTACCGTGCACAGTGTCACCACGGTGGTGGCCGCACTGTTGCTCGGCGCCTGCAGATGGATGAGTGCGGCAAATCCGGACCAGCTGGCGCACCCGAGCAGAATCAGCAGCCAGTGCCGGTTGTACCAGCGCTGGTAAGGCGCCACGGCGCTGGTGTCCTGCGGCGGTTTGTTGCGCCAGCGCAGCGCCACCAATGCCGCCATCAGCAGCGGAAAGCCGAGACTCAGCCACAGCTGCTGTCGCAGCAGCGCTGAACTTTGCGTGGCGACCACACAGCCCAGCACATAAAAAATCGGGCCGACCAGCGCTTGCTGATAAAACTCGGCCGCGATCCGGCCGCGCGCATAGGCATCGGCATCGGGTACCGGTGTGGTGACCGGCAGCTCGGTCTGTTCGGCAGCAGCGGGCGTGGTCATGGCACCGACTCAGAACGGTGAGCCGAGAAACAGGTAGATGGCGTCGTCACGGGCTTCGGTCCGGCCATAACCGAGGTACAGCGGACCGAATGTGGTGTCGATACCGAGATACAGCGTGCCGGCAACCAGCGCGTCATCCGCGTCGATGTCGTCGCGCGCGTCCCAGACGTTGCCCCATTCCAACGTGCTGCCGAGATAGACCGGCGTGTCCAGCGTCGCGCTGATCTCGTTGTCAAGCCGGTAGCGATAGATCAGATTCATGAAGCGCAGATGCGGGCCGACCAGATTGTTCTTGGCGATACCGGACAGGCGCTGGAAGCCGCCCAGCTGAAACTGTTCCTGGAACGGTGCCTCATCGGTGATGAAACTGCCGGCGAGCAGTTGCAGCCCGAGTGTGTGTCGGTCGCGTGAAGCCACCTGAATCCAGTCCAGCGTCCATTTGGTGTAAGCCTCGTCGGCGCCGAGCGCGTGCTCGCCGCGGGCATAGGTCAGGGTGCCGGCGCGGCCTTTGCGCGGGAAGTAGCGATGGTCGAGCTTGTCGATACCAAGCTCGAGATAGGACTCGCCGATGTCGAGATTGCGCAGCGCCAGATCGGTCGAGCCGATGCGTTCATCCAGATCACCGGTGCCGGTGCGAATGCCGATCAAGCCGTGGCCATTGCTGCTGAACTGGCGGCCGACAGTCAGCCGCGATTCCCAGCCTGAGTACTGCAGCTCGGCGATGATTTTTTCGTTGTCGAGATCCACCACCGGTACCCGCAACCGTTCCCATTCCAGGCTGGCGCCGACAAACCAGGCACCATCCAGCGAGATCGGTTGAAACCATTCGGTGAACAGGCGCGGGTTGTCGCCCATCTGCGCTTCGTTGCGCCATTCGCCGCCGTAACCATTGGCCGGCATGTAGGTGTGGCGAACGCCAAGGTTGTACTGGTTGTCGCCGCTGAAATTGTCTTCCAGCTCGACCCCGAAGCGGAAATAGTGCGGCCCGACCGGGTTGTCCGGCAGCTGCAGATGCAAGGCGACGTTTTCGTCGTCACCGTCGAGCCGGTAGCGGGTGACGCCGAATTGGCCGGTGCCGTACAAATCGTTCAGATCGCGGTGCAGATGGCTTTGGCTGAACGGCTCGCCGAGCTGCTGACGCACGCGCGCCAGAATGACATCGGTGTCGAGACCGCTGCTGTTGTCGACGGTGATGCGGTTGACCACCGGCTGGGTCACCGGCCGGGCCTGCCGCAGCGGCGCCTGCATGCCGGTTTCGGCGGCCAGCATCGCCAGCGCGTGCGGAATGGCCTGCGCGGCCGCGAGACCGCGATCGATGGCGGTGCCAATCTGGCTGAAATCGCCGGCAAGAATGCCGTTCAAATCAGGCCGGATCAGCAGATCGCGGGCACCGAGCGAGGCGATGCTGGCATCGGTGTTGCGCCGGGTCAGGATGGTCGAGAGCTGATCCAGCACTTCGACCACCGAATCGAGTTCGTTGCGGTTCAGCAGCGGCGAACCAACATCGACGGCGATGACGATATCGGCGCAGAGTTCGCGCACGGTCTGCACCGGCAGGTTGTCGGCAACGCCGCCGTCGACCAGCAAACGGCCGTCGCGCTCGACCGGATTGTAGACGCCGGGAATCGCCATGCTGGCGTGAATGGCATCGGCCAGATCGCCGCTGGCGATCGGCACGGCTTCGCCGGTTTCCAGATCGGCGGCGACCGCGCGGTAGGGAACTGCCAGCCGGTCAAAGTCATGCACCGTGGCAACCGGCCGGGTCAGTGTTTTCAATACCTGATTGAGATTCTGGCCTTCAAGCAGGCCGCGTGGCAGCTGGAATTCGCCATCGCGAAAGCCGATGTCGAAATCGACCAGATAGCGGCGGTCATCCTGCTTGCGGCGGAAGCTCAAGTCGCCGCGTTGCGGTTTGTCGCGAAAGCCGCTGCTCCAATCGAGCTGGCGGTAAATGGCGTCGATCTCGTCGATGGCATAGCCGGCGGCGTACAGACCACCGACCACGGCACCCATGCTGGTGCCGGCGATGCAGTCGATCGGAATGCCGCGCGCTTCGAGTTCGCGCATGACGCCGATATGGGCGGCGCCACGGGCACCGCCGCCGGACAACGCCAAGCCCACTTTCGGCCGCTCGGCGGCGTTGGCGGCAGCGGCACCGAGGCCGGTCAGCAGGGCCAACGAGACCGAGGTAACAAGCAGACGGGTGACGAACAAACGGGCGGCGCGCACGGAGCAGGTCTGGCAACGGACAGTGGCGCCGATTGTAGCAGCGTACAGCCGCACCGGCGGCGGCCCGGGCGACCGGCGCAGAAAACAAAAAAACCAGCGGTTTCGCTGGGTTTTTTGTTTGATAGTGGTGCCGAGAAGAGGACTCGAACCTCCACGGGTCGCCCCGCCAGTACCTGAAACTGGTGCGTCTACCAATTCCGCCACCTCGGCACAGAGGCCGCGCACTATACCGATGGCCCCCTACCTTGTCAAACCCTGCAAAGCGAATTTTCTGGCAGCCAATTTGGCTCGCACGTGCAGAAGCGGCGACGCAAGCGCCGCCAGCCTTTACACTTGTCGGGAGCTGCAAACCGAGACGGAAATTCCATGGCGCGTAAGCCACCGGCCGACCCGCATTTCGAGCGGGAAAAAGCCAAGTACGACAACCCCATCCCGAGCCGGGAGTTCATCCTGGCGTTCCTGACCGAGAAAGGCGCGCCGCTGCCGTTTCCGGCCATCCTGAACGGCCTCGGCCTGTATAGCGAAGAGCACGAAATTGCGCTCGAGCGCCGGCTGCGGGCAATGGCCCGCGATGGCCAGCTGGTGCAGAACCGGCGTGGTCTCTGGTGCCTGCCCGGCAAGATGGATGTCAAAGCCGGCCGGATCGAAGGCCATCGCGACGGTTTCGGTTTTGTCATTCTCGACGAAGGCGGCGACGACTGGGTGCTGTCCGAACGGGAAATGCGCAAAGCCCTGCACGGTGATCGGGTGCTGGTGGCGGCGCAAGGGCGCGATCGCCGCGGTCGCATCGAGGCGCTGATTGTCGAGGTGCTTGGTGCGGAAGCGCGCCATGTTGTCGGCCGCTATTTCCGTCAGCGTGGCGTGGCTTTCGTCAAGGCCAGCGATCCGCGCATCAGCCAGGAATTCATTGTCCCGCCCGGCGACGAGCTCGGCGCCAAGGATGGCCAGATGGTGGTGGTCGAGCTGGCGCCGCGGGTGTCGGCGCTGACCCAGCCGCTCGCCAAAGTGGTGGAAGTGCTGGGCGATCATCTGGCACCCGGCATGGAGATCGAAGTGGCGATTCGCCAGTTCGATTTGCCGCACCAGTTTCCGCCGGCAGTTGACAAGGAAATTGCCGCGCTGGCGCCGGTGGTGCGGGAAGAAGACAAGGCCGGTCGCATCGATCTGCGGGCGCTGCCGCTGGTCACCATCGACGGCGAAGACGCCAAGGATTTTGACGACGCGGTGTATTGCGAGCGCAAGAAAGCCGGCGGCTGGCGGCTGTGGGTCGCGATTGCCGATGTCAGTCATTACGTCCGGCCGGGTTCTGCCCTCGATGCCGAAGCGCTGAACCGCGGCAACTCGGTGTACTTCCCCGGTTTTGTCATTCCGATGTTGCCGGAGCTGTTGTCGAACGGGCTCTGCTCGTTGAAGCCAGAGGTCGATCGGCTGTGCCTCGTCTGCGAGATGACCGTGTCGGATGCCGGCAACCTGTCCAGCTACCGGTTTTATCCGGCGGTGATGCGTTCGCAGCAGCGCTTCACCTATACCCGGGTCTGGGCGCTGCTCAATGGCGAGCCGGCCGCCAGCGACAAAGAGGCGCAGCTGCTGCCGTGTCTGCGCGAGCTGCAGGCGCTGTATCAAACCCTGGCGGACGCGCGCCGCCAGCGCGGCGCCATTGAGCTCGACACCCGCGAAACCAAGGTGCAGTTCAACGACCAGCGCAAGATTGAGAAAATTGTCCCGGTGGTGCGCAACGATGCGCACCGGCTGATCGAGGAATGCATGATCCTCGCCAACGTCGCGGCCGCGCGCTTTCTCAACAAACACGAAATGCCGGCGCTGTTCCGCATCCACCAGGGCCCGAACCTGCGCAAACTGGAAGTCCTGCGTGAACAACTGGCAGTGCTGGGCTTGCGTCTTGGCGGGGGCGAAGAACCGACACCGAAGGACTATGCCCAGCTGATGGCGCGCATCGCCGAGCGGCCGGATGCCGATACCATTCAGATGCTGTTGCTGCGGTCGTTGACGCAAGCGGTCTATCAGCCGGACATGGAGCCGCATTTCGGCCTGGCGCTGACCGCGTATGCGCATTTCACTTCGCCGATCCGGCGCTATCCGGATCTGGTCGTGCACCGCGGCATCAAGGCCATTCTCGCTGCCAGCGACAAGACGATGGCCGGCAACGACGGCGCCGTCCGCTACGATCCGGCGACGCTGGCGGCGGTGGGCAGTCAGAACTCGATGACCGAGCGGCGCGCCGATGAAGCCAGTCGCGATGTCATCTCCTGGCTCAAATGCGAATACATGCGCGACAAGCTCGGCGAGAGTTTTGCCGGCCGGGTGACGGCGGTGGTCGGTTTCGGTCTGTTCGTTGAGCTGGACGAAATCTTCGTCGAAGGTCTGGTCCACATCAGCAGCCTGCGCAACGACTATTACCATTTTGATGCAGCCCATCAGACCCTGACCGGTGAGCGCAGTGGTGAGCGCTTTGCGCTCGGCGATCGGATTCAGGTTCGGGTCGCGGAGGTCGATCTTGAGCAGCGCAAGATCGATTTCCAGTTCATCGAGCGGGTCCGTGAACCAGCAGGCGAGCGGGCCGGCAGCCGTCGTGGCCGCAGCGGTGACGCCGAGCCCAGCGATGCCGAAATGAAAGCCCGGCGCATGGCGGCCATTCGCAAAGCGCTGGCGCGCGACGGCGGCGGCCCGGTGCCGGACAAAATTCAGCGCGAAAGCAGCCGCGGCAGTGATGCCGGCCGACGGCGCAAATCGGCGCCGCATGACGGCGAAGGTGATGGTGCGACCGGTCGGGCGCCGCGTGCCAGCGCGAGCAAAAGCCACGCCGGACAGGACCGTGCAGCGTCGAGCCGATCGAGTAAGACCGATGCGCGCTCCAGCAAGAAAACGACCGACGACACTCGCGCAGGAAAAGCCGGCAAAGCCCCGAGCGCCGTGCGCAAACAGAAAAAACGGGGTCGACGCTGATCCGCGTCGCCCGGACGGAGAACACAGGTGGAACGAATTTTTGGTGTGCACGCGGTCAGTTCGCTGCTTGACGCAGCACCGGAGCGGATCATTCGGCTGTATGTCCTCGATGGCCGTGACGATCACAAACTACAGACCGTGCTGCGCCGCGCCGAAGCGCTCGATGTCAGCATCGCCCGCCGTGATCGCAAGGCGCTCGATCAGCTGACCGACGGGGCGGTGCACCAGGGCGTGGTGGCGGAATGCAAACCGGCGCCGCAACTGCGCGAAGACGATCTGGAAACGCTGCTGGACCGGCTCGCTGCGCCGCTGCTGCTAGTGCTGGACGGCATCACCGATCCGCACAATCTCGGCGCCTGCTTGCGGACCGCCGATGCGGCCGGGGTGCACGCCGTGATCGCGCCGAAGGATCGTTCGGCGGCGCTCAACCCGACCGTGCGCAAAGTCGCCTGCGGCGCCGCCGAACGGGTGCCGTTCATCACCGTCACCAATCTGGCGCGGACTTTGCGGCTGCTGAAGGATCGCAATGTCTGGGTGGTCGGCACCGCCGGTGAAGCCAGCGATTCGATTTATCAAAGCAAACTGACCGGTGCGCTGGCGCTGGTGATGGGCGCCGAAGGCGAGGGCATGCGCCGGTTGACCCGCGAGCATTGCGATCAGCTGGTGCACATACCGATGTTCGGCACGGTCAGCAGCCTGAACGTGTCGGTCGCCACTGGCGTCTGCCTGTTTGAAGCCGTTCGGCAACGGAGCGCGCGCGGATGAACCGGACGCTGTGGCATCGGGTGATTGCTGCCGCGCTGCTCGTTGCGGCGCTGCTGGCAGTGCTGTTGCTGCAGCATTTGCACAGTTATTGGCAGCAGCAGGCCTTGCTGCGCAGCAGTCAGCAGAACGAGCAGCTGGCGCTGCACATGGAAACCTTGCTGGAAGGTTTGCAGAATCACGTCAAACGCTTGCAGCACAGCGCCCATCTGGCGCTGCACAGCGGCAACGAGCCGCCGGCGCTGTTGAAGTTTCTGCAACCGGCGCTGCCGGCAACGGCCAATGGCTATTCGTTGGACGTTCTGCAACAAACCACGCCGACCGCGCAGATCGGCAATGTCTATCTGGCGGCGGAGCCGAGCACGCCGGCCATTCAGGATGAGCTCAAGATCATCTGGGCGCTGTTTCCGCTGGCCGCGTCCAGCCATTTGACCGACAGCGCCTTGCAGTGGAGTTACTACAACTCCTTGCAATCGCCGTTGCTCGGGGTGTTCCCGTATCGCAGTACCGAGCGCTTGCTGCGCGACAACAACATGGCCGATCTGCCGGCGTTTTTTGCCCGTTTTGTCGGCCCGGATTCGCAGCGCTCCCTAGCCAGCCAATTGGCGGATCAGCACGAGCCGAGCTGGCGCAAGCCGCATATCGATGCGGCCGGTGCCGGTTGGGTGGTGCCGCTGGCGGCACCGGTGCGCCAATCCGGGCACATCATCGGCGCGGTGTCGGCGGATGTGCGCCTGCCGTTTCTGTCGGAACATCTGGCCAAGCTGACGGCCGCGCCGGAGCGAACCTTGCTGATGAACGACGAACAGATTGTGCTCGCCGACAGCCGCTTGTCGCTGGAAACCAGCAACCGTCTGGCCAAGCTCAGCGAACGCTTGCCGGCCTCGTTGGTGCCATTGGTGCCGCAATTGACCCGGACCCAGCCCGGCTGGTCCACTGCCGGCGATTACCATGTGATGCTGCGCCCGCTCGCGCACAGTCAATGGTCGCTGGTTCGGCTGACGCCGAGTGATGAACTCTTGTTCGATGTCCGGCTGCGGGTGCTGGCGGTGGCGTTGCCGTTGGTGCTGCTGTGGCTGCTGGCCGGCTTTTGGTGGTGGCGTCGTCGCGAACGTCACAAATATCATCCGCATTGAGAGGCTGGTTGGATGAAGACGGTGGTGCCGCCGCGCGAATACCGCTCGCCTTATATCACCCGTGAAGGGGCTGAAGCGTTGCGCGCGGAGTTGCTGCATTTGCTCAGCGTCAAGCGGCCGGAGGTGACCGCCGCGGTAGCGGCGGCGGCTGCACTCGGTGATCGCTCGGAAAACGCCGAATACATTTACGGCAAGAAAATGCTGCGGGAAATCGATCGCCGGATCCGCTTTCTGGAGAAGCGTTTGCAGGAACTGAAAGTGGTCGATCAACTGCCGGCCGAACGCGATCGTGTTTTTTTCGGTGCCTGGGTGACCCTGGAAGATGAATCTGGTGCGCAGCGCTGCTATCGCATTGTCGGGCCGGATGAAATCGACACCGAGCGCGGCTGGATCAGTATCGATTCACCGCTCGCTCGGGCCTTGGTCAAGAAATCACTGGACGATGAAGTCAGTGTCCGCACCCCGGCGGGCGAGACGGTTTATGTCATCGTGGCCATCGCCTACGGGGCGGCGCCGGAGTTGCAAGCGAAATGATCCAGTTTCTGATTATCCGGCGCCTTATTGGCGCCATGCTGATGATCTTCGGTGCGTCGATGTTGCCGCCGCTGGCGGTGTCCCTGATTTACGCTGACGGCAAATGGACCGTGTTCTTTGCCCTGATGTTGCTGACGCTGGCGATCGGTTTTCTGCTGTTCCGCAATACCCCGCATCAGCGCGAACCAAAAACTCGCGACGGCATCGTCATTGTCGTGCTGATCTGGCTCGGCTTTTCCTTGATCGGCTCGTTGCCGTTCGTGTGGGGACTGGGGCTCAGTTTTACCGATGCGGTGTTTGAAGCCGTTTCCGGCCTGACCACGACCGGTGCCACTGTCCTGTCCGGGCTCGACAGCATGGCCAAATCGATACTGTGGTATCGCATGCAGCTGCATTTCTTCGGCGGCATGGGCGTCATCATCCTGGCAGTGGCGATTCTGCCGATGTTCAACGTCGGCGGTGCCCGCCTGTTCAAATCGGAAGCCACCGGGGTCAACAAGGAAGACAAGCTCGCGCCGCGCATTGCCCAAACCGCACGCCTGCTCTGGCTGGTCTATGTCTGTCTGATTGGCGCTACGGCATTTGCCTTCTGGCTGGCCGGCATGACCGTGTTCGATGCCATCTGCCACGCCATTTCGGCGGTCGCGACCGGCGGCTTTGGCAATTACGATGCCAGCCTCGGCTATTACGACAGCGACGCGATTCACCTGATTGCGATGGTGGCGATGCTGGCCGGCGCCGTGAACATGGGTCTGCACTTCGCCGTCTGGCATCGCAAGGATGTCGCGATGTACGGTCGCGATCAGGAAACCCGAACCTTTCTCGGCATTGTGCTGTTTGTTGCCATCGTTGCCAGCGCGGTGCTGATTGCAAACAGCACCTATCCGTCGCTCTGGCAAACCGTCAAAGTGGCCTTGTTTCATGTCATCAGCGTCATCACCAGCTCCGGCTACACCATTGCCGACATGTCGGTCTGGCCGATGTTCGTGCCGCTGTTCGTGATTGCCTGCAGCTATTTCGGCGGTTGCTCCGGCTCGACTGCCGGTGGCATCAAAATCCTGCGGGTGTTTCTGTTATTCAAGCAGGCCAGCCGTGAGGCCAAGCGCCTCGTCCAGCCCGGCATCGTTGCCCACGTCAAATACAACGGCCGCATCGTGCCGGAAGGCGTCGCCGATTCGGTCTGGGGTTTCTTCGCGCTGTGGATTCTGACCGCGGCCATGCTGACGCTGCTGCTGGTCGGCACGGGCTTGAGCCCGGTCGGTGCTTTTGGCGCCGCCGCCGCCGCGCTGAACAATATGGGGGTCGGGCTGGCCGAGGTCGGTACGACCTTTGCCGGTGTCTCAACGGCCGGGAAGTGGTTATTGTCGTTCGCAATGCTGCTCGGCCGGCTGGAGATCTTCACTTTCTTCGTGCTGTTCACCCCGATCTTCTGGCGGCGATTCTGAGGCGAAGGTGCCAGATATGGCCGATAGCGCCATTTCTCGCGGTTTCCGGTTTGCCTGCGACGGTCATGCCGCGTACAATACGCGCCCCTTCTGCCCGCCCGGGTGGAAGGCATCCTTGCTGCGGCGGTCCGCTCTCACCGGGAGAGTCGGGAACCCGACCGTGGCGAAACCCACAAGGACTCACCATGCGCCATTATGAAATCGTGGTCATGGTGCACCCGGATCAGAGCGAGCAAGTGCCCGCGATGGTCGAGCGTTACCAAGGCGTTATTACCGCCGCTGGTGGCAAGGTGCACCGCTTTGAAGACTGGGGCCGTCGTCAGCTGGCCTACAGCATCCAGAAACTGCACAAGGCTCATTACGTTCTGATGAACGTCGAATGCCCGGCTGCCGTCATTGACGAGCTGGACAACGCCTTCCGTTACAACGACGCCGTCATCCGCTACATGATCATGAAGATGGATGCCGCTGTTACCGAGCAATCGCCGCTGCTGAAAGCCAAAGACGAGAAAGATGGCGCCCGTCGCCGTTTTGACGACGAAGCTGCCGGCGACGTCGACGCGGCCTAACGGACAGGAGCACTGCACATGTCACGTTTTTTCCGTCGTAAGAAGTTCTGCCGTTTCACCGCCGAAGGCGTTGAGCAGATCGATTACAAAGATGTAGCGACCCTGAAAGCCTACATCACCGAAACCGGCAAAATTGTCCCGAGCCGCATCACCGGCACCAAGGCCAATTACCAGCGTCAGCTGGCCAGTGCGATCAAGCGTGCGCGTTACCTCGCGCTGCTGCCGTACTGCGATGCGCACGAATAAGGCGAAGGAGCACATCCCATGCAAGTCATTCTGCTGGAAAAAATCCGCCGCCTCGGCGAGCTGGGCGACACCGTCAAGGTGAAGTCGGGCTATGGCCGCAACTTCCTGATCCCGCAAGGCAAGGCTGTTTCGGCCACCGAAGCGAACAAGAAGTTCTTCGAACAGCGCCGCGCTGAACTCGAGAAGAAGCAAGCTGAAGTTCTGGCCGCGGCGCAAGCCCGTGCCGAGAAGCTGGCTGCGCTGACCGTCACCATCGCCTCGAAAGCCGGTGACGAAGGCAAGCTGTTCGGCTCGGTCGGCACCCGCGACATCGCGGACGCCGTGACCAAAGCCGGTGTTGCCATCGAGAAGTCGGAAGTCCGTCTGCCGAACGGCGCGCTGCGCATGGTTGGCGAGTACGACATCGCAATCGCGCTGCACAGCGAAGTCGCAGCGACCGTCAAGGTTGCTGTTGTTGCGGAGTAAGTGGTGCTGAGTCAGCATTGCTGAAAAAGTTGCGATTCGCGCTTCAAACAAAAACGCCACCTTCGGGTGGCGTTTTTGTTTTGGGACTTTTTGTTCCCTCCCCTGCTAGGGGGAAGTGGGCAAAGCAGCCCCAGTGGACTGCTTTGCCCACTGAACAACAAACGCTCTGCGTTTGGCTGGGCGGGCTAGGGTGGGGGCGTTGCCGCTCCGTCTCGTTCGTTTATCGCCACTGTTTCGCAGTCGACGCGTTTGCCGGGTCTCGCCCTGAAGAATCCCCACAAAAACCACAAGCCAATCAAAAAGATAGCGGCGTAAGGGAACATACATGGCCGTTGGTGATCTCGGTTAGCGACCAAGCCCACCGAGACAACGGCCATGCATGTTGCGCAA
>JBMOMZ010000061.1:0-1026 GCA_049324755.1 Pseudomonadota bacterium
CCGATGGCTTGCTCGCTTTCCTCAGGCGCGAGGCGGCGCACGCCCACACCCTGTATGTGCTGGGCGACCTGTTCGAGGTCTGGATCGGAGATGACAACGAAACGCTTTTCAATACCCGCATCGCGGCCGCATTGCGCGCCTTTACAGATGCCGGCCGGGCGCTGCATTTCATGCACGGCAACCGCGATTTCATGTTGGGCGAAGCATTCGCCGCGCGCTGCGGCGGCACGCTGATCGGCGAAAACACCCTCATTGACCTGCACGGCACCCGCACACTGCTGCTGCACGGCGACAGCCTGTGCACCGACGACCACGACTACCAGAAATTCCGCGCCATGGTCCGCGCGCCACAGTGGCAGGAGAATACCCTGCGTCTGCCGCTGCCGGCGCGACTGGCGCTGGCCACGGAAATGCGTGGCAAATCGAAAACGCACAATGCCAACAAGTCCGAGAACATTATGGACGTAAATGAGCAGGTGGTCGCTGCCGCGCTGCGCGAACATCATGCCGAGGCGATCCTGCACGGTCATACCCACCGACCGGCAGTGCACCGCGTCGAACTCGGTGAGCGCACGGCCACCCGCTACGTACTGGGTGATTGGCACGCTGGAAAAGCCTGGTGCATCCGTGCCAACAGCAGCGGCATTCACCTGGAATCGTTCACACCCTGAAAACCGTCACGCTGCTCGCCTGGCGATCAGGGCAGCGCCGCCGGCACGCCGCTGTGAAAGCGGAACTCCGTATCCGGGCTTTCAATGAGTTCACGTTCGATTTGCCGAAACAACGCGATACGTGCGTCGATCGGTACTGTGGTATAGCGCAACGCCAAATCGAGATAATCCGTGTAGTGACGCTCTTCGCTGCGCAACAGGAAGCGGTAGTAGCGCGCGAGCTCCGCATCGAGAAACGGTGCCAACGCCGCAAACCGCTCGCAGGAGCGCGCTTCGATGAAAGCACCGACGATAAGCGTATCCACCAGCCTTGCCGGCTCTTCGTTGCTCATATGCCGGCGCAGCCCACTCGCAT
>JBMOMZ010000062.1:0-8673 GCA_049324755.1 Pseudomonadota bacterium
CCGGCGAAGCAGTAACCAGGTTGTGTTTGTATATACGGCCGGCAACCCTTCAGGGAGACAGCAATGATGCATTGGACTGGCATGGATGGATGGATGGGCGGGGGCTGGATTTTCATGGCTCTCTTTTGGGTGTTGATCATCCTGGCAGTCGTCGCTCTGATACGCCGGATGGATATCGGCTGCAACGAAAGTAAGGAAGCACCCCGCAAAACGCCGATCGAAATAATCAAGGAGCGCTATGCGCGGGGCGAAATCGAGCGTGAAGAGTATGAGCAAAAACGCCGCGATCTTGGCAACTGACCGCTTACGCTTGCTCGCAAGGCGTGCAACAGGGCGAATGCATTGAGGCATAGCAGTATCCCGGCCAGGTACAGAGCGTAGACTCAGCCCCATGAGGCGAGACAGCAAACACCGCCGCCGGCTTTCTGCCGGCCTTGTGCTCGCGATACTGCTCACGCAGCTTGCGACAGTGGCGTTCGCCTGCCGGACAGACAGCCCGGCACCCGTCGCGGTGCCGGAAATGGCGGCCATGCTCAACTGTCAGGAGATGGCGGCCAACGCTGACAACGCGCAGAACAGCCGTGCCAACTCGATCCTGTGCCACGCTCATTGCGATCAGGGTGCGCAGGTCGCCCCGACACCCCTCAGCATCGATCCACCCACGACCGCCGGTTTTTTTGCGGGTACGGCTCCCGTATCCGCACCATCGCTGCCCACACCCCTCGTCTCTGTTGAGGCGCGCAACACAGCGCTTGCCGATTCCGGGTCGGCGCCCGGATGGCCTCCCGCCTGGCTCGCCTATCTCGTTCTGCGGAATTAGTCGTCGCGATTGATCATGACGCTATGCGCTGATCGCGCATCGCCGGTCATTTCGCACACTTCTTTTTCCAGACGGGACAAATCATGAAATTTGTTTGCTGTGCATCCGCAGCGCTGCTGCTGGCGCTGTCGCTATCCCTGCCGCTGCCGGCAGCGGAAAATCAGCTCGATTTTTCCACTGCGGTGAAACTCGCCGAACAGAATTCCCCCGGCGTCGCGGCACAACATGCGGCACTCGCCGCAGCACAATCCGCACAGTCTGCTCTTGGTCGACTGCCGGATCCGCGCCTTGTCGTAGGTATCGACAACCTGCCGACCGAGGGGCCTGACCGCTTCAGTCTTGACGCCGATTTCATGACGATGCAGCGCATCGGTCTCATGCAGGAGGTGCCGAATCGGGGGAAACGGCGGGCACAGGCACAGGGAGCGCAGGCAGCGGCGATCCACGAGCGGGCAAGGCTGGCAGCGACCGTGCAAGGTGCCAGACGCAATGCGGCGCAAGCCTGGCTGGCAGTGCATTTCGCCGAGCAGCGCCTCGCCGTGCTTGCCGACATCGAACACGACAACAGCCTGCTGCAAGACAGTATCAAGGCACGCCTGGCGACCGGCCAGGCAACCTCGACGGCGTGGCTCAGCACGCAACAAGAAGAGCTGGCGCTTGCCGATCGCCGCGACGAACTGGCTGCCGCCGTCGTCACCGCACGCGCCAACCTGTGGCAAATGATTGGCGATTGCGCGAACTGGCCGTTGTCCGGCGAGCCGCCCGAGCTGTCTGTTGATGCAACACAGTTGCACGCGAATTTTGAAAAACATGCCGAAATCGTGCCGTACCTTTCCGCGCGCACCCGCGCGGAAAGTGAACTTGCCGAAGCAGAAGCCGCCAGGCGCGGCGATTGGGCCTGGGCACTGTCATATGCACGGCGCGGGGTGCCTTTCGATGACATGGTGTCGGCCGAAGTCAGCATCGATCTACCCTTGTGGGAAACCTCGCGACAGGGACCGATGATTGCCGCACGACGGCACGATCTTGAACGGACAGACGCAGAACGAGAAGACGCCATCCGCAGGCACCTGGCAGACCTGAACAGCGATCTCGCCCTGCTCGCTGCGCTCGACAGCCAACGCGGACGGTTGTACACCCAAAGCCTGCCGTTGGCCGAGCAGCGCACAGCGCTCGCACTCGCAAATTATCAAACGGGTACCGACGACATTGTTGCCGTCTTTGCTGCACGACGGGAAGCACTTGAGCTGCGTTTGCGCGGCCTTGATCTCGATGAACAACGCTTAGCGCTACGCGCACGTCTGCACTATCTCATTGCGGAGAAAACCCCATGAGCACACGCATCCTTTCCATCACCCGCACTCACGCCATCCTCGTGGTAATCGCTGGCACGGCGATCGGCATCGCCGCCGGGTACGGCATTGCCCGCCTGGGTGCCGCGAACGATCACGCAACCGCAACGACCGCCGACGGCAACGCGGCAATGACAACGGAGGAAATGACTCCGAAAAAATCCACACGCCGCATTCTCTATTGGTTCGATCCGATGATGCCAACCCAGCACTTCGACAAACCCGGAAAATCGCCGTTCATGGACATGGAACTGCAACCGAAATATGCCGAAGAAGTTGCCGACGACACAGATGCAGATACTGACGCAGACAGTGGCGGCCTGGGGATATCTTCGGCCATGACGCAAACGCTCGGCATACGGCTGGCAACTGTCGCGCAACGTACAGTTGCGCCAACCTTCGACGCCATCGGCCTGACGCAGCTCGATGGCAGCAACCTGGTCATCGTGCAGGCACGCACAACCGGCTTCGTGCAGCGCGTCTATCGGCACGCGCCTGGCGAAACCATAGCGCCGGGCAGTCCGCTGGTCGATCTCGTCGCGCCGGAATGGACAGCTGCACAGCAGGAATATCTCGTCCTGCGCGCAAGCAAAGACCTCTCACTCATCGCCGCAGCGCGTCAACGGCTGCTGTTTTTGGGCATGCATGAGACGCTGGTAACAGAGCTTGAGCGTGAGGGTAAACCGCAGACACCTACCATCGTCGCACCCATTGCCGGCGTACTGCAGGAACTCTCGATACGCAACGGCATGGCGATATCGCCAGGCACATCGCTCGCGAGCATCAACAGCCTTGCCGCCTTGTGGATCGATGTCGCCGTCCCCGAAACGCAAGCGAAAATGGTCAGGACCGGTCAACGCGTCGACGTCCGCCTGCCCTCATCGCCGGATGAAATCGTACCCGGCGCAGTGAGGGCCGTACTTGCCGAAGGAAATGCCAACACGCGGACACTGCGCGTGCGCATCGAATTGCCCAACGACCACAGGCAGTTGCAGGCAGGACTCACCGCAATCGTCCGCTTTCGGATGCCGACACAAACAGCGCTGCTGGTACCTTCAGAAGCAGTCATTCGTACCGGTACGCGGACGCTGGTCTATGTGGTTGGAAAAAATAATCGGTATCGTCCGGTACACATCAAGGTCGGCGTGGAAGCCGATGACATGACGGTAATCGAATCGGGACTCGCAGCCGGCGAACGCGTCGTTACTTCCGGGCAGTTCCTGATCGATTCGGAAGCCAGTCTGCGCGGTATCGTGCCGAGGATCGCCGATGTCATGCCGAGCACCGAGGGCACACAGCCATGATCGCGGCACTGATCCACTGGTCGGTCGGCAACCGCCTGCTGGTCTTGCTGGCGAGCCTGTTTCTCGGCGCCTGGGGGCTGTGGGCCATACACAGCACGCCGATCGACGCGCTGCCGGATCTCGCGGACGTGCAGGTGATCGTACGCACCAGTTATCCCGGGCAGGCGCCGCAGATCGTCGAGAATCAGGTGACCTGGCCGCTCACCAGCACGCTGCTATCGGTGCCAGGCGTCAAAAATGTACGCGGATTTTCGTTTTTCGGCGATTCATTCGTCTACGTTATTTTTGCTGATGATACCGAACTGTATTGGGCGCGCTCCCGCGTTCTCGAATATCTCAATCAGGTGCAGAGTCGTTTGCCGGCCGGCGCCATATCCGCACTCGGCCCGGACGCCACGGGCGTAGGCTGGATTTACGAGTATGCGCTGGTCGATCGCACCGGCACCAACGACCTTGCGCAGTTGCGTGCCATTCAGGACTGGTTCCTGAAATTTGAATTGAAAACGCTGCCGAATGTGGCAGAAGTCGCCAGCATCGGTGGCATGGTAAAGCAGTACCAGGTGGTACTTGATCCGTGGCAACT
This sequence comes from Pseudomonadota bacterium, assembly GCA_049324755.1. Lineage (GTDB taxonomy): Bacteria > Pseudomonadota > Gammaproteobacteria > Enterobacterales > Permianibacteraceae > Permianibacter. The sequence continues at coordinate 4,060 of JBMOMZ010000062.1, forward strand.
CTCGGCACGCAGCATCACGCCGACGCAGGTTCGCGACGCTCTGGCGCGCGCCAACGGTGAAACCGGCGGCGCAGTGCTTACGCTCGCCGATGCCGAGTACATGGTGCGTGCCAACGGTTATCTGCAATCCACGGCCGATTTCCGCGCCGTGCCACTGGTCGTACGCAACGGCATTCCCGTAACCCTCGGCGACGTGGCCAGGATCCAACTCGGCCCGGAAATGCGCCGCGGCATTGCGGAACTCGACGGCGAAGGCGAAGTCGCTGGCGGCGTGGTGATCTTGCGCAGTGGCGGCAATGCGCGGGAAACAATCCGCGCCATCGAGGAAAAACTCGCCGCATTGAAACCCGGCCTGCCACCGGGCGTCGAGATCGTCACCACCTACGACCGCAGCGAACTGATCGATCAGGCTATCGACAATCTGACACTGAAACTCGTTGAGGAGTTCGTTGTCGTTGCTCTGGCGTGCGGTCTGTTTCTCTGGCACCTGCGCTCGGCGCTGGTGGCGATCGTCGCGCTACCGTTGGGCATACTGGCCGCCTTCATCGTCATGCGCTACCAGGGCATCAATGCCGACATCATGTCGTTGGGCGGCATTGCAATTGCCGTTGGCGCCATGGTCGATGCCGCCGTGGTCATGATCGAAAACGCACATCGCCGACTGGAACACTGGCATCGCGACAATCCTGGGGAAAAACTTGCCGCCGATGCACGCTGGCGTGTCATTACCCATGCGGCAGTCGAAGTCGGTCCGGCGCTGTTCTTCTCATTGCTGATCATCGCGCTCTCGTTCATTCCGGTGTTCACCCTGGAAGCGCAGGAAGGCCGCCTGTTTTCGCCGCTGGCATTCACCAAAACCTGGGCGATGGCGGCAGCCGCCGGACTGTCGGTGACGCTGGTGCCGGTACTGATGGGTTACTGGATTCGTGGCAACATTCCGCCGGAACGAAAAAATCCCGTTACCCGGGCGCTGATCACCAGCTACCGTCCGCTGCTGGAAAGCGTATTGCGATATCCACGGGCAACACTCGTCATCGCCACCCTGGTGCTGCTGAGCACGCTGTATCCGGCCGCGCGCCTGGGTGGCGAATTTTTGCCGCCCCTGGATGAAGGCGATCTGCTCTATATGCCCTCGGCACTGCCCGGCCTGTCGGCGCAAAAAGCCGGCGAACTGTTGCAACTGACCGATCGGATGATCCGCAGCGTCCCCGAAGTGGCGCGCGTATTCGGCAAGGCCGGACGGGCAGAAACAGCGACCGATCCGGCACCGCTGGAAATGTTCGAGACAACCGTCCGGTTGAAGCCACGCGCACAGTGGCGAGCCGACATGACGCCGGAAAAACTCGTCGAAGAGCTCGACCGCGCGGTGCGCGTACCCGGACTATCCAACATCTGGGTGCCGCCCATACGCAATCGTATCGACATGCTGGCCACAGGCATCAAGAGTCCGATCGGCATCAAGGTTTCCGGCAACGATCTTGCCACTATTGATCGCGTTGCCGGGCAGATCGAAGCGATCGCGAAAACCGTGCCCGGGGTGTCTTCCGCATTGGCAGAACGGCTGACCGGCGGGCGTTATATCGATGTCGATATCGACCGCAGCGCAGCGGCGCGTTACGGGCTCAATATTGCCGATGTGCAAGCCCTGGTGTCCGGTGCGATCGGCGGCGAAAATATTGGTGAGACCCTGGAAGGCCGTGCCAGATTTCCGATCAACCTGCGCTACCCGCGCGAGCTGCGCGATTCGCCGGATAAGCTCGCGGCGCTGCCCGTGCTGACACCGACCGGCCAGCAGATCACACTGAGGACCGTGGCACAGATTCGCATTGCCGATGGCCCGCCGATGATCCGCAGCGAGAACGCGCGGCCGGCCGGCTGGGTGTATGTGGACGTCCGTGGGCGCGACATCGCCTCTGTGGTGGCCGATCTGCGCAGCGCGATCTCTTCGCAGGTGACGCTCGAGCCCGGCATCAGCCTGGCATATTCCGGCCAGTTCGAGTTTCTTGAACGCGCCAATGCGCGCCTGCAATTGGTAGTACCAGCAACGCTGGCGATCGTCTTCGTGCTGCTCTATCTGACTTTCCGGCGCTTTGATGAAGCGTTGCTGATCATGGCCACGCTCCCTTTTGCACTGACCGGCGGCGTCTGGTTTCTGTACCTGATGGACTATCGACTATCGGTGGCGACGGGCGTCGGTTTCATCGCGCTGGCGGGCGTCGCGGCAGAGTTCGGCGTCATCATGTTGCTGTATCTGAAACAGGCGCTGGATGCGCGGCTGCAGCGCGGACAACTCGCCGATACCGCAACCGTCGTCGATGCCATTCGTGAAGGTGCCGTGTTGCGGGTACGCCCGAAGGCGATGACGGTTGCCGTCATCCTTGCCGGACTGATTCCCATCGTCTGGGGTTCGGGAGCCGGCTCGGAATTGATGAGCAGAATCGCTGCACCGATGCTTGGTGGCATGGTGACGGCGCCACTGATTTCACTGCTTTTCGTTCCCGCACTGTTCAAGCTCATGCGCAGCAGACATTGAACGCGACACATCTTGCGACAAAATCGACAAGGCACCGGAAGCTTGACCCCGATCAAGTCCGATGCGGCGGTCGGCAGTGACAATCGGGTTGTCGATTGATTGGTCATTTGCAGGCAACCGGAGAGAGCGCCGTGAAATTCAAACAGATTCCGTACAGCCCAGTGCATGTTGCCCGTAACCGTCGTATTGAAGAACGTGCCAACACCGTCTTTCGCACCATCGACAACCTCAGGGGTGCGATCGGATTCGGCGGTCGCAAGGGAACCTACGACGATTACGCCTATGAATTCGAAGGTGGCGCCCGCGACGATCTGCGCAAGAAACATTATGACAAGAGCCTGCGACTGCTGTGGAAAGCAGAGGAACATGCCAGCTGGTCCAGCTTCGATGACTGCACGAAAGAAGAGCAGTTACTGCTGTCGATGGCCGAGAAGGGCATGACCAGTGGCGAAAAATCCCAGCGCAAGCGAATCAATAGTGAGGCGTTCCGGAAATTTCTCGACAAAAACTACACCCCACGACAAAAACAGGCGCTCGTCAATGTGCTGTCAATGATCGGCCACGGCGAGGCCTACGCCTGGATGGTGTCCTGCGAATTGCTCAACGAAGTTCGCTCGACCGGCGGGCGCGCTGCGCTCACCATGCAGGTGCTCGAAGAAGCCAAGCACTTCGTGGTGCTGCGCGAACTGATTCAAGCCTTCGGGTGCAAGGTTCCACGCCTCAATGCCTGGGAGTATGTGCTGCTCGAACGCACCTACAAGTCCAGGGGCTTGGAGAAATTCTTCGGCATGAATGTGGTAATCGAAGGTTTCGCACTCGGCCTTTTCGGCATGCTGAGTACGCTGCCTGGCCTGGAGATACTCAAACTTTTCCACCGCGACGAATCGCGTCATACGGGCTTGCCGCACAACTACTTTTCCGAGTTCCCGATGACCACGTGGGAACGCAAGAATCCGTTGCGGGCGGCACGCCGACTGTCGCTGATTCTGCCGGCACTGCCGGCACTCTTTCATGTCGAGGCAGATCTTGCCGAATTAGGTATCGACGTTTTCGAGTTCGGCGGCGCCATGGCGCGGAAAATATTGAAGCTGGCCGACCGCGTCGGTTTCGACATACTGGTGCCGACAGCACCGCTGAGCAAGCTGGTAAACCGGGCGCTCAATGACTATTGCAAGGCCACGCGCCCGGGCTTCACTGAACGTAATTTCATGGAAGCGGAGACCACCCAGGGCAGGGAAGAGCTGGCAATCGAAAGGGAAATTTTCCACCTCGACGATGCGCGAGTTGCCCGGGTTGTCGATCTGGTGTCGTGAACAATCGGTGCGCTGGCGGACAAAACGCGCCAGCCACCAATCCATACTCACATAGCGCCCGCCACCCAAAAAGAACAGCGCCAGCAACATGACAAAGTAAGTTGCCGCAAATTCGATGCCGTTGTTCAGGATGACGAAATTTCCGCTTTCGGTCAGCCATTCGTAATTGCCATGCTCGCGCAGGATCGCGCGGGCATGCTCGAGTTTTTCTGCCGAGACGGTGACCCGCTCATTGGCGAATAGCGGTAAAAAGTGCGCCGGGCGCATTCTTTGCCCGTTGCGTGGCGTGGTCAGTGCGGTGGCTGGTCTCGGTGCGCAGAAAAACGAAATACTGCTCGACCGCGTCTTTGCCGACCGGCTGCTTATGCGCATGTCGCAGGCAACACAGCCGCACCGAAACGATTCGCCGCCCGGATAAACCCGGCGCCGCACGCACGCACCCGGTGCGCTGACCCGCACAACCGACCGGAAAAACCGCCTTCAGCTTCTGGCATCAAACTTGCCTCCTACCGACACGACGTCGCCTCACCCGAACCGGGGATGAGCGCGACGCCGGCTCGGACGCCGGACTCCTTTCAGCCGCCCGGAGCCCTGCCCCATGAACCACCCGTTCAGCCTTGTCCCGCACGGCCAGATTGCCAGCGTCGATGGCCACGCCACCGGTATTTTCCGCAACTTCACCTGCCGCAGCGTCTATCAGCCGATCGTGAGCCCCGCACTGATGCGGATGGTCGGCATGGAAGCACTGTTGCGCCTCGACTCACCGGC
>JBMOMZ010000063.1:0-77553 GCA_049324755.1 Pseudomonadota bacterium
TGCCACTGGAGCAGGCCGCTGCGGCCTGCGCAACGTGGTCCGAAGGCAATACCTATAACGCCGGTGTCGTCGTCACTTACAACGGCAGCAATTACACCGCGCTGGTCACGCATACGGCTCACGTCGGCGCCAACTGGAATCCGGCCGCCACGCCGAGTCTGTGGTCGCAAGGTGGCGCCTGTGCACCGACGCCGACGCCTACCCCCACTCCAACGCCAACACCTACGCCGACTCCCACTCCAACGCCGACTCCTACGCCGACACCAACCTGCACGGTCGCTGGCTGGAGTGCGACGCAGGTGTACACCGGTGGTCAGCGTGTGTCGTATCAGGGCGTGATTTACGAGGCGCGGTGGTGGACGCAAGGCGACAATCCGGCGCAATCGGGTGAGTGGGGTGTCTGGAAGCGGATTGAGAACTGCACGCCGACGCCTACACCAACACCTACCCCGACGCCGACGCCAACGCCGACTCCTACGCCCACACCAACCCCGACACCCACTCCAACCGGGCGCAAATACGTCACCTACGCCAGCACCTGGAATACCAGCATTTACGATCTGACCACCGGCAATATTCCGAACTACATCACCAATGTGAACCTGGCATTCGCGCGGCCGGATACCGGCTACGTCAAAGGTTCCTACGAGTTCGATCAGGCGGTCGCGGGCTTTGAATTTGTCGAAGGCGCCAGCACCAATACTGGCCAGCGCAAGTTCACGGCGCAGCAGGCGCAGGATCTGCGCAACAACATCACGGCACTGCGCAACCGTGGTACCCAGACTTGGGTGTCGGTCGGCGGCTGGTCGTACAGCCAAGGCAGTCAGTGGTCGAATTTCAATGCCAAGCGCGTGGTCGATCTGGCTCAGGATCTCGGTGCTTCCGGCGTCGATATCGACTGGGAATCGAGCGGTAGCAATTGCAACAAGCAGCCGGCCGCGACGTTCAGTTGCACCAAGGACGGCGAAATCGCCGGCATCATCAGCTCGCTGTACAACGAGATTCAGAGTCGCAACGCCGGCATCAAAATCTCGATTGCCGGCTGGTCGACCGGTGCGTACTACGTCAAAGACACGCCGTTCGAAGAAGGCAAAGTGCAGTGGGGCTCGCCATTCGGTGGCACGATGTACCGCGTGGTCAAGGATCACGGCAACAAGATCGACTTCATCAATCTGATGTCGTATGACGCCGGCGATTACTACGATCCGCGCGAAGGCTACGAGTCGTACAAAGCGATCTACAACGGGCCGATCAACATGGGCATGGAAATCGCGCCAGAAGGCTCCGGCGGCGCGATTCTCGAAGTCAACGCCCCACCCGGCACTGTTTACGACGCCGAGATGCTGACCGGCCAGAACAATATGGCGACGCAGTACTACAACGTCGAAACCATGGTCAAGTACATCAAGAACAAGGGCCGTGCCGGCGACGGCTTCATGCTCTGGCAGCTGTGGAAACAGCGTGTGCACCAGCCGGCACCCGGTGGCGCTGCGACCGAAAACAGTGCGGGTCAGTACGTCTGCAACAATCTGCCACTGGCCGGCAATTGCAGTCAGACCATTCCGACCTTGCCGAAGCTGTAAGCCTCAATCCCGCTGCGCCAGTTTGTCGCTGGCGCAGCGGTTCTCTTCGTTTGATCTCGATCCAACATTTCAATTCGTTAGAAAAGAACCACTCGCCGATTGAATAGTCTTGGCGGCACTCCGCGCGCATGGCCAGTATCGCAAGCCAGTGACTGGGCACAAGGGAGTGCATCGCCATGAAAAAATCCATGCGCCTAACTGGCGCAACGCGCTTACGTTTTCGACCACACACACTGTCGCTGGCCTTGCTTGCTGCAGGTGTCGGTCTGCTAACCGAGTCGGCGCAAGCGGCCTGCGCAACATGGGCGGAAGGCAATACCTACAACGCTGGCACGGTGGTCAGTTACAGCAACCAGAATTACACCGCGTTGGTGACGCATACCGCGCATGTTGGTGCCAACTGGAATCCGGCCGCAACGCCGACGCTATGGCAAAGCGGTGGCAACTGCGGACCGACGCCTACGCCCACACCGACTCCCACACCGACTCCCACACCGACTCCCACACCGACTCCCACACCGACTCCCACACCGACTCCCACACCGACTCCCACACCGACGCCGACGCCGACGCCAACGCCAACGCCAACGCCAACGCCAACGCCAACGCCAACGCCAACGCCAACGCCAACGCCAACGCCAAGCTGTACAGTGGCGGCCTGGAGTGCGACCCAGATTTACACCACCGGCCAGCGCGCCAGTTATCAAGGCGTGTTGTACGAAGCCAAATGGTGGACGCAAGGCGATAACCCGGCGCAATCGGGTGAGTGGGGTGTCTGGAAACGAATTGAGAACTGCACGCCGACTCCGACGCCTACACCAACACCGACACCTACCCCCACGCCAACGCCAACACCGGGCATTCCCACCCGCGCGCAAGCGCGTGCGCACGAAGCGCAGCTGACCAACACACCATTGTTCACAACGATCAAGAATTCAATACGGACAGCAAGTAACGATGTCGTCAGTGCCGTCAGTCCGGGCAACGCCGGCAATCCGACCAACGTCAGACGGGTCGAGCGGCTGTTGTCAGCGAGCAAATGGGAGTTTCTGTTTACCCGGCGCGAAAGCAGTTACAACTACCAGCGTTTTCTGCAGGCCGTTGCCAAATTCCCGACAATTTGCGCGGATTACACCGACGGCCGCAATGCTGATGCGATCTGCAACCGCACGCTGGCGACCATGTTCGCCCATTTCGCGCAGGAAACCGGCGGTCACAATCCCGGTGACAGCGTGCCGGAGTGGCGGCAAGGGCTGGTGTACCTGCGTGAAGCCGGCTGCACCGAGACCGGCCCCGGTTGCGAATACAACATGGAATGCTCGGCCAACAACTGGCTCACCGAAGCCTGGCCGTGCGGCAGAAATCCGGACGGCAGTTGGAAGAAATATTTTGGCCGCGGCGCCAAACAACTTTCGTACAACTACAACTACGGACCGTTCTCGCAGGTAATGTTTGGCACCGTCCGCAACCTGCTCGACAATCCGGATATGGTGGCCAGTACTTGGCTCAATCTGGCGTCGGCGACGTTCTTCTTCGTTTATCCGCAGCCACCGAAGCCGTCCATGCTGCATGTGCTCGACGGCACCTGGCAGCCCAATGCCGCTGACACCGCCAACGGTGCCAGCAATTCGTTTGCCTCGACCATCATGATCATCAACGGCGGCATCGAGTGCAATTCCGGCACCGACAAGCCGCAAGCATTGAACCGCATCGCCTACTACCGCGAGTTCGCCCGCGAATTCAATGTCAACATCAACGGCGAGCAGCTGTCTTGCGCAACCCAGCGACCGTTTGATGGCAACGGCGCCGGCGCGCTAAACATTTATTGGGAGAAAGACTGGCACACCGGTAACGAGTACAAATGCATGCTGGTCAACTACCAGACGGCCTACAGCGCGCTGATCCCGGGTGATTACGAGCAATGCGTCGAAAAGAGCTGGGACATCGTTCTGCAATAAGGCTGGAATTATCGCGGCTGCGGCCAACGCCGGGGCCCACCTTCCAGACAAGAGCCGCGGCGCCAGGTTGGCGCCCGCAGGCGGTGTTGCACACGCTGTTCTTGGTTCGACTGATGCTGAAATGACTGGCACCACAGCAGAAGTCGCTGTCCGCCGTTGTTGCGACAGTGATGCCGTGGCGCCAGCCTTCGGTTTTTTTGCCGAGCGTCAGGCAGATGGCTGCGGCAACGACAGGTCTTGCGCCAAGCGCGGGCAGTGTCCGGTATGGCCAGCTTGCAGCAACGCAATCACCGCGTCCGGCACCACATTGCTGAACGCCGGCAAGCCTTGGCGTTGTCGCTGTTGTTGCAGCTCTTCAATCAACTGCGTGGCCAGCTGCGCGGCCTGAGCTTCCCGTTCATCTGCCAGTGCCGTGCTGCGGTCAGGCAATCGGCCCAGCCGCCAGGCGGCGACATGTAGCCAAGCCCGCGCTTTGATCTGCAAATCCGGAAAGTCCTGCGCGTTTGCGCTGGCGGTGAGCTGTTCGTGATAGCGCTGGCTGATGGCCAGCATCGCCGGCACATGACCTGCGTGCGCGGCCTGTTGCAATAACCTGGCGATGACGAGTTGGGCGTCTTCGCTACCGTGTTCGGCATGAATCTGCTGCTCGCCGCTGTCGCGGTATTGCGTTGCCAGCCAGTATTGGGCGTCGGCGTCACCAACGGCAGCCAGGCGCTGCAAACTGCCGACATCGTAATGCAGATACGGTGAAGGTTCCTGCATCAAGTCATGGTCGGCGCGCAAGCGCGTTTGCGACAGTCCGCGTTCCTGCTGCCACTGGTTCAGGTTGCGCCACTCCTGTGCAGAAAGCTGCCGGTAGCGCTGCAAGGTGCGGCGATCCGGATCCGGGTCGCAGGGGGCGGTCGAGCGGTCGGCCGTGGTTGTTTTTGCGTGCAGTTGGTCTGCGGTCGCGGTTGCGGGCGTGGTTGTGCGCGGCAGGCGTTTGCCAGCGTCAAGACGAGTGCTGTACATCGGGGAAGGCGCTGGCCGCTGTCCATCCGGTGGCGGCGGCGCCGGAAACCACCAGAAGCCGGCAACCAGCAACGCGGCGGCAAGCAGCGTCGCGATGGCAAATCGGTGCGCGCGCACCGGAAGCAACGATGAGATGGCAGACGGTTTCATCGCCGGCAAACTGGCTCAAACCTCGTGGAAGGTGTGATAGAAACTGCTGAAATCATTGTCCCAGCGGAAGTTGATGAACGAGATCGTCACCGTCACCTCCAAGCCTTCAACGTAATGCCAACAACCGACCGGCAGGAACAGGATCTCGCCGGGATTCAGCACGCACTCCAGCACCTGTGCATGCTGCATCAGCGGAAATTGCTCGAGATTGATGTCGTTGCCGTCGACCAGACTGTAGCAATGAGTCTGGTTGTAGACGTACGGCAACTCGCAAGCCGGCATAAGGCGTACGCGTTTGCGGCCGATGACCTGGGCCATGAAGTTGTTGGTCAGGTCGTGGTGAAAGGGGGTGCGGGTGCCGGCCGGGCCAAACCAGAAAAAACCGTTGTCCGGCGAATTGCCGTCCAGATACGCCGGCACCTGGACGATGTCCTGCCACAGCTCGGCCAGCGCCTGCTTGTTCTGCGAATTGTTGTTGGCCGTCATGTAGAAATCATTGGTGATACCGCTTTGTTCGACTAGGTCGACATAGTCGGCAAACTTCATCACCCGCTTCAGTCGGGGCTGGTTGATTTCATAGTTGGTGTCACTGTTGCGGCCGAATTGCACTTCGACCTCGCTTCTGCCGCAACGCCGGCGAAAGTAATCGAAGCTCCAGCGTTGCAAGGCCGGCCAATCGTCCATCATGCCGGTGATGATCACCGGCCGGTTGCCGCAGTAGTAATCGCGCAGGAATTCGTCAGCGGACAGTTGCTGCCGGCGTTCAATCTCATGACCCTGCGGATGCAGCCGGTTCAGCTTGCGCTGGATATCAAGCAGCCAGTCACGTTTGGCTAGGCGGTTGCGCAGCCGGTGGGCACCGTGCAGATAAGGGCTGGCCAGCGCCTTGTTGAGTTCCGCTTCCGCGATCATCGCTGGCATGCCATGGCCGACCAGCGTCTGGAAAATGCTTTCCGGGCTGTTGTCGAGCATCAGGTTTTCCGCGATCCAGCGCCGCCAGCCATCATCGACCAGAATGGCGTTGGCGCGCTCGGCAGTGGCAGTCATCGGGGGCTCCGGACGAGTAGGGGCGGATCCGCATCAGCCTGCCTGCCAGCCATCGCGGCGAGCCGGACTTTTCACGCATGAGGGCAGCTTATTCTCGCGCGCTGTGGCGGCGTCGGCAGTGGAGGGCTGACTCGCCTGAGAGGCATTCAAGGTCTAGCCAAGCGGCCAGCAGATCCCGACTGGCACAGGTATTGGCGGTGGGTGGCGATTGCGTTCTGTGGATTCCATCGAAACCGCATCAGGAGCGCAGCCTGGCGGCATCGCTGCAGCAGCGGTCAGCGGTAGAGCAGGGATAAAGGATGGGCAGCGGAAAAAGACATGGCGCGAACAAGCGTCCCTGCGGCAGCTGCCAGTCCGCCCTTTCTGCTGCGCATCCTGCTACCCAGAAAGCCCACGGCGCACATCCTTGTGCGCCCGCTCAGCGGAGCAAAGTTGTGCCTTGCTTGATTCCGCTTCGCCCATGCGGGCGTTCGGGGGCGATTGAGTCCACCGGACGCAATCGAATTGCCACCTCACCCTTCCTTACGGAGTTTTTCCATCAGGTAATGAATGGTGGTGCCACCGCGCTGGAAGTTCGAGTCGTTCATGATCTCGCGCTGCAGGCTGGTGTTGGTCTTGATGCCGTCGATGACGAGCTCATCCAGCGCCATCCGCATTTTGGCGATCGCGGTGTCGCGATCGTCGGCGAAGGTGATCAGCTTGCCGATCATCGAATCGTAATGCGGCGGCACTTTGTAGCCGGCGTAGACATGGGAATCCCAGCGCACGCCGAGACCGCCCGGTGGGTGGAAGCGCTGGATAAGGCCCGGGCTCGGCACGAAGGTTTTCGGATCTTCGGCGTTGATCCGGCACTCGATGGCGTGGCCTTTCAGTTTGATGTCGTCCTGCGTGATCGACAGACCCAGGCCAGCGGCGATGCGCAGCTGTTCCTTGATGATGTCGACGCCGGTGATCATCTCGGTGACCGGATGCTCGACCTGGACGCGGGTATTCATCTCGATGAAATAGAACTCGCCTTTCTCGAACAGGAATTCGAAGGTGCCGGCACCGCGGTAGCCGATTTCGATACAGGCTTTGACGCAGAGCTCGCCGATGCGCTTGCGCTGTTCCGGGGTGATGCCCGGTGCCGGCGCTTCTTCGACCACTTTCTGGTGCCGGCGCTGCATCGAGCAGTCGCGCTCACCGAGGTAAACGGCTTTGCCGTTGCCGTCGGACAGCACCTGGATTTCAATGTGACGCGGTGCTTCCAGGAATTTCTCCATGTACACCATGTCGTTGTTGAACGCGCTCTTGGCTTCGGCCTTGGTGGTCTGCACGGCGCTGTGCAGGTGCGCTTCCGAATGCACCACCCGCATGCCGCGACCGCCGCCGCCGCCGGAGGCCTTGATGATCACCGGGAAGCCGATCTTGCGGGCGATTTTCACCTGCTCGGCCGGATCGTCATTGAGCGCGCCATCGGAGCCGGGTACGGTCGGCACGCCGGCTTTTTTCATCGCATCCTTGGCGCTGACTTTGTCGCCCATCAGCCGGATGGTGTCGGCGCGCGGGCCGATGAAGACGAAACCGCTCGACTCGACTCGTTCGGCAAAATCGGCGTTTTCGGCCAGAAAGCCATAACCGGGGTGGATACCGACCGAGTCGGTGACTTCCGCCGCCGAGATCAGCGCCGGAATGTTCAGGTAGGAATCTTTCGATGCCGGCGGTCCGATGCAGACCGACTCGTCAGCCAGACGCACGTGCATCAGATCGACATCGGCGGTGGAGTGGACCGCAACGGTCTTGATGTCCAGATCGCGGCAGGCGCGCAAAATGCGCAATGCGATCTCGCCACGGTTGGCGATCAGGACCTTGTCCAGTTTTTGGGCAACCGGGTTGCTCATGTTTTGCCTCAGGCGACAGCCGTTCGTGTTGAGCCTGTCGAAACACGAACGTGAAAACGGGCGCGCCGCTCACCCTTCGACAGGCTCGGGGGGAGCGGTGTGAGCAAGCAGAATTACTCGATGACAAACAGTGGTTGGTCGAACTCGACCGGTTGGCCGTTCTCGACCAGGATGGCCTTGATCACGCCGGCTTTGTCCGACTCGATCTGGTTCATCATCTTCATCGCTTCGACGATGCAGAGCACGTCGCCGACCTTGACCTGCTGACCGACTTCGGCGAAGGCTTTCGCGCCTGGGCTGGCCGAACGGTAGAAGGTGCCGACCATCGGTGATTTGACCTGATGGCCCGCGGCGGCAGCCGGAGCTGCTGCCGGGGCGCTGGCGGCAGCTGCCGGGGCAGCGGCGACCGGCGCTGGCGCGGCCATCGGCACCTGATAGTGCACCGGTGCCGGCGCCGACGAGTGACGCGAAATGCGCACCGACTCTTCGCCTTCTTTGATCTCGATTTCCGCGATGCCTGACTCTTCGAGCAGTTCAATCAGTTTCTTGATTTTGCGGATATCCATCTTTTCTTTCCCCATGGGTGAGAACCTTCAAAGGTTGTGAATGCGAATGCAGGACGGCGGCTAGGTCAGGCGGGCGCAGGCCGCGCGCACCGCCAGTTCATAGCCGAGGGCGCCGAGGCCGGTGATGGTGCCGACCGCGACGTCCGAGAAATAGGAGTGCTGGCGGAAGGCTTCCCGCGCGTGCACGTTGGATAAATGCACTTCAATGAACGGAATGGCGACCGCAAGCAGGGCGTCGCGCAGCGCCACGCTGGTATGGGTGTAAGCGGCCGGATTGAAGATGATGCACTCGGTGCGATCGCCGGCAGCGGCGTGGATACGCTCGATGAGCTGGCCTTCGCCGTTGAACTGGGCAGCGACCAGGTCATGGCCTAGCTCGCGCGCCAACGCCACGCAGCGGGCATTGATGTCGGCGAGGCTGTCGCGGCCGTACTTGTCCGGCTCGCGGGTGCCGAGCAGATTCAGGTTGGGACCGTGCAGCAGCAGCAGTTTGGCCAAAATAAGGATTCCGTCGTTCTTCCGAAAACCGGTTCTGTCCTGAACGGGTCGGTATCTCGCGTTAAAACCGCGCCTTGTGGCGCGATCCTGTTTTGAAACAAAACAAGCTACGATGCGGCATCCCAGCCGAGGGCGGGTATTGTGCGGCGCGGCGGACCGAATGTCCATCTGGGACAGGTCTAACCACAAGAAGCCACCAGATTTGCCGGAGTTCGGCACCGTTCGCCACAAGATGATGAAATCGGGGCGCTTGGTGAGCGGCCGGGGGCAGGGCCTGCGGGCGCTACGATAGGCGCATTGTTCCGGCGGGTCAATCCGGTACGGTCGCACTGTCGAGGCCAGTTCGTTCCCGGTGACAGGCATATGAGGAAGCGAAATGACGAGTGGATTGCTGACCGGGGTCCGGGTGCTGGATCTGTCAAGAATACTGGCCGGGCCTTGGGCCACCCAGTTTCTGGCCGATCTTGGTGCCGATGTGGTCAAGGTCGAGAAACCGGGTGAGGGTGACGACACCCGGCGCTGGGGCCCGCCGTTCCTGAAGGATGGGCAGGGCCGGGATACCGGCGAATCGGCCTATTTTCTCGCCACCAACCGCGGCAAGCGCTCGATCGCCATCGATTTCACCGTGCCGGAGGGGCTGCGGCTGGTCCGCGAATTGGCGGCACGTGCCGATGTGGTGGTCGAGAACTACAGGGTCGGTGCGCTCGCCAGGTACGGGCTTGGCTACGACGACCTCCAGTCGCTCAAGCCCGACCTCATCTATTGCAGCATCACCGGCTTTGGCCAGACCGGCCCCGATGCCGACAAGGCCGGCTACGACGCCATGATCCAGGCCCGTGGCGGCCTGATGAGCCTGACCGGGGTGGCGGACGGCGAGCCAGGCGCCGGCCCGGTCAAGGTCGGCGTCGCGGTCTGCGATCTGATGACCGGCATGTATGCCGCCAGTGCCATCTGTGCGGCGCTGTACCGGCGCCAGGTCAGCGGCGAGGGCGAGTACATCGATCTGGCGCTGCTCGATACCCAGGTCGCCTGGCTCGCCAACCAGGGCATGAACTATCTGGTGGGCGGCAAGGTACCGGAACGGGAAGGTTCGGCGCACCCGAACATCGTGCCCTATCAGGCGATGCCGGCCAGCGACGGCGAGTTCATGCTCGCCGTCGGCAACGACAGCCAGTTTCGCCAGTTCTGCCAGGTGGCCGGCGAGCCGGCACTGGCGGACGACATCCGCTTTGCCCGCAATGCGGCCCGGGTCCAGCACCGGCAGCAATTGATCCCGCAGCTGCAAGCCCTGACGCGGCGCCAGCCTTGCAATTGGTGGCTGACGCAGCTCGCTGCCGCGGGGGTGCCGGCCGGGCCGATCAACGATCTGGCTCAGGTGCTGGCCGATCCGCAAGTGCTGGCGCGTGACATGGTGGTGACGTTGCCACATGCGTCAGCAGGTCAGCTGCCTCATCTGGGCAATCCGCTGAAACTGGCCCGGCATCCGGTGCACTACCGCAATGCCGCGCCGCTGCTGGATCAGGACCGTGAGCAGGTGCTGGCGGATTGGTTGCGCTAGGGCATCACGTCCGACGACGCCACAGCGCCAGAACCGCGATTGCCAGCAACAGGGGCGAGGCAGTGCCACCGCCGCCATAGCTACCGCCATCGTCATCGTAGCCACCACCGCTTCCGGCTTGCGTGGTAACACTGTAGCTGGCCGACTGCGAGCCAATCGTCAGCGTAGCGGTCACCATTGTGCTGTAGCTGGCGGAACTGGTCAGCTGCACCCGAACACTGTCGCCATTGTTGACGGTGCCTGCTGTGCTGACAAAACTACCGCCATTGATGCTGTAGCTGCCGCCGACCACGCTGATCGGGGTGGGTTCATCAATGCCACTGACGGTGATCGCGTTGGACGTGTAGAGGTAATTGACCGCTGCACCGGTAACGGCAGTAAAGCTAAACGGCTCCGGATCCATATCGGCAAGAACGGACCGAAAGGTAGCGGTGCGGTTGCCGGCCTGAATCGATGTGACAACCGTTCCCGCTGCAGACGCTGACGACAAATGGCGCAACTGCAGCTGCTGGCCGGCGTGTGCAAGCATGGGTTGATCCGTGAAGGCGCCGTTATCGAGCCGGAATTGGCCGTTGTGAACGGTGATGAGGATCGGTTCGCTGATGCCGTTGATCGTCGCCACCGAAGAAAGCTGCCAGCTGGCGCCGACCGCGGCACTGACCAGCGGAAAGGACAGCGGGTCCGGGGTCAAGTCAGCGCCAGCGTGGGAAATCAGCCGGTAGCGAATGCCCTGACTTAGCACTTCGGTAACTTGCTGTTCGCCATGCCGCCAACTTGCAAAATGGGCGAGCCGGTCAGCACCGTGTCGCTGGCCGTTCTCGACCCTGCTGTCAGCGGCAATTGGCCCAAAGGCCGGGGAAACGACATAGCTGCCAACGGGAGCGATCACTTCCACCTCAACCACATTGCCTAGCGCCAAGGGCGAGGCCAGGGTCAGTAAAATCAGTGTCTTAAGGCAGGGAAATGAGTGTTTGGACATGGGCCACCTCCTGGGACATTCGGTGGGCAACGTAACAAGACGTTGTCTTTGCGGCGACGGGAACGACGTCAACCGAGCCGCAGTATACTCCTCCCCGGACCATGGGCGTTTCGGCAAACGCCATGACACGCCGTCCTGCACACGAGCTGTTCAGCTGACCGCAACCACTCGGTTGCGGCCGCCGTGTTTCGCGTCATAAAGGGAGTGGTCGGCGCGTGTCAGCACGTCGCTGAGGGCGTCGCCGATCCGGTACTCGGCGACACCGAACGAGGCGGTCAATTTTGCCGCCGTCATTGGCGCGGGGAGGGTTGCGGCATGCAGTGCCGCACGCAACCGTTCCGCGCAGCGCACCGCGCCGTCAATGCCGGTGTCTGGCAGCAGAATGGCAAACTCTTCGCCGCCAAAGCGGGCCACCGTCTCATCGCCACCGTGTGCGAGCCAATCTGCGCTACGCAATTGTGCTTGCATCAGATCGGCGGTGAGTTTCAACACGGAATCACCGGCAAGATGGCCATAGCGGTCATTGATGGCTTTGAAATGATCGAGGTCGCACATGATGATGCTGAACTGGCTACCACGCCGTTTGGCGCGCGCCTCTTCCCGCTGAAGCGCTTCCATCAAAAAGCGGCGATTGTGCAGACCAGTCAACGCATCATGCACAGCCTGGTGACTGATTTGTTGATTGGCGTGCTGCAGTGCTTTGTGCTGGCGACGCAGTTGCTGGCGCATGTCGTAGATAGTGCCGCCGAGCAGGCTCAGCACCAGCAATACCACCGTCAGGATAATGAAGCGGACAATTTCCCGACGCGGATCGGTGGCGCCCGTCGCCGCATTGGCATCGAGCAGCATGATGCCGGCGTAGCCGAGCAAGGCAAACGCGGCGACCAGCAGGAACTGTTGCCGGTTCAGCCGGAAGCCGCCGAAGAAGAACACGCAGCTGTACATCATCAACATTTCTGCGCGCAATGTCGGGGTCAGGTAGATCGGGACATAGCACCATAGCGTAGCCGCCAGCATTTGCGGCAGGGTCAGGCTCGGATCGCGCTGGCGCAGGTTGCGGCCCGTGTATATCCACAACAAAAACGCGCTGTTGATGACAAAGGCAGCAGCGATGATGGCGATCAGCAGCGGCGTCGCAAAGCTGATGGCGCCTTGCCATTGAAAGAAGATCAGCAGCGCCGAACAGAGACCGTAGATGGCAAAGGCCAGCCATGAGCGACGCAAGCGCAGGGCTTGCGCTTGCGCGATGGCGGCGTCTCGGTCAGTGCGGCCGAGGCTGTCCGAGTTGGTGTCCGAAGTCGTGTTCGGATTGGCGTCCGGGGCGGCGGTCATGGCCAATGGCGTGCCTGCGGCGTTCGTCATCCACCTGGACAGCGTAGCAGACTGCGCTGGCGGATGGGGGCTCAGTGCAGGTGTTGCTGGATGTGGCTGGCAAATGGCGCCGCTTTCATGAAGCCGGTCACGCGCGCTGCCGGCAATTCATTGCCCTGCCGGTCGAAGAACAGGATCGACGGCAGCCCGAGGATGTTGAAACGTGCCATCAACGCCAGATCGATTTCATCGTTGGCGGTGACATCGGCCTGCAGCAGCACCGTGTTCTGCAGTGCTTGCTGCACGGCCGGATCCGGGAAGGTGTAATCGGCAAACTCGAAACAGGCCACGCACCAATCGGCGAAGAAATCCAGCATCACCGTTTTGCCCTCGGCCTGCGCCTTGGCCAGTTCCCGATCCAGATCGGCAGTGGATTTGATCACGGTAAAGCCGGCGTGGGCATTGATCGATTTGCCAGCAGTTGCGCTGCTGCTGGCCAATGTCGGCAGCGGTTGCAGCGGGTTGGTTTGTCCGGCCAGCGCGCCGATGACCAAAGCAACGCCATATACCAGCGCGCCATAGCGCAATGCCTGCAGCAGGTAGTGCCACGCCGTTTCGGTTTGCAGGCGAGCGAAATAAGCCGACAACGCCAGCGCGAACAGCGCCCACAAGACAAGTCCCGCCGCGGCCGGAATCATCCGGTTCACCAGCACGATGGCCACCGCAATGAGACCAAAACCGAACAGGTATTTGACCTTGTCCATCCAGGCGCCAGCGCGTGGCAACAACTGGCCGCCGCCCACGCCAGCGATCAGCAGCGGAATGCCCATTCCGATGCCGAGGGCATACAGCGCCACGCCGCCGCGCAGCGTATCGCCGGTGCTGGCGATGAAGGCGAGTGCGCCAGCGAGCGGTGCGCTGATGCACGGCGACACGACCAAAGCCGACAGCGCGCCCATGAACACCACACCCAGCATCGAGCCGCCTTGGCTGTTGCTCGCCAATTTGTCACGCAGCGCCGCCGGCAGTTGCAGTTCGTAAGCACCGAACATGCTCAGTGCCAGCAGTACAAACAATGTTGCCGACGGTACCAGCAACCACGGTGATTGCAGATAGCCCTGCAGCGCGGCGCCGGCGCTGGCGACCGCGACGCCGAGCACGGCATAGGTCAGCGCCATGGTTTGCACGTAGACAAATACCAGCGCGAAACGACGACCGGTTGACAGGCTGCTGCCTTGGCCGCCGATCACGGCGACCGTGATCGGAATCATCGGCAGCACGCAGGGGGTGAAGGTCAGTCCGATACCGGCGATCAGCGCAATGGCGACCGCCGCCCACAGATCGCCGCCGAGCGCGGCGGCCAGATCGCCGCCAGCGGCCTCGCCGGCAATGGCATTGGTCGGTGCCGGCGTGGACTCGGCAACGGTCGTCGCTGCCGTGACGACGGAGGCATCCGTTGCCGCGCCGCCGTTGATGGCAAAACTGCGGGTGGTTGGCGGGTAACAGAGGCCGGCTTCGGCGCAGCCCTGGAAAGTGAGTTTCAGCTCGAAGCCGCTGGGGCCGCTGGCAATCGGTACCCGCACTTCGACGTGATTGAAGTAAACGATCTGCTCACCGAGGTATTCGTCGTGCTTCAGGATGCCTTCCGGATAGTGCGGCGCGCCGAAGCTGACGCCCTCAGCCTTGAACCGGAATTGATCACGATAGAGGTAATAACCGGGTGCGATCACGAAGCGGACGATCAGCTCGTTGTCGAGCCGTGCGGCTTCTGCCTGAAAGGCCTGATCAACTTTCAGAAACTCTTCTTCCTCGCCGCTGTCGGCCGCAGCGCGCAGTAAATCCGCCGTCGAGGCGGCCTGCGCCGAAACCGGGACGGAAACCAGGGTGAGGTGGAGGAGCCAGAACAGGGCGCGGCCAAAAGGGCCGGTGAACAACGACAGCAATGCCTTCATGCCGATCACAGTCCGGTTGCGGCCCGGGGCAAGCGGGCTGCCACAGACCTGGGGTTATTTCAGATTGTCGTGCAGCCAGCGACCATAGCCGTCACTGACATGGCTGGCCGGCAGCACGGTGAACGCCGGGGTTTGGTAAGGGTGCAGGGCGAGCAGCCGCTGTTCCAGCGCCGGCAGATGCGCGGCATCGGATTTCAGCACGAGCAGCCACTCGTTGTCCCGGCACAGTTCACCTTGCCAGCGGTAAAACGACACCACGCCGGGCAACACGTTGATGCAGGCGGCCAAGCCTTCGCTGACCAGGGTTTCGGCCAGGTAATGCGCCGCCGCCTCGGTGCCGACCGTGGTCAGAGCCACCCGGATGTAGCAGTCTGTCATAGCTGGCTTCTCCCTGCCTCTAGGTACGCTTATTCCGCCAGCCGGACCGCGTTGCCGCCGGCTTCCTTGGCCCATTGCAGGGCGCGTTCGGCGGCATCGCGCAGGGCGCCGGGGGCGCCGCCATCGTGCTGGGCCACGCCGGCCGACAAACGCACCGACAGCCGGTGATCGCCGTGCAGCAGCGGCTGCCGGGCGAGATCCGAGCGCACCGCGTCGATGAGCCTGAGCGCATCGTCGCCGCGACAACCCGGCAACAGCACGCCAAAACGGTCACCGCCGAGCCGGCCGATGGTGTCGCTTTTGCGCAGCCGGCGGCCGAGCAGCCGGGCGAGCTGGCGCACCACGGCGTCGCCGGCACCATGGCCGGCGCTTTGGTTGAGCGGGCCGAGCCGGTCGATGTCGAGCTGGGCAAAGCAGAGTGGTTCGCCGGTGCGGCTCGCCTGCGCGCACAGGTTCTCGACTGCCTGCTGCATCGCCGACAGATTGAGCAGGCCGGTCAGGCCGTCGCGATTCAGTTGCTGCAGCTGCATGCGGCTGCGGGCAATGCGGGTCAGCACGGCTTTCTTCAGTTCGTCGGCACGGACCGGCTTCAGCAGAAAGTCGTCGCCGGAAATGGCCATCGCCGCCGCCTGCTTTTCCGGATTCTCCTCGGCCGACATGAACAGCACCGGCACTGTCCGCCAGCCCGGCATCTGGCGCAGCACCCGCGCCAGCTCCAGACCCGTGCATTCCGGCATCTGCATGTCGAGCAGGATGAGTTCCGGCTGCAGGGCGTGCAGCGCTTGCAGGATCTGCAGCGGCTGGTTGACCACGGCCGTGGAACAGCCGGCCTCTTTGAGCACTTTGTTGTAATGCAGGCTCTGCGATTTCGAGTCTTCGACGATCAACACCCGCGGCGGCTCGCCGGCGCTGGTCGGGCTGACTTCGTCGATGGCTTCAATGAGGGCGGCGGTATCCAGCGGCCGGGCCAGAAATGCCGCGGCACCCTGCCGGATGGCTTGCAGCCGCGCCGGCACACTGTCCTCGTCGGCGACCACGATCAGCGGTGGCAACTGCTCACCGTAGCGGGCACGCAAATCGCCGACGTCGCCGGCATCGGCGACCAGCGCGACCGGGCTGCCACCGTCCTGCGGCACCGTGCTGGCCGCGAAGCCGAACAAGGCCAGCTGCACGGCAAGGCCGGCGCGCTCCTGATCCGGCAAGGCCAGCCACAAGGGTTGCAGCGCCAGGTTGTCAGTGCCGGGCGCTTCCATGGCGGTCGCCGGAGCGGTCTGCTCGGGGCTCAGCGCCGGCGTTTTTGCCAGCGTCGGTTTGCCGTCCAGCTCCTCGGCCAGATGCTGCAGGGCCTGAATCAGTGGCCCGTACCCGGCCGGTTCCGGATTCAGGCACTGTGTTTCCGCCTGCTGCAACAAGCGGGCGCACGCGGCAAAGCCGAAGCTCTCGCAACTGCGGATGCTGTGCTCCAGCTGCACCGCCAGCTGGCCACCCAAGCCTTCCAGCGCCTCACCCGAGGCCAGACGCTGCAAATACGAGGCGATTTGGCGCAACTTGCCGGGCAGGCGGCGGGCAAACAGACGGCGCAATTCGGCTTTTTGCTGATCGGTTTCAGACGACATATGGCCGGTCGAGAATGGTCGGCGGGTCGGTTGAATATAGTCGATGCCGCCCTGTTCGGAATGACGCTTCTTGCACACATTTCCCGATTAAAACGCTTGCGGGAATACAAAACGACACGGAGCCGTGCCAGGAGCATCGGTAGAATAGCGCGCTTTTTGTTCAGCTTATCAAGATGGGGATGCAAGCCGTGTTAAGGCAGTTGGTAGTGGTGTGCTGGGGTCTTGTCGGTGTGGTGTCGACGGGGTTTGCTGCCGATTGGCAAGCGACATTCGAGAGACGTCAGCAAGAGCGACGTGTCTTGGAAGCGCAGATGATGCCGGAGGCCGCGCAAGCGGTCCACGCTGAACAGCGCCTGGCAGCTCAGCTGAAAGATGGCGTTCTCGATCCGTCCTGGCGAGGCGATTCAGCAAAATTTACGCTCCCTGGATATGACGTCACCTTGTTTGCCGACATGGTGCCAACCACAGATGGGCGCTATTTCGTTGCGGGCAATGTCCGTGTGTTGGGCGTCGACAAACAGCAGCAATCTGCGTTGCAATCGGGACTCTTTGTAGCGCGCTTGCTCGGCAACGGCAATCTGGACGCGTCGTTTGGCACTAACGGCTTCTATTTCATTCGGCCGGCAGAGGCGAATTACCTGTGGCTAGCCGATTTGTTCTCGCTGGCCGACGGCAGCGTATTGGTTTTGGTTGGGTTTGAGACGGGGAATAACATCGACCAAGCGCAGCTAGTCAAACTGACCGCCAACGGTGCGTTGGATACGCGCTTCAACGGTAGCGGAATTGCAGAGACGCCGCCACGGAATGGCAAAAGTGAGTGGGCTGGCGGTGGCCTCGCGGTTCAGGCGGACGGTAGCATCGTGATGGTTGGTGCTGCTTGGAACGCCATGGGGGGTAACGAGGACGCGGCGATCTGGCGATTCCACGCAGATGGTCGAGTCGACCGAGGCTTTGGCAATCAAGGCATTATCGAACATCAAATTTGCGATGAAACCTACCTTGATGAGGTCTTCGTTGTGGCAGACCAACAGCTGCTGCTGCATGGCGAATGTTTTGATGATGCCAGTTTCTCGGAGTTGGGCTTGCTGGCACGGCTGCAGCAAAACGGCGAACTTGATGCAACATTTGCTAACGGCCAGGGCTATCGCCTGCTCGATATGAGAAGCGTGCAAGTACAACTGTTGCAAAATGACCAAATGTTGGTGCTGGGCCATGAGTCGATTGGTGGCGAGTACCGTAACGTGCTGGCACGACTTGAGGCGGATGGTAGAAGTGATATCAATTTTGGCATCGCTGGCAATCTTGAATTGAGTCTTCCGGCGGCGCTAGCGGTGAACTGGCCAATGGTGAAATCCATCAATTTATTGCCGGATGGCGATATGCTGCTAACTACCGCAGGGGTCGTTCCGACCGATCAAGATGGTATCTTTTCTGGTGCTATTGTCCTGACCCGGCTGTCTGCTGGTGGCGAGTTAAGAAGCGAATGGGGATCACCGAACGGCTCCGTCCGTTACCTGGCTCCGGAAGGGCTTTCGCGCCATCTGGTTTCCGCTCTGGCGACAGCGGATGGCAAACTGTTGCTGGCGTGGAATGACAGCAACAGCTACTACGGCGCGGACGATTTGTTCAGCAGTACCGGTGAGGCATTGAGTGTCCGTGTTGTTGCCAACGACAGTAATGGTGATCAACTTGCCGACGGTTGGGATGTAACGCCGGGCTCGGTTTCGTTTCCGAGTATCGATAACGCTACTACCGGCGATTGGGTCATCTCCAACACGGTAACCATTGCCGGCTTGTCAGATGCCGTGCAAGTGCCGATGAAGGTGGTAAACGGTGAGTTTGCTCTTGACGGTGCGACCGCCTGGTCATCTGGTTCAGCTTGGGTTCGAAACGGCACAACCATCACGCTGCGGCATCAGGCAGGCAGAACAACAGAACTGACGGTCGGTGGCATGGTGATGACGGCAAACTCCGAGCTGTTGTCTGGTGATGTAGTGCGCGCAAGTTTTAAAAGTACGGTTCCGGCAGCCGAGTCTTCCGGCTCAGGTGGTGGTGGCGCAACCGGTTTCCTATTCGCACTGTTACTGGCGGTTGGTGCGGTTTTAGTGCGCCGCAGCTGAGGCCATGTGATTGCTTTGTTAGTGCAGGCAGTTTGGTGCTGAAATTGCCTGAAAATGAAACGGCTCCCTTGGGAGCCGTTTCATTTCGCCTATGGAGCGAAACCTTAGCGCCGGCGACGCAGCAGCGCCAGGCCGCCGAGCGCGAACAGCGCCAGTGTGGCCGGGGTCGGCACCTCGGTAATCGTGGTCGGTGGTACGGCTTCGGCATCGTGCGAGAACGGTGCGAACACGTACTTGCTGCCGTCGTTGATGTAACCGTAGCCGTCAAAGTGCAGCACATCGAAGTCACCCAGCATGGTGACCTGATAGGCGTTGATCTGACCCATGAAGCTGCCGCTCTGGTCAACCGGCCAGCCGCCCTGGGTGGCATCGCCGATCATCGAGTCGGTCAGGTTGAAGGCGCCCAGATCGTAGTTCTGCCAGACCACGCCCGGCTGGTTGAAGACGCCGTGGGCGGCCAACACGTTGTGGCTGCCGGAACCCGACAGGGTGGCGACCGGGGTGCTGGCGATGGACGGATCGACCACGCTGCAGCAGTTGGCGACGACCGGGGTGATGTTCAGGCCGGTCAGGTTGCCGCCCTGGGCCGAGACGACGAGGGTGACACCGCCGACGCCATTCAGGCCGCTGATTTCCCCTTTCTTGCCGGTGTTGCCAATTACCCAGATGGTGAATTCGCTGTCGGCAATTACCCAGGTCTGGGTGTCGACATCATAAGTACCACCTTCAACGTAAAGCTGCAGGACCGGCAAGGCGTAAGCCGAAGGCGCCAGCAGCAGCAACGCCAGCAGAATCCCTTTCTTGATATTCAGGAACGACATAAAAATCCCTTGGTTGAGAACCGCGCGTCGGGTGCGCGGGCGCAAGGGAAGCAAGTTCAGGGCCATATCAGTAAAATCATGAACTTAATCACATTTTGGTACGGTGGCTTTACAGTGCTGTGTAAAAAGCTTCGACAGGATTGATGACGGCCCGCATCGCGTTCCCGCCGAGGGCGTTCACGGCAAAAGCAGCGGCAGCGCACGGAGCCAGTTGCGGTAATCCAGATGTGTCCAGCCCAGATCCCTCAAAAGCGTTTTGGCGAAAGGGCGGTCACGCTTTGCGGCTTTGCGCAGCATGCTGTTCAGAAAGTCGCGTCTGGCTTGCAGATACTCGGGGTGCCGGGCAAAGGCGGAATAAGTCCGCATCACGTTGTCATGCATGAAACGCAGGTTTTGGTACGTGTTCTTGCCATGGATGCGGTAATCAGCCAACACCTCTTCCAATACGCCGATGCGGCCTCCGGCTTCTGTCAGTTTCAGTTCGATATACAAATCTTCCAGACGAATGTCGGGATTGAAGCCGCCGACGGCGCGTAGCGCGTCGGTCCGGAACAACAATGTGGGGGCCGGGGCGCCGGGTTTGCGGTTCAGAAAAACGTCGGTGAAATCCAGTTCACGGGCCGGATGGTGGCGCTGCTTCTTGGCGGGCAGCGGCTGGCCCGCGCCGTCGATCTTGAAGATGTTGCCTGCGGATATGACCAGTCCTGGGTTGTCATCCAGGTGCGCTTGCTGCTTCGCCAGCCGCTCTGGTCGCATGCGGTCATCGGAGCCGAACGGGGCAAAATAGCGCCCTTTGGCCATGGCCAATGCCTTATTGAGCGTTCGCGCGAGGCCCATATTGGCCTGCTGTTCGAAATAGAAACCGTGCTCGCCGGCCAGTGGCGCAATGAGCTGTTCCGAGCCGTCGCTGGAGCCGTCATCGATCACGATGAGCTCGTAGGACACTGCCTTTTGCGCCAATACGCTCAGGATGCTTTCGACAATCCAGGGCTTATGGTTGTAGCTGGCAATAACGACAGAAACAGCGGGCTTGGTCATTTTGGGGCGGACCCGACAAGGTACGGCGGCGGTGCGCGATCCTATCTGCTTGGCGGAAGCATGGGAAACAATTGGTTCTTTAGTACACTTTATAGGCTGAGCTCAGTGCGTCGGGAACAGGCTTTGGCTTGCACTCTCCCTGCCTGAGTGCCAACATTTAGCACTCGGACCCCTTGAGTGCTAAGAAAGCCTCCCCATATAGGGGCCACCGGTTTTCCGGCCCCCGGGTCCCCGGGGTCCCATCTATCCAAAGTGTTCCATTGAGGAGAAAACGCAATGAACCTTCGTCCGTTGCATGACCGCGTTGTGGTCCGTCGCCTGGAAGAAGAGCGGGTGTCCGCTGGCGGCATCGTGATCCCTGACAACGCCACCGAGAAGCCGAGCAAAGGCGAAGTCGTGGCTGTCGGCCCGGGCAAGCGTCTGGACAATGGCAGCGTTGCTGCCCTGTCGGTGAAAGTCGGTGAGAAAGTGTTGTTCGGCAAGTACAGCGGCACCGAAGTGAAGGTCGACGGCAAAGAGTTTGTTGTGCTGCGCGAAGAAGATCTGTTCGCGGTGATTGGTTAATTGAGTTGGGGTTGGGGGCGGCGGTTTCGTTCGCTTCGCGAACCCGGATTACGGCGCGTTGCGCCTAACCCAGGCCGCACGGCTCCCACTTTCCGAATTCGCTAACGCTTATTTCTGAGGAATTCAACATGGCTGCTAAAGACGTACGCTTCGGTGACGAAGCTCGCGCAAAGATGCTCAACGGCGTCAACATTCTCGCCAACGCTGTCAAAGTGACGCTGGGCCCGAAAGGCCGTAACGTGGTGCTGGACAAGAGCTTCGGCTCGCCGACCATCACCAAAGACGGTGTCTCGGTCGCCAAGGAAATCGAGCTGGAAAACAAGTTCGAAAACATGGGCGCCCAGATGGTGAAAGAAGTGGCGTCGCAAACTTCTGACGTCGCCGGTGACGGCACCACCACTGCAACCGTGCTGGCCCAGGCCATTCTGGTTGAAGGCATGAAGCTGGTTGCTGCCGGCATGAACCCGATGGATCTGAAGCGCGGTATCGACAAGGCCGCTGCCGTGATCGTTGAAGATCTGAAGAAGCTGAGCAAGCCGTGCTCGGACGACAAGGCGATCGCCCAGGTCGGCACCATTTCGGCCAACAGCGACGAAGCCATCGGTCGCATCATTGCTGACGCGATGAAGAAGGTCGGCAAAGAAGGCGTGATCACTGTCGAAGAAGGTTCGGGCCTCGAGAACGAACTGAACGTCGTCGAAGGCATGCAATTCGACCGCGGTTACCTGTCGCCGTACTTCATCAACAAGCAGGAAAACATGAGCGCCGAGCATGAAAATGCGTTCGTGCTGCTGGTTGACAAGAAAATCTCCAACATTCGCGATCTGCTGCCGGTACTGGAAGGCGTTGCCAAGGCTGGTCGTCCGCTGCTGATCATCGCCGAAGACGTCGAAGGCGAAGCGCTGGCGACTCTGGTCGTCAACACCCTGCGCGGCATCGTCAAGGTGGCTGCAGTCAAGGCGCCGGGCTTCGGCGATCGCCGCAAGGCCATGCTGGAAGACATCGCCGTGCTGACCGGCGGTACCGTGATTTCGGAAGAAATCGGCCTCAGCTTGGAAAAAGCCACGCTGAAAGATCTCGGCCAAGCCAAGCGCATCCAGATCACCAAAGAAAACACCACCATTATTGATGGTGCCGGTGATCACAAAAACATCGAAGCCCGCGTCAAGCAAATCCGCGCGCAAATCGAAGAGACGTCGTCGGACTACGACCGTGAGAAGCTGCAAGAGCGCGTCGCCAAACTGGCCGGCGGTGTTGCGGTGATCAAGGTCGGCGCTGCCACCGAAGTCGAAATGAAAGAGAAGAAAGCCCGCGTTGAAGACGCGCTGCACGCGACCCGTGCCGCCGTTGAAGAAGGCGTGGTCCCGGGCGGCGGTGTCGCGCTGGTCCGTACCCTGAAAGCATTGGAAGGCCTGAAAGGCATCAACAGCGATCAGGACGCTGGTATCGCGCTGCTGAAGCGCGCGATCACGGCGCCGCTGCGCCAGATCGTCGCCAACGCCGGCGAAGAGCCGAGCGTGGTGCTGGACAAGGTCCTGGCTGGCACCGGTAACTTCGGTTACAACGCGGCCACCGGCGTGTACGGCGACATGGTCGAGTTCGGCGTGCTGGATCCGACCAAGGTCACCCGCTCGGCGCTGCAAAACGCCGCCTCGGTTGCCGGCCTGATGCTGACCACCGAGTGCATGGTCTCCGAGCTGCCGAAGAAAGAAGCGGCTCCGGCGATGCCGGCTGGTGGCATGGGCGGCATGGATTTCTAATCCACGCTGCTCTTGCAGTAAGCCTTGTCGCAAGAAAACAAAACCCCGCTTCGGCGGGGTTTTGTTTTTCCGGCACTTTTTTGCCGGCGTGGGCGTGTCCGCGATGTTGTCGCTGTTTTCCCGCAAACCCATCGCGGGCAAGCCCGCTGCCACCGTGTCTGCATATGCCAGCAGGCTTTGCTACGATCCGGTCATGACCCGCCACTGTTACCGGAGTGAACCATGCTGGAACTGTTTACCGCCGCCACGCCGAATGGCTACAAGCTTTCCATTGCGCTGGAAGAACTGGGGCTGCCCTATCAGCTGCGTCTCGTCGATCTGAAAAAGAACGAACAAAAGCAGCCGTGGTTTCTCGCGATCAATCCGAATGGGCGCATTCCCGCGATCATTGACCACGACAATGACGATTTCGCGGTGTTCGAATCCGGCGCCATTCTGATTTATCTCGCCGAGAAAACCGGCAAGCTGCTGCCGCGCGAACCGAAAGCGCGGTCGCAGACACTGCAGTGGCTGATGTTCCAGATGGCCGGCATCGGCCCGATGCAGGGCCAGGCGCACCACTTCCTGCACTACGCACCGCAGCGCGTGCCCTATGGCATCGAACGCTATACCAAAGAAACCACGCGCCTGTATTCGGTGCTCAATGACCGGCTCAGTCGCAGCAGATACCTCGGTTGCAACGAACTGACCATCGCCGATATCGCCACTTGGCCGTGGATTGCGGCGCATGCCCGCGCCAATCAGGATCTGAACCAGTTCCCGGCATTGAAACGCTGGCACGATGAACTGGCAGCGCGGCCGGCGTTCCAGAAAGGTCGCGCGGTTTTGAATCCGGGTTGACTGATCGGTGCCTGGGCTACCTGCAAAAACATCGTTTACTTCTCCCGAAACCGGCTGATCCGGTCCAGCCAGTTGACCAGCTTGCGGGCCGCGATCAGCAGCACGGTGATGATGATCAGGATTTCCGGCCAGGAGCCGCCGTGGTTGAGGCTACGTTCGCCGGCATCGCAGGTCTCGGTGGCCAGCAGGGTGGTGATCGGGAGCAGCAGGCGGTTCATCGTCGATCCTTCATGGCGCCGGCAGGTACCGGCCGGCGCAGCATTCCGTTGCGCGTTGTAACCAGCAACTTTCTCAACCAAAGCGGTGCATAATGGCGCTCCAAGTATTACGGAGCGATACCGGTGGCCCAAACGGACCTTCTACTGGAAACCTTGAAGCGTCAGCTGAAAAGCGCCGGCGTGACCTATGCACAGGTCGCTGAAGCGCTGGAATTGTCGGAAGCCAGCATCAAGCGGCTGATGACTTCGTCCGATCTGAGTCTGGATCGGCTGCAGGCCATCTGCGCGCTGGCCGGCATCGATCTGTTTGATTTGGTGCAGCTGACCGAACGCGAACGCCGTTCCTTGACCCAGCTCGATGAGGCGCTCGAGGCGGAGCTCGTTGCCGACGAGAAGTTGCTGCTGGTGACCTATCTGGTGCTGAACGACTGGTCGATGGCGCAGATCCTGCGCGATTACCAGTTCACCGAGCCGGAGCTGATTCGCCTGCTGATCCGGCTCGACCGGATGCGGCTGATTGATTTGCTGCCGGGTAATCGCATTCGGCTGCGTACCGCGCGTGATTTCGCCTGGATCAAGGGCGGGCCGATCCAACGCTTTTTTGACCACCATGTCCGCGCCAGCTTCTTCGACGGCGAATTTGATGCCGACGGTTATCAGCGTTTTCTGCCGAGCATGGTCACGCGCGCGACCGCCGAGAAAATGCGCGAGCGTTTGCTCAAGACCGCGCAGGAGATCGGCGAGCTGGCAAGGCAGGACGCCGCGCAGCCGGCCGAACAGCGCGAGGGCTGTTCGGTGCTGCTGGCGTTTCGTTTGTGGGGCTATCCGGGCTTTGCCCGTTGGCGCCGGGCCTAGCCGAGTGGCGCTGTCCGTTACGGCGCCGATGACACGATCTGGCCGCGCAGCGGCTCGCCGCGGGTGACGGGTTTGCCGTCGGCCAGATAGTCATTGAAGTGCGCCGGCAGGCCTTCGCCCTGACCAAACACGGCGGCATTTTGCAGATGAAAATGCAGATGCGGCTCGCTGGTGTTGCCGCTGTTGCCGCAGCGGCCGAGTTCCTGACCCGATTGCACCGGCTCACCGGCCTTCACTTTCACGCTGCCCTGACGCAAGTGCGCCAGCACCGCGTACTCCTGGTTGCCGAGATCGAGCACGACATGATTGCCGGCCGCGTTACTGGCATCCATGACGCCGGGTTTTTGATCCGGCAGGCCATCCTTGGCGACCACCACGGTGCCGGCCGCCGGTGCGAGAATTTTCTGGTTCCAGCAATAATAGTTTTCGTTCACCGCCGGATCGCCGTGGTGGCTTTTGCCATCGCGCAGCACGACAAAGTCGTAGGCAAAGCGCTGATCGCGGGCGATGACATGGTAATTCTGTTCCGGACTGCGACCGCCCCAGAACGTGTACCAGTCACCCTCAAACGGCAGTCGCAACACGGCTTTGGTTTGGTAATCCAGATAGGCGGTGGGCGCTGGCGTCGTCGGCTTCACGGGCTGGATCAGGAAGCCGGCAATGTTTGCATTGCCATCAAAAACACAGCGCAGTGCCAATACGCTGGCCGCCGTGGCAAAGCGTGACTCCCGGACATAGATCTGGAAACCCTGGCTTTGGCTGCTGTGTTCGCGCAGCACTTCGGTTTCGGCACCGAAATCGCCACTGACTTTGCTCTGGAAGGCGACCAAGCCTGCTTTGTTGCCAAAGGCTTTTTGCATGTCCGGGGTCATGCGCTGCCACAGCGGCTCGAGTTCGCCTTGATAGAACTCTTTGGCACACTGCTGACCAAGACGCCGGGTCGTTGCATCGTCAGCATGGCTTGCGCTGACGAAGAGTCCGCCGCTTAGCAGCAGCAAGCCTGACAGTATTGCACGCATCTTCAACTCTCCTTGTGGGGCACCGGCAAGCTGCCGGCGGTTTCTGGCGACAACAGTAACCCGTTCGGCAAGCACGCTTGCCGAAGGCGGAAACCGTCGGTTGAGCAATCAGTTCGTGTTCAGCAGCTTGGCCAGCTGGGCCCGGTACTGGCTCAGCGCTTGCTGACCGGCGTCCGTCAGCCGCGCCCGGGTCAAGGGCCGTTTGCCGCGAAAACTTTTTTCAATTTCCAGCAGGCCGGCGCTCTCCAGCTTGCTCAGATGACTGGACAGATTGCCTTTGCTCAGCGCGCAGATCTCTTCCAGAAAACTGAACTCGGCCCAGTCGACACGGCTCAGCACGGTCAGAATCGCGAGTCGTGCCGGTTCGTGGATCAGTTTGTCCAGCGCCAGCACGTCATGAATCAGCTGGCGATTGGTGGTGTCATTTGTCGTCATGCAAACTGCCCTTGCAGCGCCCGCCGATGTTGCTGCAGCTCGGCGCGCAATTGCAGATATTCGCGGTGCTCTTTCCAGCCAACGTACAGATATATCAGGCTCATCACGACAATGTAGAGACCAAGCCAGTCCGCCTTGTAATGACTGCCGGCAACAATGACCGCGGCCTGACAGAGCAGCAGTACACCAATGACGTAATCGCTGGTCGACCACAGCCAGCGCCAGACGACGATTGGCATCAACAGGGCAATCAGAAAGTAAGCCTGGCGCGGTGCAGGCAGTGACAGCAAACCGCCGACACCAAACTTCACGATGCCGGCGCCGATGATCAGCGCGCAGATCAATGCCGTGAACAAGGTGGCGCCGAGATGCTGTCGGTTCTGGCTGGCGCTGATCCGCTCACCGACGGCGCCGGCACGCTGATAGTAGTAACGGCGCAGCAGTTCTTTCGCCAACAACCACAGCAGGGGCAGCAGTGCCAGCAGGTTGCGTGCGGTTTGATCCAGCGCGACGGTCAGGCCGAGCGTGAACATCACCAGGCAGAGCACGCTGCCGAGCAGCGTCGACAGGCCGCCGGCGCTGCGGGTGTAGCTGGCATAGCGTTCGGTCAACTGTTGCAGCCGGTCCAGTTCGGCCAGGGGCAGGAGTTTGTCGGTCATGGTGGCGGTCCTTGTTTGTATGCAAACAAGTTTGCGACGCAAACCAAATGCCGTCAAGTCCCCTGAACTGGGTTTTCGGGGGAGCAGGGGTCGGGGCGGCCGGATCAGCCGCCTAGTTTGCCGGGCACGGGCCGAGGCGGTACGGCCGGGATCTTGGGCAGCTGGCCGCCGGGTGTCGGCTGGTTCAGCACGGGATCCTCCTCTTTTTCCTCTTCGGTCGGTTCCAGTGCCAATGTGAAGGCCGGCTTCGGGGCCGGTGGCGGTGCTCCGGCTGCCCGGGCCGGGCTGCCGGATTCGATGTGGCTGTGCGGATCTTCGCCCGCGGTCTTGCCTTCGGCGAGCGTCATCCGCAGTTTCAGGTTGTTCTTCGAGTCGGCGTTTTTCAGCGCTTCGTCCATCGAGATCTTGCCGGCCTGCCAGAGTTTGAACAGCGCCATGTCAAAGGTCTGCATGCCGATGTTTTCGCTTTTCTCCATCACTTCCTTGATCAGGCCAACTTCACCTTTCTTGATCAGATCCTGCACCAGTGGCGAGCCGATCAGGATCTCGATGGCCGCTGCACGCTTGCCATCGACAGTCGGGATCAGCCGCTGCGAAATGATGCCGCGGATATTCAGCGACAGATCGTTCAGTACCTGCTTGTGCCGCTCCTCCGGAAAGAAATTGACGATGCGCTCGATCGCCTGGTTGGCGTTGTTGGCGTGCAAGGTCGACAGGCACAAATGCCCGGTTTCCGCGAAAGCGAGCGCATGTTCCATGGTTTCGCGGTGGCGGATTTCGCCGATCAGAATCACATCCGGCGCCTGCCGCAGCGTGTTGGCGAGGGCGTCTTCATAGCTCAGCGTATCGGTGCCGACTTCGCGCTGGTTGATGATGCAGCGCTTGTGCCGATGGACGAATTCGACCGGATCTTCGATGGTGATGATATGGCCGCTGGAGTTGGTGTTGCGATAATCGATGAGCGCGGCAAGCGAAGTTGATTTGCCGGAACCGGTGGCGCCGACAAACAGAATCAGCCCGCGCTTCTGCATGATGAGTTTGGTCAGCACTTCCGGCAGACCGAGCGACTCGTAACTCGGGATCTCGGTCTTGATCGAGCGGATCACCATCGACACTTCGTTGCGCTGGCGGAAGACATTGACCCGGAACCGGCCAATGCCCGGCAACGAGTAAGCGAGGTTCATTTCCGGCCGGGTCAGAAAGTCCCTGCGCTGGGCCTCATCCATGACGCCATGGGCAATCTGCTCGACCCGGCCGAGCGGCAGCGGTGACGGGTCGATCGCGACCAGCTTGCCGTGCGCCTTGAAACTCGGCGCCGCGCCGGTCGACAAGTACAGGTCGGAACCGTCTTTCTCGACCATAACTTTGAGGTAGTCGGTCAATTCCATTGGTGCTGGCTCAAGCAGCGGCTGGCGAATCGAAAGTATAGAAGGCAATTCTGGCTTTGTTGGCGTCGACGCCGGACGAACTGCTGATCGCGAACGGTAGTCAGTGAAGCGCAGCGGTGCGCGCTGCAGGACTGCAGAACTTGGCTATGCTTTGCTTCCTTGCGTCGAGCGCTGCCGCTCCTCGGCGCTGGCAGGGAGCACCAATAGGGAGATCGCGTCATGGCTGGTTTCGCCTGCAGACGTCCGCGTTACTGTTGTTCTTGCCGGTCGATACCGGCTGCCATGGTCGTGTTGGTGTCGTGCTTCGCGTGTATGGCGGGGGCCCAGGCTGCCGATACCACCGACGTGCTGCTGCGGGACGGTGGTCCCCGCATCCGGCTGGGCGATGCCGAGTTTGCGCTCGGTCTGCGGCTGCAAACCGATGCGGTGTATTTCGATGATGATATTACGCCGTTGGACGATGGTGCCGACGCCCGCCGGTTGCGGTTGACACTCAGTGGCAAATTCAGCAAGAACTGGGAATACAAATACGAGTACGATTTCAAACCACGTGAAACCACCGATGCTTTTATCAAGTACAACACGCTCGAACACGGCAGCTTTACCGTGGGCCAGTTCGCCTTGCCGATCAGTCTTGATGATCAAACCAGTTCGAAATGGGTCAGTTTTATCGAACGCTCGTTGCCGGCGCTGACGTTTGCTCCGGGGCGTCTGCTCGGCCTGAAATACAACGCCACCGGCGAGCAATGGATGCTGCAAACGGCGCTGCAGTTTGACCGCATTGATGACGAGGAACGTGCTGGTGATGACCCGATTCGATACACCGGTCGGCTGGCATTCTCGCCAGTGCACGAACCGGAGCGGGCACTGCACGCGGGCGTGGCCGTGATTTATACCGACGTTGCTGACTCTGAAGCCGCCGATTTTGTCCGCTTTCGAAGCCGACCCGAGGCCCGTATCGATGGCACGCCGGCATTGGTGGATACCGGCAATTTCACCGCCGATCACTATTGGCTGAGAACCGTTGAGTTGGCCGGTTTGTGGGGGCCATGGTCAGCTCAGGCCGAATGGATCGCAGCGGCCACTTCCGGCCCGACCGACTATGATTTTTCCAGTTATACCATTCAGGCCAGCTGGTTTCTCAATGGCCAGCGGATGTACCGCTTTAACGAAGCACAGTTCGACAAACCCAGACTGAACGCCAATGCTTGGGAGTTGGCGGCGCGTCTCAGCCAGGTTGATCTTACCGATGCTGATCTCAGCGGCGGTGTCGAACGGAACCTCAGTCTTGGCGTGAATTGGTATCCCAGCATTGTGTTGCGTTTTTCGCTGAACCTGATTGAGGCGAAACTGTCTGAACGGACGAGCCCGGACGAGACCGTTCGCATCGTTGCGCTACGGGCACAAATGACGTTCTGAACGGCGCCGGCCAAGCTTTGAACGTAAGTAAAGGCGGGGACAGATGAAACGCATGCGTACTTGCTGCTGTTTGCTACTGCTGTGCTGGCTGGCCGGCCTGCACACGGCGGTTGCCGATGACACACAGATCCGTTTCCTGTTCGCGTACGAAGACCGTGAGTTGTATCCGTTTTATGCCGGCGACGGCGAGATGGTGCCGGTCCAACCCGGCGTCTATATCGAACTGATTCAACAGGTCGCGCGGCGCCATCCCCAACTGCGCCTTGAGCTGCAGCGGATGCCGTGGAAGCGCTGCCTGATCAGCTTGATGGAAGGCCGGGTCGACGCTCTGGTCGCCAGCTACCGCGGTGAGCGGCAACAAAACGGTGTCTATCCTTTGCTGCCCGGGCAGCAGCCTCCCGCAGTTACCGACCACCGACCGCCGCCAGCGCAGCTGCGGATCAGCGCCCAAACCTATGCGCTGTACCGTCATCGTGACGCGAAGCTGGATTGGAATGGCAGCGCCTTTCTTGACTTGAACGGAGCAATTGGTGCGCCGCGCGGTTACTCCATTGTTGACGATCTGCGCAAACTCGGCGTTACTGTCGAGGAGTCCGACAATATCTACGGTGCGTTGAAAAAGCTGCAGCTCAAACGGCTGGCTGGGGTCGCTGCATTCGATGTCGTGGCCGACCAGTACATCAGCCACAGCGAGTTTGCCGAACTGGAGCGGGTGGCGACACCGCTGGTGACCAAGGACTATTTCCTGATGTTGAGTCACACCTTTGTCCGCGACCACCCGGCTGTGGCGCAGGCGCTGTGGCAGAGTCTGGCCGAGCTGCGCGAGCAGGAGTCGGCGGCACTGTATCGGCGTTATCTTCGCTAACCGCGTCAGGCCCGCCCGCTGCTGGCTCGGCGCTGCCGGCTTGCGACAACTGACTGCCCGGTTCCCGGCCTGCGACGTCCGCAACCAGGCTTTTCCCCGGCATACCTGCCGGCAATCGCAACTGGCCCCTCGTTGTGCTTTTGTCACGCTGCCGCGCCGACATGCGTTTCCGTCCAGCTGCTGCTTTGGCTTGCCAAGTTGCGGCGCCGGTCACATTTTTGTTGCGCCGTATTACCTAGCCTGACCCTGACCAGTGTCGCCGGCTTCAGACCGGTGGTACCGCTATCCACAGGCCAGGACGGCCGACCGAAGCAAGGATGCAATCCCGGTGTCCCGGCAGCCCGAGGCTGTGGCACCGAAGGAGTTGCAGTAATGACAGTTGCCATTGAGGTCGAGCGGGTTTGCACCGCTGCCCAGCGCGCCGATCATCACCGTTTGCGCTATCAGGTCTATTGTTTGGACCGCGGATTTGAGCCGCAGGAATGTGCCGCCGATGGCGAAGAGCACGATGCCTTCGATGCTCATTCAGTGCATTTTGTCGCTTACGACAGCACCCGTCAGGCGGTCGGTGCCCTGCGTCTGGTGTTTCCGGTGGCCGGTTTCCCGGCGGCCCACGTTACCCGGGTCGACGAGCAGGCGCTGGCGCCACTGGCCGGCAAAGTGGTCGAGCTGTCGCGGCTGTGTCTGCGTCACCCGGACGGCCACGCCACCGGCGAGCTCTTTCAGGGCTCGGACGTGATGCTCGCCATGCTGCACGCGGCCTGGCGCTATTGCCGCAATGAAGGCATCAGCCACTGGCTTTGCCTGATCACGCCGGCACTCGAGCGCATGCTCGGCCGGCTGCAGGTGCCGTTCGAAGCTGTCGGCGACAGCTGCCGCTACCGCGGTCAGCGCCGGCCGTTGCTGACCGACATCAACCAGATGATGCGGGCGGCGATGCGCAGCTGCCATCGGGTCGAGCGCTTGCTGCAACGCGAGCCGCAGCCGGTGCGCGAGGCACTGGCCGCCCACTGAGGCAAGGCGGCTCGTCACCAGGTTGTCGGACCGCCAAGGAAGGCGGCTGGCACGATCAAGCGCGCCCCTTATCAGAACCGCGCCGCTTCCTTACACTGACGGCTCCTTCCCGGAGCCGTTTTTGATCCCGCATCCATGCTGACCACACTCGCCCTGCGTGACTTCGCCATCGTGACCCGTTTGCAACTGGAATGGGCCGAAGGCATGACGGTGCTGACCGGTGAAACCGGTGCCGGCAAATCCATTCTGATCGACGCACTCGGCATCGTGCTTGGCGACCGCGCCGACAGCACCGTGGTGCGGCACGGCGCCGAACAGGCCGAAGTGCTGGCCGGGTTCGCGTTGGCCGGCAATCGCAGCGCGCTGGCCTGGCTCGGCGAACAGGCCATGGAACACGATGGCGAAGTGCTGCTGCGCCGGGTTATCGGCAAAGACGGCCGCTCGCGCGCGTTCATCAACGGCACTCCGGTCACGCTCGCCATGCTGCGCGAACTCGGCGGTTTTCTGGTCGAGATCCACGGCCAGCACGAACACCAGCGCCTGCTGCACGCCAGCGCCCAACGCGACATGCTCGATGAATTCGCCGGTCTCGACAGCGAGCGCAAAGCGGTGCGCGACGCCTGGCAGCACTGGCAACACCTGCGTGACGAATACCAGCAACTGAAAATCGCAGCGGCAGATCGCGGCGCCCGGCTCGATCTGCTGCAATTCCAGACCCAGGAACTGGCGGCCGCGCGGGTCGATGCACTCGACATCAATGATCTGGAGCAGCAGCACAAGCGCGCCGCCCACGCCAGTGAAATGGCGCAGCTGGCGCTGCAGGCTGCCGAACTGCTCGAAGGCGAAGACGGCGAAGCCGCTGCTGATCGGCTGGAAGCGGCGCTGGAAAAACTGCAGCGCATCGCCCATATCGACAGCAGCC
This sequence comes from Pseudomonadota bacterium, assembly GCA_049324755.1. Taxonomy (GTDB): domain Bacteria; phylum Pseudomonadota; class Gammaproteobacteria; order Enterobacterales; family Permianibacteraceae; genus Permianibacter. The sequence continues at coordinate 32,425 of JBMOMZ010000063.1, forward strand.
AGCAAGCGACGCACGACAGCCTGCTCGATCTGCTGAGCCAGCTGCGTGATCTCAGCGCCGATGTCCGCCGCTACGGCGAGCACATCGAGATCGACGAGCAGCAGTATCAGGAGCTCGACGTCCAGCTGACGGCGCTGCATCAACTGGCGCGCAAACACCGTTGCGACATGAATGAGCTGCCGGCGCTGTACACGCGCCTGCAACAGGAACTCGATACGCTGACCCATTCCAGCGAGCGACTCGATCAGATGGAAGTCGCCATCGCCAAAGCGCGAGAGACTTACATCGCCGCGGCGGAAAAACTCAGCGCCGGCCGGCAGAAAGCGGCGCAGAAAATGGCCAAAGCAATCAGCGCCACACTGGACCAGCTGAACATGAAAGGCGGCAAGTTCGAAGTCAGCCTGCTCGCCCGGCAGGAAAGCGACTGGGCCGTCGACGGTCGCGAGAAAATCGAATTCCTGGTCAGTGCCAACGCCGGCCAACCGCCGCGTCCGCTCGGCAAAGTGGCGTCGGGCGGTGAGCTGTCGCGGATCAGTCTGGCGATACAGGTGCTGATCTCGCAGAAGAGCCAGCTGTCCTGCATGATCTTCGATGAAGTCGATGTCGGCATCGGCGGCGCCACCGCCGAAATCGTCGGCCGCTTGCTGCGCCAGCTCGGCGACAAGGCACAAGTGCTCTGCGTCACCCACCAGCCGCAAGTGGCCGCGCTCGGCCATCACCACTACCGCGTGCAAAAGACCAGCGACAGCAAATCCACCAGCACCGAAGTGGTCACGCTCAGCGCCAAAGACCGCATCGAAGAAATCGCCCGCATGGTCGGCGGCACCACCATCACCGACACCACCCGAAAGCACGCCAAGGAAATGCTGGCGGTCGCGCAAGCTGAATAGGAATTCAATTGAAGAAGCTGATTGGCACTGAACCCGATCAACACTAGCTGAGCCATCTCTTCCGACGCTACGCGCCGGCTTCTGCCGCAAGAGAAGGGAAGCGCTCCCTCTCCCCTTGTGGGAGAGGACTGGGGAGAGGGGGATAGTCGAGATGTCGATCTGGGCCAATCACGTTCAGGAAAAGGAAAATTCCATGCAACGGGCAGTGAATGCGCTGAACGGACGTAAGCCAACGTTCTGGTTTGTGCTCATCGCCCTGCTGGTCGTTGTCGGCAATGGCGCGCTGCTGCATTGGTCCGGTAACCCGCTGCTGATCGGACAAGCGACGCCGGATTGGCCGTACTTCTTTGATTTTCTCGTGACTCTGCCGCTGCTGTATGCCGCGATGTTCCGGCCGGATTGGCGCCGTCTGTTGCAGGTGCTGCTTGCGTGTTTTGCCGCCAGCTATTTGCTCGGGCATTGGCTGATTCCGGCCCAGTACCAGGTGCTGTGGCAGCAGATTGACTGGCTGCGTTACGCGGTGCTGGCCGGCATCGTGATGGTCGAGCTGATGCTGATCTGGCGCGTGCAGCGCTTTTTGCTTACGGCGCTGCGCACGCGGGAATTTGCTGACGATGCCATCGAGCCACAGTTCAGCACGTGGCTGGGCCGCGGCGCCGCCAGCGCGCTGCTCGCAATCGAGTTCCGGGTCTGGTACTACGCGCTGCTGCATCGCGCCCGCAACCGCATTGTGCTGGAAGGCGACCAGCATTTCAGCACCCATAACAAAGACGCCAACCAGGCGGACCAACTGGCATTTATCTTTCTGACCGTGCTGGAGCTGCCGGTTCTGCACTTGGTCCTGCACAGCTATGGCTGGGCCACGCTCGCCTGGGTGCTGTCAGGCATCACCGTGTACGGTTTGCTGTTCCTGATTGCCGAATACCGCGCCACCGCCTTGCGACCGATCTCGCTGACCGCCGATGAGCTGATCATCCGGCGCGGTATCTGGGGGTTACGCCGTTTGCCACTCGCGAGCATTGCCAACGTGACAATGCATCGCGGCTTTATGGCACGGTCGCCACATACGGAAATTTACGATGCCAACCGCGAACCCAATATCGTACTGGCCTTGCAGCCGGCGACTGTTGTCACAGGCAGGGTTGGCGGCGAGAAAGTGCTGCACTGTATCGCGCTTGGGGTGGACCACCCAGAGTCGTTTCGGTTGGCGTTGTTGGCGCGGTTATCGACAGCAACTCGGTTGGCCGAGTGAGAGTGCGGTTTGGCAATGGTGGGCGGTTCCGTTTATTAAGAAAGCATCACAAACTTTTCGCCTCATAAGCGCTTAATCAACAGCTAGGAATGCTCTGGCCGCGTTCAGCGCTTTTTCTGGCAGCCTTCGCAGAGACCGTACAGATACAGCGAGTGGTCGGTCAGTTCCATCTTGTATTTTTCGGCGATGGCTTTCTGGCGCTGTTCGATCACGTCGTCGATGAACTCGACCACTTTGCCGCACTGCAGGCAGACCAGGTGGTCGTGGTGGCGGCCGTGATCGAGCTCGAACACCGAGTGGCCGCCTTCGAAATGGTGGCGCAGCACAAGGCCGGCTTGTTCAAACTGGGTCAGCACCCGGTAGACGGTGGCGAGTCCGACATCGTCGCCCTGGTCCAGCAGTGTCTTATAGACATCTTCGGCGCTCATGTGGCGGCTGGTGGCCGATTCTAGGATTTGCAGGATCTTCATCCGCGGCAGGGTGACCTTGAGGCCGGCCTTTTTGAGTTGTTGGTTGTCCACGTGAGGCTTCTCCAGACAGCGGGCGCCATGCGGGCGCCAGTGGGTGGAGCCGGGTTCCGGGGAACCTCGGCGATCGGGGCAGGTCTTTCTGAGCTGTTGCCCGTGCCGGGCTTCAAGTAGAATCGCCCGGCTTCCCGCCCGCAAGGGTGCTATGAACTAGTGCGCCAGTATACGTCATGAGCTTTCCATTGAAGAGTCGATCGCTGTTGCTTGCCCCCGCCCTTGTCCTGGTCATGTCCTTGCCTGGCTGTGCGGTGGTGGACTGGATGACCTACAAGCTGCCGGTGCAGCAGGGCAACATCATCGAGCAGAAGGATGTCGACAAGCTCAAACCAGGCATGACGCGCGAGCAGGTGGTCTTTGTGCTGGGCGAGCCGCTCGCCAAGTCCAGTTTTGAGACTGGCCGTTGGGAATACATGCTGACCACCCGCAGCGGCAAAGGCGAAACCAGTGCCAAGCGCCTGACCGTGGTGTTCAATGGTGACGCGCTGGCCAGTGTCAGCGGTGATTTCACCGTGCCGGAAGGGCTGGCGACCGCGCCGTAACCCGCACTGGGTACTGTTCGTTCATCGGCAAAAGGCCCGCAAGCGCGGGCTTTTTTCTGCCTGGGGTGTAACGCGGGCGACGGGGTGGTTTCCAATCGCCACTTCTTGTGATTGCCGAGATCCGCTCGATGCCCTTGCTGCCCGCGTTTGCCCGTTTCCACTCACGACTGTTCGAGCGCACCCTGTTGCCGCTCGACGGTCTGCCGCCGCTGTTGCTGCGGCTTTATCTTTTCCCGGTGTTCTGGGATGCCGGCACCCACAAGCTGAACTGGGCGACCGGTGAGGGTTTGGGCCGACTCGGCGTCAATCCGTCCGTGATCGAGTGGTTTGGCAACCCGGACTGGGGCCTCGGCCTGCCGTTCCCGGCGGTGATGGCCGCACTTGCCGCTTACACGGAGTTTTTCGGCGCCGTGCTGCTGCTTTTGGGGCTGGGGGTGCGCTGGGTCAGCCTGCCGCTGATGATCACGATGCTGGTGGCGATGATCACCGTGCACTGGCAGAACGGCTGGCTCGCCATCGCCAGCGGCGACGGCTTCTGGGCCAGTGAGCGCACCGTCGCCGCCCAGGAAAAGCTCGCTCGCGCCCGCGACTTGCTGCAAGAGCACGGCAATTACGACTGGCTGACCGAAACCGGCAATTTCGTCGTGCTCAACAACGGCATCGAGTTCGCCGCCACCTATTTCCTGATGCTGCTCGTGTTGTTGTTCAGCGGTGGCGGCCGCTATGTCAGTGTCGATTACTGGCTGCACCGGCGTTTCGCCCCGCGGCTTACGTCAACACCCTGACAACGGCGCGCTTGCCTTCTACAATCTCGGCATCTGCATTTTTGCTACGAGATTGTCGATGGATTTGATTTCCGCCACCGTGACCCTGTTTCTGGTCATGGACCCGCTCGGCAATGTGCCGATGTTTCTGGCGCTGCTGAAAGACATGGAGCCGAAGCGTCGGCGCAAGGTGATCGTGCGCGAAATGCTGATCGCGCTGCTGATCATGGCGATTTTCCTGTTCTTTGGCTCGGCGGTCTTGGGCTTCCTTGGTTTGAAGCCGGAAACGATCAGCATTGCCGGAGGCATCGTGCTGTTCCTGATCGCGATCCGGATGGTGTTCCCGCAGGAAGGTGGCGTGATGGGCGAGATGCCGGGTGGCGAGCCGTTCATCGTGCCGCTGGCCATTCCGTTTGTCGCCGGGCCGTCGACGCTGGCAACGCTGATTCTGTTTTCCCAACAGCAAGGCCATCTGATCGAGTCGTCGCTGGCGATGCTGATCGCCTGGCTCGCAACCGCGCTGATTCTGATCTTCTCGACCAAGTTCTACAAGATCCTCGGTGATCGCGGCCTGGCAGCGATGGAGCGGCTGATGGGCATGCTGCTGATCATGATCGCAGTGCAGATGCTGCTCAATGGCGTGCTGGAGTTTGCCGCCGATTTCGGTTATCACCCGAAACCCTGAGCCGCAGCAAACAACAAGGGCGCCGGATGGCGCCCTTGTTGTTTTTCAAATCGCTCAGTGATTCAGCACATCCAGATACTGTTTGACCCCGGTGGCGACATCGAGGAAGGCGTCCTTGTAGCCGGCCGCGCGCAGCTGGCTCAAATCGGCTTCGGTATGCGCCTGATAGGCTTCTTTCAAGCCGGGCGGGAACGGGATGTATTCCAGCTTGCCGCGGCCATGCCAGGCGATGACCGCGTTGGCGACATCGTTGAACGGCTGGGCGCGGCCACTGCCGCAATTGAAAATGCCGCTCTTGCCCGGATTGTCGAAGAAGAACAGGTTGACCTTGCAGACATCATCGACATGGATGAAGTCGCGCAGCTGACCGCCGTTGCCGTAACCGTGGCTGCCTTCAAACAGTTTGCAGACATCGCCGGCTTTCAGCTGCTTGTTCAGGTGAAACGCCACCGAGGCCATGCCGCCTTTGTGCTGTTCATTCGGGCCATAGACATTGAAATAGCGCAGGCCGACGATCGGTGCGGTGGCGGTCGGCAAGACCTGACGCACATACTGATCGAACAGGTACTTCGAATAGCCGTACACGTTCAGCGGCTTCTCGTGCTCGAACTGCTCGACAAATTTCTCGCTGCCGCCGTAAACGGCCGCGCTCGAGGCATACACCAGCGGGATCTTGTGCTCCTGACACCAGTGCAGCAGCTGCTTCGAGTACTCGTAGTTGATGTCCATCATGTACTTGCCGTTCCACTCGGTGGTGGTCGAGCAGGCGCCCTGATGGAACACGGCCTGGACTTCGCCAAGATCGGCATTGCACTGGATGCGGGCGAGAAACTCGTCCTTGTCCAGGTAATCGGCAATTTTCAGACCGGCCAGATTGCTGAACTTGTGGCCGTCGGTCAGATCATCGACGACCAGGATATTCGTGTAGCCACGCTGATTCAGATGGCGAACGAGGTTGCTGCCGATGAAGCCGGCACCGCCGGTGACGATAATCAGGGCTTTTTTCATGATCAGTACTCGTGAAAATTAAGCTGGGTCGGCACGGCCGATAAAGCCGGAACAACAGGCGGTGACGATGATGCGTTTGCTGTTCATGCTCATTCTCTAAACAGGATGCTCAAAAAAGCCGCGCTCACGGGCGGTCGGCTTTGATCGAATTGATGATGGCAGTGGTCGAGACGCCATCGACAAAAGACAGCACTTTCACTTCGCCGCCGTGTTTCAGCACGGTATCGGCACCGACGATGGTTTCCGGTTTGTAATCGCCGCCCTTGACCAGGATGTCCGGGATCACGGCATCAATCAAACGTGCCGGTGTGTCTTCAGCGAACGGCACCACCCAATCGACGCTTTCCAGTGCCGCCAGCACATGCATGCGCCGATCAACACTGTTGACCGGGCGGCCTTCGCCTTTCAGCTTGCGCACCGATTCGTCGGTGTTGACGCCGACAATCAAGCGGTCACCGAGTTTGCGCGCCTGCTCCAGATAGGTGACATGACCGGCGTGCAGAATGTCGAAGCAGCCGTTGGTGAACACCACTTTCTCGCCGTGGGCTTTCGCATCCTGCACCGCGATCAGGAGCTGCTCTTCGGTCATCACGCCGCGCAGCGAATCGTGTTGCTGATTGAGTGCGCGGCGCAGTTCCGGTGCCGACACGGTGGCGGTGCCGAGTTTGCCGACGACAATCGACGCGGCCAGATTGGCCAGTGCCACCGACGATGGCAGATCATCGCCAGCGGCGAGCGCCGCGGCGAGCGTACCGATGACGGTGTCACCGGCGCCGGTGACGTCATAGACTTCACGCGCCTGCGCCGGCAGGTGCAATTCCGGTTCGTGTTCGCGCAGCAGGGTCATGCCGTGTTCGCCGCGGGTGACCAGCAGCGCATCGAGCTGAAGCTCGCGCAGCATATTGCGACCGCGTTCGACGATCTGACTTTCGCTCGTGCAATGACCGACGATGGTCTCGAACTCGTTCATGTTCGGCGTAATGAGCGAAGCGCCGCGATAAATCGAGAAATCCTTGCCTTTCGGATCGACCAGCACCGGCACTTTCTTCGCACGGGCAGCGGCGATCAACGCCGACACCCGTTGCAATGCGCCTTTGGCGTAATCGGACAGCACGACGGCGCCGATGCCGTCCAGCGCGGCGCTGAACTCTTTCAGCAACTGGTCCTGGCCCTTGTCGCCAAAGCTTTCTTCGAAATCGAGCCGGATCAGCTGCTGGTGCCGCGACAGGATGCGCAGTTTCAGAATGGTCGGCAGGCCGTCGATGCGGACAAAGCGCGACTGCACCTTGGCGGCGGCGAGCCGGCTTTCCAGCGCATCGGCCGCTTCATCGTTACCGGTCAGGCCAAGCAGGGTCGCCGCGCCGCCGAGGCTGGCGATATTGAGTGCGACGTTGGCGGCGCCACCGGGGCGCTCTTCGTTCTGGTTGACCCGGACCACCGGCACCGGGGCTTCGGGGGAAATGCGCGAGGTGCCGCCATGCCAGTAACGGTCGAGCATCACATCGCCAACGACCAGCACGCGGGCACGGTCAAACTGCGGGAATTGGGTCTTCACGAGCGGGGATTGTGGGCGCGGGAAACAGGGCGGCAATTCTAGCATGGCGACCTGACCGGCCGGCTTCCGACCGGCTAGAATGGCCGCCTTTCCCGGACCCTGACTGTCGGCATGCACATTCTCGTCGTCAAAACCAGCTCGCTCGGCGACGTCATCCACGCGTTGCCGGCGCTCACCGATGCTGCCCGGGCCATTCCGGGTCTACGCGCCGACTGGCTGGTCGAGCAGGCGTTTGCCGAAATTCCCGGCTGGCATCCGGCGGTCGATACCGTCATTCCGGTGGCGGTGCGGCGCTGGCGCAAGCAGCCGCTGGCGCTCAAGCGTGATCCGCTCTGGCAGGTGTTCCGGCAGACCCTGCGGACGCGCCGCTATGACCTCATCATCGACGCACAGGGCCTGGTCAAGAGTGCCGTGCTGGCCTGGCTCGCGAACGGTCCGGTCGCCGGCTTTGATTTTGGTTCGGTACGCGAACGGCTGGCGGCATTGACCTACCGGCACCGCTATCCCGTGCCGCGCGACCAGCACGCCGTGCGCCGGCAACGCGAACTGTTCGCCAAGGCACTTGGTTATACCGTGCCGGACACCGCCGCCGATTACGGTCTGGCCGGCCAGCGCCAGCCGTCGACCCAGCCGGCGCTGCTGTTTTTCCACGGCACGACCTGGGCCAGCAAACACTGGCCCGAACCGTACTGGAATGAGCTGGCCGCACGCGCTGTCGCCGAGGGCTATCAGGTCTGGCTGCCATGGGGCAGTGATCTGGAAAAAGCCCGTGCCGAGCGGATCGCCAAAACAGGCGCCGGCATTCATGTGTTGCCGCGCAGCTCTTTGTCCGAGCTGGCCGCGCGTTTGCGCACCGCGCATGGCGTGGTCGCGGTCGATACCGGCCTGGGTCATCTGGCGGCAGCACTCGGCGTGCCGTCGGTGTCGATCTATGGCGCCACCAATCCGGCGCTGACCAGTACCCACGGCGATGGCCAGCTGCATCTGGCCGCGCAGTTTCCCTGTGCGCCGTGTCTACGCCGTGATTGCAACTACAAGGCCGCCAGCGCAGTGACGCCCGCTTGCTATGCGACGGTGGCGCCGGAACGGGTTTGGCAGACGCTGGCAGGGCAACTGCCACGTGTCATCGCGGGGCCCTGATGCGCAGCAAATCACCGATGCAAACGTCCGCACCGTCATGGTCGATGTGGCTACGCAATGGGCCGGTCGCGCTGCAACTGTTGTTCATGCGCGCCGTGGCGCTGTTGCCGTTGCGGGCCATCCGTTGGCTCGGCGCCGGCCTCGGTATCTTGCTGTGGCCGCTGGCGCGCGAGCGGCGCCAGATCACCTTGCGCAATCTCGAACTCTGTTTTCCGACCTTATCGGCAGAACAACGCGTCGCGCTCGCCAAACAGAATTTCCGCAACACCGCGATCGGCTTTCTGGAAACGGCGAAAGTGTGGTTCACGGCCCCCGCTGCACTCGGCAAGCATGTGGAGGTCGAGGGGTTGGCGCATTTGCAGCGCGCCACTGCCAACGGCAAAGGCGTGCTGGTGCTCGGGTTTCACCTGACCGATCTGGAACTGGGAGCAGTGTCACTGGCGCGACACTGCGCACTGGCAGGCATGTATCGTCCGCACGCCAATCCGCTGTTCGAACAGGCGATGCGCAGCGGCCGCGAGCGGCACTTTCCGCTGATCCCGCGTGATGATGTCCGCGCCATGCTGCGTTGGCTCAAGCGCGGTGGCTGTGTCTGGTACGCCGCCGATCAGGACTACGGTGCCCAGCACAGCGTATTCGCGCCGTTCTTCGGCATTCCGGCCGCGACCATCACGGCCACGTCGCGGTTTGCAAAGCTGTCCGGCGCAACCGTGTTGCCGTTCACCCATGTCCGGACCGCGCGCGGCATCAAACTGATACTGCATCCGCCACTGACTTCCATTCCGAGCGGCGACGAAGCCGCCGACGCCGCCACCGCCAATGCCTTTCTGGAGCAGTGGCTGCGCGAACATCCGGCCGATTACCTGTGGCTGCACCGGCGGTTCAAGACGCGGCCGGCAAAATCCGCTGCACTGTATCCCGCTCGTCGCGCTCGTTACAGCGGTAACGAGATCAGCGGCAAGCGGCTCGATAAGGTACTAAAAACCGCCACGATTCTGAGCACGCAATCAGCTGCGTCGGTGCAGACCTGGTCGACCGTCAATCAGCGCCTGCTGCAAATCGTCGACACGGCGATCGGATCGCGGTTGCGGCAGCAATTCGCCAAAGTGAAACGGCTGACCGCCGACCAGGCTTCGTTGCCGGTAACGGTACTCGGGCCGACTGAGGTGTGGTATTGCCGGGACCGTGCGTTGGCGGTGTGGTTATTTGACCCGGCTGTTGTCTCCGTTGTCGAGCGTCTACGACAGCCCGAGCAGCAGTCCGCACTGTTGTCAGCCATTGCGCACCAGCTTGCGGTTTTGCATGCGGCGAATCTGCGCCTGGCCGCGCCGGACCTCGCTGTGCTGGCGTTGACCGGCGAAGCCGAACTGGTCTGGTTGCCGTTCAGCGTGCACCAGGTGGGTCAGGACAGCCTCGACAGTCGGCTGACCGATCTCGGTGCCATCACGCGGCAATGTGCAGCCGTTTCGACGCTAAAGCCAGAAACGGTTTGGCAATCGCTCAGTAGCCACTATTTTCTGGAGACCAAGGTTCCGGCAGCCATTCGGCATGCATATACAGCCAAACCGACTGAGTTCCGGTCCGGATTGCCGTCATGACCCGAATTGCCATCACGCTTTACAACTATTTTCCGTACGGCGGTTTGCAGCGCGATGCGCTGCGCATCGCTACGGAACTGCGCGACCGCGGCTGCAAGATTCGTTTCTATGTGCTCGCTTGGGAAGGAGACAAACCCGATGGCATGGAAGTCCGGCAGTTCTCGATCAATAGCTGGCAGAACTGGCGGCGCAACGAGCAGTTCATTGCCCGCGTGCTGACCGATCTGGCGACGGATCCGGTTGACCGTGTGGTGGGTTTCAATCGCATGCCGGGGCTCGATTTCCACTACGCTGCCGACCCTTGCTTTGCCGCAAAGCTGGCGCTGAAACCGTTTCCGGCCTTGTACCGGCTCAGTGGCCGTTATCGCCATTTCCTGCGAGCGGAAGCCGCCGTATTCGGCACCGATACCGCGACCCACATCCTGCAGATTTCTGCAATGGAGCAGGACAAGTTCCGCCATCATTACCACACCCCGATAGAGCGCTTGCACATGTTGCCGCCCGGGATTGCCCGCGACCGCTGTCGGCCCGCCGAGGCCGACCGCATTCGGCCGCGTGTGCGCGCGGCGTTCGGCGTTGCCGAGCACGAGTTGGTGTTGCTCTCGGTCGGTTCCGGATTCCGGATCAAAGGCGTCGATCGCAGCCTGCGTGCCTTGGCTGCGCTACCAGCTGAGCAACGCGCGCGCATCCGATTCTGGGTCGTCGGCCAGGACGAGCCGGCGCCCTACCAGGCGCTGGCCAAAGCGCTGGGCGTTTTGTCACAAGTGGAATTCACAGGCGGGCGCAGCGATATCCCCGAGCTGATGTTGGCAGCGGATTGCTTGCTGCATCCGGCCTATCACGAGAACACCGGTACGGTGCTGCTGGAAGCCTTGGTTGCCGGCTTGCCGGTGCTGTGTTCACAGCGCTGCGGTTATGCGCCCTACATCGAGCAGGCTCAGGCAGGTGTGGTTCTGCCTGAACCTTTCTTGCTCGACGATTATGTGCAGGCGTTGACGGACTTGATTGTCCAGTCCGAACGCCGCGCTCGCATGCAACAGTCCGGACTTGCATACGCGGCAACCGCCGATATCTACGACATGCCACGGCGCGCTGCCGATCTGATACTTTCGTTACCGGTGCATCGCCATGAACCCGCCTCGCTTTAGCATCATTATTCCCTGCTACAACTACGGCTATCTGGTTGAGCGCGCCATTCGCTCGGTACACGAGCAGCTTGGTCCCGATGATGAACTCATCGTGATCAATGATGGCTCAACTGACGATACCGCAATGCGGCTCGACCGTTTGCAGTCAGCCTATCCGCGACTTCGCTGCATCCATCAAACGAATGCCGGAGTAGCGGCAACGCGCAATCGCGGCGTTGCGCTGGCGGCGAACGACCATCTCATATTTCTTGATGCGGATGATGAATTGCTGCCGGCTGCACTTGCTGTGCTGCGTGATCCGGCAGCAATGGCCGAGATGGTGGTCGCGGATTACGTGACGCGGCAGCCCGATGGCTCGGAGCGCTATCGGGCGGTGGGCCGGCTGCGCCGCACCGGTCGGCAGCGGTTTCTCGATTATCTCGACAAGAAGCTGGTGCTGGCCAACGGTGCTTGCGTGATGCACAAACGGATTTTCACCAAAATGAAATTTCCGGAAGCGCTGCGCAACACGGAAGATGTCCCCGTGTTTGCCTACGCCCTGGCAATGCATTCCTGTATCCATGTCAAGACGCCGGTCTTGCGCGTCCACCGGCACGATGACAGCTTGCGTACCCAGCTTGGCTATACCTTGCTGGCCGGCGAGCTGCTGGTGGATACCATCTTTCAACCTGCATTGCTGCCTGCCGAGATCATGCGCTACCGGCAACGCTTTCTCAGCAATCGCCTGTTGTCGCAGTTTCGTTCGGCGTTTCTGGGCAAAGCCTGGGTCGAGGCCGATGGGTTGTATCGCAAGGCAATCAAGGCTTACCCGGCCCATCTCTTCAAGCTGAGTTACTTGCGAAAATACTTGCTGATGAAGCTCAAAGGAGTGCGCTGACCGTGCGCGTACTGATCCTGCATGACGAAGTGCGTCGGCCGGATATTCGGCCGCTGTTTTTGGCTTTGCAGCAATTTGCAGAGGTCAGTATCCATGCTTTGCCGAAAGCGGCAGCGGAACGTCTGGATGAATGCTTGCAGCAGTATAACGCGGCGAGTTTTGACCGGGTGTTGCTGGCGCTGCAGTTCCGGCGGCTGCTCAAGCAGCGCAAGGTGTTGAGCAAGCTGAGCAATCTGGTCATTTTTGAAGAAGATGCCTGTCAGGACCGTCTGACGCATTCCCGCTGGTTCGGCAAATTCAGCCGGTTTTATCAAGCATTGCCAGCAACACGGGTCATCTGCACAGGGCATGGGTTGGCGCACTACTTCCAAATGAAAGGGGTGGACGCGCAGTTCTTGCCCAAAGGCGCGGACTGCAATCAGCTGGACGATGAACACCGTCAGCGTGACATTGCGCTAGGGTTCATCGGCGTGCTCAATGACCGTGTCTACCGGGAACGCCAGCGCATGCTGACGACGCTGGTCGAACAACGCGGCCTTCAGTGTTTGCGCACGTCAGGCCCTGACGAGTACCGGCAAGCTTTGAATCGGATTCGCGTATTTGTTTCGGCGGACGTTGGCTTCGGCGAGTACATGTTCAAGAATGCGGAAGCGATGGCCTGCGGTTGTCTGTTGCTGGCCTACAGCCAAGGTGCCGAGGAAGATGCCGCAATGGGGTTGCGTGATGGCATCAATGTGCTGTTGTACCGCGATCAGGCGGAGCTGCTGGCCAAATTGGATTGGCTGGCGGCGCACCCTGAGGCGTATGAAATGATTCGCATCGCCGGCTATCAATACGTGCGTAAATCGCTGGATTTTTCCGTGCTCGCCACCCGACTGATGGCGCTGTTGCAAGCACCGATGCGGCCGTTGCCCGTACCACCCCCGCGATGGTGGCAGTTCTGGCGCAACTGACCGATCAGCGATTCGCCTGGCGGTGATGTTTACGATACAGCTGCTGAGCTTTGCTGATGACGAGGGCAAAAAAGCGCTGTTCCTTCGACGTCAGCGCTTTCAGCGGTTTGCCCGTGTACAAGCGCACAAACCGCAGCAAATGCCGACGGTTGAAGCCGGCGTCCATTGCCGAGAAGTACAGGCCGGCGATGTCTTTCAGTTGCCAGCGATAGGGTGTCTTGGCCCGGATCTGGGCGCGGTGCAGGTCGATGAGATGCAGGCGCACCGCTGATTGTTCGCGCTGCGCATTCGGCAACAGGAAATGGCAGAGGTAGAAATCGCGGTGGTTCATGCCGCTGCGGTGCATGCGGCCGGCGACGCGGGCCAGTTCATGGATGATGGCGCGGCGAAAGCGTGGTGACGGCGGGTGTTGCGCCCATTCCAGCGCCAGCGTTTCCAGCGACACGGTATCGGTCAGTTCGTCGGTCAGTACGAACGATTCGATTTTCGCCGGGTTGCGACCGCGCTCGCCGTAACCGGCCAGTGTCATCGTGCCGATGTCGTGCTGTTCCAGATGGCGAATGGCCAGCCATTCATTGCGGGCACTGACGATCGGCAGGCGGCCGCTGAGCAGGTTCTTGAACACTTCCGCCCAACCGATGCCGAAATGCAGCTTGGCAAAATAGGCTTTGCCGCCGCGCTCGAACTGCAGCGTGCGGCGACCGTCCAGCTCACGAAATACCTTGCCTTGCAGGGCCAGGATGTCATCGAAGCGGTTGGCTGGCGCCAACGCGGCGTGCAGATCCTCGCGCAGATAGAACTTGCTCATCGCCGTGGTCACAGCAGCCGTGGCTGCAAGGCGCGGATCGCATTCAGCACCTGACTCGGTTCCAGCTGGTTCAGGCAATTCAAATGCCCGAGCGGGCACTCGCGCTTGAAGCAGGGGCTGCAGTCCAGATCGAGTTGCAATATGCGCACCTGCTCGCTGAGTGGTGGCGTGAATTTGGGGGACGACGAACCATACGGCACGACCAATGGCCGTTTCAGTGCGGCGGCGACGTGCATCAGGCCGGAATCATTCGACACCACCTGGCTCGCCAGTGACATCAGATCAATGGCCTGTGCCAGCGAGGTGCGGCCGGCCAAGTCGACGCAGCGATTGTCGCAGGCGTTATTGATGAGCTCCGTGACGTCGCGATCTTTCGCCGAGCCGAACAGCCAGACCTGCCAACCCTGGTCAAGAAAATGCTTCGCCACCGCGGCGTAATGCCGATCCGGCCAGCGTTTGGCCGGGCCGAATTCGGCGCCCGGACAGAGCGCCAGCACCGGCGTCGTGGGCCGCGCGATTTGCAGCGCGGCGAGCGCGCTGGCGATATCGTCGTCGCGCACGCTGAACGCTGGCCATGGCAGCGTTTCCGGCAGCGTGGCATCGCGCGCGAAGGCGAGCGCGGCAAAACGCTCGATCATCAGCGGGTAGCGCGCTTTGTCGAGCGGGCGGATATCGTTCAGCAGGCCGTAACGCATTTCGCCGCGCCAACCGGTGCGCTGCGGGATCCTGGCGAAATAGGAAACGAGACCCGATTTCCATGAGTTCGGCAACACGATGGCTTGATCGTATTGCGTCGCCGCGAGGGCGCGGCCAAGCGCCTTGCGCTTGGCAAACGCAAACTCGCCGTGACCGAACGGCAAATCGATGGCGGCGCGCACTTCCGGCATGCGCACGAGCAGCGGCCGGCTCCAGGCCGGTGCCAGCACATCAATGGCGCAATCGGGTAGTTGCTGGCGCAGCAGTTTGAACAGCACTTGCGCCATCACCATGTCGCCAACCCAGGACGGGCCGACGATCAGAATCTGTTTCGGCAATTGGGCTCGCCCTGTCTCAGCCGACCAGCTTGTACTGCGCGCCGCAATAAGGGCAGGCCGCGTGGCCGGTTTTTTCGATCGGCAGATAGACCTTCGGGTGCATGTTCCACAGGGTCATGAACTTGCCCGGGCAGGACAGCGGCAGGTCCTTCTTGGTGACTTCGTACACTTTGGTGGCGGTAGCTTGTGACACGGTGAGCCTCGTCAGGCAGCAAGGAAATCGGCCGGAATTATACCAGCGCCGGACCGGTCCGGGCGTGGCTCAGGATGGATTGCTGTCCGGCAGGGCGCGCGCAAACGTCCGCTGCCAAATCGCCGTCACCTGTGCTCGCTCGGCCGGGTAGCTCGGCTGCGGCAATCGGGCCGGCCGGTCCTGCAGTGCCAGCCGGTTGACGTCTTCGCGGTAGCGCCGGTAAATCTGCCGCAGTTGCAGCGATTCGGTTTCGTCGATTTCGCCGCGGTTGGCCAGCGCTTCGAGCAGGTCGCTGCTGTGGCTGTGGCGCAGATCACGCTTGAGCCGGTTGCCGGCACGCAGCACCCAGTACTGGACCAGGAATTCGATATCGACAATGCCGCCGGCGCCGTGCTTGATGTCCCAGTCGCTGGCGGTGCTTTTGTCGAGCACCGGCCGCATCCGCTGCCGCATCCTGGCCACTTCCGTCGCCAGCACCGCGGTGTCGCGCGGCCGTTGCAGCACCGCTTCGCGCAGCTGGTTGAAGACCTGGGTCAGTGCCGCCGAACCGGCGACGGCGCGCGCCCGCACCAGTGCCTGATGCTCCCAGACCCAGGCTTCGCCGTCCTGATATTGCTGATACGCCTCGAGTGTGCAGACCAGCAGGCCGGAATTGCCGGACGGGCGCAAGCGGGTGTCCACTTCATACAGCACGCCGCTGCCGGTGCGTGTGCTCAGCATGTGCACGATGCGCTGGGCAAGCCGGCTGTAAAACTGGTCAATGCCGATGCTCTTGTCGCCATCGGTCTGGCTGTGCAGATCGCCGGTGTAAATGAACACCAGATCGAGATCGGAACTGAAACTGAGTTCGCTGCCGCCGAACTTGCCGTAGCCGACGATCAGAAAGCGCTTGTCGGTCAGCGTGTCCGGCGGCTGACCGTGTTTCTGCACCAGGTGCTCCCAGGCGAGCTCGAGCACTTCGTTCAGGATCGCTTCGGCGAGCGCGGTCAGCTGCCGGCTGACCTTGCCGACATCGAGCGCACCGGCCAGCGTCGCGGCGGCAATACGCAGCATGTGGCTGTGGCGAAATTCGCGCAGGCTGTCCAGCAGGTGCTCTTGATCGCTGCGCTCGATGCGCAGCAGCGCCTGCTGCAGTTCCCCGCGCAGGCTTTCCGGCGGTGGCGGCGTGTACAGGGTTTTCGCGTCGAGCAGATCGTCGAGCAGAATCGGGTACTGACAGAGCTGCTCGGTGATGAAGCGGCTGTCGGCCATCAGCTTGGTCAGCTGGCCGAGCGCCGCGGGATTTTCGGCGAGCAGTTCCAGATACGCCGTCCGCTTGCAGACCGCGCGCAAGAGCTGCAGCACCCGGCGCAAGGTTTCATCCGGCTGCGCCGATTCACTGCAGCGCTCCAGCAAAGACGGCATCAGCGTGTCAAGCCGCAGCCGGCCGCGTTCGCTCAGCGATTTCACCGTGCTGGCGTCGCGGAACTGCAGCAGAAACGCCAGCGTGCCGTCGGCGTCGGTGAAGCCGCGCTGCTGCAACAAACCCAGGCTTTCCTCGTCGCTCAATTGCTTGAGCCAGAGCCCGCGGAACGGCGATGGCGGTGGCGCAGCTTCGCTCAGTGGTGTCGGTTCGCCAAATACCGAGCGGAACAGCGCATGAACACCATCGCGGTGGTCGTCGAGCTTGGCCTTGAACGCATGCCAATCGGTAAAGCCGAGCGCGGCGGCAAGCTGGGCCCGGCGTTCGGCTTCTGCGGGCAACGACTGCGTTTGTTCGTCGCGCTGGGCCTGCAGGATGTTTTCGGTCTTGCGCAGGAAAAAATAGCTGTCGCGCAGCTGCTGGGCTTCGGTGGCGCTGAGCAGGCCGAGCGCCGGCAACTCGGCCAGCGTCTGCAGCAGGCTGCGGCCGCGCAGGCTCGCCTCGCGGCCACCGCGGATCAGCTGGAAGGCCTGCACGATGAATTCGATTTCGCGGATGCCGCCGGCACCGAGCTTGATGTTGTCGCTCTGCTGCTTGCGCCGTTGATCTTGGTTGATCAGCGCTTTCAGGCGCCGGATCGCCTCGAGCACGCCGTAATCGATGTAGCGGCGGAACACAAATGGTTTGATCAGCGCGTCGATGCGTTGGCGGGCGCTGACATCACCGTGCAGCACGCGCGCCTTGACCATGGCAAAGCGTTCCCATTCGCGGCCCTGATCCTGGTAGTAGTCTTCCATCGCATCCAGCGACAGCACCAGCGGCCCGCTGTCGCCATATGGCCGCAGGCGCATGTCGGTGCGGAAAACAAAACCGTCTTCGGTCGGTGCCGACAGCAGGTGGATCAGGCGCTGGCCGATGCGGGTGAAGTATTCGACGTATTCGAGCCGCCGAGGTCCGTGGGTTTCGTGCTGGCCATCGCCGTCTTCGCCATAGCCGAAGATGAGATCGATGTCGGAAGAAAAATTGAGCTCGCCGCCGCCGAGTTTGCCCATGCCGAGGATCAGCAGCTGCTGCGCTGAACCGGCGGGGCCGGCGCTGTGGTAAACCGGCGTGCCGAAACGTTTGCCAAAGTCGGCTTCAAGGAACTGCATGGCCGCGCTGACCGCGGCGTCGGCCACGGCGGTCAGATGCCGCAGCGTTTCCTCGACGTCGGCAAGGCCACACAGATCGCGCCAGGCAATGGCCAGCATGGTTTCGGTGCGCAGCCGGCGCAGCGCGGCCATGAACGCTGCTTCGTCGGTGTCGGTGCTGGCAGTGGCAAAGGCGCGGTGGATGGCATCGACCCGATCGCTCTGGCGCAGCGCGCCGCTGGCGTGCAGTTCGAGCAGCCAGGCTGGCCGGCGCTGCAGCTGATCGGCGACAAAGTCGCTCAGCGCCAGCACCGTAACCGCCTGTGTCCGCAGCGCGCTGTCGAGCGGCGGTTCGAGCTGCTGGCACA
This sequence comes from Pseudomonadota bacterium, assembly GCA_049324755.1. GTDB lineage: Bacteria > Pseudomonadota > Gammaproteobacteria > Enterobacterales > Permianibacteraceae > Permianibacter. Next base: position 50,296 of record JBMOMZ010000063.1, read on the forward strand.
GTGCCTGCCAGCGTGCTTCACCGCGCGCCTGCAGGTTGTCGTCGAGGCTGGGGCTGAAATGACCGGGCGTCATGGCGGGCGTCTGCACTACCGAAAGATACAAAGCCGATGATAGCAGCGCTTGCACCGGCGCCGGTCTTTCCCTTTAATGCGGGCATTCGTCCCGCGAGGACGTGTGCTGACTGCTGTCGCACCGACAGCCGCAAGGAGACTGCTTCATGACGACCTGGATTGTGCTTGGCATTATCGCCATCGTGGTGGTGTGGGCCATCAGCATCTACAACAGCCTGGTGGCGCTGCGGAACCGGTTCAAGAACAGCTACGCCCAGATCGACGTGCAGCTGAACCGCCGTTACGACCTCATTCCGAACCTGGTCGAAACCGCCAAGGCCTACCTGAAGCACGAGCGCGAGACCTTGGAAGCCGTGGTCGCGGCGCGCAACAGCGCAGTCGCGGCCAGCAAGGTGGCTGCGGCCCATCCGGAAGATGCAACGGCGGTGCACGGCGTGACCCAGGCGGAAGGCGCGCTGACCGGTGCACTCGGCCGTTTGTTCGCCGTCGCCGAAGCCTATCCGGATCTGAAAGCCAATACCTCGATGAACCAGGTGATGGAAGAGCTGTCAGCAACCGAGAACAAGGTCGCGTTCGCCCGTCAGGCCTTCAACGACGCAGTGATGGCGTACAACACCTACCGCGAGCAGTTCCCGAAAAACATCGTCGCCAACAATTTCGGCTTCAAGGAAGCGGCGCTGTTTGAGGTGGAGAATGCCGAAGTGCGGCAGGCGGTGCGGGTGTCGTTCAACTGAGTGCTTGCCATGTTGGTGACCGGGTGTTTTCTACGCACCGCGGGAACCGGGCGAACGGGACGGTTACGTGCGCGGCGCAAACCCGGATTACGACCCACAGGGAGGTGGAGAATGTCTTCGTTCGTCGGGAACGAACGTGACCACCGCGTTGCGGCGAATCCGGGCTACGTTCTTTTCATTTTCGGGTGAGTGGCGAGTCGATGGATTTCTTCGGTCGGCAGGACTGGGCGCGGCGACGCACGAAGTGGCTGGTGCTGTATTTTGTGCTGGCGGTGCTGCTGATCGTGGTGGCGGTCAATGCCGCCGCGTACCTCGCTTTCCGGATTGCCGGCGTCACCCAGTTGCCGCCGGCCGAATGGGTGCAGTCGGCGGCGTTCGGCTGGCTGTCAGCGATCACCGTGGTGGTGATTGTGCTCGGCAGTGTGCTGAAAATGGTCCAGCTCGCCGGTGGCGGCAAAGCGGTGGCCGACATGGTCGGCGCGCGCCGGGTGTTGCCGGAAACCAGCGATCCGCTCGAACGGCGTTTGATCAACGTGGTCGAGGAAATGGCGATCGCTTCCGGCACGCCGATGCCGCGCATCTACGTCATGGACGAAGAGCAGGGCATCAATGCCTTTGTCGCCGGCCTGAAAGTCGAAGAGACGGTGTTGGTGGTGACCCGCGGCTGTCTGCAGCAGCTGAACCGGCAGGAGCTGCAAGGCGTCATCGGCCACGAATACAGCCACATCATGCATGCCGACATGCGCCTGAACGTCAAGCTGATGGGCGTGCTGGCCGGCATCTTGCTGCTCGGCCAGTTCGGGGAGTTCCTGCTACGCAGCCTGCGCCATGTCCGCAGCGGCGGCTCCAAGAAAGACAGCGGCAATATCGTGCTGGCGGTGATGCTGCTGGCGATTGCCTTGCTGGTGATTGGTTATGTCGGCCTGTTCTTCGGCCGGCTGATCAAAGCGGCCATTTCCCGCCAGCGGGAATTTCTCGCCGACGCCAGCGCGGTGCAATACACCCGCGACAACAGCGGCATTGCCGGCGCACTGACCAAAATCAAACTCGCCAGTCAGCACGCGCTGCTGCAAAACGTGCACGCCGAAGAAATGAGCCACATGTGCTTCGGTGAATCGGTGAAAGTGGCCATGGCCGGCATGCTGTCGACCCACCCGCCGCTGGACGACCGAATCACGGCGCTGGGTTTCACGCCAGCGGTGCTGCAACGGCAGCTGCAACGACAAGGCAGCGAACCGGCCGCGACGATGGCCACGGCGGCGGCGATGCCAGACGTCGAGCCGCTGCCGGTGTCGGGCTTCAGCGCCGCCGCCGGCAGCGCGGGCCGGGCGGCGGTGGCCTCGGTCGGCACGGTGACGCCGGCGCATCTTGATTACGCCCACCAGCTGCTCGAACAGTTGCCGGCTGCGCTGCGCGACGCCGCCCATGATCGCAGTCAGGTCAGCGCACTGATGCTGGCGCTGCTGATGACCGAAAGCGCCGGTCAAAACGCGCCGGCACTGCAGCAGGTACAGCAGCATCTGGGGCAGAGCGAACGCAACCGTGTGGTCTGGCTGTTGCCGGCGACGGCGGCGTTGCCGGCCGATGCCCGGCTGGCCTTGATCACCAGTGCCCGACCGGCGCTGGAAATGCTGTCGGCCGAAGCGCGCCAGCCATTGCTGACCGCCTTGCTGGCCGTGGCGCGACTCGATCAGACCATCACGCCGTTCGAATACGTGCTGACGGCCTTGCTGCGGCACTGGCTGACGCCGCCGACTGCCGAGCCGACGGCGCGGCTCGGCAAGTTCAGTCAGGTGGCGCCTGAGCTCGCGCTGGTGGTCGGGCTGGTCGCGCAGGCCTCCGGCAACCAGCACGACGACATCAGTGCTCACTACCGCCACGCCGTCGCCAGTTTCGGCGTGCCGGTGGCAGAGCTGCCGCGCGAATTCGACGCGGTCAAACTGGATCAGGCCCTGACCACGCTGGATCGGCTGACGCCGCTGCTGAAAAAGCCGCTGCTCAGCACGCTGGCCGAACTGGTGCTCGTCGACCGTCAGGTGACGGCGCGCGAACGGGAGCTGCTGCGGCTCATTGCCGAACGGCTGAACTGCCCGATGCCGCCGTTGTTGCAAGCGGTGCGTTGAGGCCGGCGTGACCGGCCGCCGAAATTTGTCGGCTGTGGCTTGCCAGCGCCGGCACCTGCGCTCACACTTTGCCGGCCCCGTGTTCAGGGAGGAGGCAATAAGATGAAAGCAATGTGGCTTATCAGTGCATTGGTCATGGCCGGCGCCGCACACGCCGATGTGACGGTCTGCAAAATGGGTGACAACGTGCGCAAAGTGGCGGTCGTGCACATGGACAACGACGCAAGCAAGCCTTGCGATGTTCAGTACACGAAAGAAACCGAGCAACCGGGTGAACCGGCCAAGACGCTGTGGCATTACAACGTCGAAGTCGATCAGTGCGCGGTCAAAGCACAAGGCCTGATCGACAAGCTGGCCGGCATGGGCTGGAGCTGCGCGAAGGATGGTGCGGAAACCGCGCCGGAAGCGGCAGTGAGCAATTGAACCTGAGCCGGTAGCTGGTAAACAAAAACGCCCCGTCTTGGGGCGTTTTTGTTTTGTTCGCCACGCGGCTCAAAGCGGCGGTGCTTTGGCGCTGGAGCCGCGTACCAGCAGTTCCGGAATGAAGCTGCGGCTGGTGACGCCTTCTTTGGTCTCTTCGGTGCTGTGCTGGCGAATGCGGCCAATCAACATGGCCGTGGCTTGCTGCGCGATCATCCGATTGGGTTGGTGCGCCGTGGTCAGCTGCGGCCAGGTTTGTCGTGAGAAGGGCGAATCCTCGAATCCGACAATCGACAGCTGTTCCGGCACCGCCACGCCCATCTGGCGGGCGGCAAACAGCGCCCCGGCGGCCATTTCATCATTGCTGGCGAAAATGGCGGTGGGTTTGTCCTTGCGCGCCAGCAGTTTCTTGGCACCTTCAACGCCAGAATCAAAACTGTATTCACCGTCGACAACAAACCGCGGATCCACTTTCAACTGGTGGTCGGTCAGTGCCGCTTTGTAACCGTTCAGGCGTTCGAGCGTGGAGCGGTGTTCCATGCCGCCGCACAGAAAACCGATGCGGCGATGGCCCTGTTCAATCAAGTGCTCGGTAATTGCGTGGGCCGCCGAGTGATCGTCGACGAAGACACAACTGCTGGCGTACTTGCCGCGTTCGACCCCGGAAATGATGCGCACGAATTTGACGTCATGGGCATCAAGCAATTTGATCAGTTCCGGCATCTCCGAGAACGGTGGCGTCAACAGCAGGCCGGCAACCCGGGTTTGATTGACCATGGCCAACAGTTCAGCGCCGATATCCGGTGAGCGGTGACTGCAGGGGTGAATCAACAGTTCGTAGCCCTGGCGCCGGCATTCCGCCAGCATGCCGTTCTGCATGTCAATCACGTAATAGGCGTTCGGATTGTCGTAGACGAAGCCGATGGTGTAGGAGCGGGTACCGGCCAGATTGCGCGCCGCCAGATTGGGCTGGTAATTCAGCGCTTTCATCGCCGCCTGTACTTTCTCCAGCGTGGCCTTCTTGACCGTGGGTTCGTTGTTGATGACCCGGGAGACGGTTTTCATCGACACGCCGGCGTGCAGCGCGACATCGTTGATGGTGGCAGCCATGACTCTCCTGTCGGGGTGTGGGGGCCGGGTGTTGATGCGGGCGTCAGCGACGAAACCCGCACGGGCTCGCCAGTGTACCCGGCGCCGCCCCGACGCACGACAAGGGCGCTGGTCGGGACAGCGCTTTCGTTAATTGACAGCGCTGTCATTTGGGCGCACAGTGAAACCCTGTTCGCGGTGGAAGGCTTTGGGCTGTCGCTTGGGCCGGGCTGCCGTCAACCGCCGTGAGGACCGCCTGCTCATGCTGGATGCCACCGCCACCGATGTCGTCGCAACTGACCGTGGTCACGCCCGTGATCACGCGACGCCAGCACGTCGACGCCGTGCAGCGACCTCGGTGCGCCCGGCTGCCGCCGCGGTAACGCCGGCCGCGTTGCCGTCACTGGTTCCGGTGCTGGATCTGCGCGAATCGGTGCCGCTGTCAGAACTGTTGCCCGTGTTGGACGCGTGCGGTTTCGCGGCGCTGGCAGTGCGTACCGGCGCCCGCACCGCCATGGCGGAGCTGCAGACCCTGAACGCCATGCCTTTGTGTGCCTGGCTGGCTTGCGATGCTGACCTGCAGCAGGTGCAACGCGCGGGTATCAGCGCCTACCTGAATGACCGCGAACTCCGTTGGTCGGGGCTGTGTGCGCCGCAGGTTGCATCACAACGGCAGTTGCTCCGCTTGCACGACGCCGGCGTTGGTCATGTTGTGCTGGCGCCGAACGATTTGCAGCAAGGTCGGCGCTGGCTGCATCTGATGGCACAACAGATGCCGACCATGAAGGCTACCGTGATCAATGTTGGCAGTGCCTTTGACGCCGCCCTGTATCTGGCGCACGCCGCCGTACGCACCGTGTTTGCGAGCTGGATTCTGAGTCCGGAATTGTTGCGTCGTCGTGACTGGTCCAGTGTGCGCCGCCGCGCACAGGCCGCGCAGTGGTTGCGTGCCGATACCGAGTCATCATCTCACTGACAGGAGTTTCGCCATGACCGTCCGTTTGGCAATCAATGGCTTCGGCCGCATTGGCCGCAATGTGCTGCGCGCGCTCTACGAGTCCGGCTACCGTGACCGCGTCCAGGTGGTGGCAATCAATGATCTCGGCGATCTGCCGACCAGCGCGCATCTGCTTCGTTACGACAGCGTGCACGGTCGTTTTCCGGCAGCGGTCGCTACTGATGCGATGCAGTTGTTGGTCAACGGCGACCGCATTCATTACTTGCAAGTGGCGCAGCCAGCGTTGCTACCGTGGCAGGCTCTTGATATTGATGTCGTGCTCGAATGTACCGGTCGCTTCACCCGGCGTGAACAGGCGCAAGCGCACCTGCAGGCAGGCGCCGCGCGCGTGTTGATTTCGGCCCCAGCCGATGATGCCGACGCCACCATTGTCCATGGTGTCAACCAACAACGGCTCAAGGTCGGTGACCGGATCGTTTCCAATGCCTCCTGTACCACCAATTGTCTGGCGCCCATCGTCAAGATCCTGAATGATGCCATCGGCATTGAGCAGGGCATGATGACCACGATCCATGCCTATACCAATGATCAGCAGCTGCTCGATTTGAATCATCAGGACATTTATCGGGCCCGTTCGGCCACGCAATCCATGATCCCAACCAAGACTGGCGCTGCCAAGGCGGTTGGCCTGGTACTGCCGGAGCTGAAAGGTCGTCTTGATGGTATGGCTGTGCGCGTACCGACCATCAATGTCTCACTGGTGGATCTGAACGTGCTGTTGCAGCGTGATGTGACTGTTGCGCAAGTGCATCAGCTGGTGCGTGAGGCTGCCGCCGGTCCGCTGCGTGGCATCTTGCGCTACAACGATGAGCCCTTGGTTTCCGTCGATTTCAACCACGACAGCGCGTCCTCGGTATTCGATGCCACGCAAACCAAACTCAATGGTCGGTGGCTGAAACTGATGGCCTGGTACGACAACGAGTGGGGATTCTCGCACCGCATGCTCGACAATGCCCTGAACCTGGCGGCGCTCGGGGTGCACGCCACGCCGGCGTCGGAACTGGCAATGAGCGGCTGATCAGGGCGATGGGAAAATGCCATGGATGGCCGCGCAGTCGCACTTCCGCCAGACAAAAAGCCGACATCCCGTCGGCTTTTTGTTTGGCATGTTTCCGCTGTCCGCTCTGTTTGCTATTGCGGCTTGTAGCCGCGTAAAGCGAACGCCAGGATGTAAAGGTAACAGGCAACCACTACCGCAAAACTGTACTGAAAACCAATGCCATCCAGCCCGGCCAGATACCCTTGCAGCAACGGGATCAACGCGCCGCCCGCGACCATGCTGACCAGAATGCCGGAACCCTGACTGGTGTGCTTGCCGAGGTTTTTCAGCGCCAGTGGAAAAATGCACGGCCACATGACCGAGTTGAACAAGCCAACCAAAACCAGCAGGAACAACGACAGCGGAAAACTGATCGGTTCAAAGCTGATGCTGAACGGATCCAGGTTCAGCACCATGACCTTCATCTCCAGCCAGGTGGACAGAAACACCCCGGACAGTGCCAAGGCCACCAGCAACAGCGCAATCGCAGCCGCCCAGCGCAGCATCACTTCGGCTGCAATTTTCTGGCCGATGATGCTGCCAACAAAGCGACCGATCATCGCGCTGCCCCAATAATAGGCGACCAGCGATGAGGCCGCTTTTTCTGGCGACAGACTGGCAATGGCATCGCTGCCGAGTCGGATCAAGTGATCCTCGACAAAGTACAGAATCAGCACGCTGCCGATGGCCACTTCAGCACCAACGTAGACAAAAATTGCACCTGCGCCCCAGCGCAGGTGCTGGAATTGCCAGGCATGACCCTGCAGCGTTTCACTGCGGTCAACTTCCGTTGCAAGCCGCGGCAATTTCAGGAAGTACAGCAACACCGCGATGGCCACGGTGACCAGTGCCAGCACCAGATAGGGACCTTTGACGGCCGCTGCTTTCTCAAGCGGATCACTGATGCCGTGCGGCAAGATATAGGCAGCGCCGATAATCGGACCGAGGAAGGTTGCGGTCGAGTTGGCGGTGCCGCCCATGTTGAGTCGGGCAGCGCCGGTTGCTTCCGGTCCGAGCGCAATGATGTAGGGATTGATCGCCACCTGCAGAATGGTCAGCCCGGTTGCGACCACAAACAAGGCGAACAGGAAAAACTCATACGACACGATGGCACTGGCTGGTACAAACAGGAACAGGCCGGTCGCCATCGTTGCCAGCGCCACCGCCAGCCCTTTTTTATAGCCGATACGCTGGATCAGTTGACCGGCCGGAATCGACATCACGCCGTAGGCAATGAAAAAGCAGAACTGCACCAGCATCGCCTGCCAGCGGTTCAACGCAAACAAACCCTTCAGGCTGGGGATCAGTACATCGTTCAAAACGGTGATGAACCCGATCATGAAAAACAGGCTGATCATCAGCGCCAATGGCACACTGTAATTGATCTGGCTGTTAGCCAAGCTCGGGCTGGCTGCAATGCTACCCGTCGTGGTCGCCATACTTTCCTCCGTTGCCCTGTTGTTATGTGAGCTTGCTCAAGCTTATGTAGTTAGCTGCCGTTCAATGCGCTCACGTGCTGTGTTCGCTGTGTTGACCGAGGCGCAAGGTGCGGCCACGCGACGGCATGTTCTGGTCAGATCATGGTGCGGCCAGCAATCCAGCACTGCTGCACCTGCAGCGCTTCATCGAGCAGAACCAGATCGGCGCTTTGGCCCAGCGCAATTCGCCCGCGCTGCTGCCCGAGCCCGAGAAATTCAGCAGGGTAGCGGGCGGCCATACGCAGAGCTTCGCCAAGGTCGATACCGAGCCGGCGCTGGCTTTCGCGCACGGCCGTCGCCATGTCGAGGGTCGATCCTGCCAGCGCGCCGCGTTCATCGAGCAGGCGGTTGCCATCGCGACGGACGGTGCCACCGAAGAAAGCAAACTCGGTCTGGTTGCTGCCGACCGTTGCCATCGCATCGGTGATCAAGACAACCTTGCCACGGGGTTTGCTGCGCAGCGCCAACTGTAAGCAGGCATCGTGAGCATGACAGCCGTCAACGATGATGCCGCACCAGCTGTTGCCGTCCAACAAGGCAGCGCCGACCATGCCCGGTTCGCGCGATGTCAGTGGCGACATGGCGTTGTACAAATGGGTGAAGCCGCTGGCGCCTGCTGCGAGGGCTTGCTGCACCGTTTCGTAATCGGCGTTGGAATGACCCAGACAAACGTGAACGCCGACCGCCACCAGCTGCGCGATGGTGTCTGGACTGACGGTTTCCGGCGCTACGGTCAGCACGCGGACGCCGAGATCCTGGCGGCGATACAACGCCCACTCCGCCTCGCTCAGTTCGCGAATGAATTGCTCGCTGTGGACGCCGCGTTTGGCGACTGCCAGATGCGGACCTTCGAAATGAATGCCGAGCACGCCGGGCAGGCGTTGTGCACGGGCGCTGGCAACGGCATCGGCAGCGCGCTGCATCACCGACAGATCGTCAGTGATGACCGTTGGCAACACGCCGGTGCTGCCAAAGCGGGCGTGGGCTTGCGTCAGGGTCTGCAGTCCGGCGAGGCTGGGCGTTTGATTGAACAGGACACCACCACCACCATTGACCTGGATGTCGATAAAGCCCGGCACCAAACGGCCGGAAACACGGGTGACGGGGACACCGGGTACGGTGTCAAGCGCGACGATCTGACCGGCTTCGATCGTCACCGGTGTGGCCGGCAACCAGCGGTCGCCATCAAAGATCTGATCGGCCAGCAGCGTTTGGCGGCTCATTGCAGTCCTATAGGGTTTCCGTGATTTTCTTCAGCCCGAGCGGTTGATCGGGGTTACGGCCCAACGCCAGCGCGGCCTGGGCGACATCGACATAAAACCGTTGTAACAGCAGCAGCGGCGCCAACCGGGGATGGCAATCGGTCAGCGTTTGCGTCAGCGTCAGCACCTGTGCGCCGCGCTGGTGCATCTCGTCGATCTGCTGTTGATGCACGCGCGCCGCTTCGTCGGCGACTGCCACATTGATGATGGTCAGCGCATTCTGCACCAGCGCGGCCGGGCCATGCAGGAATTCCGCGCTGCTGAACGCTTCCGCGTGCAGGCTGCACACTTCTTTCAGTTTCAGCGCCATTTCCTTGGCAATGGCAAAACCGGGGCCACGCCCCAATACGATCAAATGCTGCAACCCACGCAAGGCTGCCGGTGGTAACTGGGTCGGTTGCTGCAGCACCTGTTCGAGCTGTTCCGGCAATTGCTGCAGGGCATCGGCCAACACCTTGTTCTGTGTCCACAGTGCTGTCAGTTGCAGCAAGGCCGTCAAGGTGCACAGAAAGCTTTTGGTTGCCGCCACCGAACGTTCCGGTCCGGCTGCCACGGGCAGGACAAAATCGGCGCAGGCCGCGAGCGGCGATTGTTCATCGTTGACCAGAGCGACGACGTAAGCGCCACCGGCTTTGGCTTGTTTGGCTTGCAGCACGATGTCGGGGCTACGGCCACTTTGCGAGATCACCAGCACCAGTGCACCCTCCAGTTTCAACGTGCGCTGATAAACCGTGGCGACCGCGGGCGCGGCGGCGCAAACCGGAATACCGGTTTCGATCTCCAGCAGGTATTTGGCAAACACGCCGGCGTGATCTGACGAACCGCGGCCGATGATCATCAGCAACCGCGGCGGTGTTGCCCGCAGCTGCGCGCACAGTGCGGTCAACCGGTCGGCGTTGCTGTGCAATTGCTGCCGGATGCGGGCCGGAACTTCCCGTGCTTCCTGTTCCATCAAACTGGTCATGAGGCGGTTTTCCCGTGCTGCAGATTGGCCATGGCGACGCGCACCGCGCCGTGTTCCGGTGCTTCCAGTGCAGGCGACAAGGCCGCTTGAACCTCGGGCGCGAGCCAGGGCGTCATCAGCGGGGCAATACCGCCGATCAACGCCAGCCGCGGCGGTTTGGCGTGCAACAGTTTTCGTGCCAGCGTGCTCAGGTAATCGGCACCTTGCCCGATGATCGCGCGTGCTACCGGATCCCCGGCCTCGGCACTGGCGAATACCAGCGGCGCCAACTTGGCGTAGGCGCTGGCGCCTTGACCGACGCGCTCGATCAACGCAATGGCGTCGTTGACCTGCAATGCCGTCAGCAACTGTTGCGTCAGCAGTGTGGCGTCGGCAAAGCCATCGAGCGTCAGCAACGCCTGTTTGACCGCTTCCAGGCCGAGCCAGGCGCCACTGCCTTTGTCGCCAGCCGGAAAGCCATGACCGCCGTACTGCCATTCCTGCTGTTGCACGCGGGCGTAGCCACAGGAGCCGGTGCCGGCGATCATCACCGCGCCATCGCCGCCGGCGTGGGCGCCGATGCAGGCGACATGCAGATCGCTGACGATGCGCAGGCTGGCGTATGGATGCGGCCACTGTCGCAGGCGTTGATGGACAACCGGCAGATTGACACCGGCCAGGCCGAGGCAGGCATGCAGGCTGCCGATGTCGCTGGCAGCCAGACCGGCCGCAGCCAAGGCGTCGTGGGTGGCGCGCTTGATCGAATTGAGGCTTTGTTCGAACTGCTGATAGGGATTGGCCGGGCCGCCGCCGCCTTCACCCAGCACGCGACCAGCGGCATCGACGATCACGGCTTTGCATTTGCTGCCGCCACCATCAATGCCGAGAAACCGCAGGGGCCGTTGCGCTGTCATCTGAGCTGTCGTCCTCGGGCAAGCGCATCGATGGCCTTGCCGATCAGGGGGCTGATGGAAGCGATGCTATCAACAAATGACAGCGCTGTCATTCTTGCAATGCAGCAAATCCGTCGCCATCGGCACTGGTCGGTGTAGTGAGCGCCCGGTGTGCCGGCGCGGCCGGTTGGCTACCCGACCCGGGCGACGACACCGGCAGGCTGCGACCGGCGCGGCCGTAGTCGGGCAATACGGCGCGGACCTCAACGGCACCGCTCACGGGCACCGGTTGTCGGTACCGTTGCCAGTGGCCACCCTCGACGCGGTATTCGATGGCGAGGGCGTTGGTCACGGTCGTGCTCGCGTTGTCACCATGCACCACAAACGGCAAGCGCGCATGCAGGTGTCCGGCTTCGAGACGGGCACCGACCGTGGGCAAGCGAAACGCAATGCCCGCATGCGCCAACTTGGCGAATTCGCGCGTTGCCAGCAAGCCGGCGAAGCGTTGCCAATCACGCGCGCGCAAGGCGGCGTGTTTGGCGCTGAAGCTGGCATCACCAAACCGGTACTCATGGCCTTCATGTCGATAGGCCAGCTCCCAATCCGCGCGATGCCACGCGCGCTCGGCCAGTGCCAGCAAGCGCGGAAACAGCAGATATTCCACTTGCGCATCGCTGCGCACGGTTTCGCTCCAGAGCTGGGCCTGCAGGCCGTGAAAGCGCACTTCTTCGCGTAACGGCCGATGGCCGGTCGTCGCGTCAGCGCGATCGTCAGCACGGTAGGGGCGGTTTTCGCGGTCACGCCAGATGGCGGCATGTGCAGGCAGATTGTCCGGCATGAATTCGAACACTTTGCGCGTGTCGGCACTGCGCGTGCCCCAGTAATAGCCGGGCTCCTCCGGGTCGGCGGCGTAGGGAAAATCGAAGTACGTCACGTCCGGCGAACTGACCACTACCTGCCAGCCGGCGTTGGCCAGCTGGTGGGCGCTGCGGTGACCGTTCCAGGCGAGTACGCCCCAGGCGTTGGCCTGGCGCACGCCGCTTACGGCGTTGGCTGGCAGGTGTTCGACACCATCGCTCCAGGCCGCAAACTCGAGGCCGCGTTTGGCCAGCAGCTGCGCCACCCGAGCAATGAAATGCTGAGACAGCGCGTGCCGATCCCCGATTTCCGGATGGCGTGCCAAGTACTGCTGGCACGCCGGTGATGCCGTCCAGGCGCCGGGGGTTTCGTCTGCGCCGATATGAAAGCGCGTCAGTGGCTGCCCGGCGGCGGCATGCAGTGCGGCGACTTCGGCCAGAATTTTGTCGACAAAGCGATACGCCGATTCCTGGCAGATGTTGATGGTGTTGTCGCGGTAGAACTGCACCGATTCGTACTGGCTGCGGTCGGCCAGATCATCAAGCAGAAACTCGCGTGCCGCGTGCGGATCACCGGCCGCGAGCAGACGATCATGGCGCGCGCGCATGCTGCGCACGGCAGCGCGAGCATGACCGGGCATGTCCAATGACGGGATGACCTGGATGTGACGGGCATTGGCGGCGCGAACGATCTCCAGATAGTCTGCGCGCGAATAGAAACCGTTGACCGGGCTGGCACGATCCGGGCCGCTGCCGAGTTGCGGCAACAGGCAGTGACGCTCGTCGGGGTCATGGCAGCGGAACGCGCCGATCTCGGTCAATTCCGGCAAGCCAGGAATTTCCAACCGCCAGCCTTCGTCATCGGCCAGATGCAGATGCAGTTTGTTCAGCTTGTATGCGGCCATTTGGTCAAGCAACTTCAGCAGCAGGTTCTTGCTGTGGAAATTGCGCGCAACATCCATATGCAGGCCGCGAAATGGGTAACGCGGCGCATCCTCGATGTGGCCGATCGGCACGCTCTTGTCGGGCAGCTGCAGCAACGCGGCCAGTGACTGCAAACCGTAGAACGCGCCGGCTGTGTCACTGGCTTCGATGTGCAGACGATCGGCGGCGATCTGGAGCCGGTAACCTTCGGCCGGAAGCTCGCCTGCAGGTCGCCGGTGCAGCGACAACGGCATGCCATCCGGGTGCTGGGCGACGCCGAGCCGCGCCAGACGCGCCAGGGCCGCCTGCACCGCGTCAGCAGCAAAATCCGTCTTGAGCAGGTGGAGGCCGCGAGCAAGTGTGACACGGCCTGTGCCAAACCGACTTTGCCGCGCTGTCGGGAGCAAATCGCCTGCGGCCGGCATCGTGGCAGCGCCCCAGGCTTGATAACGCGCAAACAGCTGCTCGGCATCATCCGGCACGGTTTCGTCAGCCGGCGTGCGTTTCAACTGCCGGTCGCGATCCTGCAGTGGCGCAACAAATGGCAGGTATGGCAGCCCCGTGTCCGGGTGGAGTTGCTCGCGGCTGCTGGCCAGCAGCCGCGGCATCAGGCCCGGTGCGGTCAGAAAATAATTCGGCATCAGTTCGGCATGACTCAGCAGCCAGAATGCCGCCTGAAACGGAATGGTCTTGCGCTCGCCGGCAGCAAAGCCGCGAAAGCGGGCGGTCGGCCGCAGCACATGCAGGTCGCCGTTGAGCTGAACAATCTCGAACTCGTCCGACTGGCTGCGCTGTATGGGCGCGACATGGCTGAAATGCAGCGTCCACTGGCGATGGCCAAATGCTTCGGCACTGTGCAAGATCAGCGCGGCCTGAAAGCAGGCGCCGCCCGCCTGATCGGCACGGCAATGCGGACCGGGGCGATTGTCCAGCAGGCGGTATTGCAATTGCAGCTGAGCGGCAAAGCGGTCCAACTCGGCCTGGCGAAGTGTTGGCGCCGCGTCGTCAGTGGCGGCGAGCGGTGCCGGCAGAACGGTTGCTGCGGGCGCAGGACAGGCGGTCAGCATGCCCGCCATCACCAGTGCCGTACCGGCGGCAGCGAGGCGGCGCGAAAACGGATGTGGCTGTGCAGGCATCGACGGTTCCGGTAGCAAGGGCAGGGTGTCGGTGAGCAATACGACGCCACTGACCCTAACAAGAAAAAAAGCCGGAAGCCAACAGGCGCTTTCCGGCGGTTTGCAAAATGCTGCAGGGAGACAACGGAGCAGTAAACCCGGTGCCGTTATCGCGGCACCGGGGCAAGCCGGCTCAGAATCGCAACCGGACACCGGCGTAGTAGACCGCGCCAGTCTGATAGACCGCGTTCGGCCGCTCTTCAATGCCGTCGTAGTAGTAGACCAGCTCTTCTTCCGTCAGATTCGAGCCTTCCAGCACCAACTGCACGTGTTCCATCACATTGACGCTGAGCGACGCGTCCAGCCACTTGGTTTCCGCTGACCATTGCTGACGACTGTTCTGAATATCCACGAAGAAATCGTCGCGGTAGTTGTAGGAAACCCGGGCACTGAGCAGTTCGTTCTCAAAGAATGCCGACAGGTTGTAGGTGTGTTCGGAGTTGCCTGGAATTTCATCACCATCATCGGTCTCCGCATCCGAGTAGGTGTAGTTGCCGGAGAAGCCGAAGCCGTTGCCAAACATCTGCTGATAAGCGACCTCCACTCCCTTGTTGGTGCCACCGTCGCCGTTCTCCGGTCGATCGATCCGGTACACGCAGCTGTACAGATCGCTTTCGATCAGGGTGCAGTTGTCACCGGGAGGAACCGGGCTACTGGTGAAATCGGTCGGGTGGGCTTCTTCGCGGGTCCGGTTGATGATGTAGGACTCGATATCCTTGTGGAAGTAAGCAATCGACAGCGCGCTGTCGTCGCTGATGTACCACTCGGCGGACAGATCCAATTGCCGGGCGCGGTACGGATCCAGATCCGGCGAGCCGCCACTACCGGTGAACGAGGTCGAGTTCAGTGACACCACCGGTGACATCCGGCCGTAATCCGGTCGTGCCATCACTTCGGCAGCGCCGACGCGCAAGATCCAGTCTTCGGCGATATCGAACGCGATGTTCAGGCTGGGCAACACATCACGGTAATCACTGCGCTGGGTGTACGGGGCGTAATAGCCGTCGAACAATGACCAGGAGGCGCCAGGAAAATCGGCGGCCAAACCGGTGCGGAAACCGTCGGCGCTGACATCGGTTTCAACGATGCGAACACCCACATTGCCGCGGAAACCGTCACCGGCAAAGCGGGCCATCAGATAGCCGCCGAGCGCCTCTTCCGTAATGCGGTAGCTGCTGCTTGCCACCGGTGACCAGCACGACGGCGGGTAGGTCTGGCCACTTGGCGTGCATCGACCCTGGGTCGGAATGGCGTTGTAAATGGCGTAGAGCTGATCCGGATCGACCAACCGGTAGTTGATGATGCCACCGTGCCCGGACATGAAATCGCTGGGCAACAACCCGCCGGCGACTGGCGCGACGCCACAGGGCTGGCCACCACATGACGTGGGGCCATACAGACCATGGCCCACCAAGCCATTGAACCAGACTTTGCGTTCGTGGTCGGTGGACTTCAAACCGAACTTGAGGGCGGTAAAAAAGTCGCCGTCCAGCAGCCATTCGGCATCGATGTAGGCGAAATCCTCCGCGTCTTCGTTACCGACATCGCGCTCGCCGTTCCAGCCGTTGGTGTCGAGCGCATTCGGATCGGTCGGGTCGATGTCGGTGAAAGCGAAACGTGGCACCGAGCCGCGCAGATCCCAGGTGAATCCGGTGCGGGCGATGGTTTCCCAGATCAGCTGGCGATCGGTGCCGCCTTCCGCATCGGTTGTGCCGAGCTTGCCGGTAATGGTCCAGTCACCGACGCTGTACTTGAGATCAAGATCGTAGGCGTTGGTTTCGGTGAATGCTTCCCGAACAAAGGTATCGTAAACCGCGCCCCAGCCGGTGGCGCTTTCATCAAAGCGGCCGGCGACCACGGTGCCATTGCCATCGACCACGGTGTTGTAAGGTTGGGCGCCGGCGCCGAGCATGTTGCTGAACCACGCCAGCATATTGTGGTTGACGTTATCGGCATCCATTTCCGCCTGCATGGCGTTGAAGGTGATGTCGAGATCATTGGTTGGCAGCCATTGCACACTCAGGTTGGTGCTTTGCCGATCACGCTGCTGGGTGAAATAGGCGGCTCCCATCAGATCGGGAATGGCGTAGGTGGCGCCGCCTTGGTCGGCAATGGCGCGATCGCTGTAGCCAAGCACCTCAATGCCGTCGCGGCGAATGTTGTGCTCGCTTTTCTGAATGGACAGCAGCACGCCAAAATCGCTGCTTTCATTCTTCCAGCTGATGAGGCCAGACAGCAGTGGATCGGTTTCACCGGATTTGTCGTTGCGGATCATCTGCACCGTGCCGGCGAGTGTCAGCGGCTCCTTCATTTGCAACGGTTTGCGCGTGCTGACATTGACAACGCCGCCGATGCTGCCTTCTTCGACGTCAGCCTGCGGACTTTTGATCACATCGAGTTGGCCGACAATTTCCGATGGCAGCATCAGGTAGTTGAAGCTGCGGGTCGCATTGAGCTGATCGAGGATGAACCAGTCGGCAGTGGCAACCGAATGGCCGTTGAGCAGGGTGCGGTTAAGGTTGGGCGCCGTGCCGCGAATCGAAACCCGCTCGCCTTCACCAAAGGTGCGCTGAATGCTGACACCGGTAATACGCTGCAGCGATTCGGCGACGTTCTTGTCCGGGAACTTGCCGATGTCTTCGGCGGTGACCACCTCGCGGACATCGTCGGCGTCGCGCTTTTTGCCAAGGTTGGCGCGCAAGCTGTCGCGGATGCCACGGACCTCGAGGATCTCGGCGTCCTGATCGGTTGGCGCTGCCGCCTCGTCAGCGGCAAACAGATGCTGGAACGGGGCCCCGGCCAACGCCAGTGCGATCACCCCGGGAAGCAGTTTTTTCTGGAATGTAGGGGAGCTCATGTTTTTTGTCCTTTGCGTGTCCAAGCGTCGATCCCGGCCCTCTTCCGGGGAGGTATCGTTCCAGCAATGACAGCGTTGTCATTGCATGGCGCCGACCATACACCGGATGCCGGCAAGGATGCAAAGGCTTCCTGTGCTGCTGTGCACAAGCCGACCTGCTCATCGGAGCAGTTTGGGAGTTTCAGCGCGAACTGGCGGCGTCGACGTGCCAAATCTTGTCGTTTTCGCAGTTAAAGCGGCGGAACTGCACCAGATTGGCGCATCGATAGCCCGATTCGGCCGTCAACAGAACAGTTGCCGAACCAGAGCCCGAGCCTGAGGCTGCGTCAGCATGACAGCGCAGGACAGTGAATCGAGCGGTGCTAGCCGTTTTCCAGCGTTTCCGGTTCCGCCCGCAGCGCGAATTCGCGGGTCAGCTGCAAGGCGCTCCACAGCGTTTCGCGCTGGGCAAACAGCCAGCCGGTGAAGTCGCGGTACTGCGCATCGCTGAGTTGCCGGCCGAGTTGATCGAGGCTGGCGAGGGTTTGGTTATCCTGGATGCCGGCCAGCAGATCGCGGCAGGGATTGATGAACAGCGCACGTTGCCGTTCGTCGAACAGTTCACCGAAAATCAAACACGACCAGAGCGCCCGGCGCAGCAGCCGCTTTTGCCGTTCGTAGTAACCAAAATCCGGTGTGATCGGTGCGCTGTCCCAAATTTTCTGCAGCGCTTCCCATTGCCGGATCACCAGCTCGGTGGCGCGCTCGCTGGCCGGTTGCAGCAGCGGCGCGTCGATATCGGTGGGGGCCTGCAGCAGGAACTGGGCGACGTCCAGCGCGAACAGCGCGTAGCGGCGGCTGTCGAGCAGTTGTTCGACCGCAACGATGCCCGGCGCGAAATCGCGTTCATCCGGCAGCTGTTCGAGCAGCTCATCGTGATGCGGCAAATAGTCTTCGCCCTGCGTGGACCAGACGATGTCGTCGGCTGCTTGTTGCGCGCGCGCCATGCCGACCCAGCGGAAGGCTTGCAGCATGTGGGTCAGTTGCCGGCGCCAGCCGTGCATCGCCACCGGCACGGGCAGGCCGTTGTAGCAGACCAGGGCATGCCGGAACAGCCCGAGGGCGCGGCGCATTTGCTCGGCCGCCACCACCGAGGGTTTGCTGACAAATTCCTTTTCGTACAGTTGCCAGTGTTGCCAGGCGTTTTGCACGCTGTCGTACAGCAGCTGCCAGAGCGTGGCGCCTTCCTTGATCAGGATCGGCTGCAGCCGGGCGCTGGCCGGTTCCTGCCAGCCGAGCAGGCGATAGCCGCGTTCGGCTTTGCTGCGGCTGTCCGGGTGCAGCGGGTGATGGCTGGCCAGTTGCCGCGCCAGTTCGAACAGCGGCGCCGGATCGCCACTCAGCAGCTCCAGTTCGACTTCGCTGATCGGATCGTGTTCTTCGTCGGCATGCACGGCGCCGTGATCGAGTGCCAATTCGACAACGGTGCCGCTGTCATGACGCAGTTCGCGCGTGCGTCGTTCGAAGTCGGTGCTGAACACGGTCTGCAGTTTCTGTTGCCGCCACAGGCTGGTCAGCCACGGTGTCCATTCGGTTTCCGGCAGTCGCACCGGATCGAGATCCGGGCCGGCAACGTTGACGTTCCATTCGTTGCGCCGGTGCAGGCCGCCAAGGCTGCTGCCGGCGGTCTTGATGGTCTGGGTGAACTGGTTGTCGTCCTGACGCAGCCGCAGCGAGACGCCGCGGTCGCGCAGCTCGTGATCGCTCGTGTCGTAATAGCGGTTGCCGAGCCGGTGCGATTGCCACGGGCCGGCATGCCAGCCAGCGGGCAGACGGGTCGCGACCAGTGCGGCCAGGGTATCGGGATCGGTCGCCAGTTTCAGTTCAAGTTCGCGGCCCATGGCAAGGCGGATGTCCGGTCGGCGGGCAATGGCCGGCATTGTAGTGGATGGTGGCGCCGCTGACAGCGAAATCCCTTTTCTGTGCTGCCGACGCCGACGATGGCGCTGCTACAATCGCTGCGCGGAAGCGGGTCGCGGCACCTGCGCTCGCCCAGGCACGGGTGCGCACGCGCTGGCGACGCGACCTGAGCCATCGGCAGAACGGGAGGATCACTGTGCGATTGAACAAGCACTGCATCGGTTGCAGTCTGGCGTTGTGGCTGCTGGCCGGCGCGATGCCTTTGGCGGCCGCGGAAACCACGACCTACTACATCACCGATCAGTTGACCGCATCGCTGCGTGCCGGCGCGGCCAAAGAACAGAAAGCGATCAACCAGATCAAGGCCGGTGAGCCGGTGCAGATCATGGAAAAAGCGCCGGGCACCGGCTTTGTTCGGGTGCGCGCCGCCAGTGGTCCGGAAGGTTGGATTGAAGCGGATCGGATCGTCACGGTACCGCCTTCGGTCAATCGTTACGCCGAACTGGAGAGCCGTTTCAACGCGGCAGTGACCGAACTGGAAGGCATGAAAGCCTCGCTGCCGGAGCGGGAAGTGCTGCAGCGGCAGAATCATGAATTGCAGGTGCGCGTGGTCGAGCTGGAAAACCAGCTGGAAACGCTGACCGAACAAAATGATGTGTTGGAGCGTCGCTTCCAGAGCGAAGTGATGTATGCCGGCGCCTTGATTGTGCTGGTCGGTATCGTGATCGGCTTTGGCGCCAGCGCCATGCGGGGGCGTCGTCGCGATGGCTGGCACTGAGCCCAGGCCGGCGACACCGGATCAGACCGTGCGCTGGTCCTGCCTGCCGTGGTCGAGCCTGACCCCGGCACAGTTGCATGCGCTGGTCAAACTGCGTCAGGACGTGTTCATCGTCGAACAGATGTGCCCGTATCCGGATCTCGATGGCCGCGATCCGGATTGCCTGCATCTGTTCGCCGAAGATGCTGCCGGTGTGCTCGCCTGTCTGCGCATCGTGCCGCCGCATCGGCATGAATCGGGCAGCGCGTCGTTGGGCCGGGTCTGCACGGCGCTGCGCGCGCGCAGCGGCGGGGTCGGTCGCGAACTGGTGCAACGCGGTTTGCAGGCGCTCGCTGCGGCCCATCCGGGCCAGGATTGCGTGATCGGTGCGCAAGCGTATTTGCGGCGGTTTTATGAATCTTGCGGTTTTGTCGTGTTTGACGAACCGTATCTGGAAGATGGCATTCCGCATTTCATGATGCGGCGGCCGGCCGATTAAGCGCGTCAGCGCAGGAGTCACAACATGCAGTTTCAACGGCTCAGTGCCGAACAGGCGCAGCAGCAGCTGAATGCCGGTGCCGTGCTGGTGGATATCCGGGATCCGGTGGCCTTTGCTGCCGGCCATGTCGACGGCGCGCTGCGGCTCGGCAACGACAACCTGAGCGAATTTCTCGCCAGTGCCGATCCGGATACGCCGCTGCTGGTCATGTGCTACCACGGCCACAGTTCGCAGAGTGCCGCGCAATTCTTCGTCAATCAGGGTTTTCGCCAGGTCGCCAGTGTCGATGGCGGCTTTGAAGGCTGGAAACGGCAATTGCCGTTTGTCCGGGATTGATCCAGCGCCCGATCAGCGCCACCGCCGATGAACGAAAGCGCCGGAGGCCGCGTATAGCGCAGCACGGGTCCGCACACGGCCGGACCGGAGTGCGCAATCATGGCGAATATTCTGCTCGTTGGCGGCAGCCACGGCATCGGTCTGGCAATGCGGGAGCAACTGCTCGCGGCGGATCATCAGGTCTGGCTCGCTTGCCGGTCGCCGGAACCGCTGCCGGCACACCGCAATCTGACTCCAATTCACTGGGATGCCACACAAGCCCCGTTTCCGGCGGAAGCCTTGCCGGCACACTTGCACGGTGTGGCCTACTGTCCCGGCAGCATCACGCTGAAACCGTTTGCCCGCTTGACCGAGGCCGATTTTCTGCACGATTGGCAGCTCAATTTCCTCGGCGCCGTGCGCACCTTGCAGGCAGCGCGCCCGGCGCTGCAGGCCGCCGGGCAGGCGCAGGTGCTGCTGTTCAGTTCGGTCGCGGCGCAGACCGGTCTGAATTTTCACGCCTCGATCGCGGCCGCGAAAGCCGCCATTGAAGGCTTGACCCGGGCACTTGCGGCAGAGTGGGCGCCGGCGATTCGGGTCAATGCCATTGCGCCCGCGCTGATCGACACGCCATTGGTGGCACCGCTGCTGAACACCGATGCCAAACGGCACGCGCTGGCCGAACGCAATCCGCTGAAGCAAATCGGCAGCGCGCCGGCGGTGGCGGAACTGGCCTGCTGGCTGCTCACCGCGACTCACCATGTCGCCACCGGTCAGGTTTTTGCGCTCGATGGCGGGCTGTCGCGGTTGCGCTGAACCGGGCAGAAAAAAAGCGGCCGATGGGCCGCTTTCCTAATTGGTAGCGCGCCGCAGCTACTGCCAGACGTAGCGGGTGAACAGCACATCCTCGATGATGGCTTTCTGCTTGGTTTCCGTTTCCAGCCGGGTCTGCAATTCGGTCAGCGTCTGTTGGCGCAAACCCTCGCGCTGGGCGAGATCGCGGACGCTGGCGTCAGTCTGGCCGCGCATCAGCCAGACCACCGCATCCTGCAACAGCGGCAAATGCTGCTTGATCAACGCGACGCCGGCGGCGCCTTTGACTTTCAGCTGAATGCCAACCGACAGGTAACCGATCTTGCCGTTGTCCTTCTGGTAATTGGTGACGAAATTCGGGAACAGCTCGAAGTACTTGGTGCCTTCCGGATCCGGATCGCTGCTGCCGCCTGCCGCGTTTGCGGCTGGTTGGAAACAGGCCATTGCTACCAGCAGCAACATGGCGCAGCGAGAAGAAAGCGTCCAGCGCATCGGTGGGTTCCCGGGAATCGTCGCAACGGTCGGACAAGCTTAGTCGATTTCCACCATTTCAAAATCGAGCTTGCCGATGCCGCAATCCGGGCACAGCCAGTCGGCGGGCACGTCCGCCCACGCGGTGCCGGGCGCAATGCCATCTTCCGGCCAGCCCAGCGCTTCGTCGTAGACCAAGCCGCACACCAGACATTGCCACTTTTTCATCGTTCACCTGTACGTCATTACCAGAGGAAGCCAGCACCGACACCGTCGGCGGCGCGCAGTTATAGCCGTCAGGGCAGCAGTCGGCAAGTCGGCTGCGTATAATGCCGGCCTCTTTTTACGCCTATCTCAATGCCATGCAGCCTCTCTGGCGCGA
Source organism: Pseudomonadota bacterium (assembly GCA_049324755.1). Taxonomy (GTDB): domain Bacteria; phylum Pseudomonadota; class Gammaproteobacteria; order Enterobacterales; family Permianibacteraceae; genus Permianibacter. The sequence continues at coordinate 72,316 of JBMOMZ010000063.1, forward strand.
TGAAGCCCCGGCCTGGACGCCGGCGCTGCAACAGCTGATGACCGAACCGGGCTCGTTCACCGCCGCGCTGACGGCGCGGCTCGGGCCGATCGCGGTCCGGCCGCTGCTGCAGCAATGGCAAGTGATCCGTGCCGACGAAGCGCAGCAACTCGGGCTAGCCTCGCCACAACCGTGTTACGTGCGCGAAGTGGTGCTTTGCCGCGACAACCAGCCGGTGATTTTCGCCCGTACCGTGATCCCGTCGCGCAGCCTGCTCGGCGCCAATCGTGAGCTGACCCAGCTCGGTGGCCGCGCGCTCGGTGCTTTGCTGTTCGCCGGTGACGGTGAGCGGGTGTCATTGCAGTACCGCAGCCTCGATGGCCGGGAACTGCTGGCGCGCCGGTTGCTGCAACAGCGGTTGTCCTGGCAACGCGGGCTGCCGGCCCGGCGCTCGCTGTTCCGTCTGCGCGGTGCGCCGCTGCTGGTGCAGGAAGTGGCCTTGCCGGCGCTGGTGCGTATGCTGTAAACCGGTGGCCGGAGCGGCCGCCTACCTGAGGTGAACATGAGCACGCCTGCTACGCCGAATACCCCGCGCGTTTCCTTGCTGACCGTGCTGCGGCCCTATCTGGAATTGATGCGCTGGCACAAACCGGTCGGCATTTTTCTGTTGCTGTGGCCGACGTTGTGGGCGCTGTGGCTGGCGGCCGATGGCGTGCCGCCGCTCGATACGCTGCTGGTGTTTGTGCTCGGCACCGCGCTGATGCGCGCCTGCGGCTGTGTCATCAACGATTTTGCCGATCGCAAGTTCGATGGCGCGGTGGCGCGCACCCAGAACCGGCCGCTCGCCACCGGTGCCGTGACCAGCAAGCAGGCGCTGCAACTGTTTCTCGGCCTGGCGCTGATCGCGTTTGCGCTGGTGCTGACCCAGAACCGGCTGACCGTGTTGCTGTCGTTTGTCGCCATCGTCATCGCCAGCGCTTATCCGTTCATGAAGCGCTACACCTATTTTCCGCAGGTCGTGCTTGGCGCGGCCTTCGCGTGGGCGATCCCGATGGCATTTGCTGCCGTCAGCGAAACGGTGCCGACACTGGCGTGGCTGCTCTATTGCAGCACCTTGCTGTGGGTGTTGGCCTACGACACCTTGTACGGCATGGTCGATCGCGAAGACGACAGGAAGATCGGCATCAAGTCGACTGCCATTCTGTTTGGCGACGCCGACATTCTGATGGTCAGCAGTATTCATGCTCTGGCGCTGCTTGGCCTGCTGCTGGTCGGTCAGCGCGCTGAGCTCGGTGGCGCCTATTACGCGGGCTGGACCTTGGCGCTGGTGATTACCATCGCGCAGATGTGGCTGGCGCGTTCGCGCAAGCCGGCGGACTGCTTCCGGGCCTTCCAGTGGAACAACGCTTACGGCTTGGCACTGACGGCCGGTCTGCTCGCCGATTACGCGCTGCGCTGATGGCGCCGGCAAATGTCTTCAAGCACGACCCGCACGAACGGCGAAGGAAAAACAACAGGCGCCCATGGGCGCCTGTTGTCTTGCTCGAACGCGATTTCCCTACTGCTCCAGTTTGAAATCCAGCGTCACCGTCTGCACCACCGGGCCTTGTTCGGTCGGCCGGTAGCGCCAGCGCTGCACCGCTTTGACCGCGGCCTGATCGAACACGCCGCGCGGTGAGCCATTGAGCACCCGGACATTGCCGACGGTGCCATCCTGGCGTACTTCAAACCGCAGGCTGACCCAGCCTTCGATACCTTTTGCCGCTTCCGCGCGCGGATACTGCGGCTGCAGCTGACTGATGGGCACCAGACCACCGAGCGGGCCATTATCGGTGTCCGTACCGATCGTGTAATCCGGTTCGCCGCGTCCGTGTGGCAAACCTTTCGTGGGGTCAAGGCCTGGCGCAATCGGCGGCAAAGTTGGGCCAATCCCATTTTCATCCGGTGGCGTGATCTCGATAGGCGGGCCTGGCGGTTGGCTGACGGCTTTTTTCTGCTCCGGCAATGTGGGCCGAATCGGCTTTTCCGGTGTCGGCTCTGGCGCAATCAAGGTGATGTCTGTCAACAACGTTGACGGCGGCGCAGTTGGCAACTCCTGTTGCTGCACCAGATTGGCCATGACCCCCAACAACAAGAAGCTGATCAAGACGGCAAAAACAATGGACAAGCTGAATCGCATGATGATGTCCCTCCAGCCCGTTCCCCGCGGGCTTGCGAATTCAGCATGCGGATGTCCAGAGAGGCGGCAAAGCGCCATCGTACGCGGCGCGCGTGTGCACTATTGCCGTGTTTTAATCGCCGTGGCACGACATGATGAGGAATGTCACAGCCGGCTCAGAGTATCGGCTGCGCCAGTTCGGCCCGATTGCGACCACCGGCCTTGGCGCGGTAAAGCGCGTCGTCGGCATGACGTGACAGCTGCGCGATGTCCGGAATGGCTGGCGTCCATTCGCAGGCGCCAATGCTGATGGTGATGTGCAGCTCCGGGTGCAGATCGCGGCAATCGATGGCATCAACGGTCTGGCGCAGACGCTCGGCGACATCCATCGCTATCGGGCCGGTGGCACCCGGCAACACCACCAGAAACTCTTCGCCACCGGTGCGGCCCAGTTTGTCTTCGCTGCGCAGCACGTGTTGGCAGGCGTGGGCAATGCGTTGCAGCACCACGTCGCCAATCGCATGGCCGTGGGTGTCATTGACCCGCTTGAAATAATCGATGTCGCAAACCAGTACGCTCAGCACTTTCTGGCTGCGCCTTGCCTCGTCGATTTGCTGGGTCGCGTAACTCAGAATCGCGCGCCGGTTCGGCAAGCGGGTGAGTTCGTCGGTGAGCGCCAGCTCGCGCATGCTGCGCGAGGCTTTCAGCTGCCGCCAGGCGAGATAGCCGAGCAGAAGTGTCAGGCCGGCGGCGAGCGCGATCACCAGTGACTGCAAACCGCGGATGCGCTCGGCATCGGCGAGCGCTTGCGTAGTCAATTGCTGCTGCTTTTCCAGCAGGGCATTTTCCTGTTCTTTTTTCTCGGTATCGAACTGGACACGCGAGCGGGCGGTCTGCTCTTCGCGCAGTTGCTGATCCAGCTTGAAGTGGTCGGCCAGAAAATTCTGCAAGGACAGATAGGCCTGTTGCCACTGACCGCGACTGGCCAGGGCTTCGGCATGGGTGCGGCGGGCTTCGGCCAGATAGCGCAGCGTGTCGTGCTGCTCGAACACCGGAATGGCCTTGTCGAATTCAGCCAGCGCTTCGCCGCTGCGCTGCAACTGCAACAGCGCCGCGCCACGGTAGTAGCGGGTGAGCGCCTGTTGAATCGGTTCGTTCTGATCGCTGACCAATTGCAGCGCCTTGTCCAGATGCGGCAAGGCCTCGGCGGCCCGCTTCATGGCGACCAGTTCGGCGCCGATGGACTGCTGCAACACCGCCAGTTGCGCCGGGTAATTGTGTTTCTCGGCCAGCGCCAGCGCGCGGTCATAGTGGTCGAGTGCGTTGACATGATCGCCTTTGCGCGAGAAGGCGTGGCCCATGTCGGTTTCCATCGCCTCGGCCAGTGCGGTCAAGCCTTGCTGTTCGGCGATGGCACGCAACTGCTTCAGGTAATGCAGCGCCTGATCATGTTCGCCGAGTCGGGAATAGAGCGTGGCGATCGCGCGCAGCACATCGCGCCCATAGGGCGAATCGTCCAGCTGGCGGTACAGCTCGTAGGATTCTTTCAGATCGGACAGCGCATCGGCGAACTGGCCGCGGAATGAGCGCAGCTCGCCGCGAGTCCAGGTGGCGTCGGCGAGCAGGCGTGGTTCCTGCAACCGACGGCCTTCGGCAACGGCGAAATCGTAATCCGCCATCGCCGCATCCAGTTGACTCTGCAGTTCGAGCGCATAGCCGCGGCACATGCGCAAATCGGCGAACCAGCGCGGCGCAGCCTTGACGTCGTCACGGGTCATCGCCTGCTCGGCAAATTGTTGAACATCGACGGCCGGTTTGTCGCCAAAGCCGAACCAGCAATCGACGCTGAGCATCAGCAGCACCGCTTCCGGATCGGGCTTGGCCTGCACCAAAGCCCGTGCCTCGGCAATCGTGGCGCGGGCCAGCTCGGTCTCGTCACGGCCAAAATGCTGTTCCGCCTTGCGCACCAATGCCTCGGTCTGCGTAAACACCGACGACGGCTCGCCGGCGTAACCGGCGACGGACGCAAGCACGAGCAACAGGGCAGGCAGGGAAGCAAACAGTGGCCGCGACATCTAGTTATGGGCGTTGGGCGGGTCTGTGATGAGGTTGGCAGTACAGCGCCCGTCTGGCAAGTCCCGCACCGACATTGCCATGAGCGCGGATTTTCTTGCTCCTTCGTACAAATTATCGCCAGCGCAGTGCCGCCCCGGTCTATGGCGCGGTGCAGCAAAAGGCTATAATGCGCGCCCTTTTTCTTCGCCAGCCAGACCGGCTGGCGTCACGTTCGCAGCGGGTGTGCACCATGGCTCTGAAGGAAGTCCCGGCCGGCAAGAAAGTGCCGGATGAAGTCAACGTCATCATCGAGATCCCGGCCCACGCCGATCCGATCAAGTACGAAGTGGACAAGGAATCGGGCGCGATTTTCGTCGACCGCTTCATGGCCACCGCCATGCACTACCCCTGCAACTACGGCTACGTGCCGAACACCATTTCCGACGACGGTGATCCGGTCGACGTGCTGGTCGTCACCCCGTTCCCGCTGCAAGCCGGCGTTGTGATCCGCTGCCGCCCGGTCGGCATGCTGAAAATGGAGGACGAAGCCGGCGGCGACGCCAAACTGCTCGCGGTCCCGGTCAGCAAATTGACCCCGCTCTACGACGACGTTAAAACCCACGAAGATCTGCCGCAACTGCTGCGCCACCAGATCCAGCATTTCTTTGAACACTACAAAGATTTGGAGAAGGGCAAGTGGGTCAAGGTGCAGGGCTGGGAAGGTCCTGAAGCTGCCCGTGCCGAGATTGTGTCGAGTTTGAAGCGGTATGAAGACAGCGTGAAGTAAGCGCTGGTTGGGTTTGAATAAAAAACGCGGCTTAGGCCGCGTTTTTTATTCAAACCTGACCTTTAATAGTCAGGCTTATATACTTCTCTCACTCGATGAGATCGCAGCAAATAGACCGTCCAAAATAAAAAGATACCTGATTAGCGTCGATCCACATCATTGAATCGAAGCTGATTTTCCGTCATCGGCGTACCAGCGACACAAGCCACCAGCAATCGCGGCACCATCGCCTGCAAATCAAACCGACGATTGAACCGAT